>JAZQIL010000122.1:0-10617 GCA_045541055.1 Oscillospiraceae bacterium
CTACTCCGAAAATTTCTGCTGTTTCTGCGATTGTGTGTCCTGATTCATGATAGGCTATTGCTGCTTCCCTCAAATCTATACTTTTACTCATAATTCTATTATATCACATCTTCATATCAATTTCAAGTAGGATGACTATAACAAGAATGATACTGTTACAGACAATCAGTAACTTGAAAGGCACAACTCGTACTACAGGAGAATATTTTTCTCCTGTAGTACCGAAACAGGAATTTTTAAAATATCAGAAAGGTGTGTAGTTTAATATGTTAAAACTTCATAAAACACAGAAGAATCAGGCTACGGACATCGAAAGACCGGAAGGAGAAAGTAATATGTATACAAATGAAACAGATATTGTAATGGGGCTAAAGGATTTGGAAGATATTTCGGTAACAGATGACATAGTATCTGTATTTGAGGAACAACAGAAACAACTGTCTGTTCCGCCACTCCCAAAAGCGGATATGGAAACATTAAAGCAAACCATAGCAGTATACCAAGAACCTAATGGTGTTTTTGAAATGAGAACGCTCCCAAATCAGGGCGGAAAGAATGTACACTGTTTTGTAAAAAATAATGAAGAAGGCATTCAGATATTGATTTCAGAGTTGAATCACCAGAATCTAACAGAAATACCGTTATATATGACATTACAGCATGTGAAGCAAGATATTGAAAAAATTCAGAATATCAACAATATCGTTCAGAGCAAAGGAAATGACTGCATTAAAGATGAAAATGTAGACAGATACAGATTCATTCACATTGATTGCGACCCTGAGAGAAAGCCCAATGAACAAGGCACAACCGTGCAGGCTGATGATGATGAGGTTGAACAGGCAGGACTCAAAGTGGAAGAAGTCAAGAAATTTTTAGCCGATAGGGGCTGGGCTGAACCGATTGAAGCATTCTCCGGTAATGGCTATACGTTAGATTACGCTGTGGATATGGAAGCAAACAAAGAAAATAAAGAACTTGTTCAAAAATTATTAAAAGCGTTGTCAAGTAAATTCAATGATGAATCTGTAAAAATTGATACCAGTGTATACAATCCTGCCAGAATTATCAAATTATATGGATGTGTTTCAAGTAAAGGCAAGCATACCGCTGATAGACCATACAGAGTAACAAAGTTACTTCATGTGCCTGAAAATAGGAAATTCGTAACAGAAGAACAAGTTCAAAGTCTAATCTGTGAGCTTGATGTAAAGCCCGAAAAGAAAAAATCTGCCAAGAATTCAAAAACAAACAGTGATAAAGGGAAATGTGCAAAAATTGCCAATGTAGTAACGTGGTTAGACCATTATAGTATAGAATATGAATTTGCAGAGGAAACAAAGGAAGGAGAGAACAGAAAAAAATTCATCCTACATGATTGCCCCACAGGCAATCATCCGGACGACTCCCAAAAATCTGAGCTTTATCAATATCCGAATGGCAATGTGGTATTTCATTGCTTTCATGACCATTGTCAGGGATATACTATATCCGATATGCTTGAAAAATACCCTCTTGTCGGGCAACTCCCCTTACTACAGGGAGATGATAAGAAAATAAAAATTTATAATGCTGTAATAAGTGGATGCCAATTGATAGTAGCTCAGGACAATCAGCACTATGTTCTCACACCGGATGAACATCTGCTCAGATTAGACACAGAACTGCTCGACGAGTATATTACTGCGACGGCACAGAAACAAGGTGAGCTAATCAGTCAAAACATGGTAGCTACAATAAAATCCAATATCGCTTCATTATATAGGAATTATGCTCAAAGAGCCGATGTAGCAACCAGAATCGCCTTTAAAGACGGCAGATTATATTATGCACTTTCGGAAGAAAAAGTGCTGTGTGTGACAGAAAATGACATCAAGGAGTGTAAACAGTCAGATTCAGATTTATACTTCTACTACGGTGATGCTTATCAGACACAATGTGAACCTGATTTGAAAGTACCAGCTTTAGAACTGCCAAAATTGGTAAAGCAAACGTTCAATGTTTCGGATGAATTTTTACTCACATTTCTGGCACAGCTCGTATGCTTCTTCATTCCGATAATTAACACACCAATTTTGGTACTAAGCGGTGGCATGGGTACTTCCAAGAGTGTCACCTCTCGCAAAATCAAACAGTTAGTCGAACCAGCTATAGTAGATATTCAGACTATGCCAGAAAAGGAAGATGGCGTATATGCCGCATTGTCAGGTAGCTATCTGGTCTGCTTCGATAACATTGACAAGATTGGCAGTCGCTACTCTGACCTATTCTGCATTGCTTGTACCGGCGGTTACACGACTAAGAGAAAGCTTTTCACCGACAACACACAAGTACAGATTCAGCTTCATACGAAGATAATTCTTAACGGAATCGGAGATGTAGTAACAAAGGGTGACCTTGCGGAGAGAACCAACATCATTTATCTTGATGCAATTTCTCAGAGAAAGACAGAAAAACAGGTCTGGGAGGAATTTAACGAGTCAAAGCCAAAGCTTTTGGGAGCAATTTTCAACTGTATCAAGGATGGTCTGAGAGATGTCGGGGAGATGGAAACCGCCATCAAAAAACTCCCAAGAATGGCTGATTTCTGTGTTTACGGTGCGGCATTTATCAAGGCTATGGGATTAAAATGGGAGGATTTCGTGAAACAGTATACATCTTCCACAAACGGGCTGATAAGTGAACAGGCACAGCTTGACGATTTCGTGATTCTGATTCATACGTTCTTAAACGAAAACAAAAATTACTGGTCGGGACAAGCAAAGAATCTGTTACCAGCTCTGAAGGTAATGGCAGACAAAAAACATCTTGTAATGGAACAGTTCACGCCATCTACTCTGTCCAGAAAACTGAATCAGATGCAGGTAAGTTTACAGGCAGTCGGAATCAAAGTTACAGCAAAGCACAGCACACAGAGAACGATTATTCTGGAACAGGAGGCAGATACACCTATTCCGTCAACACCGGAAGAAAATGCCAAGAAGTTACTGGACTCACTGGGAGATATTGATGAACCTGATATTGACCTTGATGATTTAGACTAAAATGCCGAAATGCCGTCATGCCGACGACGGAATTATCTGCCGTCGGCAATGTCGACATGATAGTTAATTTTCAAACGGCTGATAGTCGGAAAGGAGCATTTCATATGGATTATATTGATTATAGACGATTGCAAAATAGAAAGATAGTTTGCAACGTAAATAAGCCATTTCTCCAGTTAAAAGCCATATTATCATTGAAAAAGTGGAGGGATGGAGAAAAAACAAGAGCTTGAAAAATAACTATTTACAGCTGTTTTTTGAATTTTGCAATCGCCTATTTATATTGATTATTGTAGGAGGGTATTAAGTAAACCCATGATTCATCCGGAACATCTTGAAATGGTTTTGGAAGCAGTACAGAAAGCAATTCCGCTTATGCAATATGGCGAAAGATATACACTACCCGAATTGGTGGGACTTGTTGATGAATGCAAGTGGACACAACTGAAAAGGGGAGACCGTGGCAGAGTAGGAAGGAGATTTTCTTGTATGGTAGGTATGGGAGAAATTCCGAAACTGAAAAGAGCCAAAAATAAAAGTGCAACTAAGGCATATAAGTTAGCACAAAGATAAATAAGAGAGGGCTGTTGCAGTAGATGTAACAGCCCTTTTTGTTGTTAATTTTGCATTATAAACTGTGCGTAAATCACTTCTTGCCTGTGCATAATGTAGATTATTTTTTCAGAGACAAACGTATGTCCGGATAGTTTGTTATAATGAGAATATAACAACCAGAAAGGATGATGAACTTGGAACATCAAAAGAATCAGCGGATGCTTGAAATCTTTTTCAGAGCATTAAAGGGGGAAGAAATTTCGCTGAAAAAACTTGCCGAAGAATATCAGATATCTACTAAGAGTATCAGCAGAGATATTACTGAAATTCAGGAATTCCTGACCGAACATCGGGAACTTATGCAAAATGCAGAACTGTCTTACTCACACAGAAATAAGGCATATATTCTGACGAGTGACGAATTTCTGAAAAACAAAGAGCTGTTCGCTGTGGTGAAAGTCTTGCTCGGAAGCAGATGTTTTTCTAAGGACGATATTTTGACATTGATTTCTAAGTTAAAGAAATTCACTACGATTGAGGACAGAGAAAGTTTTGAAAATCTTATTCGGAAAGAAGTTTATCACTATCATGAAGTGAAATCGGATTGCCATTCCGTGGTTGACAATCTTTGGAAACTGATTCAGGCAATTGAGCAAAGAAAAATAATAACTATTACTTACTACAAAATGAATCGAAATGAGGTAAAAAGAAAAATCAATCCGGCAGCTGTCATGTTCAGTGAATACTACTTCTACCTGATAGCTTATGATTTGAATAATATCGAAGCAAAGGCAAAATATTTCCGCATTGACAGAATCACATCAATTATCGAACACAGAGAACACTTTGCCCTCGACAAAACTTATGATTTCGATGAAGGAGATTTACGAGAAAAAAATCAGTTCATGTTTCCGGGAAAGTCTGTCAAGGTAAAATTTGAATTTTCTGGACTTTCTGTACAGGCGATACTTGACAGACTTCCTACTGCAAGAATCGTCGAGAAAGACGGCAACGTCAACATTATTGAAGCAGAAGTCAACAACGGTCGTGGACTGATGATGTATCTGCTTTCACAGGGTGCATGGGTCAAAGTACTATCACCACAGAGCTTTGTAGACGAAATGAAAGCAGAAATTGAAAAAATGAACCATATTTATGAATAAAATATAAATAATTTGTAAATATTTTATTTCTAAACTGTAAATTCGATTTGAACGGACATCCGTATGTCTGGTATGATTTGTATAATAGAATTATGGATTGAATCCATCATTCAGCAAGTCCATAAATGCAAGACAAAGACGTTGATTTTCAGGAGAAAGCTGTTGGAACTTATCGAATAGTGCATTGTCCATCTTGGCAGAATCCGACTGGGTAGCCGTTCCAATCAGAATATGGTCTGGAGTTGTTTCCAAGGCATTGCAGATTCTTAGAAACACTTCCAGACTGGGGATGGACTTTGCTGTTTCGATACAGGAAAGATATTTGTCATTAATGTTGGCACGTTCACAGACTTCTGCCTGTTTCAGATGCAGTTCTTTTCGCCGTCTTGCGATATTGATGCCAATTTGTTTGTAGTCAAGATACATGATAATCACCTCTAAATATAGCATACAGAATCGAATTTTATTAGTAAACTGTATAAAAATAAGATTTCCGCTTGACATACGAATTATTTTGTGATATAATTAAATAAAATGAGTGGATTTTTGTTGAAAAGGTAATTTTATGATAAGAAAGGTGGAAAAAGTATGAAAAGTCAGGACGAAATCTTGAACTATTTTGATAACCTGGCAAATCAGGATGGACATCTGGCAGAGCAGGGGTTACTTTGGCGGCAATCTTTGATGTTTTCTCAAAAAATTAAAGTTGCTACGTCTTCCTATGCAATTATGAAAAAAGAAGAATTCCCACTCTTCATGTATGATGGTTCTATACGTGGTAACGGTAAAAGTGGTACGGTTTTTACTAATCAGGGTTTTTATAATAAGGTTTTATTTTTTCCGGTTATTTTTGTGTATTACTCGGATATTGCCGGTTTTATGGTAGATAGTGGGAAATTAGGCTGTAATATTACTGCGATTTTAAAAAATCAGATGCGGCAAATATGTTTTTTTTGCCCTAATGAAAAGCGTGCGTGTGAGTTAATTGACATGATTACTTCTCTTATGATGTATCTGGATACCAATCGCTTTTTTCCACGCATTACTAATAATGTGGTTTATGAAAGCTTTGAACCCATTGCACAAAACACACCTGTTGAGCAAATAAAAAAATCTGTTCCGGAAGCACAAAAGGTAGATACAGAAGGATGGAAAAAAGCTAATCCTAACCTAGGAGCAAAACGCTGTCGAGATGAACTTGAAAAAACAGAGGATGAAAATGAAAAAAGAATGTTGCTGAAACGATTACGATTTTATCGGTCAAGAGATACATACGGCGAACCAAATTCAAATTCGGAATTGTATCGTCTTGCACAAGAACTCATTTCATCTGATTCACAGACAGCCCTTTCTTATCTGGAAGAAGCATCCGAAAATGGGTATGCTAAAGCACAATGTATGTTAGCCGATATTTATGCTGACGGAAAAATTGTGCCATCAAATGCAGAAAAAGCCTTTTCTTTATACACACAGGCGGCAGGAAGGGGAGCTAAACTACCCTATGCACAGGCAATGTTAGGTGAATGTTATCGCACTGGTTTTGGCGTGGAAAAGGATATTCGTCTTGCAAACAAGTGGTTTACAAAGGCTTCACAGAGCAATGAACCTCGTGCTTATAGGGGATTGGGATTATTATATCTTGAAGGTGATGGTGAAAATATTCTGAAAAATCCGGAAAAAGCAATTTCCTATTTTGGTACGGCTGTTTTGCAGGGAGATTCTGAAAGTGCAGAGTATCTTCTCCAGAATTTATCTGTTGAACGGGCAGCCGAATATTTCCGAAAATTGTTCTCCAAAGGGAATGAAGTATGCAGAAAGATACTTCAGGAATATGAAGGCAATATGCATGTTGTAAAAGTAATATATGATGACACAACATTACAGGTGTCAATCATTGCTGATGGAAATAATTTCGATACTGCTCCTATTGCAGGTATGGAAATGGAAGATTGGATATATCCATTTATGGTTCGTCAGGTAAAATGGGATGGATTTTATAAAGAAATGTCAAAATTCTTATCCATTCATTCTTTATTATCCGCTGATTCTTTTACTGTTATTTTTAATGGTTCGGATAATGCTTTTGAAAATTTTTGTTCTTTGTTAAGTGATGTACCTGTAAAAGTTATTCGACCAGAATTAGAAAAAACACTTCCTGTTGTTAATATTATTTATGACAGCAGTTCGTACACTACAAGCATTACAATTGATGATAAATCACTTGAAGTGCCGCAGATTCAGGGTAAAAAAATGGAAGACTGGATATATCCTTTTATGTTCCGTGGTGTTCAATGGGATGGGATTTTTAAAGAATTAGCAAAAAATTTGGGTGAAGTTAGCTACGTCCTTAAAATTTCGGGCAAGGATGTCCTGATGGCAGAATTAAAGAAAAAAGCTCCCAAAAATGTGCAGATTATCCGTGAAAATATTCTGGAAGGAATTAGCAAACCTGATTTGTCCAATATGGAATGCCCTGATTTGCTGGACTATCTCTGCCAGCATAAGTGGTTAGATTATTTTACATTGGATGAAAAAAGAAAAATTGTTCAAAGAGTAGAACAGTATGCTAATTCTGGCGATGTGGAAGCACAGTATTGCCTGGCAATGTGGTACGATGGCGGATTATGCGGACTTTTGAAACAACAGGATAAAGAAATCAGTAATATGTGGTATGCGAGGGCTATTCAGAACTATGAAAAAATGGATAATCCAAGTATAAAAATACGAGAACGCATTGCAGAAGCCTATTTTGATGGGAATGGTGTAGAAAACGACGACGATAAGGCAGTTGCATTGTATAAGCAATTAGCATCGGAAGGTAGTATTGATGCTTGTATGCGGTTATCAATTTATGCACTGATTATGTTAGATGACCAGGAAAGCTCTGACAAATGGGAAGAAAAAATGCATATATTAGAACAAAATTCAAAAGAACCCGACTGTATAATGGAAAATGCCAACCGCCTTTTTAAATCTGATTCAATATTGGATAGAGAAAAAGCACTGAAACTCTATAATCAGCTTTATAAAAACGGTTATACTGTTGCTGCTGTTGGAATTGGAAATTGCTATGCTCAGTCAAGAGGAATAGAGACCATGACAGAGTTGGAACGATGCGAGAAGGCAATAGAGTGGTATCTGAAAGCAGCTGAAAGCGGGCATTTAGAAGCATTGTTTCTAATAGCAGATGTATATAAAAATATCAATCAAAAAATCCAGTGGTATGAAAAAGTAGGAAGTCTGGGCATTCCGGAAGCATATCATAAAATGGGGGATATTTATTATCAAGAGAAACAGTACGAAAACGCTTTTGATGCTTATCAGAAAAGTGAAAATTCGGAAGCTTTGGGTGTTTGCTATTTTTATGGTCATGGCGTAAAAATAGACTATGATAAGGCTTTTGCTTATCTATCAGATTTTTATAAAGCTACAATGCTTCTTGGAGACTGCTATGCTAATGGATACGGTACGGAGCAAGATTTGGAAAAAGCCGCTGTGATTTATCAGGGATGTGCAGAAAATATTAAAGAATTAACCGAAAGAGCTGTTCTTAATAACTCTGCTGCTGCATATGTACTTTGTCATATTTACTTAAATGGTGGCTTGAATGTTTCTCCTGATATAGTAGAAGCTGAAAAATGGTATCAGAAGATTTCTGATTTTGTATGGAATGATTTGGAACAGCTGGAACTTGCTTTTAACGCAGAAAAATGGCTTGCTATGGCTATGGAATGCTGTGAAGAAAATCCGAAGGAAGCGGTAGAATATCTTACAACGGCTTCCAGATTGGGAAACGCTGATGCACAAGCCGAACTTGGAGAATGCTATTATAGTGGGAATGGTGTAGAGCAGGATTATACTCAGGCTTTTAAGTGGTTTCAAATTTCTGCAAAATCAGGTAATACATGGGCAGAATTCAAACTTGGATATTGTTATGAAAAAAGATTAGGAACAAACAAAAGTTTAAGACAAGCAAAAAAATATTACGAAATATGCTCTGATACTGTTTCTGAACAGGAAAATGAAGAATTATTAGCTCTTGTACAGTCTCGACTTTCTTTGGTGAAATTATTTATAGAACATTCTGCGAAGGAAATTTTGGAAATTGGCAGGGAAGCATATATAAATGACCAAGAAGAGAAAGCGTTGGATTGTTATTGGGAAGCATTTGATGAAGGAGAACCGGAAGCGTTTACTGAACTTGGCGACTGCTATATGGATGGCGATTGTGGCTTGGAAGTAGACAAGGAATTAGCAGTTAAATTTTATCTGCAAGGTGCAGAAAAAGGAAGTGCAGAATGCGAATGTAATCTTGGAAATGCTTATAGTGAAGGCAATGGCGTTTTACGTAATTTACAGGAATCTGCAAGATGGTATGAGAAAGCAGCTCTGCATAATAATTGTCGGGCTCAGTATGAAATCGGAAATTGTTATGCATATGGTATTGGTGTTCAAAGAAATTTAGAAAAAGCGGGAGAATGGTTAGGTATGGCTTTAGCTTCGGCACAATCTGAAAAAAATAATATCATTGTAAGTAAAGTGCGTACACTCATTCTAAAACTTTCTATAGGACTTTGATAAAAAATCCGGAGAACAATTTTGAAAAAAATTGATTCTCTGGTTTTGGAAGGAGCTTTTGAACTATGTATGATTATGTGGAAATTTACATGAATGGTATAATAAAAGATGGATTCTGCGATGTGGGGGATTTTTTTAGTCTGTTTCCGGAACTGAGTATCGTTATAAGAAATTCAAATTCGGAAGAGATACTATGGAAAGGCAGATTTGGAAGAACAGCTGAATTTGAGGTCGAAGAAGATATGACCGATATTTATTTTGAGGTGTATAATCCTGATGGAGCTTATTTACCGCAATGGAAGTGTTCCGATACAGTGGAAGCAGGTCATTCTTATCAGATTGGATGCACCATAAATACAACTGGTACGCTGTTAAAGAAATCATTATTTCATGTTTATCTTACTGAATTACAAACAGACTATGAGGACGATGATGATTATGATGATGAAGATTACTATGATTAATTAAAAATTTTTGCTGTAAACTGACCGAATTTAAAATGTCGACATTACTCCGAATGCTGACATTCTAAAATATGACTATATTTGGACGAAAAAGACGGCAATGACAGCAAAAATATTTTTTTAGAATTTCTGGGAATATCAATATATATTCATCTTCTTCGAAATATCAAAAAAACAAGATTACTGCAAAAATGTCGACATTGCCGACATGATGACATTTTTCTCTAAAATGCTCAAAAAAACAGTATGACGGCATTTGTTGTATTTTCATACTTCCCGACGACTTTGCAACTGTAACAACTTCTGAAATCAAATATGTATTATAATTTCGATGAGGAGCTTCCATCCTTATCGATTTTTTTTATTTTTTGAAAATAGCCCGAATTTGCAATTATCAAAAAAAGATGATTGAGTTTGGAATGACGACATTATTTTTAAATACCGACATTATGAAAATGTCCATGTTTTGAACAAAAAGACGGCAATGTCGGCAATGATAGCAAAAAATATTTTTAAGATTTCGGGGAAATATATAGTTATACATTCATCTTTCTCCGAAATTTCAAAAAATAAAATTGTGCAAAAATGTCGACATTGCCAACATGATGGCACTTTTCTCTAAAATGCTTAAAAAGCAGTATGACGGTATTTTTTTTGCAATCTTCTTTTCGACGATTTTTACTGTAACAACCTCTGAAATTAAATGTATATTATTATTCCGGTAAGGTGCATTCCAGCCTTACCGGAATTTTTATTTTAGGAGGTTTTTGAAATGGAAGAAGAAACAAGATACTGCGATTGGACGTGAGCTGG
>JAZQIL010000123.1:0-4441 GCA_045541055.1 Oscillospiraceae bacterium
TTGTCGTCAAAATTATAACTTCTTACTGCCATTTTCGTTCTCCTCCTGTTCTTCAAGTTCATTTAAAAGATTCTGTGCGGTTTCATTCGTGTGACCTGCTTTTTTCTGCAATACTTCGAGGGCTTTTTTCATGGCTGGCGGGTAATGGATTCCCATCAATGACGTGTTTTCCACGATAGAAAGCAGTTCATTGGCACAAAATCCAATGCAGGTCGCATCACGGACGTAGGTCGTTTCGAGCAGAATATCAATTCTCATCGCAACGATTACCATTAAAATCACACAGAACTTTTTAGAAAGACCTACCCAGACTGCCTTGCTGTTGAGTCTTCCGCTGATGCTGTGCTTGGATTTTCCGATAATCGCTGTGACAAAACCCGTCATAAAGTCAATTGCCATAAAAATGACGAGTGTTGTCATGGCGGAATCCCACCCGCCGACAAGCGAAGTAAAAATTGCTCCGATAACGGCAATTAAAGTGCAGATATTTTCTTTCAAATCGTCACCCCCCTAAAACTTTGACAGATTTGATTTTCGGATGTGTATTGTCAGAAATGCCCTTCCAGACAAGATAATACTGACCAATTGCAACATCTGTGCAGTCGACCAAAACCGAAATAAAGTCATTGCTTTGCAGCCACTGAAATTCCAGTTTGACAGCATTGCCACTCTGAATCTGTTCATACACAACCTGTGCAAGTTCCGCATAAGTCCTGCCGGAGATTTTCCGTATCAGATACAGTTCTCCGGAAGCAGATGCACCAGACTGATAAGTCAGCACAATACCTGAGTTTTTCGAGATGCTGAACGGCTGGAGAATCATCGTGTAAATTTCGCCTGCCCAGCTAAAATCAGACTGGTTGTAATAGAGTGCATAGTCATTTTCGGCAGAACAGAAATTCGGATAAGCCTGTGCAAATCCAGACAGCGAACGGTAACCATTATTATAAAATGTGTAAATTGTTTCACCGTATTTTGATAATGTATCAGAATCAGCCTGAAAGAGTGTCACTGCTGAATTTTCGCTGACCGTGTCAATTTGTTTTTGTAATTCTTCAATCAGTTTTTTCAGAGTTTCAATTTCCGATTCTGCCGTACCAACACGGGAAGTTGTATTTCCCAGTTTTTCGCTGTAAACGGTCATGCTGTTCATAAAATTGTTAATGCTTGTTTTCATACCGTCCCATTCTGAAATTTTTGCTGATGTAATTTTGTCAAGAATATCGAAATTTTCATGGAAATGTGCCTGCCTGACAGCAGGGTCAAGTGTTTCTTTTATGGTTTGAATTTCATATTTTGTAGCATCTTCAAACTGCTGTAAATCGGGAATTAAATCCAAGGATTCAGCTGTTAAGGAATCCAGCAATTCTTTATTTTTATGCGTGTGAGAAGCTTCTTTGATTGGTGTGAGACTTTCATAAATCATCAGAATTTCGTCATTCAATTTCTGAATCGTTTCATAATCGGACGGAATGACAGTTTCAGAATTTTTAAGGGCTTCTTCAATCATCTTCTGGATTTCATCTTTTTTCGGATAATCAGACATATCCGGAACAGTGACTTCTTCAATTTTTTGCAGAATCTGCGTGTATAAATCAGGAGTCGGAGGAATCGGAGAATCATCATCGCCCACAAAACCAGATTGACGAATATTTAAAGTGACGGGAACAGTTGTCGCTCTCAATCCTGATGTATTGTCCGCATCATAGCCGAAAACTGACATTTTGACCGCACCTGCATGGAGTTCCGCCGGAAGCAGACAGGAAAGTCCGTCAAAGCCGAGTACACGATTGAATGTTTCATCACACTGTGTGAACTGCACGACTTTATAGAATTTCTTCCAGTCGCCGTCAAATGTGAATTTCAAAGTTACAAAAGAAATCTGGTCGGAGGCGATAACCTCACGCTCCAGAATTTCAATTTTCTGCTGTTTTACGAGAAATTTAAGCATTTTCTTTCACCTCTTCCCATTCGCCACTTTCTGTATCATACCTCAAATAACCATCGAAACACTGAATTTTTGTAAGGTTAGCTAAACTGTCCCAATTTTGCTGTTTTTCGATTGCTGTCCAGTCTTTTAGACTGCCCTCATAATTCAAAGTTTTCAGCTTATTGCAGGAACAGAACGCACAGGCCTGAATTTCCTTTACTGTTTCTGCAATGGTAGAATCTGTAAGTGATGTACATTCCATAAACATATATGCACCGATGACTTTTCCCTCATAGCGAACCTCCGCAAGTTCAAAGCATTCATAGCACACATATGCTTCAACAGCAGTCACCGTGTGAGGAATTGTCAGACTTGTAATCTGTGTATTCGCAAATGCGTATTGACCGATTTCTGTCACTTTACTCGGAATTGAAACTTTTGTAATACCGCAAATTTCAGTGGCAAGGGCAGCGAATGCATTTCTCCCTATTTTCGTCAGAGAATTGGGAAGTGATGCGGATTTCAGGTTATTGCAATAGTTGAAAGCGAATGTTCCAAGTGTCGTGATGCCGTCTGAAACAATCAGAAGCTGAAGCAAAGGAGAAAATTCACCATAAGTACCCATTTTGCGGATTTCGGGAAGAACTTCATGCGTTACCCAATGCTTGAATTTTTTTGCATCCGGAAGCTTGCTGCCGAAAATTAAAGCATACACACCAGATTCGTTGATAATCGTCATCATTTGCGTTCCGCCAAGGTCGCCCTGAATCGGGGCGTCCTTTTTATCTTCATCATCAACATGAACAGCTACAGCATTTCTTGGCTTTGCATAGCCTAAAATTGTCGCTACATCTTTGGCTACAAACCAAATTTCATGATTGATTTCTACTGTGCGGACGGGAGCATCTTCATAGTTCCAAATCTTCAAATCGTTCATAATAATAAATCCTTTCTCTCCTTGAGGAGCGTTTCTGATATTCAGCATTGACATCATCCCTTTTTGACAGAAATATA
Source organism: Oscillospiraceae bacterium (assembly GCA_045541055.1). GTDB lineage: Bacteria > Bacillota > Clostridia > Oscillospirales > Ruminococcaceae > UBA3855. The sequence goes on from JAZQIL010000123.1 coordinate 2,945, forward strand.
TCTGATATTTATTTTCTTGCGTTTTGCCCACTTGATTTCACGCTTCATGCCTTTAGAAATCAAACTGCCGAAAATCCAGAGTTCATCGCATTTTCCGAGCATGACACGATTCATCAGCATAGCAAGACTGCGTTCAGCAGGATTACTGTCATTCATAAACTGTGGGAACAATAAATGCGGAGCGAACGGAATCGCATGATGTTCAATAGCGTAGCGACAGTAACGGCGGGCATTTCTGACATTTTCTTTCACATCACCATGAGAAAACGGTGAGCAGATGTACACCAAAGGACGGTATTTTTTCTTTGTTTCTTCACGCTGAATACGATTGATTGCTTCATATTCAGTCGGGCTTGCATAGCCCTCATTATTAAAATATTTCATATTAAACCTCTTTTAACAAATAATATAGCTTGCACCATAATAAGGCGGCTTCTTTGACTTCGGGAGGAGCATTCCACCAGTTGTTATGGACAAGAAACGCCCTGTATTTTTTGGGAATGCACCGCAGATTTTCAATATCGCAGTTCATTGGATTATTATCCATATGAATCAGCATACAGTCTTTCGGAATATCGCCGTAATGCTGTTTCCAGACGTGAACATCTTTCTTTTCGATTCTGGCATCAATGCCATGTCCGAAATCTTCATTGATAACAATGCAGGGCAGTCCATGACGGATAATTTCGTCACCAATATGATATTGAATATTTGATTCTCGCATAGGTTCTGTCATTCTTCTGAACGATTCTTCCGTATAGTGCGATTTAAATTCATCAGCAGGCATTCCTTTCTGCCATCTGGGAGAAGTTTCAGAAGTAAAACGAAAATTCTTGTTGATACATGGCACTTTATTTCTGTAACACCAGTTTCTGATTGTACCATATGAAAAAGATGTGCCAAAATGCTGATTGAATTTTTTCGTAAGAGCTGGTCTTGAAATCGTTCCGCCGTATTTCCACATAAATTCTTTTTGTTCTTCCGTGAAACCATCTGCCCATGTATTTTTAGGGCAGACACATTTCAGACCGATTGAGCATATGAAATACTGTAAGCCTTTTTTAGTTCTGTTTTCGTGAAAAGTTTCATTGAACAGAATCACAAGTTCAGCGGCTGTCATTTCAGAGCAGTGCTGTCTAATAAACTCTTTCTGTTCATTAGTGTATGGTGCATTATACATTTCCGCCCACCAGCTTTTCAATGTCGGAATCCTGCAATTTTCCCTCTGATACGAGCTTGTCCGTTCTGAGAACGACATCGGCATTGTTAATCATCTGTTTGGCAAGGGAAGAAATCGTCTGCGAAATTTCATTTTCCTTTTTGCGGTCTTCCAGACTGAGTTCACTGTCGTTTGCGATGCGGATTCTTTCACCGAGAATTTTCTGTAATTCAAGTAATGTCATAATAAAAACTCCTTTCTGAATAGTGTCCGTGTACGGAGGACATTTCAGCCCTCCGCAGGACAAATAATACGGTTGGTATTGGATTAGAACGGCA
>JAZQIL010000124.1:0-5709 GCA_045541055.1 Oscillospiraceae bacterium
ATCGTATCGAGAATTTCAGATTTTTCCTGTAATTCGGCTTTCAGTTCGGAATTATTTCTTTTCAGAACGCTGTTAATGCCTTCCAGTTCTTTCAGATATTTTCCGAGTTTCTGATTCTCATGAAAAATTTCTGCCTGTGCAGCTTCGGCATAAATCCGAGCAGTCTGGGCATTCTCCACCATTTTAACCATTTTTGAGGATAACTCCAGAAGTTCGTCCTTGCTTTTCCACCGGACAAACGGATTTTTCAGGAGTTCGTCAAACTCCGAACAGATACAGAGCAGTTCATGCTCCTCTTTGTCCCGTTTGTCATAATCAGGAACATAGTGCAGAATTTTCTGACGCTCCTGCTTTTTCCGTTCGATTTCGGCATTCAGACGGTCAACGTCATGATTCAGCGATTCAAGCCGTTTCTGCAACTCCTTGTATTCGTCAACAGAATAGCTGCCACGACTTTTTGTCGGTTCAGATATTTCAATGCCACGCTGTCGGCAGATATTCTCCAGAATTTCACGCTCACGGATTCGCCACCGATTCACAGCGTCCTTGCCAGAGCCGAACCCCATTTCTTTGAGAGCCTGTGCCAAGCCGTTCTGCGTGTCCAGACCTCTCTTATAGTGACCGATTGGAATGTAGTCGATATGCAGATGTGGCGTTGCTTCGTCCATGTGCAGGACGGCATTGAACACATAGAAATTAGGATTTCTTTTCTGAAAGCCGTTCATGTATTCTTTCAGGCATTCAGCCACGAGTTCGCCGTCAGCCGTTCCGACACCGGAATCCTGCATTGTGCCAATCTGAACAATATCCTCATAGAAACTTTTCCGCTTGTCCGAGGCGGTAATCACCGTATTGCAGATTTTATGCTTGAATGTGTTTTCGTAATAGTCACCAATCTGTCTGCCTTTGCGTTTCTGACGAGCGTTGTAGCGTTCAGTCGCACCGCCGAAACACTTCTGATAGGCTTCCGCTATCGGTTCGCTGATGAATGTGACATTATCTTTTGTGCGGTTACTGTCAACATTCTTAGCGACAAACTCTCTGTTGTTATGCGACAGACTGCCTTTCCCCTGACAGAACGATATACTTTTTGCTGTCATTTACAGCACTCCTTTCTGATTTCGGTATCACACTTTTATTTCAGAAAGCTATGATACCATTTCTAATGCGAATTGCAATCATAGGCTTCGGACAGAGCCATCAGCCTATGAAAGAAGTCAGAGAACCGACTGACCATCGGAGCAAAATTACTTACGTTCCGTAAGTAACGCCATAGTACTTGTGACAGCCACCACGGAGGGTGTCCATCACAAGTACATGGCGGCAGCCGTTCCCTCTGCACTCCCTTTTTTCTGACCTTTAAAACTCCTTTCTGATTCGAGAGCCGGATATTCACCACACCTGCATTATACCATAACGGAATCCGTAACGTCTACAGAAATACGTCATAACGGCAAACATAACGCCTGATTTTACCGTTCTGACAGAAATTTTCCTGATTTTCTTGACTTTGACAGCCATTTGTGATATAATTATCTGTAACGCATATTTTATTTTCACGTTACAGAAAGGGGTTACACATGACCGAAATCAGCACAGTTACTCTGTACCAAATCGACAGAAATCGAAAATCTGTCGCATTTGTCAACTGCCCTGACATAGATGAGGACATACAAAAAAGCTGTACCGCTTCCGATACAGCTATGACTTATTCATTTGATGAGATTCTGAATCAGCTTGAAAACTTCCGTGATAATTTTTTCGAGTTCGAGAATCTGCTTGACGGCATGACCGAGAATATCAGCAAGGGCAGAGAGGATAACAACAATGTTCTGAATGCTGTTGAGAATTTCCGGACTGCTCACAGCGATAATTTATTCGCTGTCTATTATAGTGAAATTTTATTGAAATATTATAATCAGGGCAGACAGAAAATCAATACTCTGCTCGGCACGTTCCGGAATGCCACGACCGGAAATCACTACACACAACAGCAGAAAGACAGTCTAACCGAAATTCTAAGCGAAATCCGGAACGCTGTCAATGATGAATGGAATTTCGATTTCAATACCAAGAAAAACACGCACCTGATTCGCCGGACGAGTAATCTGATTATTATTCGAGGTGAGAATCTCAATCAGGTCTGGAACATCGCTGATGATTCACTCCTGAACTTCTATCTTGATTTCAGCTATGCTGTGAAACGTCTGGGCGTGAGTGTTCTCCAGTGTCCGTACTGCAATAAGCACTATTTAGGTGCGGAAAGTTCTCCATGCTGTGAGAAATCAGACTGCAAGTCAGCCTGTGCCAAATCGAAACGCCATGCCTATGAGAATCAAACCTATGTGCATGAGCGTAAGGCTTTCAAGGGGTATATCCGCACGAAACGAAACTTTCTGAAAAATGCGGTTCACGGCGATTCCGAAACTATGCAGAAATTCAATGACAAGGCAGATTCATTCTATGCTCCTGTTGATGAACTTCTGGTGGAGTACATGGATGAAAACAAGCCAATTGACAAAACTTTCACTGCCCTGTATCAGGCACAGGAAAAGAAACTGCTTGCGTTCATGCACCAATTGATTGCCGACTGGAAAGAAAAACACAATATCTGATTAGGAAAGTCCTGTACTCCGGTTTCAGTACAGGACTATTTCAATTTTTTCGGATATGGTTTCTTTACGTTAGTCCTGCCGAGCAGATAATCAGTGCTTGTATCAAAAATGTCGGCTATATTGCTTAAAGTTTCTGTCGGTATGCCTCTGATTCCCAGTTCATAGCTTGCATAAGTTCTCCGGTTGATGAAAAGTTTATCTGCCATTTGCTGTTGTGTCAAATCCATATCTTCCCTCAGATTTCTGATACGCTCATACTGCATTTTTCTCACCTCTGATTCAGTATACCATGCCACAAAATGTGCCATTGACATTTGGCTCAAATTGTGGCATAATATATTCAGGAAGAAATTTCAAAATTCTTATATTATAACATTATCAGAATCCAATTTCAATAGTGATTTTTTACATTTTTTTCATCATTTCATTGTGCATTTTATACATAAAATAGAATATCTACTGCCTTTTTGAAAAATTTTATACTTTTTTGACCACAAAACAGTCGATTTTTATTCTGATTGTGGTCAAATATGTGGTCAAATATTGTATACTTTACTTATCCAGAATTATAGGAGGTTAAGTAAAAATGGCAAGACATGGAAATCGCATTCACAAACGTGCAGACGGAAGATGGGAGGGACGCTATAAATCCGGAATCAATGCTAACGGAACGACGAAATATTCCTCCGTCTATGCCCACAGCTATGCAGAATGTGCGGAAAACTTGCAAATGCTCTCAATCACGATGAAATCACAGACAGCCCCGTCACTGTAGACGAACTTTTCGATTCGTGGCTGATGAGCCGGAAAAACAGCGTGAAACAGTCTACTTATGTCAGTTACAGGTCACTTTATGACAGCTATCTGCATGAATCTCTGGGCGGTTATCAGGCAGAAAAAGTCACATCTCAGATGATAAATCAGCTTGCAGATACGCTTCTGACAGCAGGCGGAAAAAGAAATCAGGCACTTTCATCACGAACAGTACAGGCAGTTCTGATTCTGCTCCGGTCAGTTCTTGCATACGGCTCATCTGAATACAGGCTTGAAAATCCGGCGAGAAATATCATCATGCCGAAAACTGAAAACATTGAAATTCAGGTATTTTCTGATATTGATGTAAAGACAATTAAGGCTAATGCTATTAAAGGGAACTGTCAGAGTATGGGCATTTTATTGAGTTTGTACACTGGTATCAGAATCGGAGAACTCTGTGCCTTGAAATGGGAAGATATTGATTTCACAAATCATATCATCAGGATTAACAAAACACTCTGCCGGATAAAGAATCCCCGGAACAGCAAGCCGAAATCGGTCATCATCATCACAGCACCAAAAAGCCGGAAATCCATCAGGGATATTCCGATACCGCCGTTTATCATACCTAAACTGTCGGCTCTCAGAAAAGGGCATCAGAACACAGATTATTTTCTTTCAGGAAGCCAGAAATATACTGAACCGAGAGCCTATGCCAATTATTACAGGAAATTTTTGCAATCCATATCAGTGGAGTACCGGAATTTTCATGTTCTCCGGCATACATTCGCTACTTTGTGTATCAGGCAGGGCATTGATGTGAAAACTCTCAGCGAATTACTGGGGCATTCGAGCGTGACAATTACGCTTGAAAAATATGTCCATTCCGATATAGAAATGAAACGCACCCAGTTAAAAAAGCTGTACCAAGCCATATAAAATTTCTGATTGTGGTCAAAAACATGGTCAGAAAACTGCATATTTCCCTTATTTTCGATATTTTTTGCTTGTCAGTCTTAGAATGTTATAATATAAGAAAGTGGTTTTCATTGTAAAATTTAAAACTATGTAAAGGAAGATGTTTATGAATAAAAAAATTTTATTGCTTTGTTCGTTCATTTTGACTGGAATTTTTCTAACAGGCTGTGCTGCTTCTAATTCTGATAGCAGTAATGTGTCATCAGAAGAAACTATGCAGGAATTGGAGTTCAGCAATAGCGCAGCTTTACAAGAAAAATCTGATATTACAAATACAGGATTTACAGAAGAAGAATTAGAAGAAAATGCAAAAACCTTATATGATGCTGTGTGGCATACAATAAAGGATTTTAAAGAAAAAGGACAGCCATTACCTGAATGCCCTGTCCTTATTTTCAAAGATTATATTTGGGTTGAAGATGTTACCAAAAAAGAATTACTAGATATAGATAATTTTCGTGAAACAGTTTGTAATTATATCAATGTCTCTTCCGTAGAATTAACTGCATTGGAAGCTAATTATATGATTGTGATATCTGATACTAATCTTGTAGATGTGATACTTGCTTCTAATAGCATTTTTGCCAGTTATCCGTATGATTATATGGCTAATGAAATTGTCAGTGGTTTTTGTGATTTAGATGTTTCTGACGACGAAGACTGTGATATAGTATTGTCAGTATTAGAAAATCCACAAAAATATTTTGAAAACATCAATGGTATGAATGACATTGCAAGCTATTTAGAGACATGTATTTCTTTGGCATTATATGATATTAAAGATGAAAATGCTGACTTACTTCCAAAGGGACAGACCATTATCACAAAAGATAATATCTATTATGCACTTTCTTCTGACAGCGAAAGATTTGATTCTGATTATTTTATGCAAAAAGTGAAAGAAGAAGTCAATGAATTGTATGATTTAGAAAGCTACGATAATTTTATTATTGTGATAGACAGCGACAGTCTGTGTTATTGGGACTGTCAGTGTGCTTATCTTTTCTTTGATGGTGAGATGGGCTGTTGTCCTGAAGACACTGCTACAGAAAATGGCTCTACATTTGATGAGGTTCTTGAAAATCTGAAAAGAAATACGAAACAGGAAACAATGAATAGTTGTGCTGCCGCTTTTGGGAGTGCAGGAATAGATGCAATAAGTGAATTAGGGGAAGAAGGAAAAATTTTAGATGAAGTCAATAAAAGCAAAGGAATTATTATTACAAAAGATAACTTTTATTACGTAAGTGTGTCTGGAAATTTGTCTGAAGAGGATAAATTAGTTTTGGATTGTTTTAAAGAACAAACTAAAAATGAATTTACCATTTTAGATGAGTTCGATAATTTTATTTTTGTAGTT
>JAZQIL010000125.1:0-3412 GCA_045541055.1 Oscillospiraceae bacterium
ATGTGCCTGTAGCTCAGCTGGATAGAGTGACTGGCTACGAACCAGTAGGTCGGGGGTTCGAGTCCCTCCAGGCACGCCACAAGATACCGGAATCTGTTTTCAGATTCCGGTTTTTTATTTTTCAAAAATGTTGCACTGTGAATCTGCTGATTTGTGCAGGCTGTACAAATTTGAGAGTAAGCATATGCTTACTAGATGAGCGATTGCACAATTATTTTCTGGAAATTGAAAAAACGATTGACAATTTTAAAAATTTCGGGTATAATATATGCATAACAGTTAGCAAATGCTTCCTAATTGATGCGAAAAGGGGGAAATTATGAGTATTGTAATCGTTGGCGGTAATGACCGCATGGCGACAAGATATCAGGATATCTGTAAATCTTTTAATTTTAAATCTAAAGTCTTTACGCAAATGACAACAAATTTAGAAAATAAAATCGGCTTTCCGGATTTGATGGTTGTTTTTACAGGAACATGTTCTCACAAAATGCTTGGCTGTGTACGAAGCCGTTCCGAAAAACATGGCATTCCAGTGAAGCATATCCATAGTTCTAGTGTCAGCGCACTGAAAAAATTATTAGAACAGTTTGAGGTGAAAGAATAATGTCAGAATATGAAAAGTCTGCTTTTGAACAAAAGCTTGCAATACATACCGCTCCGACTTTGTGCGGTATGAAATGCGCAAATCTCTTTTCAGTCTGTCATGAGGAAACACCAATTTCTGACTGCCTGAAAGATTTTTCCAGACTGGCAGGAAAAAGGCAGTTAAAAATGAAACGGCTTTGTGAATGTCAAGGACGTACACTGCTTTATGTCTATCATGAAACACTGCTCCGGAATTGGCTGGAGGAGAAAGCAGTAAAAACGTTTTTACAGCAATATGGCTATCCGATGGAATCTACACTTGAAAAGAAACTTCAGATTCTGGGGAAGCGGATTTCCTGCGATAATTTTCCGCATGAAATCGGTGTGTTTTTAGGCTATCCGCTGGAAGACATTCAAGGCTTTATCCAGAATGAAGGGAAAAATTGTCTGCTTTGCGGTTACTGGAAAGTATACTGCAACCCTGAACAGGCCAAGCAGACATTCCAGACTTACGGTCGATGCAGAAAATTTCTGTGCGATAAATTGAATCAGGGGCTGAATCTTTATCAGGCTCTGGAATTTTCCAAGGAGGAATTTTTATTATGAAAACAGCAGTTATTTATTGGAGCAGTACAGGTAATACTGAAATGATGGCAAAGGCAGTTGCAGAAGCAGCTAATGCAGAACTTTTTGCAGTTTCTGAATTTAAAGGCAATGTAGCAGATTATGAAGCTTTAGCATTCGGTTGTCCTGCAATGGGTGCGGAAGTACTTGAAGAAGATGAATTTGAACCGTTTTTTGCTTCTGTAGAAGGCAGTCTGAGCGGTAAGAAAGTACTTTTATTTGGTTCTTACGATTGGGGCGATGGTGAATGGATGCGCACTTGGCAGGAACGTGTTACTGGTGATGGTGCAGAACTTATCAATGGTGAAGGCTTTATTGTAAACCTGACTCCTTCTGATGAAGACCTTGACAAGCTGAAAGCAATTGCTGCACAGCTTGCATGAAAAGGTATTATTTTATGAGAAAAATTACTTCTGTTCTGACAGCGGTACTGATAGCAGCATCTTGTTCAGTACCGCTTTCAGCGGACGCAAATGACGAAATGACAGAAAGTTCCAGCAATTTTGTATATGGTACAATGGATATTCCTTATGCGGAATTTTATGCTGCTGAATTGAATAATACTGTTCCAGTAGATGCGGTTTCTTCTGCAACATCAAGCAAATGGAGCATGAATCAGACCGGCAGTGTTTCCGAAGAGGGTACTTGGACAGCAGGCGGTCTTGCTGCTGGTACTTTTAATGATGGTGCAGGGAAAATTCTTGGAATTACTTATCCTGTAGAAATTGCAGAAACAGATTTGGAGACACTCAGCGAAAATTATCATTTTACAAAAATGGAACAAAAACCTGTTGCTTATAAACCAGTTACTGTGACAGATGGGGTTGTTTCATTTGGAAAAATTGAAGATACAGACGGTGCAGAAGAACTTTCCGGAGAAGTTGCTTTTACAAATATCTCAAAATATGGTGATTATCAGGCACAAGTTTCCGGATATCCGCAAAATGCTGATATTTACGGCATTATTTTAAAGACTTCTGAGGGGGCAGATTATGGCCTTCGCACATTGGAAAATATTTTCCGTAATGGACAGTTTGCATGGAGTGCAGGCTGTAAATTAACAGAAAGTCATGGAAATACACTTGCACCAGAACATTATAAGACTTCACAAGGACAGACAATTTCAGAAATCACATATATTACTTTAAACGGATATGCGACATTAAGTGGGCAGGATATTTATCTTGCTTTGAAAGTTGCAGATTCTGTTTCTGTAGAAGATAGTACTTCCGGCACAGGCTCTACTACATTTGATACTTCTATTTTTCCGGAAGACTATCAGGCAGAAGGCAGTGTTGCAGATGGCTTTACTGTATCTGGAAATACTATTAACTATGAAAATGCACAGCCAGGCAGTTACACGCTCACAGTGGCAGATAGTGCCGGAATTTATTCAGAAGTAGCAGGCACATTTACATTGACAACTGAAGAAATTCCTGTAAAATATGTTGATGGAAAACTGATTGCCGCTGATGGATATACAGAAGAAGATGCTGCTAATTTTATTAAAAATATCAGCTCTGTTACTGTCGGTGAAACAGTTTATAAATCTGGAAAGCACGGTGTTACTGTCATCGATGCTTCCACTGGTGAAATAAAACTGGACGCTGTTTCCGGCGAAACAAAAGTATTTGCAGAAGATGGAACATATCATTTGACTGTTTCTGCAACAGGCTATCAAAAGCCGTATGAGTTTGATTTCAATACAGATGTTCAGGCAACTTCAGAATCTGCTTCTGAAAGCGAATCTGAATCTTCTTCCAGTAAAAGTAATAATAACAGCAGTTCCAGCTCTTCAAGAAGTTCATCTTCTTCGAGTTCTTCCAACTCTTCTAAAAGTACATCTTCTACTGACAGCGGAAGCCCGAAAACAGCAGATGCTAGTACTGCTATTCCAATTACAGCACTTGCAGTAGCAGCAGGCATTGGAATTATCAGTTCTATAAAGCGTAAAAAATAAATTTCAAAATATATTAACTTGATTCCTTTCAAATTTCGTATCTCCTTCCGTTGAAATGACGGGAGGGGATATTGACATTTTAAGACGATTATGCTATAATAATCAAAAAATAAGAACAGGTACTTATACTATTCCTCTAAATTACTATAGACAAATTGCTGAAAAAATGATATAATAGAAGCAGGAGGCGAGAGCAAAATGAAAATACAATACAAAATCACAGAGGAAGCAGCCAGAGAA
>JAZQIL010000126.1:0-4560 GCA_045541055.1 Oscillospiraceae bacterium
TTACCTTTTCAATTATTTTTTCTTTCATTCTATTTTCAGCTCCCTTCTTATTTATGATAGCATTTTTCACTTGTTTTGTCAATCTATATCGACTAATTTATTTTTGCACAGTTCCTAACGAATTTGCGTTACAAAGAATTCGCCATTATGCATCACTGTGCGGTGTAGCTGTAAAGCCTGAGTGGGATTATGCAGAGAATTCACGACATCTTGCAATGCATGTTTTCATGCATATTACTTCTGGAGGAAAAGTTGCATCATTATTCGAGCTGGATAAATCCAATAATCATGTCCGTGTTCATCAGGAGTACTTTCTTCTTTCTTTGGAACATGAAATTTTAAAAGAGCGGTTAAATCCGGATGCAGGCGGTGAATGCTATTACAAAGCTATAAACCATGTTATTGATACAGAATTCAGCAATATTCAGGAAATAGCCAACCGTTTCAGAGTTGCTTGTTTTGCCCAAACACCATACTCAATGCTTATGTGGTCGCATTATGCGAAATATCATCAGGGATTTTGTATAGAATATGAAACACCTGAATATTCCGATGATAATGCTGACATTTATCATAACTTATTTCCTGTAATATACACAGATACAAAAACACCTCTCACAGAATTAAGTTTGAGCTGGAATTCAACAGGAACACTAACAAATGAAAACTTGTGGGACTTCTATAAGCACTGCCTGCTCAGCAAAAGCCTTGATTGGAAGTATCAACAGGAATGGCGATTAATCTCATGTGATACACATATTACCGATGAAAACTACAACTGCAAGTTTTTCAAGATCAAGAGGGTCTACCTGGGCAATAAAATGTCTGCTAAAGACAGATTGGAGATCATTGATATTTGTAAAAGTAAAGGTATACCTTATACCGGTGTGACTATCGCTCCCGATCAATTCAGCATGAGAGACTGTGGTATTCTCTGTGAAGATTGCGATAGAATAAAGCAATACAAACAGTCTCTTTCTGATACAACTTAACTTTGACTCAGGTCTGGCATCGAAATTGCTTTTCAAGCAAAGGATAAATTGTTGTTGTTCACTATTACCTGATTCCGCAAAGTTCACACTTGAAAAATATTCAATTTTAGGCTACATATAGCTAAGAATTAAACATTTTTGAAGCCTGAGTTTTTTCACCCGATGGGTGAAGAAAATTCTAATCCAAAACCAGTTTATTTTTTGCTATAATTAGGCAAATATCGGTCATAACAGCAGATTGAGTTTTGCGGATTCAGGTCCTTATAAAAATAAAGCGGAATATTTCAGTGCAAAAGCAAACACAGTTATTTTTGATACTCGGCTTGTTGAAGAAACAAATCAGGAGCATCGTTATCGTTTCACAGCAGGGCATGAGTGTGGGCATCTCATTTTTCACCGGTCGTATTTTCTTAGACAACACAAATTCTGTGAGCAGTTTGGTATTGATGAAGAAATTATTATGCAGTGTAAACGCATGGATTTGCAGGGAACAAAGAAGTGCAGACTGCAAACTGACTCAGACTGGCTTGAATGGCAGGCGAATCAGTTCTCCGGTTCTTTTCTGATGCCTAAAACGCTTGTTTTGGAAATTGTGGATGATTGTGGCTATATCCGTGCAGGTTTTTTCAGTGCAGTGTCTGAAATGGAATCTATTTTTAATGTTTCAAATGAAGCAGCTGCAAACCGTCTGCGTACATTAGGTGTCTTAGATAAAATGAATGAAAAAATCAGGGTTTCATCATGATTTTAGAGAACAGCGGATATTGTGTCCGCTTTTCTTAAACGCACAAAGTAAGCCGTTAAGCTAACAAAGGAATATAATTAGGAGGTTATACATGAACGAAGGAGAATTTATCACAACACCTCAGCTACATATCAAACTCGGACAGCTTTGCAGAAATGAACGTGGTGAACCTGCAATTTCTATTAAACGTGGAAAGAAAGACGAATATGGAAATGTACCTGTTTCTTATTTGTTGGATACCTTGTATAAAATACAGAAAACAATGACAAATAATGATATAACGTTGTAAGCTCCAAGTGAGTTGAGCCGAATGTGAGTTCAGCCGATATGAGCATTCAGATGATTGCTGAATGTCCGTATCGGCTTTTATTATTGTTAAATTGTACGATGATTATAACAAACCGACAGAAAATTACATTAAAATTAAACAAAATATGGTATAATGAATTGAGAAGAAAAGCAGTAATGATAAAATTCTTTGTGGAAATAAAAGCTATTGTCGATTAAAAAACTTTGTATGAAATTTAAAACACAAGGGGGTAAAGTGTGTGACTGAATTTAATCAGGAATTGTATGAAGTAGGAGCAAGGATTAGAGAAAGAAGAAAAGAACTGAATATGACAGCCGCTGAGCTGGCTGTTCAGACAAATGTAACTGCTGCTACTATTTCAAGCATTGAAAATGGGCAGAAAGTTGCAAAAACCAGTACGCTTATTGCTATTGCCAGGGCTTTGGAAGTGTCTCTTGATTATTTTCAGCCGCAGGATTTGGATGAATACATAGCTTTGCCAAAGGGCATGGAGATTTTACTTCCAAAACTAAAGGCAAAAACACCAATGGAACAGAGAAAGCTTATCAAAATGTTTGATGTATTAATAGATACTATATAACCGTTCTCAGATGATGAGAGCGGTTATTATTTTTTGCTGATTACAGATTGAATGATGTCAGAATAACCCTAACCTTTTATTATACCACATTTTTTCAGAAAAAAATTATACTAAAGTATATATTTTTCTCAAAAGCTTATAGTTTCCTATAATTCTTTTGAAGAAAAATCTGGTACAATGGAGATACAGTCAAGGAAATGAACTGGACAAGCCTCATCTCCCCCTTGAACTGCAAAACAACATTTCACTGCCGGATGCATACGGCATGCGGATGTTCATACAGCAAATACTTCAAAATACTTCAATGGAGCAGTTATTTTACGCAGTAGCTGTGTCCGGAAGTACCCGATATAGCTGTATGTTCTGTCCTCCTGTATGCAGCCGGCTGTTTTTATGCCCATTCACATTATCTTTATTTTCAGAAAGGAAGTTTTTACCATGAAAGAAAAAATCTCAAGTCAGAACCTCGCTGAGAACCGCACAGACACAAAGTATTCTTTTGTCTACATCTGCTCTCCTCTCCGTCCGGTTTCTCCTGATGTTTCAGAGCATCCCGACGAGCTGAAAACAAATCTCCGCCTTGCCTGCGATGCCTGCACATTCGCTGCTGTCCGTGGTTTTATTCCGGTTGCACCCCATCTCTATTTTCCGCAGTTTCTGGACGACAATAAGCCGATGGAAAGAACACTCGGCATGAACATGGGGCTGGAGCTGCTGAGAAAGTGTGAGGCTCTCTGGATTGTCAGTCCTCGCATCAGCTATGGTATGTCAGCAGAAATCAAGGAAGCACAGAAGTACGGTATTTCTGTCAAGGTTTTCACGGAAGAAGGATTCAAGCTGTATACAGGTGACGGTGAAATGACTGACGACTGTTTTAACGACACAGTTCTGACTGCCTGAAAAAATTCTACTCGCCACAATCTCATATGCCCCTCTATTATAAATGTATAGAATGCGTATAGCCGGATGCATCAGAACAGTATCCGGTGAGGAAATCAACAAGTTTATTACTGAAACCTAATTCCGCAAAGTTCGCACTTGAAAAATATTCAATTTTAGGCTACATATAGCCGAAAATTAGATGCTCTTGAGATTCAATTATTTTCACCCAATGGGTGAAGAAATTTCTAAACAAAAATCAACTGATTTTTTGCTGTAATTAGGCAAATATCAGCCACAACAACAGATTGAGTTTTGCGGATTCAGGTGAAAGTAATTCAGTGATATAAATAAATCACATTTGTTAGTCAGGGCGCGCACTGGCGGACAGATGCTCACAAAAGAATACATATCAAACCAGACAGTCAGAGAATTGATTGACTGATTAACTGACTGCTTGATGACGGGATAACTGTATTCTTACGAATATCTGCTGCCTGCATGCCTTTTTTATGGGATTGCAGTTCGCATCGAAGTCTGTATTGTGAGCATCTGCCGCCGGATGTGTTCCTTGCAGAAAGGACTTTATTATGGAAAATATCAAGAATATTGAGAACAACACAGCGAATGCTGCAATCACTCCCAGAACTACCTTCGGCGAACTTCTGACCATCCTCGGCTTGGAATCAGGGCAGAAAAGAACCGGCAGAACCCCGAAAAGAGCGACTCTCCTCGCAGAAAGCGGTGAAGCGGTGGTTCAGATGTGCGGCATTAGAGTATTCCGGAACGGCTATGCCCTGTATGAGAACGGTTTCGGCAGATACTCTGTCCTGTGGCTTCCGTACTGCACCAGATTTACTTACTTTTTTAACGTGAGTTCGATGGAAAAAATCAGTCAACAAGGCATAAAATGCCATTAGGTATATCAGAAACGGCACAGATAGAAGGCTTTTTGGGTAAAAGAGAATAAGCAGCCAGTGCAGATACAAGATTCACAAGGAAATTAGTAATGCTGCGATGTCTGGAATGTTCAATATCGCAGATATTTTTCAGA
>JAZQIL010000127.1:0-34597 GCA_045541055.1 Oscillospiraceae bacterium
GAAGCCGACCTTAAGATAAGATATCCCTTCGTAAGAGTAAGACCTCTCATAGACTATGAGTTTGATAGGCCTGATGTGTAAGCGTGGTGACACGTTCAGCTTGCAGGTACTAATCGGTCGAGGGCTTTTCCTTTTGTTTCATTCAAGAGTCTCTCTGAGTTTGTATTCTTTGCTTGTTCGATTAAAGTAGCTGATTTTTAAAAGAAATTTGGAAAAATCGCTTGACAAACCGTTATTTTTATGGTATGATATTTAAGTGATATAAAATGCACCATTAGCTCAGTTGGTAGAGCAACTGACTCTTAATCAGTGGGTCCTGGGTTCGAGTCCCCGATGGTGCACCACAAAGGCCCGTTGGTCAAGCGGTTAAGACTCCGCCCTCTCACGGCGGCAACACCAGTTCGAGTCTGGTACGGGTCACCAGAGATGTGTGTTGTTACTGTGGAAATATTCTTTAATCGGTGTTGATTGCAAAGAGGTTCCACCTGTTCCCATTCCGAACACAGAAGTTAAGCTCTTTTACGTCGAAAATACTTGGCTGGTGACGGCCTGGAAATTTAGAACGATGCCGGTACAGAATGCTTCCTTAGCTCAGTCGGTAGAGCATTCGGCTGTTAACCGAACGGTCGTTGGTTCGAGTCCAACAGGGAGCGTTATTAGTAAATAGCAGAAATGGCTTAAATAGCTGTTTCTGTTATTTTTTTGTTTTTTATAAAATTATGAACAATTTGTAAACTTCGGGGATAATACCTTGACAAATGATATACTTCGTGATATGATATATATTGAAAGGAGAGGTATCACATGGATATTCAATTAAAGCGTGGTTTGCTTGATGTGTGTGTGCTGGCAGCGATAAGGAATAAAGATTCTTATGGTTATCAGATTATAAAAGAGATGAAGCCATATCTGGAACTTTCTGAATCAACGCTGTACACGATACTGAAAAGGCTTGAATCCGGAAAGATGCTGACCGTGAGAAGTGTGGAGCATGACGGACGGCTCAGAAAGTATTATCATATCACGCAATCTGGCATACAGCGTATTGAGGAGTTTAAAGAGGATTGGAAAGAAATAATTTCCATTTATGATTTTATCACAAGAGAGGATATGTATCATGAATAAAGAAAACTTTTTGTGTGAATTAAGAAAGAAACTATCCGGACTGCCGCAAAATGAGATTGAAGAACGGATTGCATTTTACGATGAAATCATCAGCGACCGGATGGAGGAGGGATTGACAGAGGAAGAGGCAGTGCAGGAGATGGGGAGTATTGACACTATTATTGCACAAATTATGGAAGAGATACCGCTTTCAACGCTTGTAAAAGAAAAGGTAAAACCAAAAAGGAAGCTAAAAACTTGGGAACTGGTATTGTTAATACTGGGTGCGCCGGTTTGGATACCGCTTTTGTTGGGTGCTGTTACTGTAGTACTTTCTGTATATCTGGCTGTCTGGGGTGTAATAATTAGTATTTATGCAGTGAATTTTGCTTTTGCAGTGAGTGCAATTGCAGGAGTGGCAGGCATTTTCGCATATTTGAAAGCAGGAAATTTTGCCGGAGCATTATTTTCTTTCGGTATGGGGCTGGCATGTGCCGGACTTGCAATACTGTTGTTTTTCGGGTGTATCTGGATTACAAAGAGCATGATTCATGCAACGAACAAACTTTTATTAGGCATTAAAATTTCATTTATTGGCAAGGAGGAATTATGATGAATATCGAACTTATGGTAAACAATCGTAAAAAATGGATGGTAATCGCTGCAATTCTGACGGGGGCTGGAGTACTTTTTTGTACCATTTCTTCTGCAATTCTGGGATTTAGTTTTAAAAAGCTTGGATTTGCGAAGTATGTAACCAACACTTACAATGTTAGTGAGAGTTTTGAGAACATCAATATTAAGGGAGATACAGAGAATATCAGCTTTGTTTTGGCAGAAGACGGAAACTGCAAAGTAGTTTGCAGTGAGGAAGAAAAAAATCCGCATGATGTGCGTGTAGAGAATAATACTTTAATGATTGACAGAACAAGTAATTCAAAATTGCAGTTGAATATTGGTATTTCAACGGAATCCCCTGAAATTATAGTGTATCTTCCTCAAAAAGAATATGAAATTCTTACAATAGATACTGACACAGGTGATATCATGATACCAAAAGATTTTTCCTTTGAAAGCATGAATATTCAGCTTGATACTGGAGATATTTCTAATCAGGCATCTGCAAATGAAAGTATTTGTATTAAAACAGATACAGGGGATATCACCGTTTCTGATGTATCTGCTGTTGATATGAAACTTACTTCTGATACAGGACGAATGGAAATATCCAATATTGTATTGACTGGAAATTTTGACCTCAGTGAGCAAACCGGAAAAGTGACTATGGAAAACGTTTCATGTAAAAAGTTCACATCGAATGGAACTACTGGAAGCTTAATTATGACGAATGTCATTGCAGCAGAGGAATTTCAGCTTAAACGTGATACAGGAAATATTGAGTTTAACAGCTGTGATGCGGAAACAATCTATGCAAAGACAACTACAGGCGATGTGAGAGGTACACTGCTCAGTGAAAAAGTATTCATTACTGAAACGGATACTGGAAATATAGATGTTCCAAAAACAATTGCAGGCGGAAAATGTGAGATTACCACAGATACTGGTGATATCAATATCAAAATTCAATAAATGAAATTAAGCCAGTCACTTTACAGTGGCTGGCTTTTGGTTTAAACATTTTCCTGTACAATGTAGAAAACAGTTGAACCGATATGGCAGAGCAGAACGCCCATGAAAAGAGGACTTGTAAGGGCAATTCGGAAGCCACGTTCTGACTGTTCCGGAGTGGCATAGGGGAAGCGTTCTGTAATGAGCATTTTAATCAGGAAGATTGCGCCGGCGAGTACCAGTATGACATAGAAGCCATTGAAAATGTTAGAAGCAGTTTCCCAGCCGTAAGTTTCGCAGATATCAAAAACGGTTGCACAGAAATTGACGGCCATATGTGCAATGATGGAAGGAATTAAAGAATTATGTTTTACAGTGATATAGCCGAGGAAACAGCCTACAACAAAGGCAAGTATGAACTGTGCAATATTTTCGTGCCATACACCGAAGAAGAAGGCACTCATGATAATACCGAATCTTTGGCCGACTCTGCTAAGATTTTTGAGGACGAATCCTCTGACCATCAATTCTTCTGTGATGGGGGCAACGATAACACCATAGATAATATCCATTAAGACGGCTTTAATTTCAGTGGAATTTGATAAATCTGGTGTATAAGCGGAAATGCCGACTCCTTCCAGCAGTTCTTCAATGCCGACTGCTGCCCAGCCCGTGAGAGTTTGCAGGAGTAAAGCAATTGTAATATAGCTGAGTGCAAGCCAGATATTAAAATCTTTGGTTTGAAACAGCGTGGAAATTGGAATTTTTGTTGCTTTACAGCCGAGCCACGTCACTAAAATACTGCAACCTGCAATACAAAGCATCATAATTGCTGTATAAGAAGAAGTATTTTGAAAATAGTCCCATGCTAATGAATGATAATTTTCCGGCAGATTTGCAGAGCCGCCGTCTGCAAAGGACAGAAAGAAAATGAAACATTCTCCCAGCACTAAGAACAGAACATTCATTAAAGCGAAATGTCCCAGCAGAAAACCGCCGACAATGTTTTCATACCGCCGAATTCTGTTTCGTTCCTTGAGGTTTGGAAATAATGGAATTTTACAGCCTTCCAGCCGGATTTGCGGGACAATTTCGCCATAGTCTGAATTATACTCTGTAAATTCCGTTTCATTCTCAAAAGGATTTTTGGGATTGATTTCAAGTGTTTCTGTTTTTTCGAGTTCTTCCATAACAACACCCTTTCTGTAAGTGAATATCTATTATTATAGCATAAAATTTCAGATTCGTAAACAGGTTTACGAAAAATTTTTCAGAACTGACAAAAAAGATATGGACAAAATCAATAAAATATGCTATAATATTCATAACAAATCATTACAAACGGTGAAGAAAGGAATGTGTGAGTGAATGCGGCATGAAAAATCATGTGGTGCTATTGTGTACCGCAGATTTCACGGGAATATAGAAATTCTGCTTATCCGGCATATTAACAGCGGTCACTGGTCTTTTCCCAAAGGGCATATTGAACCCGGAGAAACAGAAATTCAGACTGCTGTCAGAGAAATTAAAGAAGAAACTGCAATTGATGTCATGATTGACCCTACGTTCCGTGAAACAGTTTCCTATTCTCCGAAACGGGATACGCAGAAAATTGTTGTTTATTTCATTGGCCGTGCGAAAAATTATAATTTTATTCCGCAGGAAGATGAAATTTCTGAAATTCGCTGGGTAGATATCGGGTATGCTTCCAGAATTTTGACTTATGAGAATGACAAGAATATTGTCATCAAGGCGAGAAATGCGATAAAAAACGGCAGTGCTTTATGTTAAGCCTGCCGTTTTGTTCATAGTGTAAAGCCTTTTTCACGGAGCTGGTCAATCAATTCGCCTAAGATTTGGGCATTGGTAGAGGAAACGGAATGCAGGAGCAGAATTTCTCCTCCATGAGCGGAAGCGGTTAATTTTTGGAGAGCTTGTGCAGGGTCGGGCTGTTTATCCGTGAGCCAGTCCACATGTGCGCCACTCCAGAAAATTGTTTTATATCCGCAGGACTGAGCAGTTTTGAGAGCCTGTTCGGAATATTCACCGCAAGGGCAGCGGAAATATTGCATTTCATAATGATAATGTTCTTTGACATACTGGTGCAGAGTCATCAGTTCATTACAAGCATCGGCATGTTCCAAGAGGGGCAGACTAGCATGAGTCATGCCATGATTGCCGAGCATGTGGCCTTCCTGAATCATTCTGTTGACAAGTTCTGTTTCTTTTTTCGCATAGTCACCTGTTAGAAAGAAGATAGCAGAGACCTGTTTTTCTCGGAGCGTGTCAAGGATACTGCTGGTATAGCCGTTTTCGTAGCCTTGGTCAAAGGTAATAATAATTCTGTTCCGGTCTGGGGTAGTAGCGTAAGCATCATACTGACGGTATTGTGCATCGAAATCCAATGCACCTAAGGGAATATTTTGCTCATTGACCTGAGTACCCTGTCCGTAGCCGATGGCCTGACCGGAAGCATGAACGGATAGTGTGCCTGAACAAGTGAGAATCATGAAACTTGTCAGGACAGACAATACTAATTTTGGATAATTCATTTGCATTGCTCTTTTCCTGTAAATTATGCGGAAAATTCTCCGCAGTTACAGTATATGCAGAATGAAATGAAAATATGCTTAATGTTTCAGGTAGTATTTGACGAGTACTTGCAGAAGTTCATCACGGTCAATATGGCGGATTAAATTTCTGGCATTATTATGTGTGGTTATGTAAGTCGGGTCTTCCGACAGAATATAACCAACAATCTGGTTGATAGGGTTATAACCCTTTTGCAAGAGTGCATCGTAAATAATTGTTAATGTCTGTTTGAGTTCAAGTTCTTTGTCATTGTCCATAGAAAAAGTCATGGTTTTGTCAAACATAATACCCCTCCTTATATTGCAAATAAAAATTTACCCAATTTTATTATAACGCATTTTTGAATTTATCACAATCGTTTTGCAAAAATTCACAAAATTTTTCTCTGTTTTGTATCTTTTCAAGATGTTTTTTTGTGCAGAGTATACAAAAAATTAGCTGTCCCTTGGCAGAATGCGAAGGGACAGCTGAATCTGTCAGTTAATCCATGATACCGTCAGTTCTTCTGACGAAGGAATTACAGTCTACACATTCCGGTACAGTGGGGTCAGTTTCATGCGTACCGACATGAATGCAGTCTAAACAGCAGTAATCTTCTGTTACCAAGTTATTTCTGCACTGAGACACTGTACATTTAATATTGGAGTTTTTCTTCATTTGGTTCATAACAGCAGACCTCATTTGCAATGAATTTGTTCCGGAACAAGAGTAGTATAACCGGTTTCTGCTGAATGATACATAAAAATTTTAAATTTTAGTCAATGACCTGATAGCCGGCATCAGCAACGGCTTTTTTAAAGTCTGCAAAGTCTTGTTCTGAGGGCTGGGCATTGAGTTTCAGAATGGCTTGTTTGAGGGTATGGCTTGCAGTGACTTCATCGACTATGGGGAACGCTTCGAGGTGTTTTTTGACGTTTGCTTCACAGTGCGGACACATCATACCTTCAATTTTGAGGGTGAATTCCTGCATATTGAACACTCCTTTCTTTAAAAATTTTTAATTATGGGTTGAGCTGTCTTTCCAGCATGGAAAACAAATCTTCTTCTGTCATTGCGCCGATATGCTGATAAGTGATTTCTCCTTCTGCGTTAATGAAGACTGTCAAAGGGATAGACATCAGCATATAAGCTTTTGCGCCTTCGCCCTTGGTATCGAAATATAAGGGAAACTGATAGCCGTTTTCTTGGTGAAACTGTTGAGCAGAATCGACAGTATCCCGTACACCGTCCGTGACGTTTATCATAAAAAACTGTACTTGTTCGCCGTATGTTGTGTAAGCTTTTTCAAAATAAGGCAATTCTGCTTTGCAAGGGGGACACCATGTCGCCCAGAAATTCAGAAGCATGGGCTTTCCGGTGAAATCAGCAATCCGGACTTCTTCGCCGTCAGCATTTAAAAACGTAAAATCCGGTGCATTTTGTGTATAGGAAACGCTTTCAGAAATTTCTGTAGTTTGAAAAGTTTCAGGCATGAGTGAAACTTCCGGAACGTTTTCTGCTGTTGCATTTTTGCTTAATGTCTGATAGGCAAATGTGCCGCCTCCTAACAGAATGACCAGTAATGCGGCTAATATGAAAATTGTTTTTCTGTTTTTCATGCGGTTATCTCCTTAAAATGATTGCAATCCCAGTGAAGATTAAGAAAATACCACAGATTTTATTGATGACAGCATAATGTTTTTTAATGAAATCAAATGTATTTTCCAGTTCTTCAATCAATACTGCTGAAATAAAAAACGGTATGCCTAATCCTAAAGAGTAAACTATCAGCAGGATTGCTCCTTTGTATGCGCTCGCTGAAACAGAAGCCAGCATTAAGGCAGACCCCAGAAAAATTCCGATACAAGGCGTTAAGCATACGGCATACACCACACCAAACAGAAACGCTGAAAAGATTCCTGTAATTTTCACTTCTCCGGAATAGCCTTTTAAAAAAGTCAGTTCAAAAATGCCTGTTTCACTTAATCCGAACAGGATTATGATGACACCACTGAAAATTCTGACCAGCAATGCATGAGCCGTCAGCAAATGCCCTAATGTTCCGGCAAATATGCCCATTAACGTGAAAATAATGGTAAATCCAAGTACAAATGCGCCGGCATTCAGCAAAGCGGATTTTCTGCTTTTTTGACTTCCTGAAAAATACATGAGATAAACCGGAAGCATCGGAAGCATACACGGCGATAAAAACGAAACAAGACCTTCCAGAAATGTTATCAAATACTGCATAGCTTGTCCTCACCTGCTTTTTATTATAGCACAAAATCATGAAAATGTCAAACCCCCGAAACAGGCAGTTTCTAAAATTTATATTGTTTTTTTGTCGAAAAGTTTCATCATTAAGGGAATCAGCATACCTCCGAATGCATTTCCAATCACAATTGTCAGCAGATAAATTATCCCTGAAAAAATCATTTCCGGAGAGTTCACCCCTGCAAAGAAATAAAAGCAGTCTGCAACAGAATGATTAAATCCGCAGAAAATAAATACCATGACCGGCAGAACTGTGCCAAATAAAAAAGAACTGTCTCGGTGTTCTTCCTTGCATTTATTGCCGTTGTCGACAGCAATGAACATTAACAGTCCGCAAAACAGCCCTAAAATCAATCTGCTTGCAAAGCCGTCATTCATTTTAGTATGCATTGCCTGTAAAGCGTTTTCATGAATTAACGTTCCTGTTCTTGAAAGCCGTATCAAGAAAGCAGCAATGCCTGTTCCGGTAATATTTCCAAGCAGAGTAATTCCGACTTCTCTGAGATAAATTGGCTTTCTTTCCGGAATGTACCCGACTTTCCCAGTATACAAAGCAAAACCGTATCTTAAAATCGTAAATAAGCCCAGACTGAACAGGAAACCGCCTAAATATTTATTTTCGACTGCAAGGTATACTGTCCCGCCGATGCCTATTAAAATTCCGGATAATACGGCTTTTGCAAAGATACTTTTAAATGATTCGACTTTCATGAAAGAATCCTCCTTGTTAAAAAAATAACATACTGTCATATTATAGCATATTTTTTAAAGTTTGTCAATTCTTTCACAAAAAAATTTCAGCACCTGTTTTTCACAGATGCTGAAAGAATTATACTTCGTCATTTAAATATTCTTGCACAATATATTTAGGTCTTGCCTTGGATTCCATGTAAACTTTTCCGATATATTCGCCGATAATGCCGATACTTAACAGCTGGAGACCGCCTAAAGCCCATATGGAAAACATCATAGATGTCCAGCCTGCAATGGTTGCGCCTGTGAGATGCCGTATCAAAGAATAAATTAACATGATAATGCTGATAATGAAAATGAACGCTCCACAGCTGGTAATCATTTTAATTGGTCTGACGCTTAAAGAAGTGATTCCTTCCCATGCAAAGGAAAGCATTTTTTTCAAGGGGTATTTTGATTCACCAGCCATACGTTCTTTACGGGCATAGTAAACTTCTCCTGTTTTGTAGCCAATCATTGGCACGATGCCACGCAGAAACAGATTGGATTCATGAAACTGTTCCAAGCCTTCCAAAGCTTTTTTGCTCATTAAGCGGTAATCGGCATGGTTAAAGACAATATCTGCACCGAGCATTTGCATGACTTTATAATAGCCTTCCGCAGTGGTTTTTTTAAAGAATGTGTCAGTTTTACGGGAATTTCTCACACCGTAAACAATTTCACAGCCTTCATAGAATTTGTCCACCATGCCGTCAATTGCGTCAATATCGTCCTGCAAGTCCGCATCTAATGAAATGGTGATATCACAGCAGTCTTTCACGGTCATTAAACCAGCAAGCAAAGCATTTTGATGTCCTTTGTTTCTGGAAAGGTTCACACCTTGAAAGAGTTTATTTTCGGTGTGAAGGGTTTGAATAATTTGCCAAGTGGTATCTTTTGAGCCGTCATTGACAAAAACGATTCTGCTTTCAGGGCTGATTTTCTGCTGTGAAATTAAATCTGACATTTTTTGTTTTAACTGTTTTGCAGTTTCGGGCAGGACTTCCTGTTCGTTATAGCAGGGAATGACGAGATAAAGCACTGCATTCTGGTTCATGTGCAAATTCCTCCATTTATGTATTTTTAAAACTTTTTGTATTATAGCATAAGTCATGCAGTTTGTCAATAGGTATTTTCTGCTTTGACGATGCTGATATGTTCATTTTGCAAAGCAGAAGTTAATTCCTGATAAGCCTTGCGGGAGGCTTTTTCGTCTACAATTCTGACAGCAGGGAGTTCCTTGCTGTTTTTCAGGATTGCTAATAAGTCGTCCAAGTCATAAATCTGATTGCCGTAAAGGTAATCATTTCCAACGACTGAAATCACAACATAACCGCCTTGTTCGGTGAGGGGTTCAGTAGGGGGTTCTGTCTGGGATTCTGTTTCTGGTTCTGTTGTTTCAGGGATTTCAAGTGTTTCTGAAATTTGAGGGATTTCTTCTGAAACGGGAACAGCTTCATTGACAGCAACAGCAATTTCCGTTCCGTCTCCAAGTCCGCCGGAACGGCTTTTCATGTATAAATACATTCCGCCTGCGCCAACTGCAACACAGGCAACACAGGCAACGACAATTAAAAGCCCTGAACCTTTGACAGTTTTTTTCATGGTGTATTCTCCTCCAGCGTTCCGAAATCGGAAATATCTAACTGCATACAGTAAAAATGCGGATAAGTCTGACGCACTTCCCGAAAAGCAGCATTTACAGCATTGCAAGCCGCTTCTGAGCCGATTTGTGTCCCGTCATATAAAAATAAAAATGGAATTTTATCTTCTGTGTCATAATGCTGATTGATAAGAATCACGCTTAATTCTTTGCTTAAATTATCCTGTTCTGTGAGTGAAGCAAGTGAAATTTCTTTTTTGGTTTTATCGTCCAGACGTTTGAGGGACAGTTCCCAGCTGTCTCCGGAAGCGTTCATATTTAAACGGCTTTGTATCATTGTACCACGGCTGATTTCCATTAAAGCGGTCATGTCAACGGCTTTTCCGTGGCTGACTTCTTCCAGCAGTGCAAGTTCATCTTCCACCTGCTGGAGTTTTTCTTCCGCCTGTTGAAACTGACCTTCTAATGATTCAGAGACAGCAGCTGCTTCCTCAAGTGCCTGATTAGCTGTTTCCTTAGCTTCTTCGACTTCAAAATGACTGAACAGAATAAAGAAAAATAAAATCAGCATGAAAATGTCCAGCAAAGACGTGAAATCCAGTATAATTTCTCTGATTTTCATGAAGATTCGCCTTCTTTGCTTGGATTCAGCATGTTCAGCCTTGTTTCAATTCTGGGCTGAAATATGGCATGTAAAATTTTAAAGAATACGGAAAAGACAATTCCCCATGCAGTAGAAGTCAGCGCATTGAAAAATTTCAGCTTAATCATTTCCAAATCTCCGGACAAATCCAGTTCTAACAATGCTCTCACCGTTCCGAACATTCCCAGAAGCGGAAAGAGTGAAATAAAAGTCACAAACAGTGTGTAAAAAACACTTAAAATCTGATGTACTCTGTCAATTGGTGCATTGGCTTTAGTATCCTTGTCAATCATGCGGGTGAGCCATAGTGAAGTCATTAAAAATACACCTGCCAATACTGCAAAAATTAAAATATAACTGTCCGTTGCTCTGATACTGCGGAATAATTTTTCCCAGAACGTTTCTTCCATTTGCTTTCCTCCGACAAAAAACTACATATTTTTCAGGTAATTTCATTATACAACATATTTGACAAACTGTCAAGCTGTTTAGAAAATCCCTTGACAAATTTCTGAAAATGTGAGATAATAAAAACAAGAAATTTTAAATTAAAAAGGAGCTTTTTTATGGCGAAAAAGAAAGAATTTGAATATGTGTGGCGTGACAGAAAAAGAACATTTTTAGGATTGCCGTGGTCGTTTACAGTTTATTTTTTAACAGAAGAAAAACTTATCTGCCGGACAGGATTCTTTAATATCACAGAAGATGAAGTTGATTTGTATAAAATTACGGATAAGCGTTTGAAATTAACGTTTGGACAAAGAATAGTCGGCTGTGGAACGATTCATATTTGCAGTCGTGATGTCAGCCTTCCTGAATTTGACATGATTGTGAAAAATCCTCGTGATGTCATGAGCCTTCTGGATAAGTACGTGAATCAGGCTCGTGATAAATACGGAACTCGTGGGCGTGACCTTTACGGCGCATCGCCTCACCAGCATCATGAGGAAGACAGCGAAGAAGATGAAAATGATTTTAATGGAGGGGTAACGCATGAATAATATGATTTATCCTCCCAAAGGCGCAGGGCTGGAAAGTCTGGTCACGGAAAAAGTTTCCTGCTGGGAACGGCTGAAAGCTGAAAAACGTCCGATTTTTATTTACGGCATGGGTGACGGTGCTGTGAAAATTATGGCTGTTTTTCGACAGTATGGAATTACTGTTGCCGGTGTCTTTGCAAGTGATGAATTTGTCAGAGGGCATTCTTTTGCAGGGTTTAAAGTGCATAAACTTTCTGAAATTGAAGAAGCAGTAGATGATTTTGTGATTGTGCTTGCTTTTGCGGCAGGTTATCCGACATTAGTGAAATATATCCGGCAATTATCACATAAACATATGCTTTATGCGCCAGATGTCCCTGTCATAGGCGGAGGGCTGTTTACATATAAGTATTTTCTGGAACATTTGCAGGAATTTAATGCTGTTTACAGAATGCTTGCAGACGCTGAATCCAGACGGGTGTATTTAAATATTATTCAATATAAAATCAGTGGAAATATTCGCTATTTAGAAACGATTTCAGAATCTCCTGAAAAAATTTTCCGGACAATTCTCAGACCCTCCCGCAATGAAACGCTTGTAGATTTAGGAGCTTACAACGGAGATACCATCAGAGAACTGCTTAGTTATACCAATCAGAAATATTATCTGATTCACGCAGTTGAGCCGGATAAGAAAAATTTTAAAAAACTGACACGCTATATTGAAGAAAATAATATGAAACAAATTCATGCACATCAGGCTGTCAGCTGGTGTAAAGATACAGAACTTCCGTTCAATTCCAAAGCCGGCAGACAATCCGCTCTTTCTCCGGAAGGTGAAATCATACAGGCTGTCAGCGTTGACGGCTTAATGAAAGGGCAGTCGCTGACACTCCTGAAAATGGACGTGGAAGGTTTTGAGCGTGAAGCCCTCTGGGGAGCTGCCGGAACTATCCGGAAATATACACCGAAATTATCTGTTTCAATTTATCACAGAAATCAGGATATTTTTGAACTTCCTCTTTTAGTCAGAAAATTAAATCCAAAGTATCAGTTTTATATCCGGCACAGGCTGTATATTCCTGCATGGGATTTGAATTTATATGCCATTCCGAAAATGACTTGAAAGCCATTGTAAAAAACGCTGTATGATACAGTATTTTCCATTTAAAAAGCTGTGCAATATCACAAACATTGTTGACTTGATTTTTTTTCCTATTTATGTTATACTATAAGTAACTATAATTTTAAGCAAGGACTGATGAACATGGATTATATTCAAGCAAAAGCGAAATTAGATGCCTGCGGTCAGACACATCTGCTCAGATTTTATGACACGCTTTCTGATTTGGAACAATATCAGCTTCTGGAGCAGATTGACGCTTTGGATATACAGCTGCTGGACGTATTCGCTGCATATCAAAAACAAGGCCAGTTACAAAGAGGTGTTTTAGAACCTCTCGGCGCATTAACCTTGAAAGAAATTGCTGATAATCATGAAAAATTTGAATCCGCCGGACTGGATGCTATCCGTCAGGGGAAAGTTGGTGCAGTCCTGTTAGCCGGAGGCATGGGAACTCGTCTTGGGTTCGACAAGCCTAAGGGGATGTATAATATTGGTCTGACCAGACAGCTTTCTATTTTTGAATGCTTAATCAATAATTTAATGGAAGTGGTGGATAAAGCCGGCGCATTTGTTCCGCTGTTCATCATGACCAGTGAGAAAAATGATGAGGATACCAGAGAGTTCTTTGAAGAAAATAAATATTTCGGGTATAATCCGGAATATGTGCATTTCTTTGTGCAGGAAATGGCTGCTGCTGTAGATGCGGACGGAAAAATTCTGCTGGAAGAAAAGGGAAGAATTGCTACTTCTCCAAACGGCAACGGAGGCTGGTTTATTTCACTTGCAAAAGCAGGTTTATTGCATGTACTTCAGCGTGAAGGGATTGAATGGCTGAATATTTTTGCCGTTGACAATGTCCTTCAGAAGATTGCAGACCCGTGCTTTATTGGAGCAACGATTCTTTCCGGCTGTGAATCCGCAAGTAAAGTGGTCAGAAAAGCCTTTCCGGAAGAACGGGTTGGCGTGCTTTGCTTGGAAGATGGAAAGCCCTCTATTGTAGAGTATTATGAAATGACAGAAGAAATGATTCATGACCGCAAGCCGGACGGCACACTTTCTTATAATTATGGGGTTATCCTGAATTATTTGTTTCAAGTTGAGAAATTAACAGAGTTGATGCATGATAATATGCAGGTGCATATTGTTCATAAAAAAGTGCCTTATGTTGACGAAAACGGTACACTTGTCAAGCCGGAAGAACCAAATGCTTATAAATTTGAAACGCTTGTGCTTGATATGATTCATATGCAGAAAAATTGTCTTGCCTATGAAGTGGAAAGAAAGAAAGAGTTTGCCCCTGTGAAAAATGCAGATGGTGTAGATTCTGTTGTTTCTGCCCGTGAACTGCTCCAGCAAAATGGCGTGGCACTTTAACGGAGGCGCAGTATGACAATTACAAGAGCTGTTGCCAAGGATATTCCGAATATTAACAGACTTCTGCATCAGGTGCTTAGAGTGCATCATGACGGCAGACCGGATTTATTCAAGGCGAATTCTAAAAAATATACGAATCCTGAACTGAAAGCGATTTTAAAAGACGAATCCAGACCGGTATTTGTTGCATTTGACGATGCTGGAAATATGGTTGGTTATGTGTTCTGCATTCTGGAAATTTATAAAAATGATAATATCAATACGGACAGAAAAACACTTTATATTGATGATTTTTGTGTAGAGGCTTTAATGAGAGGCAGACGCATTGGAACGGAGCTTTACAGATATGTGCTGAATTATGCTAGAAATATCGGGTGTTATAACGTGACTTTAAATGTTTGGTCATGTAATCCGGATGCTTCTGCATTTTATCAGGCGATGGGGATGAAGCCCTACAAAATCGGTATGGAGACAATTTTATAAATTTATAAAAAGTAAAAGACCGCTGAACTAAAACAGCGGTCTTTTGTCTGTAAAGGATTATGAAGAGTGTAATTTTATTCAATCGGCTGAATGGATGCTGCAATTTTCAGAAATTCCTCAAAAGAAATATCTGATGTGGAAAGTTCAAAGATATAATCCCCATTATCCCAGATATAATCATATTCTTCTTTGTCAGAATCTTCAAGGCTGTATTTTCCAACGGAGAAATTTAATCCGTAATGTTCGTTGAGGATAACTGACTTTTCTGGTGAAATCAGTCCTGCATTTGTAATGGCATCTGACGGCGGAGGAGACAGCACCTCGGTGCAATAACCCCAGATATTTTTTGCATACTGTGTAAAGAAAACCATATGTCCGGAAGCAGCATTTTTTGGATTCAGATAAGCAGTGCAGTAATATCCAAATGCTTCATCAGGATTTTTTTCTTCGGTAGCAGTCATATTCTCTAAACGTGTTTCCAGCGTCTGTTCGTAGCCTTCCGGAACGTAGGAAGGTGCATAAACAGTTTGAATTGTCTGAGGGGTCGTTTCATCTTCTACAGCTCTGAGCCAATTGCGTGTTGTGTAAGTTTCCTCTCCGGCAAATTTAAATTGTTTTACACTATAGTAAAATCCTGGAAAAACAGTATCTGTCCACGGCTGTATGAAAGAAATATCCTGATACAGCGGTACTTCTTTCGCTTCTCCGAAATATTCCCCGACTGTAATCATAGTATGATTATTTTCCTCTTCTATCGCCAGCGGTGCAAGTGAAATGCTTTCCGGCTCTTCCGGTACGGGAAGTGTTGGTTCTGGTTCAGGTGCTTCTGTTGGTTCAGAAGCTTCTGCTGGTATAGTTGTAGTTTCCGTTTGTGCGGATAGTGCAGTCGTTTCGGTTTCTGTCAAAGCAGTTGTTTCAGAAGTGAATTCCGTTTCAGAAACGATTACAGGAATTGTTTCAGCTATTGCTGTTTCTACAGAAGCTCTGGGCTTTACTTGAAATTGTGCTGTTTCCGGTATTGTTTCAGTCGTTTTCTGTACCGGCTGAGTAACTGTTGTTTCGGGTTCAGGTGTTTCTGTCGTATTAAGTTCTGCTGTTGGCATTTCCTGCATCGTTCTGCCCTGATTCAGCAGATAAATTCCTCCGCCGACTGTTCCGGCGCAGACTAACAGACATGCTGCTGCTGCTGCCGTCTGAAAGAAAATACCTGACCTTTGAATTGGCTCTGTCTGGTAAGTTTCTGTTACAGCATACGATTCTTCTGAGAAGCAGTGATACTGATATTTCTGTTCGCTTGCCGTGAATATCCTTTCCATTGTCCGGCTTGGTGCAGAAGCTGTATTCTGTGAAATTTTATCCACAGTTTGCAGATTCGCATATTTCAGTACAGATAAGTCTAATTTTTGTTTCATACCAGTCCCTCCTTGAAGTAAGTAAAATTTTACGGATTTTCTTCCAGCAGTTTCCGCATACGTTTTAAGGCACGGCTCAGACGCATTCTGACAGCGACAGGATTCAGCCCTGTCATTTTAGCAATTTCAACTGAATTCCGGTCATAATAATATTTTTGAATGATAATGCTTGCATCTGGTTCGCCGAGTGAAAGAATTAAGTTCAGCAGTTTTTCCGCCTGTTCTGCTTTTTCATATTCTCCGGAAATATCTGTATCAGAAGCGAATTCTGCAATAGATTCGTCATCTAATGAAATTGTTTTTATCTTTCCGGAGGTCAGCTTCTGAAAGCGATTGACTGCCATTCTGCGGGCGATTGTTCCGAGATAAGCTTTTGTACTGCCTTCGTAAACGGAATCCAGCTTTGAGAATATTTCGGCGAATACATCTGAAACGCATTCTTCCACATCTTCCGGACTGCCTGCGCTTCCGAGAATCCGCCAGACTACTGCATATACATAATTGCTGTAGAGTTCAAAAATTTTCCTGTGAGCGTCTGCATCCGGAGAACGCTGTTTATGCTCAGTCATGCTGTATTCACCTCGTTTTTTGAGAAGCTGGATTTGCAAATTTCGCTTTCATTTATATAATCAAAAAAATCAGGCTTAGTGTAACAGATTTTTGAAAATTTTTTCAAAAAAAATGCCCCTGCCGAAACAGGAGCATTTCTATTTATAAAACTAATTGCATTAAAGCATTTTCGCTCTGAGTTCTTCCGGAGATAACGGGGAAAGATAGCCAGGTGCTACATCAAATGCTGTTTTACAGCCAACAGCACCTTCTGCCTTTAATCTGCTTAAAGCTCTTGCATAGGCTACTAAAACAGAAGCAGTGAATTCCGGATTAGAACCGAGTTTCAGGGAATATTCAATTGTTTGAGTCGTTGTTTCGCCGTCGCCGGTTTTTCCGGAGCGAATCACAAAACCGCCATGGGGGAGGGTATTATGATTCTGGTTAAATTCTTCTTCGGAGATGAAATTCACAGTTGTGTTATATTCATCGAAATAATTTTTCATATTTTTGATATCAGATTCAATTTTTGCGAGGTCTGCGCCTTCTTCAGCGACAACGTAGCAAACACGTTCATGTTTTTCACGGGTAGTTAATTCAGGCTGAGAACCGTTTCTGACAGCTTCAATGGCGGATTCAATGGGGCAGGTGTACTGAATGCCTTTCTTGACACCTTCCACACGGCGAATTGCATCAGAGTGACCCTGACTGACACCTTTTCCCCAGAATGTATAAGTTTTGCCATTGGAAAGAATGGATTCTGCATACACTCTGTTCAAAGAAAACAGACCGGGGTCCCAGCCGAGGGAAATCATTGCTAAATGTCCATTTTCTCTTGCGGACTTGTCCACATTAGCGAAATGTTCCGGAATTCTTGCATGTGTATCAAAGCTGTCAATGACATTGAAATATTTTGCAAGTTCAGGAGTTTGTACAGGGAGGTCTGTGGCACTGCCGCCACAAATGATTAACACATCGACATTATCCTGATAATTTTTTGCATCTTCCAGCTTATAAACCGGAATGCCTTCTGTTAAAAGCTTGACAGATTCCGGCGCACGTCTTGTAAATACAGCAACTAATTCTGTATCCGGATTCTGTCTGACTGCTAATTCTACACCTTTTCCGAGATTGCCATAACCGGCAATTGCAATTCTGATTTTGCTCATTGGAAAAACCTCTGCTTTCTTTATTAAATTAAGTTTACCTGAATATTATAGCACAGTTTTTAAATTTTGTAAAGAAAAAACTTGAGATTGATTTCTATTTTTAAAAAAATAAAGTCAGAAGCAGATTTTTGTTAAAATAATTCTGTAAATTGTACAAATACATTTGTTTTTGATACAAGGACAAACTGAAATTTTCTGTTGGTCAGGTTTACAGAAATTTATATACTTCTTGTAATTTTTTGAGAAACTATTGACAAATACAGTAAATTTGTGATAGAATAAATATATAGAAATTTATTTTGGAGGTTTTAATATGAAGAAATCTATAAAAAAACGTGTTCTTTCGGGATTGCTTGCCGTCAGCTGTGGGGCAGCTGCTGTTCCGGCATTCGCTGTAAATGCAGAAGATGCTTTGGAAGGTGTGATTTATTCTTCCGACTTTGAAGACGGAGATATTTCTGCATGGTCAACCAGAGGAGAAAACGATACAACAGAACTTTCCGCCAGTGAAGATATGGCTGTCAGCGGTTCAAAATCCCTTTGTGCAAGCGGTCGTTCAAAATCTTGGAATGGTCCTTCTTTCCGGATTGATGACAAGTGCAAGCCGGATACGGTTTATTTAATTAACGCAAAGGCTGCCGGTAAGTGGTATACGGATAATTTAACACTGAGCTGGCAGTATAATGATGCTTCCGGTGAAACGCATTATAATAATTTAGTAAGCGTTTCTGGTGGTGGCTGGCAAGAAATTACTGACTTGAAATTCAGCTATACAGAAGGCATGACGGACGTTTATATTTATTTTGAAGGCGGTACAGATGATTTTTATATTGACGATTTCAGCATTAAGGAAGCACCGGTAATTCACCCGCAAAGTGATATTGTTTCTTTAAAAGATGCTTATGCAAACAGTTTCAAAATCGGTACTGCAACCACTGCAAAAGAACTTGCGCCTACTTCTACCAAAGAATTGATTTTAAAGCATTTCAACAGCTTGACCGCCGGAAATGAACTGAAACCAGATGCCATTCTTGACCAGAAAGCCTGCATGGAAATGGCAGCAGCTGGTGATGATGAAAATCCACAAGTCAGCCTTGCAAGCGCACGCTCTATTTTGAACTTTGCAAGAGATAACAAGATTCCTGTCAGAGGACATGTGTTAGTATGGCATCAGCAGACCCCTGAATGGTTCTTTAAAGAAAATTATGAAACTGACGGCGAATGGGTTTCTAAAGAAAAAATGCTTGTCCGCCTTGAAAATTATATTAAAAATGTTTTCGCTGCTGTGAAAGAAGAATATCCAGATGTAGATTTTTACGCTTGGGACGTTGTCAATGAATGTTTCAAAGATGACGGCAAGCCAAGAGACCCCGGTTTCCCTGCTAAGGAGAATGGCTATCAAAGTTCTCCATGGGTACAGATTTTCGGAGATAATTCTTTTATTAAGCCGGCCTTTGAGTTTGCGAAGAAATACGCTCCGGAAGGAACAAAGCTTTATTATAATGACTATAACGAATATATGGGCAAAAGCACTGCCATTGTTGCTTTAACGGAAGAAATTAACGCTGATGGTCATTATATTGACGGCATTGGAATGCAGTCTCATTTAGACGCTCGCTCCGGTTCTGATGCGTTCCCGTCTGTGAGCCAGTATGAAAAGGCTTTAAAATTATTCTGTGACACAGGTCTTGACGTACAAGTAACAGAATTAGATGCAACTGTCAACAGCCCTGACCTTTTTAAAGAACAGGCACAGTATTATTCTGATATTATGGATACGATTATGAAATATCAGGATAAAGTTTCTGCTGTTGTCTTCTGGGGAACGACTGACGACCAAAGCTGGAGAGCTTCTCAATATCCGCTTCTGTTCAATGAAGATTACACCGCAAAGCCTGCATTTGATGCCATTGTGGACGGTCTGGAAGTCGTGACACCTACTGAAACAAAAGAAGAACCTTCTTCTGAAACAAAGCCCACAGAAGCAGATAATACTGAACCAGATACACAGGATTCTTCTGCTCCTGCAAGCGAAATTCTCTGGGGTGATGCGGATATAAGCGGCGAAGTGGATATTTTAGACGTTATCACAATCAATAAAGCCGCTATGGGAAAAGAAAACATGACAGAAGAACAAGTGAAAAATGCAGATGTCAATCTGAACGGCAAGCCGGATTCTATTGATGCAATGAATGTTTTAAAACTGATTGTCGGCTTAGTGAAAGCTTCTGATTTCCCGATTAGTGAATAATTTTTAAAAAAAATTTGCTGTACAGGCTTTATTCCTGTACAGCGTTTTTTTTGTTGATTTCTTTCAAAATTTTAGTTAAAATCTCATGTGCCGCTTCTTCTTTGGAGAGTTTCGGCAAAAGAACACAATCATCTTTTGTGATAAGTGTGATAATATTCGTATCTGTTCCAAAGCCTGCGCCCTCTGTGGTTAAGCTGTTCGCACAAATCAGGTCACAGTTTTTAGAAGCTAATTTTTTTCTGGAATTTTCCAGAACGTTTTCTGTCTCCATGGAAAAACCGCATAAAAACTGATGTTCCGGCTTATGTTCGCCTAAATATTTTAAAATATCTTTTGTGCGTTTTAATTGAATTGAAGAATCAGAATCTGATTTTTTAATTTTCTGTTCAGCAGTTGTGACAGGGGTATAATCTGCGACTGCTGCGGATTTAATGATAATATCATATTGACTGGAGTTTGCAGTGACGGCTTCAAACATGTCCTGAGCGGATTTTACTCTAATCAGGTTGACAAACATGGGAGGGTCAACTTCTGTATGTCCTGCAATCACAGTAACGTCTGCTCCTCTGTACATAGCCGCTTTTGCAATAGCAAAGCCCATTTTCCCTGTAGAGTGATTCGTAATAAAACGCACTGGGTCAATGGCTTCCTGCGTTGCACCGGCAGTAACTAAAATTTTCTTTCCGGTCAAGTCCTTTTCATAAGCAATTGTTTTTAAGATATATTCTAATAAAACGGTTTCTTCGGGCATTCTTCCGTCTCCAATATCGCCGTTGGCTAACATGCCTTTGTCTGGCTGAATGATTTCATAGCCGAAACGTTCTAATTTTGCAAGATTATCCTGTACAATCGGGTTATGAAACATGTTATGATTCATTGCAGGAGAAATGATTTTATGACAAGGACAAGCCATTACAGTAGTTGTCAGCATATCGTCAGCAATGCCGTTAGCAATTTTGCCTATGACATTTGCTGAAGCAGGTGCAATCATGACAACATCAGCCTGTTTTGCAAGTGCGACATGCTCCACACTGTATTGAAAATTTCTGTCAAACGTATCAATTAAGCATTTATTTTCAGTGAGTGTTTCAAAAGTAATCGGATTGATAAATTCTGTTGCATTCCGAGTCATTAAGACATGTACAGTACAATTTAATTTTTTCAGCATTCTTGCTAAATTTGCAATTTTATAAGCGGCAATGCTTCCGGTCACGCCTAACAGGACGGTTTTATTTTTGAGCATTGAAAAACCTTCTTTCTAAATTTTTATTATTATAGCATATTTTTAATAGTTCTGTCAATGCAGAATTTCACCGCCTGAAATGTGCTTTCAAGCGGTGTTTTGCTTACATGAAAAGACAAGGCTGAAATTGTCTGCCGTTTAAGGCATTGACAAGGGTATCTGCTGTCAGACCGAAATCTGCTACTAAAGAATTTGGTTTTTTCACAGAGTCGTCTTGTCTTAGCGGAACGAAATAATAATATTTAGAATTGGCAAGCAGACCAATATTTTTGAGTGTTCCGGCGAGGGCATCATTGGAGGCAATCGCTAAGACAACAGGTTTCTGACCTCTTAAATGAGATTTGACCGCCATTGTGACAGGGCTGTCAGTAATGCTTAAAGCTAATTTTGCCGCTGTGTTGGAAGTGCAAGGCTCTACTAACATAATATCTGTTAATTGTTTAGGGCCTATGGGTTCAGCATCTTCAATGCTGGAAATGATTTTACGTTTTGCAATGTTTTCCAAGCGTTCACGCATTTCAGAAGCTGTTCCGAATCTGGTGGAAATCTGGGACGCATTCGCTGACATAATGGGAATTAACTCTGCTCCGCAGGAAGTTAAATATTCTGCTTGCTGAAAGGCTTGCTGAAAGGTGCAGAATGAACCTGTCATTGCAAAGCCGATTCTGATATTTTCAAAATCATGCATCTGTCGTTCCCCTTTCTTCTAAAAGATGGAGAATTGTTTTTGCGATGATTTCGCCAGCTGTAACAGGTGCAGTTTTACCGGGGAGAGATAAAGCCCACACAGCTCTTTTCCCTAATTTTTGAGCGGCTTCCCAGTCAATGCCACCGGGTTTGGAAGCGAGGTCTAAAATTAACGCATTGTTCTGAACCTGTTTCAGAACAGATTCTGTCATGACCTTTGCAGGGACGGTGTTACAAATGACATCAAACTGCTTGACGGAAGTTTCAAGCTCTGTAAAGGAAATGCTTTTACAGCCCAGCATTTCGGCCTGCGCCCGTTTAACGACATCACGAGCTGAAACAGTGACTTTTGCGCCCATTGCCTGAAGTAAATAGGCTAAACGGCTTCCGATTCTTCCGAATCCCAGTATTAAGATTTTACTGTTGTAAATTGTGCAGGGCATTTCTTCCAGAAGCATTTGCACTGCGCCTTCCGCAGTTGGCACAGCATTTCGAGTACTAAGTTCTTCACAGGCTAAGTAATCGACTGTTTCAATACCGGATTCTTCAAAGAGAGTCTTTGCCTTGCCAAATTTTCCGCCGAATACAAGTGCATCAGGCTTTAATCTGGAAATCAGTCCTTTCAAAGATAAATTGCTTTGACTAAAGGGGGCATTGACTAGCACGCCGTCATCAGAGACAGGCATAGGAAGCACTAAAATATCACACATGGGCAGACCGTCAGCAGGGGATTCAATTAAATTGACAGATTCAGGAATCATCTGACGGGTAAAGCCGACAGCATACGTTTCAAATTTTTCTGCTAAAGCGGCGGCGGTATATCCATAACGCAAGTCACCGCCGGCGACCATTATTGTTTTCTTGCTTTGCATCTGCATCACTCCTTTATTGCAGGATATGCAGGATTTTTCTTTTGGTGAATTTGTTCTAAAATTTTTTCTGTCCAGAGTTCGTCATGTTCCTGAATCAAATAGACTTGAAAGCCGTAATACTTTCCATTTTCTAAAACAGAAATATCATCATCAATATGCAAATCTATTCTGTAATGAGAGGGATATTTTGAGGGCATCATTTCGGTTTTGTTTCCCTGTACTTCAAGGGCGTGACGTGTGCCGTTAATGACAGTATCAATTTTAATATGATAATGCCGGAACAGATTCCGGATATACCGCTCTGACCGGAAGGAAGTTGTGTAAATCCAGACTTCTGCGCCCATGTCATGCAAAGTATGCATTAAAGAAACTGTTCCGGCTCTGAGTCTGTCCGGATATAATAAAGAAAATGGAAAGTTTAATTTTGGTTCTGCTTTTGTTTTTTGAGGGTTGATGAATAATGTATCATCTAAGTCAAAAGAAAGCCTCAAGCTGTTTCCTCTGCCTCTTCATTGCGGAATTCAGGGTCAGGAATGCCTCTGACAGTATGATAAATTAAATGCGTTGCACCGGTAATGCCCATAAATCCGGTATTGATACATAAAGCATAATTATTTTTATCATACCAGTTTCCGCCGGTGTTGAGGTTATAAAATTTTTCACGACGGTTGTCAATTTTGGGGAGAAGGGTACTGATTTCTTTTTCTGTGACCTGATATGTTTTTTGAGCATAGGCTAACCGGAATGCCCGGGGCGCATAGATAAATGTACTGAATTTATGAGGGTTGTCTCTGAGAATCCAATTGGCGCATCTGCCGACAATGACACAGCTTCCTTGTTCAGCGAGTTCTTTAATAATCTGTGTTTCGGTGATATATAATTTATCTGAAACAGGAAGATTGTCTTCCATTGCTTTAGAGGGATTGGAATTCAGCAGTAAAGTATATAAAAAGCTTTTGGGTGAGGATTCTTCTGCACCTTCGAGCTTGGCAACAGGCACATTCAAGCGTTCTGCTGCCATTTCCAGAATTTCGTGATTATAAAATGGAATGCCTAATTTTTCAGCGACTTTTTTTCCGACAACACTGCCTCCGCTGCCGTATTCTCTTTCGATTGTAATAATTGGGTGTTTCACTGCAATGCACGCTCCTTGTAAAATTTTTTTGAAAATCAGCCTGATTCTTTTTCTGAAATTTTTAAAAGAACCGGC
The DNA here is from genome assembly GCA_045541055.1 of Oscillospiraceae bacterium. Taxonomy (GTDB): domain Bacteria; phylum Bacillota; class Clostridia; order Oscillospirales; family Ruminococcaceae; genus UBA3855. The sequence continues at coordinate 23,853 of JAZQIL010000127.1, forward strand.
TGTCCTGTGTAATCTATGTAGTTTTTTGAAAAAATAGACCATAAAATTATTATATCATATTTTATATAAAAAAGCACTACGATTTTTGAAAAAAATATTCTTTTTATAAATTTCTGCATTCTGCACAAATCTGGATTCTGATTTTTGTGCAAATTGAAAAAATTTTCAATAATGCTGGAATTCCCCGAAAATATGTGCTATAATGAAAACAGTGAAATTCAGGAAAGGACTGCATTGTTTATGAAGTCACATAAAATTACAGCATTGATATTATCTGTACTAACTGCCTGTACCTTCCTGACGGGCTGTGCAGAAAAGAAACAGACAAATTCTCAGGAAGAAACTTCTGTACAGGAGGAAACCGTTGCAGAAACAAAAAATTCTGATGTAACTGTGGATTCTGTTGCTGAACCTGTTGCAGAAACAGAACCTCAGCCTACAGAACATGTCAGCCCCAGAGAAACTTTAAATTTTCAGTCGGGAACACAGAATGATTTTACAGATGCTGTCTTAAATCATGATACAAATAAAAATTATCCGATTTCGCTGAAAGATTTTATTTCAGAGGGAGATACTGTGCAGAAATTTATATTTGAATTTGAAGCAGGCAGTGCAATCGGAAGTTATCAAGGGGGAATTGGTATTTCTTTATATGATGGATGTCCGGCAGCAACGGACGATTATTGGTATCAGTCAGATAATTTCACATTTCCGGCTGATGGAAATTATGTCAAAGTGGAATGGAATGTGCCTGCTGAAATTCAGGACTATGTCAATCCGGACGGAAAAATTCAAATCGGTTACTGGTGGGGAGATACAGAAGAAGTACAGCTGAAATATGTTACCTGCTGTTACACTGAAAAAGCAGAAATTCCAGTAGATGATACAAAAGAGATTCATGTACATCAGAATTTAAATTATGAGACTTCGCCCTCTGTGAAGATTCCGTTGGATTTGGAAGAAGGCTGGATTCCGCAGGCTTTTATTTTTCAGGTTTCAGGTGAGGGGAATGTTGGAAAATTCAATGCCGGCTGTAAGCTGAAAACAAGTGATGACAACTGGACGGAAAGCCCTGTTTTTTCAGTATATCCTGACGGAAATCAATTTCAGGTTTACTGGGTGCTTTCTGATGAGGTCAAAGCAATGCTTTCTTCGAGCAGTGAACTTGAATTCAGCTATTTCTGGAGTGAATTGCAAAGTATTTCGCTGGACAGCGTGACCGTGAAATGCAGTGAAGGCTTAGGCGGTACAATTGCCGGAAGCCTTGCACATGCAGATGAAATTCAGGTTTCGTATCAGAATGACGATGCACAGAAAATTGTGGATTCTATTAAAGTCGGCTGGAATTTAGGAAATACGCTGGACTGTTATAATATTACTTGGAGTGTTACCGATTTTGAAACGGCTTGGGGCAATCCTAAAACAACTAAAAAAATGATTGATACTGTCAGAGATGCGGGCTTTAATGCAGTGAGAATTCCCGTTTCATGGAATGACCATCTGGATAAAGAGGGAAATATTGATTCTCTCTGGATGCAGAGAGTTCAGCAAGTTGTGGATTATGCAGTAGATGATGATTTATATGTTATTTTGAATATGCACCATGATGATTATACTTGGATTACACCGATTTATTACAAGGAACAGGAAGTCACTGAAAAATATGTGAAAGTCTGGTCTCAGATTGCAGACAGGTTTAAAAGCTATGATACAAAATTATTATTTGAAGGCTTGAATGAACCCCGTATTATTGACAGTACTGATGAATGGACAGGCGGTACTGCGGAAGAACGTGATGTAATTAACCATTTATTGCAGGCATTTGTGGATACCGTCAGAAAATCCGGCGGAAATAACAGCATGAGAACTTTAGTAATTACAACACAGGCGGCTTCCATTTCTGAAAAAGCATTGAATGGTCTTGTTGTGCCGGAAGATGATAATTTAATTCTTTCCATTCACAGCTATGCGCCGTGGAAATTTACCAGCTCTGAATTTAAAGAAGAAAAACAGTTTACAGAAGAATCCAAAGCAGAATTAGATGCTGGTTTTGACATGCTTTATGACAAATTTGTTTCTAAAGGCTTGCCGGTGATTATCGGCGAATTCGGAGCGGAAAACAAAGATAATACAGCTGACCGTGCTGCTTATTATGCGTATTATCTCACCGCTGCAAAACAGAGAAATATTCCCTGTTTTATCTGGGATAATAATAATATTTCAGGTGATGGCAGTTATGGCATTTTAAACCGCTCAGAATGTACATGGTATTATCCGGAAATTATAGAAGCCATTCAGGACGCTGTAAAATAATATTTGACAGAAAATTCCCCTGTAAAAAGGGGAATTTCTTTCTTTTTTCCAGAAATTCTGAAAATCTCTTGCCATTGTCCTGAAAATCTGCTATAATAAAAAAGTATTCGTTATATAACTGGAGGTGGAATCAATTATGACAGCTGACCCGTTCGGACGAGCGGAATATTTTTAAGAGCAGACGGATTTTGTAAAATTGCCGTCTGTTTAGAAAGGCGGTAGTTTACTATGATTCATTTTTATCAGACGGTGGAAAATATCATTCAGCCGTTGGAAGCTCCTGTGCCGGGGTGCTGGATTTCAGTCATTGACCCGACAGCACAGGAAGTACAGCAGTTAATTGAAGGCTACGGGCTTGACAGCGGTTTCGTGCGGTCCTCTCTTGACGAAGAAGAATCTTCCCGTATTGAACGTGAAGACGACCAGACGTTAATTATTGTGGACACGGCAATGTCTGAAATTCAAACAGAAGAAACGATTTTATTCTATACTGTGCCGTTGGGAATTATCATTACACAGGATTATGTTTTCACAATTTCTTTGAAAAATAATCAAGTACTTCACGATATGGCGGACGGCATTGTCAAAGGCGTTCAGACCAGAATGAAAACTCGTTTTGTCATGCAGTTGCTGTTAAGGATTACGGCTATTTATTTGCAGGACTTAAAGCAGATTGATAAAACGTCTTACGTCATGGAACAGAAATTAAGTTCCGCTATGAAAAATAAAGAACTGATTCAAATGCTGGAATTGGAAAAATCTTTAGTTTATTTTTCCACTTCTCTGAAAGCCAATGAAGTGACGATTGAAAAATTACTTCGTGGCAGAACGATTCGGCTTTATGATGAAGACCAAGATTTACTGGAAGATGTGTTAATTGAAGTTCGTCAGGCTATTGAAATGAGCAATATTTATTCAGGAATTATTTCCAGCATGGTGGAAGCATTTGGTTCAGTGATTTCCAATAATTTAAATATTGTCATGTGGAGGCTGACAGTTGTAACCATTATTTTATCAATACCGACAATGGTATTTAGTTTTTACGGCATGAATACGGCGCATTTGCCTGTACCGGACACATGGTTTCCGACTTTGATTTCCGTGCTGATTACGCTGGTTGTCTCATGGGTTATGCTGAAAAAGAAAAAATAACAGGAAATTTTTTAATCTTGACAATTTGTCTTTTCTGGAGTACAATATAAATTATAAAAAATATGATAGATGGAGGATTTTTTATGAAAAAATATTTAAAGTCTGTTGCAGTTAGTTCTGCATTAAGTCTTTGTCTTGCTGGAATGCCTTTACTGACGGCACACGGTGCGAACATGAAAAAAATTGTTGTTCTTGGTGACAGCATTGCAAGCGGAGAAAATTCTTATGTCAGTCTGCTGAAAGACTGTGCAGATGTGCAGATTCAGAATTTTTCCGGAGAAAATTATACAACCAGTGACATTTTGAATTGTTTCTATGATGTTCAGATACAGCAGGCACTTTCAGAAGCGGATATTATTGTCATCAATGCTGGTGAACAGGATATTCTGGATAAATTTTTAGAGACAACACACGGCTTTATGGAAGAATTCAAATTTGAAAAATTTTTAGATGTTTTCACAGCACAGCTTCAGGATTATGGGTTTCAGTCCGAAGATGATTTAATTCCTTATGCCAATCAGATGGCGGCTGACCTGCGTGTCAATCAACTTTCAGCTGCTCAAAACATTCAGCAAATCAATCATCAGCTTGAAAATTATCCCGATGCAAAAATTATTTGGCAGACTGCTTATAATATGTTGGATAATATCGAAATGTATAATCAGCTTTCTGCGAAAAGACAAATGGCTTATAATGCCATTTTGCGCCCTGCGAGAAGTGTTTTAAACGGAACGGACAATGAAACAGATGATTCTTGGAAGCGTATCAATGATTATATTAAAGATTTCGGTGTATCTCATGGAAATGTTTCTGTAATTGATGTTTATGCAGGCTTTGAAGGAAAGGCTTATCAGTATACGAATTTATATGAACTTGATTTTACGCCTACGATTTCGGGGCATTCATGGATTGCAAATGAAGTGATTCGAGAAGCAGGGCTTGACAAAATGGGCGATATTGATGGAGATATTGAAATCAATGCCAAAGATGCAGCTTCTGTTTTAGTATATTCTGCTGAAATTGGTTCAGGCAACAGCGGAAACTTTAATGATGTGCAGAAAAAGCTTGCAGATGTGAATCAGGATAATCAAATCAATGCAAAAGATGCAGCGCAGATTTTAGTATATGCAGCGAATAAAGGTGCAGGACAGATTTATCATTTTGAGAAAGTTTCTGATACAGAACCGACAGAAGAATCTTCTGACCCTGTGTAGCAGTGACAGAAGAACTTTCCGAAGCTGACCCCACTCAGCCGACAGACCCAACGGAAGAACTTTCCGAAGCTGACCCAACTCAGCCGACAGACCCAACAGAAGAACTTTCCGAAGCTGACCCTACTCAGCCGACAGAAGAAACAGAAGAACTTTCCGAAGCTGACCCCACTCAGCCGACTGAACCAACGGAAGAACTTTCCGAAGCTGACCCAACTCAGCCTGTTTCTAATTGATTTTGAAAGCAGTCTTTCACAGAAAAGACTGCTTTTTACATGTAAATTCCTTTTATTTTGCTGGATTCTTTCATATTGTATTTGAATTCCTGTCATGAAATTATCACATTTCAGAGTATAATAATAATTGTAAACAGAAAACAACATCAGCACTAAGCTGATGAATCATAAAATTTGAAAGGATTTGAGCTTATGTTAAATAATAATAATAAAAATAATTACGAAGGTTTCTATCAGAATCAAAATCATGAACAGGATTATAACAACTTCTATGATGCACCTGATTCCAATTATGTGAATTACAATCCCGACCCCAACCAGAACCCCAAAAAAGGCGGAAAAGGCTTCCTGAAAGTGATTGCAGCTGTTGCAGCTGTTGCGATTGTTTCCGTTTCTTCTATCGAAATGTATAAACTCTTTGGCAAAAGCAATTCTGACTGGACTTCTTCTGAAAGTGATGCTGCAATTACCCGTGATGCAAGCTCTTTAACAAGCAGTGAAATTACTGCTTCTGCTTCTTCTGAATCCGGAAGTGCTTCTTCCTCCAGTGCTTCAGTGAATTCTACTGCAAACTGGATTAACATGGCTGCTCCGGAAGGTGCAATGAGCATTCCGGATATCGCTGAAAAAGCAATGCCTTCTACCGTTGGTATCAGTGCAAAGTTTGAATATACAACTTCTGGTATGCAAAATTACTGGGGCTTTGGCTTCTACAATTACGGCGGCAATGACGGCGATACAACACAGCAGGTAACTGGCACAGGTACAGGCATTGTCATGACGGAAGACGGCTATATTATTACAAATGCACACTGCATTTATGACAATGAATCTGATTATAAATGCGGAAAAGCTGTCAGTGTCAGTGTTGTAATGGGTGACGATGCCGAAACAGAATATGATGCACAAATCATTGGCTATGACCTTGAAACAGACTTAGCTGTTTTAAAAATTGATGCAACTGGTTTAACACCTGCTGAATTCGGCAACAGTGACGATTTAAGAGTTGGTGAACTGGTTATTGCAATCGGCAACCCTTTAGGTTTTGAACTTCAAAATACAGTCACATGCGGAATTGTATCTGCTTTAAACCGTGAAGTGACTATCAATGAAAAAGATATGACGTTAATTCAGACAGATGCAGCAATTAACTCTGGTAATTCCGGCGGACCTTTACTGAATGCTTACGGTCAGGTAGTTGGCATTAACTCTGCAAAAATGTCCAGCACTTACGCTTCAAGCAGTGCCAGTGTAGAAGGTTTAGGCTTTGCAATTCCGATTAGTGATGCAAAAGAAATTATTGAAGATTTAATTAACAATGGTTATGTAACCGGCAGACCGCAGTTTGGTATTACAGGCGTGACAGTAACAGAATCTGATGCAGAACGTTTAAATATGCCGCAAGGGGTTTACGTTTACAGCGTAACAGAAGGCAGTGCAGCAGCTGATGCAGGTATCCGTCAGGGTGATGTGATTACAGCTGTGGAAGGCGAAGAAATTAAAGACATGGATTCCCTGAATGAAGCGAAAAATCAGCATAATGCAGGCGATACAATTAAAATTACACTCTTCCGTGCAGGGGAAACCCTTGATGTACAGCTGACATTACAGGAAGTCAAGCAGGAAGACTAATTTAGAAATCTCCAATCATAAAATATATATTCTCCTTACAGATGGTTCAAGGCTGGTACGAAAGTGTCAGCCTTGAACCTTTATACTGAATAATATGAAATTTTTTCCAATTAAATTCATTTTGTCCACTTAACCTGCATTTTGTGGGTTGAAATTTTTTGAAATTCAGGATATAATGATAAAAAATTTACACTTTGTTTATTTTTTATTCATTAAAATCATCAAAAATTTATAAGGGGGCGAATATTGTGAGAACAATGCGTTATCTTCTCACAGGGATTGCAGCGGTTAGTCTGGTTTCTTCTATGATGCCGGCTTACACTGCAAATGCTGGAAAAGTAATTTACGACTGTGACACGGGCGAAGAAGACGGTTATAATTATGAGCTGTGGAAAGACACCGGCAACACAAAGATGGAACTGACCGGAAACGGTACATTCACTTGTGAATGGAATAATATCAATAACTGTTTATTCCGTACTGGTAAAAAATTCGACTGCACACAGAATTATAAGGAAATTGGAAATATCCAGTTTAATTATGATGTAGATTATCGTCCAGATGGAAATTCTTATATGTGCGTTTACGGCTGGACGAAAGAGCCTTTAGTGGAGTACTACATCGTAGATGCTTGGGGCAGCTGGAGACCGCCCGGAAATGAGGGTTACCTTGGAGAAGCAACAATTGACGGAGCTGTGTATGATATTTATAAAACAGTTCGTGTAGATATGCCTTCTATTGTAGGAAATACAACTTTTGACCAGTATTGGAGTGTCCGCAAGGACAAGCAGACAACTGGTACAATCAATGTGGCTTCTCATTTTGCCGCTTGGGAGGAAATGGGACTTCCTGCCGGAAAACTTTATGAGGCAGCACTCAATATTGAAGGTTATCAGAGCGCAGGTTCTGCTACTGTTTTGAAAAATGAAATGATTGTTGGCGGCGATATTCCCGACCCTGAACCAACAACGGAAGCACAGCCAGATGAAAATGGTTATTATCTTCAGGCTGATTTTACCAGCGGAACAAACGGCTGGGGTTCAAGAGGCGATGCAAAAGTTTCTGCTTCTGACGGTGTACTTTCTGTAACGGGAAGAACAGACAGCTGGCATGGGGCTTCTGTTAGCCTGCCTTCCAGCAAATTCAAGGCTGGCACTGCTTACAGTTTCAGTGTAATGGCAATGCAGGAGAAAACTGCTTCTGAAAATCTGAAATTAACATTGCAGTATGATGATGCAGACGGCAAACAGCATTATGATAATATTGCTTCTGCAATAGCTTCAAAAGGTGAGTGGGTGCAATTAGCAAATGCTTCTTTTGAAATTCCGGCTGGTGCAAAAAATCTGCTTCTTTACGTGGAAACAGAAGAATCTACAACAGATTTTTACATTGATGATGCTATCGTTGCAAAGAATAATACTAAAATTGATTCTTCTGCTGAACCTGCTTCAAAAATTGGTGATGTCAATGCAGACGGTGACGTGAATGTTGCTGATTTGGTGGCACTTCAGAAATATCTGCTTGGAAAAGAAGTTTCTCTGAATTCTGTGAATGCGGATATGAATCAGGATAATATTTTAAATATTTATGACATGATTCTGCTGAAACGTCAGCTTCTGAATCCTGAAAAAAAAAATGAATCTGTAACTGAACCGGAAGAACAGCGCATTGAAGGACAATGGTATAATACGGCTGATGTTTCTTGGATTGACAAATCTAAGCCAATGGTTGCCATTGCTTTTGATGACGGGCCTATTGCAAACAGCAACTGCCCGACCAGAATTCAGAATGCTCTTTCTGAAAACGGCTTCCATGCGACTTTCTTCTACTGGGGCGAACGCATTGCAGGCAATGAAGCCGAAATTAAACGTGCAAATGAACTCGGTTTTGAAATTGCCAATCATACTTGGTCACATCCGGATATGACAACGCTTTCCGCTGACCAGATGAAAACAGAAATTACAAAATGTGCCAATGCTTTAACAGCAATCACCGGTCAGGAAGAATTTTTAATCCGTCCGCCTTTCCTGAAAGTGAATGACACATTTCAGCAAGTTGCCGGTGTACCGCTGGTAAATTGCAGTGTTTACTCTATGGACTGGGACGGCGCAACCAAAGACCAGATTATCAATACCATCACTTCCGGTATGGCTGACGGCTCTTTAAACGGTCAAGTCGTTCTTGTGCATGAAAATTATGAAACAACTGCTCAAGCAATGGAATACCTTGCACCTTATATGAAAGCACAGGGCTGGCAAATTGTTACCGTTTCCGAAATGTTTAAGGCAAACGGCAAAATCATGTATAACGGCAACGTGTATAACAGCCTTTATTCATAATTATGGATTGTTGCGAAACGGCAGACGAAAAAAATTTTTTGTCTGCCGTATTTTTTGTGAAAAATTTTTCCATAACTGGAAAAAATGGCGTGAAACGGTCATAAAATACAGTAAATTTGTGCAGAATCCCTAAAAAAATTAGAATTGTTCCAGCAATATTTTAAAAGAAAATCATTTCAGGGGATTGACAATCTTAAAATAATGTGCTAAAATATGTAGTATAAAAACGTTTCTGTGTTATTATCACTATAGTACATAATAGTACATAAGCGTTTCACAGGCATGTCAGGCTGTAATACTCTTAATTAAACAGTTAATGCCGTGCTAAGAGAATGTGAAAAAAATATTCTAAGAAGAGAGAGGTAATCTAACAATGAAGAAGTCATTCCTGAACAGAGCAATGGCTGCTGCAATTGCAGTTCCAGTTGCTTTGTCCCAAACCGTTATGTTCGCTACCTTCGCTGATGATACCATCCCGAACAGCAAATCTGTTACTGTGGATACATTTCTCAATGTTCCGGTAGAAGATGCACCTGCACACCCTATCGTTGAAGTTGAAAAATATCATATCTATGAAATTGAATCCACTTGGTACAATCGGGTAAGGTCTGCTATGAACTCTGTTGACGGCGAAGCAGCGAAAGAATTTGATATTGCTTCTATAATTGACCAGTCCGGCAAGTACGCTGACAAGTGGTATGCTGACCTTGCTAAGGCTGCTACTTCTGCTACTGCTCAGGTAGTCGGCACTGATGTGATTATTAAAGCAAATATCAATATGAACGATGAAGCACAAGCTGTCCTCAAGAAGAAAGTAGTAGAAACTGTTGTTGGTGAAAATTCTATTTTAGAGGACGAAATCGTAAATCAGTTCATAACTACTAATGTTCCTGCTGCCTCTTATGGTACAGTAACTGTAACTGTACATACAGACAAGATGGAAGAAACACGGGGCATTACTTTTGATGTAAAGGCTGTAACAGATGCCGGCGAAATCAAAACTCTGGAAGAACTCGAAGCTTATGTAAATGCAAAGATTGACGCTTATGCAGCAGAACTCCGTGAAGATGCCCAGAAGATTGTAGACTACTATCAGAATGGAACACAGCAGCAGATTGATGATGCAATTTACCTGAGAGACACTGCTGTAGATAAGATGATAAAGCATTACAATGACCAGAAGGAAAAGGCATTCAACAAGGCAGAAACTGCACTGAATAAGAATGTTTCCAGAAGCTATGAAAAGGCTAATTACAATGAAGTACTGGCAGCTTTAAAAGAAGCTGCGGATAACAGAACTTCTGATACCAGCAAAGCTGGCAAGCTTGTGAATAAAGTTCCGGATACTATTTCCGAAGCAGTCAGCAAGAATACAATTATCAAGATTTATACAGAAGCCCTCAAACAGCTGAATTCTTTCGCTGGCAACAATGGCTATACTGTAGATATTGACCTGAATGAACTTGGCAGCACACTTGAAGCAGCTTATGATGTTACTGTAGAAGGCAAGAGCAATCAGGGTGAAGTATGGGGTCAGACAACTGCATTTATGGCAGATGATTTAGATGACCTGAGCTACTACTACACTTACTTCAATGAACTTCTGGAAAAAGACGGTGTAACAGATAAGGAAGTTGACACTATCACAACCAAGAAGCGGATTGAAGCAGAAGGCAATGCAAGCTACAGCGGTCTCAATGGTGACGGTGAACTGCATATATACAGAGTGATTGAAATCACTTTGAAGGATAAGGAAGAAGAATCTTCTGAATCTACAGAAGACTCCTCTGAGGCTACAGAATCTACAGAAGACTCCTCTGAGGCTACAGAATCTACAGAAGACTCCTCTGAGGCTACAGAAT
>JAZQIL010000128.1:0-10764 GCA_045541055.1 Oscillospiraceae bacterium
GAGAAAGGCACTGGCGGCGGCGCTGGCTCTGCTGGTCGTGTCGGGCGGTGTGCCGATGCAGCCTTTTACGCAGATACCTGAGAGTACGGTTATCACGGCGAATGCTGCTGAATACACGCAGAATCCAACAACGAAAGACGAACTTGTTCCGTTAGCATCGTCAAGCAGTGTGTCTGAAGCCCATGTGGTGAAGTACGCTAACAAGGAATGGTATGTTATCGGATATGACGGAGTGGGGCTTGCTTCAGAAAGCGGAACCATGACGCTGCTTTTAAAAGGCACTTTAGGTCGTCGTGAATTTTCAAACAATTCTAGTAATGTTTATGCTGATTCATCAATTCATAGCTATTTGGAATCATATTTAGCGAATACTGATAATTTCACAAGTGATGAAAGCGGTGCTGTTGTTGCCCGTACACTCTCCGGCGGTGGTTCAACTGGTAATTCATATTCTGGTCATGTCTCAGGCGACAGCGTAGATGCAAAACTTTGGCTGCTTTCCGCTGCTGAGGCAAGAAAAATACCTCAAAGCATTATTAAATCCGGCGGTGATGGCAATGGATGGTGGCTTCGTTCACCGGGAAACAGTTCGAGCAAAGCGAACTATATACTTGTTAGTCCTCCTGAGATGAATGATTATCCGAAAGATACGGGAACGGATGTAATCTATGATAAATATATTCGTCCAGCCATGCTTCTTGATCTTGATTCCGTAATATACTCATCTGAAACAAATACGCTGATAGCTCAGGAAGCAGAAGCACACGGTATTACTGTTTCTTTGGATAACGAGCAAGGTAGCGTTGAAGCACCGTCACGCGCTGATAAGGGCGAAACTGTGAGATTTACAATAACACCGGCAGTCGGATATGCAGTCGATACAGTCACATTTAATGATATCTCACTTAGTCCTGTTAACGGTGAATATAGTTTTACCATGCCAAACAGTGATGTAACAATATCTGTTACTTTTAATCAGATATACAAAGTCGAAGATCATCTTGAACAAGACGGCGACACCTACACGATCAAGACTGCTAAAGGTTGGGAAGTATTCTGCGATTGCGTAAAAAGCGGTGCATACAACGGCTTTTGGAATAAGACCGTAAAACTTGGTTTGGATATAACAGACGGCGTTACTGTTTCTGCTGGTATTCCGGGCAAACCTTTCTACGGAACTTTCGATGGCTGTGGTCATACTCTTGCGGTTGCTTTGAATAGCACTGACGAAGAATGGGTTGCTCCATTCAGCTTCTTTAATGGATCGATTAAAAACCTTACAGTTACCGGCACTGTTACAGGTTCGACTTATGCAGGAGGTCTTACTGGTTTTACATATGGCGGAAGTATAGAGAATGTAACAGTAAGTGCTGATGTTTCCGGTTCTTCAAAGATAGGCGGAATTACAGGATATTGTGATTTCGGCTCGCTTTTGATTAAGAATACGATTTTCAACGGCTCATTGCAGTGCAAAGGAGATATAAACGGACTGATCGGCTGGGCAAGTGAAAATGTAGGTTATAATCAGGCTATTACAATAGAAAACTGTCTGTTTAACGGTGAGTATACTTGTGATGGAAAATTTCATCCCATAACTATCCGCAACTCAAATTCGCAATTCAAATATACAGACAACGGAGCTTACTATACTGTTGATCCTAACCTGTCCAGTAACAGCTATATTATCTGTGCAGGTACGCACGTTTCCACTATCGCCGCAGATGATGATCTGACAATCACTGCAAATCCGACCTGTAAATTCAATAGCGTTGATTATTATGCAGAAGGAACTGCGGTTATAGTTTCAAGCGATGAATCTATTACGGGTGTTTTAGTAAATAACGGCTCGGTTGAAGTGACAGATAACCAAGACGGCACTTATTCGTTTGCAATGCCTGCCGAGAATGTGACAATCAATGCAATCTTTACACATAGCATCTGCATAAATAATACGATTCAGCACGGTTCGGTTACAGCAAACATTGGCACGACAGAAAATGTGACAGCGGCACCTGCTGGCGATACTGTCACCCTAACCGTTACCCCCGATGCAGGTTATGAGGTCAAGAGCGTTTCTGTAAACGGCGAAGCAATCACCTATGTGGACGGTGTTTATTCCTTCACCATGCCTGCCCGTGATGTGAGCGTGAGTGCCGTGTTTGAACCAATTACATACAGCGTGGCTTTTGATAAGAACAGCGATGATGCGACTGGAACGATGGCAAATCAGAGCTTCATCTATGATGAAGCTGAAAAGACTCTGACAGCAAACACATTTGAACGCACAGGCTACACGTTTGCAGGCTGGGCGACTTCCGCTGACGGTGATGTAGCTTATGCTGACGGTGCAGAGGTCAGCAATCTGACAGCCGTGAACAATGATACGGTCACGCTGTATGCGAAGTGGGAAGCAAACAAGCACACTGTTACCTACAAGGTGGACGGCGAGGTCTACGGTGCTGTTGATACCGTTGCATACGGTACGGCTCTGACAGCCCGTGAAGCACCTACGAAAACAGGCTACACATTCAGCGGTTGGAGCGAAATCCCTGCGACAATGCCCGATGAAGATGTTGTTATCACGGGTTCGTTCATTATCAACAAGTACGCAGTCACATGGAAAGACGGTGATACTACGCTTGAAACCGATACAAATGTACCTTATGGTACTGCTTCGTCCTATGACGGTGCAACACCGACAAAGGCAGCAACCGCACAGTATTCCTATACTTTCAGCGGTTGGAGTGACGGCACAAATACCTACGCCGCCGATGCCCTGCCAACTGTTTCGGGCAATGTGACCTATACAGCGCAGTTTGACAGAACGGTCAACGAATACACAATTACTTGGGTAGACGGTGACGGCAATACGCTCAAAACTGAACAGGTCGCATACGGCGAAACTCCTGCCTATACGGGCGATACTCCTACAAAGACGGCTACGGCGCAGTATTCCTACACATTCAAGGGTTGGGGTACTATCACTACGGTAACTGCTAATGTGACTTATACAGCACAGTTTGACAGCACGGTCAACAAATATACGGTCACTTGGATTGACGGTGACGGAAATACTCTAAAAACTGATACCGTTGATTATAATACAGTTCCGTCCTATACGGGTGATACTCCTACAAAAACAGCTACGGCACAGTATTCCTACACTTTCAATAATACTTGGGATAAGGCATTTTCTCCCGTAACAAGCAATGTGACCTATACGGCACAGTTTGACAGTACTGTCAACAAGTACACGGTCACTTGGAAGAATGGCAATACCGTCCTTGAAACAGACGAGAATGTGGAATACGGCACAGAACCGCATTATGATGGTGCTACACCTACAAAGGCAAGCACTTCCAGCTACACCTATACATTTGCAGGGTGGAGTCCGGTGGTTTCCGCTGTCACGGGCAATGTGACCTATACGGCAACATTTACCAAGCATTCGACTTATGTTCCGCCGACATACTACACGATCACCTACAAGGTGGACGGCAAGGTATATCAGACTGCTTCGTCAACCTCCGGTTCAAAGATCACATTGATTGACGAGCCGACCAAAGAGGGCTATACGTTCAGTGGTTGGCAGACTTCCTACACAACGATGCCTGCAAGCAATATCGAGATCACAGGCACATTCACAATCAACACCTATGCGGTCAATTTCGTTGATGCAGACGGTGTGACAGCACTTGCTGATGCACAGACGGTGGGCTGGAATGAAAAGGCTTCTGCACCCGATACTCCTACAAAGGACGGTTTTGTTTTCCTCTACTGGACAGCGGACGGCACTACAGAATATGATTTTGAAACCGCTGTAACTGATAATCTGACCTTGCAGGCAGTCTGGAAAGAGGCAGTCAATGCGACCGTACAGCTTGATGTATCAAGTGGAATTGTTGGCGGTAAAAATTCACTTATCTATGTTTCTTATGCAGGTGACTTATCTGAGGGCTGCACAGTAACATCAGTCGGCTTCTATGTTGCGACAAATAAATTCCTCGGCTTTACAGATGATAATACCACGAATGTTATGGATCTCGATGGATACGATGTAAAAGAGATCATGAAGAATAACACGACTGGACTTGTCAAGGAGTATGTCAAGGCAGAAAGCACACACGAGCTGCAACTTCGTGTTGGAGCAAACACATCATATTACTTCTACGTTCTTCCCTATGTTGTTGTAACTGACGAAAGCGAAAACGAATATGTATTCTATGGTGATGTTAGTGCAGCAACTTTTGATAGTGTTCAGTAAATGGAGGTTTTAACAATGGACGAAAAACAGTATATCACTCCTGAAATGGAGATTACCGAATTTGAAACGGAAGATGTGATCACCACCAGTCCGACTACTGTCGATCCTGATGATGAATGGTTCAACTAATTTTTAGAATTATTCCGGTATACGGCAGGCGGCTCACGTTGTCTGCCGTTTTTCCCTTTAACAACAAGAAAGGATATGTACATGAAACTGAACCCGAAATTTCTCACTCACGTCACAAAGGGTGAACATTACATGATAAGCACAAGCGACACCAAATTCAAGGGTATCGTGAAAAATAATGAAACTGCGGCATTTATCGTGGAGTGCCTGAAAGCAGATACCACGGAATCTGCTATCGTTGACAAGCTCCTTGCAGAGTACAAAGGTGCAGACCGTCCGACTGTGGAGCGTGATGTGGCTAATATCATCGACAAGCTCCGTTCCATTGGGGCTATCGAGGAATGAACGTACTCTACAAAGACCTGATCTATCTGCTGTCCTGCGCTGTGAACGGCATCACGCCCGACACGGCAAAGGTGCAGGCTATGGACTTGGAACGGCTCTATCGGTTGGCGAAGTTCCACACGGTTCGTGGTGCGGTATGCATAGCACTGAAACGTACAGGAGTACAGGATAAGCAATTCGATCAGGCATATAAGAAAGCTGTCCGCAAGAATATCTATCTCGATATGGAGCGAACGGCTATCATCTCAGATTTTGAGGACAATGGCATCTGGTATATGCCGCTGAAAGGCTCGGTACTGAAAGAACTGTATTCCGCAAACGGTATGCGTGAAATGGCGGATAACGATGTGCTGTTTGATGCCGACAAACAGGAGCAGACAAAGGAAATCATGCTGTCGCACGGCTATTCTGCGGAATACTACGGCACAAGCAATCACGATGTTTACCACAAGCCACCTGTGCTGAATTTTGAACTGCACACAGCCCTGTTCGGTGAAACTCATGCTGAATCGCTTTACAAGTATTATGCCGATGCAAAGCGTTTATTGATTAAAGATAATGACAACGAGTACGGCTATCACTTCTCTGATGAGGATTTTTATATGTTCATGACCGCTCACGAATGGAAACATTTTAACGGCAGTGGTACGGGCATACGCTCCCTGCTCGACTGCTATGTGTACTGCAAAGTCAAAGGTGATGCTCTTGACTGGAAATATATTACGGAACAATGTAAACAACTTGAAATAGCAGATTTTGAGCAGGAGCGCAGACAGCTTGCACTCAAGGTCTTTTCCTCGGATACACTTCCCGATTTGACGGAGAGTGAACAGGAATTATTGATGTACTATCTTACATCAGGAACATACGGCACACTTGATAACGCTGTCAGAAAAAAGCTGAAAGACCAGACAAAGCTGGCATTTTGGGTGAATAATATTTTCATTTCTCGCAATCAGATGGCTCAGTCGGTCAAATTTACGGCGGTAAGTCCTCTGCTGTATCCTGTGGGTGTAGTATGGCGTTGTGGTCGGGTACTGTTATTCCGCAGGGATAGTCTGATACAAACAATAAAGGCTGTGAAAAAGTATGGTAAAAAAGAATGCTGAATCAGCAATGGTGGAGATATTCAGTAATCTGAGCATTAACCCGTGAAGTATTTTTCTGATTTTTATTATGCAGGGCGGTGCTGATGCAAACCATGAATACAAGCAATATAATCATATTTCAAAAGCTGTCATTTTACGAAATGGCAGTTTTTTTCTTTTTGAGCATGATATTTATGAAGAAAAAGTAAATTTTTAGTGAAAAATTAACCTAATTATTCCTTTTTTGAAAGATTAAAAATCAAAAAGGAAGTAAATAAAGCCAAAACGGTGCAAATCGCCTTGTTAAGCGGTTTTTATTGCTTTTTCTGATAAAACGGTGCATAATTATAGTATAAGTTCTAATATCCGAAAACGGTGGACATTCCTGCGCAGAATGTCATCAGTCACTGTTTTCAGAGCAATCACAGCCAATCAGATATTACTGGGTGTTTGATTGTCGGACGGGTTTGCCGAATGACAGTCTGTAACGCCATTTGTGAAGTTCGTCCGAAGAAAGGACGGACATAATGAACAATCAAGAGAAAGAAAGCAGAGAAAAGTTTATAGCTGTCATTGAAAAATATTGCCGAAGTAAAAATCCCGTTATTCTGCATAAGAATATTGCAATAGAAATGGGAGTAACACCGTCAGTTGTCAGCTATTATCTGTCAGGACACAGACGGATTCCTGATAATCACTTAGCGGCTATGTGCATAGCACTTAAACTCCCAATACGAACGCAAAAACAAATATACAGCATTCTTGGAAGAAATATGCCTGACTATGACGGCTTTGGTGATGAACGTGAGCAGATTATTCTTCATTATATGGAAAATTGCAGTAAGAATGATTCTGAAACAGTCAGAGCCTGCAATGCTGAACTGACTGCTAAAAATCTTATACCGCTTACGGGAAGAAGAGGCAAACGCTCATGAACAAGTATAAATACATATACTTCGGTGATGATGTTTCAAAACAGGTTGAGCGTGAATATAACCGCTTATGCCGTAAAGAGCAGTATCAGGCGGAGCGTGACAAAAAGCATAATGTTCATAGTTTGTCTTATGATCCGTTTCTTTATTCCGTGGCTGACAGAACTTTAACAAAAGAATATCAGGCTGAATTACAGACTGACTTACAGTGGCAGAAAAAACTTGAAATTCTCCCCAGAGCCTTAAAGTGGCTTGAAAGATATTATTTTGATGAATACAAACTGATTAAGGATTATTATTATTCCGACTGTGAAATTACGCTTGACAGCCTTTCAGAACAATATGGCATTACAAAGCAGGCTCTCAGCAAACGGCTGTCAGCAGTCCGTGAACGGCTGAAAAAGTTTATCATAAAGCATGAAAGTAAAGTTTAACTTTTGCACAAAAGAGAGAACTTTGAAAAAATCAGCAAAAAACTTCCGAAATTTTGGTTGACAAATCAAAATTCTTCGGATGTTTTATAGAGGGGCATTACCGTATGCAGACTTCGGTTGTCCCTCTCCTCCTTGAAAGCCATTCTGTCCTCCAACAGACAGCTGGTTATAAACAGAGCGTGGGGCGAACAAGCCACTTTGTCCATTTCTGCCTGTCCGCTCCGATACGCTCATTAAGAAAGAGGTAATTAAAATGAATGAAATTACGATAGCAATAAATTATGATAACGACAATCCGACCATAAGCGGTCGAGAACTTCATGAGGCTCTTGGCATTAAATCCATTTATGTAAACTGGTTTTCAAGAATGTGTGAGTATGGATTTACGGAAGGTGTGGACTATTTTCCATTTTTGGAAAATAGGTCTGACGGTCTCGCAGGCAAACCAAAAACCGACCATTATCTCACTATTGACATGGCGAAAGAAATCTGCATGATACAGCGTTCTGAAATTGGCAAACGCTGCCGTGAGTATTTTATAGAGGTTGAAAAGAAGTGGAACAGTCCGGAGGCGGTTGTTGCAAGAGCATTACTGGTCGCTGGTCATCAGCTTGAACTTGCAAAACAGCAGAATAAAATACTGACAGAAAGCAATCTCTCACAGGAAAAACTGATAGAAGAAATGAAACCCAAGGTTACATATCATGACTTGGTGCTTAGTTCAGGAAATGCCATTCCGATAACCGTCATTGCCAAAGATTATGGTAAATCTGGTCGCTGGCTGAA
Organism: Oscillospiraceae bacterium; assembly: GCA_045541055.1. Taxonomy (GTDB): domain Bacteria; phylum Bacillota; class Clostridia; order Oscillospirales; family Ruminococcaceae; genus UBA3855. The sequence continues at coordinate 7,979 of JAZQIL010000128.1, forward strand.
CGGTTATTTGCATGAATGCGGTGTGCAGTATAAGCAGGGCGAAGTCTGGTTACTGTATCAGAAATATGCAGATAAGGGGTATGTGAAATCCAGAACTTATCCCATAACGGACAGCAATGGAAATACGGCGGCAAAGCCTCATACCTTATGGACACAGGCAGGAAGGCTCTTCATTTATGAACTTCTGAAAGCAGACGGAATTTTACCTCTCATTGAAAAAACCGACAGCTGAAATGCTGTCGGTGATAAAAAACAAAGCGCACAAAATCCGGACAAATGAATCATAATCCGTTCCGCACTCATACAAAATCCGTCAAAATATATTGAATCATTTTTTACATTGCGCTACAATTAAATTGATATATTGTCGGGAGTTTCTGTTTTACAGAATGGGAACTGCCAACAGTACATCAGGTTTGGACACAGAAATAACTGACAGACAGATGTACAAACAGCATCTTGAAAATTGAATATGAAACACTGCGCTAATTTTGTTTTCTTTTTCTCCTGAGAGGAGGATAGTTATGGCAACAAGTGCAACACGGAAGTCTCTTGTAAATAATTTCAGGAAGTATCCGCCTGTGCTAACTGTCAAGGAAGTATGCGAAATTCTCGGTCTTGGTTCTACAAAGGTTTATGCCCTGATTCGCAGCGGAGAAATTGAGCGTATCGAAAAAAGCGGTCGTCACATCAGGGTACTGAAAGAGGATGTGATAGACTTTCTCACAGCGCACAAGAATCTCGGTTGAAATCCGGACAATGCGCTGAAAATAACGATTTGCGGTGAAATAGTCTTGCAATATATTTGGTTCTGTGATATAATGAAAGAGTCAACAGCAGACTTCTGCCGCTTTCAATCTAAGGAGGAAATTATAATGAAAGCAAGTCTGCCTTATAAATATATCACTGCCGTGAAGAACGGCAAACAGTATGTTGTTTTTGATTACAAGGACAGCGAAGGAAAGCGTAAACGCAAGTGGGTGACAACAGGTCTGCCTGAAAAATGCACAAAAAAGGCTTTGAAAGAAGCAGTCGATGAGATTGTGGCGGAGTTTGACGTGCAGTTCAGAACGGGTGAACTTGAAAAGCCCAAGAAGTCACAGTCTGCACCTGTTTCTGCGGTAAGAGAGCCGTATGCTGTTATGGCTGAAACTCCCGAATCGAAGATGACAATGGGAGAGTTTGTGGATGAGTGGCTGACAGCGATGCGCCCGAATCTCGCAAGAACCACCTATCAGACCTATAAAAGTGCAAACAAGCGTTTTGTGGAGTATCTGGACGTTCATTATCCCAATATCACACTCGGAGAACTTAGACACAATCACGTTCAGGAGTTTCTCAATCACAAGCTTGGTGAGGGCTGTAAGGGCAGTGCCGTGAAACAGTATTATCTTGCAATACATTCGGGACTTGCCTATGCCGTGAAAATGGAGTATCTGCTGCTCCACCCGATGGACAAACTTGTTATGCCGAGAGCAGATAAGTATGAAGCTACATTCTATAACAAGGAAGAGCTGAATCAGCTGTTTGAGGTGTTCAGGGGTGACAGGCTTGAACTGGTGGTACACATTGCCGCCTACTATGGTCTGCGTCGCAGTGAAGTGCTTGGTCTGAGGTGGGATGCGGTAGATTTCACAAACAAAACGATTTCCATTCAGCGCAAGGTCGTCAGTGACTACGATGAGAACGGTCACAGAAAGCTGTTCGTGGAAACGAGACTGAAAACCAACTCCACCAGAAGAACACTTCCGCTGATACCGCACATTAAGAAAATGCTCCTTGAGAAGAAAGAGCTTGAAGCTCACTTCAAAAAAGTCTGCGGAAAATCCTACGACACGGAGTTTGAAGGCTTTATCTGCCGTGATAATTTCGGCAAGCTTCTCTCTCCTGAATATGTGACAGGGCGTTTCCACTACGTTATCACAAAGCACGGTCTGAGACATCTGCGTTTCCATGATTTGAGACATTCATGTGCGAGTCTTTTGCTTGCCAATGACGTTCCGATGAAGGCAATTCAGGAGTGGCTCGGACACAGCAACTATTCAATCACGGCGAATCTTTACAGTCACTTGGAATACAACGCAAAGGTCATTTCAGCGGAGACTATCGCAAGAGTGCTTGACGGTGAAGCAGAACAGCAGAGCAACACTCCTGCGGAGAATACCAAGCCTGCACCTGAGAAGAAGTCTATGAAGAAAACGGCAGGTAAAAAGCCGTCTGCGAAAAAGACTTCGGACAAGAAATCTGCAAGTGATAAGTCCACGGCAAAAACAGCTGATACGTCTGCACCTAAAAAGTCAGGCGGTAGAAAAAAGAACAGCGAAACACCCAATGATACAGGTGAATCGCAAACATCGAGATTATAAAATATAATATCGAAAAATAGATAGCGAGAAAAAGAAAACGAAAAAAGAGTGATTTTGGTAGAAAATCTGGTAGATAAAAATCGGATTTCGATAATATATGAATCTACCCAAAAGTGCTGATAATCTCATAAATACAGCGTTTGGACAAATCAAAAATGGAATTGTTCATATAATGTCATTGACTTAATCAAGACTATGTGGTATAATGGAAGTATCACAGAACGATGGGAGGAGTGCAGAATGTCAGAACAGGAAATTCAAAATATTGTACAGATGAATACTGCACTCCGGAATGAAAATGCAATTTTAAAAGAACAGCTTGCTCTTTTGCAGGAACAGTATGACTGGCTGAAAAAACAAGTCTTTGGCAGAAAAAGCGAACAGACTTCTGTCATTATGGACGGCGGTACGCAGCTATCT
>JAZQIL010000129.1:0-8898 GCA_045541055.1 Oscillospiraceae bacterium
TGGGACAGAAAATGTTTGGTGAAAGTGCAGGATTTGAAAATCATCTTATCCAGTCAACAAAAGATATCTGCCAGTTTGATATTCTGAAATGCCCTTATGTGAAATACTGTGCAGAGCTGGGCTGTCCGGAACTTGCACATACTTTCTGTAATAATGATATTTATGCTTACGGCAGTCTGGAGGGTATTCAGTTTCTCAGGACACGTTTACAGATTTCAGAAAGATTAAAATTAAAGAGGTGTAGTATGGATATTTTAAAGCCGAAGGCTGTCATTGGTACAAACGCATGGGGAAGCTCTGCTTATGAAAAGCTGATTCGTGGGAATAGCGTTGATAATAAAACTTTAATCGCAAGCATGAACACTGCAAAAGAAAAAGACTTACTGATTTTTGATTTGGCTCAGGATTACGGTTTTGGAAAAGCTCAGAAAATGATTGGTGAATTTGGCACGCAAGATATTTATATTTCTTCCAAATTTACACCATTCAGAAAATACCATGCTGGACAGGTGCGGAAATCTCTGGAGCGGGATTTACTGGAATTCAGACGTTCTTATGTAGATATTTACTGGCTGCATCTGCCAATGGATATTGAACAAAATCTTACAGAAATGATTCAGCTCTGCCATGAGGGAAAAATAAAGCATATCGGTATTTCTAATTTTTCACTGGAAGAATGCAAAAAGGCAAAATCCATTTTGGATAAAGCCGGTATTCCGTTATACGGTGTGCAGAATCATTATAGCCTGATTAACCGTGAATGGGAAGAAAAAGGCGTTGTTGACTGGTGCAGGGATAACAATATTTCATTCTGGGCATGGGCGGTACTCGAAGAAGGAATGCTGACTGACCCAAGAGTAAAATCTTCAAAATCCATTATGAAACTGATGTTTCAGCGGAAAAGAGAAAAATTGCATTCTTTGTATGTTCTGATGTATCATATCGGGAAACATTATCAAATTACAATTCCCCAAGTGGCAATGGCATTCTGTGCCTCAAAAGGAATTGTTCCTGTCTGCGGATGCCGAAAGCCCTATCAGGTAGAACAGCTCTATGAAGCGGTCAATATTCAGTTATCTTCAAAAGAACTCGCTCTTCTTGAACAGGAAGCTGACCGGTGCAATGTGAAAATTCTCGGTTCTGATATGTTCCGCTTCATTACCGGATAGTGACAAGCCCCCACTTCTTAGCGAACGAAGTGAGCGTAAGTGGGGGTAGTTGACATTATTTCTGTTCCAGAAGCATTCGTTTTAAAAGACATAAATCAAATATATTGATTTGATTATCTTTGGAAATATCCGCATTTCTCCAGCAGGTAAGTTTCTCCTTTCTGCCTGACAGCCAGTTCTGAAGCATGACAACATCTTCAATCGTTACAGCACCGTCAAGATTGCAGTCTCCTAAAAGATTATCATTTTCATAAGGATAATTGATGCTGAACCAATTAAGATTATACAAATAACCGTCATTTCCTTTAAAGATGAAATATACATCTTTTACACCAGTTGTTTTTTGAATTTTGCATGTCTGGGTTGTCCATTTCTGCCAACCGCCTGTTGTGCTGATGTCCATTGTGCCGATGAGCTTTCCGTCCGGTGCGTCAAGACGTACTTCAATTGCACCGTTACTGCCGTCAGAAGCAACTCTGAAATTGATAGATTCTGCACCTCTGCCAAAGTTCACACCATGAAAGCCGATATAATCGCCATTTTCAATATAAGCAACATCACTTCCGCCTTCACTGCAATTTTCGGGATTGATACCGGACTGTAAATTGCAGGCTTCTGCTTCAATTCTGTCATTGCCGGAAGGGAGTGTTCCGGTTACAGATACTTTGCATTTTGCGGTGAATTGTTTATCACTGTTTTCAAGTGTTCTTGCAATAATTTCAGCTGTGCCTTGTGACAATGCTGTAACTGTGCCGTTCTTATCCACAGAAGCAACAAGCGGATTGGAAGAAGTCCAGAGAACAACTTTATCTGTTGCATTGTCGGGAGAAACAGTTGCTGAAATTGTAGAAGTATCTCCTGCGTTTAAGTCAAGTGTTTCATGATTTAAATGCAGTCCGTTCACATTGACAAGCGGAACAGCTAATTTCCATTTTGCTTGAATTCTTTGATTATATTCCGGCATGATAAAAGTAGAGCGTGCGCCGTTTTCACTGACAGGTGTCACTTCCATTGCATCAATGCCGACCTGCCAGCCTTCAAAGATATAACCGTCTCTTGTTTTTGCGTCAATTGTGACAAGTTCACCGGGCTTATGATATTCTACAACAGATGTACCCATTGCATCGCCAACATTGTTGATGACAAGAACACGCTTTTCTGCTCTTTGAATTCTGACAAGATGCATATCTCTTGCGCCAACCGCTTCCAGTTTGGTTGTACCAACGGGATTTAAACGGAACACCAGAAGCTGGTCAAGGTCATAGCCTTTCAAAATTTTCACATGAACGGTTTTACTGGTATCACCAGCATTGAATTTCACAACAGGATTGTCCAGAAAACTGAAATCTTTATCTAAACGGGCATCACCGGCAACAGGGGTGACTTCAAATTCCATTGTTTCAGTAGCAGGCTGATTCAGTTTCAGTTCAAGAGCAATGATGTCTTCTGGTTTTGCGGAAGAATTTAGTTGACGAAAACTTACATTGACATTTTCAGTTAAGCCGAGGTTTTTATCATAGCCGACAGCTGTTTTAGGGTAAACAGCATAAGCACCTCTGTTTACACCATTGTCACCAGAACCAATCGCAGGACTGCCTGCTTTCAGACTGAAATCACCAGCAGCAGGATTTTCAAACATAGGGTCTTTTGCCATTGCAGTGGTTGAGCCAATCTGTGCATTAAAGGCATCTACTGTAATAGCTGGCTGTGAGGGCTGCATATAGCCGACATATTCAGGTTTTCTGGTGGAATACCATAAATTATTTCTGAATGTATGAAAGCCTCCTTTTTGTTAATGACGTTGTATTTTTTTCTCAGGGTGCAATTGATAATAATGTTCTTTATCGGCATACATGCGTTCATCTGCATTATGCAGTGCAAGGCGGACATTTTGCACATTATTTTCGTAAGCAGTACCAATCGCAAACACAACATCGGGATATTTTTTTGCTGTTTTTCTTAATGTTTCCGCTTTCTCCTGAAGTTCCTTTTCTGAAACCGCCGTCAGGACTGCTACAAATTCGTCACCGCCGGCACGGAAAATTTCATGAACAGCAAATACATCTCTTAAGGCATTTGCTGCATTTTTCAGGAGCATATCACCAGCATTGTGACCTTGTCCATCATTTACAGCTTTCAGTCCGTTCAAATCCGCAAACAGCACGCCCACAGATTTTCCAGATGTACTTTTTGCCAATGCACTGATATAATGATTCATTTCATTTCGGTTCATCACACCGGTGAGCATATCCGTAGAGCTGAGAATATGCAGTTTGTCTATCATGCGGTAGCTGTAAAGTTCGGAAGCTAAAATGAAAGTAGTCAGTTCAAATGTTTCCTTAATTGTATCCGCAGCATTGGCATCAAAATTGAGTGCCCAGATATAGCCCAGCAGTTCTCCTTTAAATTCCAGAGGGAACAATACAATTGTTTTTCCGCCTGCTGACGTGATAGATTTAAACCATACCGGATTACGTTCTTTTACGACTTCCATATCCTGTTTATTTTTAATAATCAGGCAATTACTGCCTGCAATTGTTTCTTTCCAAGAATCAGCAATATCATAAAATGCATCATCTACATAAGTTTTCATAGGCAGAAGTTTAGAATTTTCAGAGAATGCTTCACAAAGAACAGAACAAGTGCGTTTTTCGGTATCCATGAGCAGGATACAGCAATGTTCCGAATGGCAGAGGTCACGGATATCTTTGCAGATAGAAGCCATAGTTTCTTTGAAATCATCGGGGCTTCTCAATTTGATACAGGTTTCAAGAACTGCGGAAGCAATATCAGCCGATATGGCAGACATTCGTTTTGCATCTGGTTTCAGGTTAATTTCCATGATGTACATACAATAGCAAATATTGCCGTTATCTGGAGAAAGTGGCAGAAATGTCATATTAAACCATACATTAAATCTTGCGGGGTGTGCATAGGCATGAATGCATTTTTTATTGACAGCTGCATTATAGCAGGCAGTTTCAAAATTCATGTCACGAGTCAAATAGTTTGTATATTCGCTGTTTGGTACAAATTTTCTGGACAGCATTGTCACATTATCTGACGGGTGTTCAATACTGTCGATATAGCTGCGATTTCCGGTCACAAGGCGTACAGCACCATAATTTTCGTTTTCAAGTTTCTCAACAGATACAATGCAGGCAGCTGTCGGCACGCTGTCCACAAATGATTGAAAGTTCATAAAATTTTTCTCCTTTTCTTATTCTGTTAATTTATTTGAACAACTATCCATTGAATCTGACTATTTTTTATTATAGCATATTTTAAGTAAAATTACAAGTATTTCAGAAATTTTCCTTTGCATACCTGCCCTATTCTTTTCTGTATTCCTGACTGCCATTAAGCTGTTTCTATCAAAATGAAAAGCCTGACAGTTTAAGCTGTCAGGCTTTTGAATAGGAAATTATTTTTAGTTTGTTGCCATCACAGCCATAGTTGCACCTAATTCTTCAGCTGTGCCATCAAATACTACAAATGTAGTTTTAGAGCCGTCATTTTCTGATGTCAGAACCAGTGTTTCTTCATCAGGCATTTCCCATGTATAGACATTATCGCCAAGATAGAGATAGTTTGCATCAGCACTCCATTCCACGTCAACGGATGCCAGTTCGCCATTTTCATCCAGTGCGGCCATAGTAGTAGTAGCACCATTAAAGATAAGTCCGGCAACTGTGCCTTCCTCATCCTGACCAGCCCACATTGTACCGTCAAATAAAGTAGTGAAATCTTCGTCATCAGCTGCATCACCTGCATCATCAGCAGCAGGTTCTACTTCACCGATTGTTAAAGCAGCTCCGATAAAGGTAGCAGCATCATCTTCAGTTGTCTGAGTCATGGTGACATCTTCACCGCCTACATTCAGGAACAAAGAGGAAAGGTCTTCAGAAACGTCCCAGCCCATTTCCAGAACTGGTTCATAGCCTGCATTATAAAGTGTAATAGTATCGTAATCCATGCCCCAGTAAAGTGTTTCTACAACCGGATTGCCTTCATTATCAATAGAAGCCCAAATCATTTTTTCATCAAACATTGCAAGGACAAGACCGGAATCTGTGGAATCTGTACCAAACCAGTAAGTATTATTTAAAGCTTCTGCAACGGTCTTTGCAAGAGACATTTTTTCAAGTTCTTCCGCAGCAGCATCAATAGAAGTTGCATCTGTTTCAGCCATGACAACTGTGTCCATAATGACCATTGTATTGGAATCTTCGTCATATTCCCAGTCGAAACCGCCAATTTCTTCAGTTCTTTCTGCATCGGAATAAATATAAATATGGCTTGCGTCCATTGCAATATCCCAGTAGCCTTCTACTTCACCGCCCATGTCATCAGCAAAATAAATTTCTTCTTCGCCAAATGCCAGAACATAACATGTGTAGCTTGTATCCATACCAACCCAGAGTGTATTAGAAACAGCGTTAATCAATTCTTCTGCAAGTGCAGCGTCCGCATCATCTACATCAGCAACAGCATCAGCAACAGCATCAGCATCAGGCTCTGCTTCTGTCGGTGCTTCAGTAGGTGCTTCTGTTGGTGCTTCAGTGGGAGCTTCTGTTGCAGATACTTCTGCTTCAGGAGCTTCTGTTGTTTCACCGCCGCCGCAAGCTGTGAAAGCAGTCATAGCTAATGTCATAGCTGCCAGTACAGCAGCAAATTTTTTTAAATTTCTCATAAATAACTCTCCTTATAAAAAAGTGTTCTGTTTTTCCGGAAATCTTTCTGCATCTTAAGGGAGAAAATATGCAATGAGCAGGGCATATTTGTAAATTTCGGAAGAAAGTCTTTCCGGATAACCAGTGTAATATATCATATCAGCGGAATTGCTGATATTTTCGGGATAATTTTGTCAGTCATTCTCTGCGGTAGGGAATCGTTCCGGCTGGTTCTTCTTCAAGAAATTCGCCGTATTCTTCAACAAAAGATGCCATTCGGAAACTCGCTTCAATTTCGTCAGCCTGTTCTGTTTTCATGACCAGCTTTAAAAGATAAGCATCAGAAACGTGATTCTGTAAAGCCTGAACGATAAAATCATCTTCCGGACTGATTGTCTTTTTATGATTTCCGAGTTCCAATGTCATGTTGTTTTTATCGAATTTTACTTTTTTTTTGAATTTCATAATATGCCTCCCTTCCGGTGAATGATACCTAACTGCATGGCTTTTCGTTCTGCTTCGGCACGATTTTTTGCGCCGAGTTTCTGATAGATATTTCTGTTATGTTTTTTCAGTCCGTCATAAGAGATATTGCATTCTTTGCAGATTTCCTGCATGGAAAGCCCTTGACAGAGCAAGCCAAGTACTTGTGTTTCACGGTCTGTGAAATAAATATCTGGCTTTGTGACATAATTCAGATAATCCGGATAAGCAAGAGCCATTTTTTTGGTTTCATCTGTCACTGCTTTCAGAAATTTTTCTGAAATGCCTGCTTTTTGAAAATGCATGAATAAAGGAAGGACTGCTGCGCCCTCCAGTGAGAACACTCGCACAAAATGAAATTCTTCTGCTGTTTTTAAAGCTTCTGTGAAAACAGTCTGCCAACTTTCATTTTCCATGCGGTAGAGAATGACGGCTTTCAGGATATTATTTTCAATCATCATGTAAGTGCGCTGATAGCTTTTGAAATATCCTGTCAGGAAACAGGCTAAATCTAATGCTTCTGCAAGGCGGTTTTCTGCAATCAGACAGCGAATTTTAATAACATACTGGTATCTGTCCATGACATAAAAGCTTTTCTTTTCATCGGGAGCGGACTCCAGATAATTCTGAATGATTTTCTTATCATTGGTATAGAGTGCAAACCATGTACAGAATGCTTGAAAGTTTGGAATCAGCTGACTGGCATTTTCTTCTGTAATTTTCTGCTGAAACATATCAATTCTTCGCTTGGCGGTGGGATATTGCCCTTGTAGCAGATGCTGTTTAACAAGCAGGGCAGTGGCTGCAAATATCATTTCCATTTTTCCGCCGTTGGAAGCGTCTGCAATGCCGGTGTTCAGTCTTGTAACGATTTCGTAAGGGTTTACCGTGCCTTTTTCAAAATAGCTTTCTGAAAGGGAGATATCTACAAGTCCTTTTCCGTGCTTTCCGAGAAGGATTTCAAGCGGGTGGCCTAAAAACTGAGCAATTGCATTATCATTTTTTGACCATATGCAAAAATCCAAACCGCCATTCATTACGGAGGGGAGATTGCTGGTAACAGAAAATTCTTGCAATTTAATTTCACCGGATTTAAGCAATTTGAACGCATTTTTTAAAATTTTGATAATGCCTTTTCCGGCTCTGTGGGGGAGCGCAATATCCAGATAAACAAGCTTGTTTCTGGCTTCTTTGCGTTTATGTTTTGGATTTTCGGGATTTTCAGCAAATTCTTGCAGTTTCTGATACCATTTTTCAGAATCTTTAGGATTTAGCATCAGGGAACACAGCATAGACATGCCGGAAATCAACACGGGATTTTTTAAAATGGTTTGTTCCGGAAGGGCTTCATAATATTTTCTTGTATCATAGTAATGACCTGCACCAGGGTGCTGGGCAGCGTTCCGGATAAGCAGTTCTGTCATTTGTGTTTCTGCACCAGCAAGGCAATAATATTCCAGTGCTTCACTGATACGGTCATGCTGTTCATACCAGTATGCTGCACGGTAATAATTTTCCTTCTGTTTTTCTGGAGAATAAACTTTTGTTCGCTTCCAGCACAGAAATTTTTCAATTTCCGGACGAAATTTCCAGACAGAATGTTCACTTTGAAGTAAACATTGTCCTGTTTTCTGCAAATACAGAAACCATTCCTGCACAGCAGAAACACCTGTTACAGAAGCTGCAAAATCTTCACTGAATTCCGGATAAGGGGAAAGTGCAAGCAGCAGTTTCCAAAGTTCTGTATCATAATTTTCAAAAACATTTCTGTCCCAGAAACGAAATACATCTTCCCAAACTTTTTCAACCAGCACGGGGCTGAATGCATCTCCATTCAGAAGATGTTTCAAATAAAGCAAGGCAGCGACAGGATAACCCTGTATCCATTCGGTGAGCTGTTCTATTTCTTTTTTTTCCAGAAAAATTTCATTTTTTTCAAATAATTCTATTATCTGGCTTTCCTGAAACAGAAGGTCTTGTTCGGAAATAAACACAAAATCTGTTTGCAGAGCAATATCTTCCAGCCATTCCGGAAATTTTCCTCTTCCGGCAAGAATCACATGAAAACTTTTCTCTTGCAGTAGGGAAAGAATATAATTTTTAGAATTCTGGTCAGTGATGAAAGAAACATCATCTACAAACACAATACTTTGCCGAATTTTAGAAAATTCTGGCATCTGGTCAAGCATACCATTTTTCCCATTGAGGCACAGCATACTTTTAAAAGCATAAAAATCCTTGACGGCAGAAGTTTTTCCGCATCCTGTCGGAGCAGAAATCCAGACAGACGAAAATTTTGTTTCTGCAAGCTTTAATTTTTCTGTGACAGATGGAAGTTTAATATATTCCATGATGCATTCACCTCGCTGCCTTTTTCATTTGGCAAATTTATTTTATCACAAACTTTAAATTTTGTATAGTACCCTCAGGGGTACTTTTAAATTTTTTTCAACAAAACATTGAATCCCCCGCTTCTTTAAGCGGTGGACATTATAAAACGGCAGTGGGAGCGGAAAGAATTGGTATCTCCCACTGACACGAAGTCAATCCACTTGACATTTGCACTGTTTTAT
>JAZQIL010000130.1:0-43589 GCA_045541055.1 Oscillospiraceae bacterium
GTTTTGGTGATGAAGGAGAAAGAGCGGTCAGCGTAAACGGTGATGACAACAGGGATAATCATACCGATATCATTTTTCGTTCTTTCGTTGAATTCTTTTGTAAATGCCATAATATTTACGCCATGCTGACCAAGTGCAGGACCAACTGGCGGTGCAGGAGTAGCTTTACCTGCGGCGATTTGCAGCTTAATATAGCCTGTTACTTTCTGTGCCATATAATGAACCTCCAAATTTGTGGTAAGGCGGACTGAGAGTCCTCCCACTTTGAAAGCAGGGAATGCTTTCAGGAATTTTCTTACATTTAAATGATGTTAATCATCGAGCTTAACAGCCTGATGAAGGGCAATGGTAGTAGGTGTTTCACGGCCGAACATGCTGACGAGAACTTCAACCTGTTCATTTTCGAGGTCAATATTTTTGACGACCCCTGTGAAGCCATCCATATTTGTACCAGTTACACGGATAGTATCACCGACCTGATAATTCACTTCGATAGTCGGTTTGGAATTGATGCCCATAGCAGCGACCTCTTTATCGGAGAGGGGCGTTGGTTTTGAGCCAGGGCCTACAAAGCCAGTCACACCACGGGTGTTGCGGACAACAGCCCAGGAATCGTCAGTATAAATCATTTTGACGAGGACATAACCGGGGAAAACCTTGCGTTCAAATTCCTTTTTCTTTCCGTCAACGATTTCGGTGACATGTTCTGTAGGGACTTGAATTTCCTGAATCTGTTCATGCAGTTTGCGGTTTTCGACCACTTTTTCGATATTCTGGACGACTTTATTTTCGTAACCGGAATAAGTATGAATGACATACCATTTTGCAGTCTGAGACATAGCAGAACCTCCCTTTCAAACATGTTAAGATTTTTGAGCCAGACCCAGCAGGAACTTCATCAGTTCGAGCAGACCTGTATCAAGCAGTCCGACAAAAAGGCTGGAAATGACAATAGTACCGAGAACGATACCGGAGTTAATCATGACAGTTTGTTTTGTAGGCCAAGTAACCATTTTGAATTCACGTCTGAGGTCACTGAACCATTTAGCAATACCGCCGGATTTTTTCTCTTCTTTTTTTCCGGAATTTTTCTTTTTATCAGATTTTTCAGGTTTTTCGCTTTTGGCTTTTTTTTCTTTTTTAGATTCTTTTTCAGTAGAAATTTCGGTCAGAGCGTCTTTTTCTTTTTTCGCCATGCGTTACACCCTCCGTTACTTCGTTTCTTTGTGCAGTGTATGCTTACGGCAGAACTTGCAATGTTTGTTCATTTCGAGACGGTCAGGGTCATTTTTCTTATTTTTCTTCGTCACGTAGTTACGGCGTTTGCATTCTGTGCAAGCCAGTGTTACTTTCACTCTCATAATTCGGCACCTCCTGATAGAATAGCTTTTATCCGACTTATCCGGACAAGATTTCGCTTTTGCCTCCCTCGTATGACAGAGATAAAAAAAGCACATAAAAAATACCCCTGCAAAGAGGTATTTTTATTATAGCATATTGATTTTTATTTGTCAAGAGGTTTTTCAGATTTTATTATGAAAATTTCCCTTGAGCGAGGCTGGAGTAATAATTACTGAGTGACTGTGCAGAATCAGCAATAATTTGATTTGCCTGAGCGATACGGGCTTGATTGGCGTAGATACCTTGAGAAGCTTCTTCAGCGGCGGAGCGGGCATGATTGAGGGCTTTCTGGAGCAGTTCAGCCTGACCGGATTCGGAGAGCAATTCAGCGGTTTCAAGATGGGCGATACTGCGGATAGCGTGCAGTTCATCTGTGAAAAGGCCTTCTGCTTTAATATTTTCGAGAATCTGAACATATTGTTTATCAGTTAAGAGTTTTTTTGCGTTTTTGAGTGTTTGAAAGTCTGGAATTTCAGAGCTTTCTTCCCACGAATCAGAGAGGAGTTTTTCCATTGGGATTTCCAGCACTTCTGTTAAATATTCGAGTGTTTTCATAGAGGGTGTAGCACTGCCGCTTTCGATAAGACTGAGCATATTTCTGGTAATGAACGTGCCTGCAACCTCACTTTGTGTCATTTTTCTGGAAAGTCTGGCGGTTTTAAGTCTTTTTCCTAATTCTGTATTATCCATAACATCATCCCCTTATGTAAATACTGTTTACGCTTTTTTATATCATAACACAAATCAGGAAAAAATGCAAGAGGTTTTTGAAAATTTTTTCAAAAAATGCTTGACAAAATTTAAAAACTATGCTATGATATTTTTAGTAAATAAAATTTACTTAGAAGGGGAGGAATTTCTATGCAGGCATGGTGGGAAACTTTAACACAGACGTTAAGAATTTTATATTGCATTGCGATACCATCTACATTGATTTTAATTTTGCAGATGATTTTAGCAATGCTGGGCGGTCATGCTGATGCTGGAGTAGAATTTTCAGATACTTCTGGAATTGAGGATTTAAATTTAGATTTAGACGGGGACGGGATACCAGATATTGATGCAGCGGATTTTAGTGCAGGTGCAGAAGGCAGTAATCCGGCAGATTTCGGAACGTTTAAATTTCTGACAGTGCAGACGACAGTAACATTTTTAGCAGTGTTTGGCTGGGTAGCGATTATCTGTATCAGTTCAGGGCTGTCGAATATCGCTGGTATGCTGATTGGTGCAGTATGTGGATTAGTAATGATGCTGATTGTTGCAAAAATGGTACAGGCAACTGCAAAGCTTGCAGAAAATGGTACTTTGAATTTGAAAAATGCAATCGGCGAAAATGCAACAGTTTATGTTCCGATTCCTCCGAAAAATCAGGGTACAGGAAAAGTCACAATGCAGCTGCAAGGCAGATTCTGCGAACTGGAAGCCGTCAATGCCGGAGAGGAAATGCTCAAAACAGGTTCACAAGTGCTGGTTTCTGATGTGGTAGGAGATACGCTTGTCGTGGAGGAATGCTGAAATGTATCGCTATGATTTCCCAATCGTGGCAATTATTGTGGTTATCTTGATGCTTATCATGACGACAGATGCAAAAGTATTATGTGGGATTATCTGTATTCCGGCAGGAATTGTCATGCTGAAGCAATGGCATCATACAGAAAATACAGAAGATTCTGAAAAATATGACCCAATAGCCATAATAATTGGAATGGGAATGCTCTTTTTTGGAATCTGTATTTTAATAAATTATATCTTTGTCAAGTAAGGAGATGTTTTTATGGAAAACTTCGGAGTATTACTGGTGATTTGTGTCATTGTAGTGATTTTGTTTGCTGCATTGATAGCGATTCTGTCACGCTACAGAAAATGCCCTTCTGATAAGATACTTGTTATCTACGGTAAAGTCGGCACAGATGAAAACGGTCAGCCCAGAAGTGCAAAATGTATTCACGGTGGTGCAGCATTCATTGTACCAGTCATTCAGTCTTATCAATATCTGGATTTAACACCGATTTCAATGAATGTTGATTTGAAAAATGCGCTTTCCAAACAGAATATCAGAATTAACGTTCCGTCAAGATTTACTGTTGGTATTTCCACAGAACCGGGTGTGATGCAGAATGCCGCTGAAAGATTGCTCGGTCTGAAACTGATTGAAATTCAGGAATTGGCAAGAGATATTATTTTTGGTCAGCTCAGACTGATTATTGCTACTATGGACATTGAAGAAATTAACGCCGACAGAGATAAATTTTTAGTCGCAATTTCCAAAAACGTTGAAATTGAACTGAAAAAAATCGGTTTAAGACTGATTAACGTCAATGTAACAGATATTACAGATGAATCCGGTTACTTAGAGGCACTCGGCAAGGAAGCCGCTGCAAAGGCTGTCAACGATGCGAAAAAAAGCGTTGCTGAAAAGAACCGTGACGGTGAAATCGGTCAGGCAAATGCACAGCAGGAACAGAGAGTGCAGGTCTCCGCTGCAAATGCTTCCGCTATCGAAGGCGAAAACAGAGCCAAAGTCGCTGTTGCACAGTCAGAAGCTGTTCGCCGTGAAAGAGAAGCTGAAGCACTCAGACAGGCAACTGCTGCTGAAGCAGTTCAGTCCGCTAAGGCAAAACAAGAAGCTTATGCTGCTCAGCAGGAAGCAGAAATGACCCGTGCTGAACTCGAAAAGGCTACTCAGAAAGCAGACGTTATCGTAAAAGCGGAAATCGCCAAAGAACAAGCTGAAATTGCCGCAGAAGCAGAAGCAGAAGTCACCAGAAGAAAAGCTCGTGGTGAAGCAGATGCTATCTTTGCAAAAATGCAGGCAGAAGCAAAAGGTCAGCAGGAAATTTTAACTCGTCAGGCGGAAGGTATGAAAAAGATTGTCGAAGCTGCCGGCGGTGATGCAAATGCTGCTGTGAAACTCTTAATCGCTGAAAAGATTGAAGACTTAGTATCCATTCAGGTAGAAGCTATCAAGAATATTAAAATTGATAAAATTACTGTCTGGGATTCCGGCAAGGGTGCAGACGGCAAGACCTCTACAGCGGATTTCATTTCAGGAATGATGCAGTCTGTACCGCCTTTGAACGAATTGTTTAAACAAGCTGGTATGGAACTCCCTGACCTCTTAGGAAAAGAACATCCGGAAGAAGAAATTCCAGCAGTTTCCGCTGAAATCGTGGAAGAACAGACAGAAGAAGAACCTCAGCAGGAAACAGCGGAACGTGAACAGCGCATTCAGGAAATTATGAAAGAAAAGCGCGCTTCTGAACCGAAAGTAGATTACAGCATTCTTCCCAAAGACAGAGGAATCAATTTAGAAGATTTAACTTGACAGTGACAACCGCTTGAAGATTCTATTCAAGCGGTTGAATTATTGTTCTTTTTACTGATTTCGATTCATAGAATAGATAAAATTACAGAATTCTGACAAAATCAAGCCGGAATTCTGATTTTTTCAGAAAAACACTTGCAGTTTTCTTGAAAATATGATACAATAGGGAAAGCATTGATTGCAATGCTGAAAAGGAGTTGTGTATTTATGGCAAAAATTAAAGTGGCTGTATTATTTGGCGGTGCTTCCAGTGAACATGACATTTCACTGAAATCTGCAACGCATATTATTAAGAATATTCCTCGTGAAAAATACGATGTAGTCTGCATTGGCATTACCAGAAAGGGCAGATGGCTGTATTATCCGGGAGATGTAGACCAGATTGCAACAGGAAATTGGGAGCATGACCCTGACTGTACTTCAGCAGTGTTATCACCTGACCCATTGCATAAGGGCTTTTTAGTAATTGATAATGGGAAAGTTTCAGCCAAGAAAATAGATGTTGTTTTTCCGGTTCTGCATGGTAAGAACGGCGAAGACGGCACAGTGCAGGGGCTTTTGGAATTAGCGAAGATTCCTTATGTAGGGTGCGGATTATTAGCTTCCGCAGCATGTATGGATAAGGCCACAGCACATACAATTTTAGAATATCATGGAATTCACATGGCAAAGTGGGAACAGATATTCCGGAGAGATATGAAGCATTTAGAAGAAAAATGCATTGCCATTGCAGAAAAATTAGGAGGATATCCTTTATTCATCAAGCCGGCAAATGCAGGTTCTTCCATTGGAATCAGCCGTGCAGAGAATCAGGCACAGTTAGTGGACGGTGTGAAAAAAGCATTTATTCATGATGATAAAGTCATTGTAGAAGAATGCATTGTCGGCAGAGAACTGGAAACAGCAGTATTTGGTTATGATGCGCCGTTTGCCTCTACAGTGGGAGAAATTGAAGCCTGCAATACATTTTATGATTTTGATGCAAAGTATGTTTCAAGCGGTTCAAAACTGTCCATTCCGGCGAACCTTTCCGATGAAAAGAAGCAGGAAATTAAAGAAATTGCTGTAAAGGCTTACATGGCAATCGGCTGCTGTGGATTATCTAGAGTAGACTTTTTCATGAAAGAGGACGGAGAAGTTATTCTGAATGAGATTAACACAATGCCGGGCTTTACATCTATCAGCATGTATCCGAAGTTAATGGGATACATGGGCATGACACAGCCGTATCTGGTAGATAAAATCATTGAACAGGCAATTGCAACCGAAAGAACTTGTTAATTCCGGAGGGTAAGAACATGAACCGAGACGCAATCGGAGTATTTGACTCAGGGCTTGGCGGATTAACAGCAGTGAAAGCTTTAAATGAGATACTCCCGAATGAAGATATTATATTTTTCGGAGATACAGCAAGAGTACCTTACGGAACGAGAAGCCGGCAGACGATTTTAAGATATACAAAAGAAGATGTTGCATTTTTGCGCCGTCATCCGGTGAAGATGATTATAGCCGCCTGCGGAACAGTCAGCTCCATGCTGGGAACGGATTCCCCTGTAGAAGATATGCCTTTTACAGGGGTCGTATATCCGGCAGCAAGAAAAGCTTCTGAAGTAACAAAAAACGGCAGAATTGGCGTAATTGGAACACCGGCAACGATTAAAAGCGGCAGCTATGAAACGGCTTTGCATAATATGAATTCTAATTTAGATGTCACAGCAATGGCATGTCCGTTATTAGTGCATTTAGTAGAATATGGCTACACAGAAAGAACCAATCAGATTACCAGATTAGCAGCTGAGGAATATTTAACCCCAATCCGGAAAGCTGGTGTAGATACGTTAATCATGGGCTGTACACATTACCCGATTATTAAAGAAATTATTGCTGACATTATGGGCGAAGGGGTAACGCTGTTATCTGCCGGAGAAGAAGCTGCAAGATATGCAAAAACTTGTCTTGAAGAACAGGACTTATTAACAGACAGTACAGAACAAGGCCATAATGTTTATTATGTGAGTGACAGTGTATCAAGTTTTCGTGAAAATGCAAAGAATTTTCTGGCAGATGCCGCACACGGGCAGGTGTTCAGCAGCCGGATTTAAAAAAGAGGTGCTGTTTTTGAGTGAAGCATTAAATAATCAATGGGCAATGACTTTAAAAAGCATTCAGTATGAAGAAGATGATAAAACAGAAACATTGCTCAATACAGAAATTTCATATTATATAGATAAAAACGGCGAACGAGTGATTCGTTATGAAGAATCTGAAACAACAGGTATGGAGGGTTCTGAATTACAGTTAAGAATTTCGCCAGATGATATGATTTCGATTATTCGGACAGGAACATATCAGACGCATTTAGTCATACAGAACGGAAAGAAACATTTCTGTCATTATGAAACGCCATTTGGAGATTTTGCAGTTGGTGTTTCAGCAAGGTATGTCCGCAATCGTCTGACAGAGGAAGGCGGAACATTAAGATTAAGATATACAGTAGATGCAAATTCTACCTTGTTGTCTGACAATGAAATATGGATTGAAGTAAAGAAATATGAAAGTGAGTGAAGTATATGACCAATATGATGGAAGCAGCACAATTACAGCTGCGTGAAATGCTGATGCAGGCAATGTCTCAGTTAGTAGCAGAAGGAAAAGTACCAGCAGAACCGCTTCCGGCATTTCGCATTGAAGTACCGGCAGACAAATCACATGGCGATTTTTCTTCTAACATTGCCATGGCTTCAGCGAAAACATTGCACATGCCCCCCAGAAAAATTGCTGAATTATTGACAGAAGCCTTTTATTTTAAAGGTTCTTATTTTGAAAAGGCAGAAACAGCCGGACCGGGATTTTTAAATTTCTTCTTACAGAAAAATTGGTTTTCTGATACCATTCAGGCTATTTTAAATGAAAAAGAAGAATACGGCAAATCTGAAGGCGGTAAAGGGAAAAAGGCACTTGTAGAATTTGTTTCAGCCAATCCCACAGGGCCAATGCATGTTGGCAATGCAAGAGGGGCAGCTTTAGGAGATGGCATTGCTTCACTGCTGGAATGGACAGGCTGGCACACAGAAAGAGAATTTTACATCAATGATGCTGGTAACCAGATTGAAAAGTTTGCTACTTCTTTAGAAGTGCGCTATCTACAGAAATGCGGTCAGGAAATTGAACTGCCGGAAGATGCCTATCATGGTGCAGATATCACAGCACATGCAGAAGCTTTTTATGCTGAAAATGGTAACAAATTCGCTGATGCTGACAGCAAGTCCCGCCGTGATGCATTAGTTGCCTTTGCATTGCCGAAAAATATTGCCGGCTTAAAGCGTGATTTAAAAAGCTATCGTGTGGAATATGATAACTGGTTCAGTGAAAGCACACTCCATCAAAACGGTGCAGTCATGGAAATTGTACAGAAATTAACAGACAAAGGCTACACTTACGAACAGGAAGGCGCAATCTGGTTTAAAGCAGAACAATTCGGTGCAGATAAAGATTTCGTATTAGTCAGAGCAAACGGCATTCCAACTTATATCGTACCGGATATTGCTTATCACTGTGACAAGCTTGTAACAAGAAACTTTGATAAAGCAATTAACGTTTTAGGCGCAGACCATCACGGTTATGTACCAAGATTAAAAGCTGCTTTAAAAGCTTTAGACGTAGAGACAGACAAATTAGACGTTGTACTGATGCAGATGGTGAAACTGCTTCGTGACGGCGAGCCGATTAAAGTTTCCAAAAGAAGCGGAAAAGCAATTGGTTTAGTAACACTTCTGGAAGAAATCCCGTTAGATGCAGCAAGATTTTTCTTTAACATGCGTGAAGCAGATTCTCACTTTGAATTTGACTTGGATTTAGCAGTTGAAAACTCTTCACAGAATCCTGTTTACTACGTACAGTACGCACATGCAAGAATTTGCAGTATTTTAAGAACATTACAAGAAGAAGGCTTATATCAGGAAGGTACATCTTTGAAAGACCTTCCAGCACCGGAAACTTCACAGGAAATTGAATTGATTCGTCATTTAGCAGCATTTCCATCTGAAGTTGCAGCAGCTGCGAAAATTTATGACCCGTCCAGAATTACAAAATATGCTTTGGAACTGGCGAATTTATATCATAAATTTTATGATGTATGCAGTGTGAAAAATGCAGAAACCCCTGAATTGCGTGAATTCAGAACAGATTTATGTCGTGCTTCCGGTCAGGTACTGCGCAATGCAATGGCTATTTTAAAAGTTGACTGTCCTGAACAGATGTAAGAAATTACAAAGCAGTTACAAAGCAAAAGAAATTTTGTGATGAATATACAAATAAATTTGAAAAAATTCGCTATTTTCACGAAAATAAATAAAAAATTAACAGTATGTTCATATTCTGTTCATAATTATATGATACAATTTGTAATATGTAAAGAACGCACAAAAATTTGATTGTCACTACAAATAAAATGTAAAATTTTGAAAAGCAGAAAGGAAGTCAGCTTATGTCAAACAGACTGTTTCAAGGACTCGTTCACCAGATGCGTGATACAATGGATGCCACAATCGGCGTGGTGGATGAGAATGCAACAATTATAGCTTGCAGCGATTTGGCGAAAGTCGGCACAACAAACGAATTTGTTTCTTTGGATTTGAGCGACACACATGAAATTTTCATTCGTGACGGCTATACATACAAGCCGTTCGGCACACGTTCCAAGCCGGATTATGCAGTATTTGTAGAGGGTACAGACGATACCGCAACGAAATATGCAAGTATCCTGTCAATTACACTCTCCAATATTAAGCAGTATTACGATGAAAAATATGATAGAAATAATTTTATCAAAAATGTTGTATTGGATAATGTGCTTCCGGGAGATATCGTGATTAAAGCAAGAGAACTGCACTTTAATGCAGAAATCAGCAGAGTTGTGCTGTTAATCCGGATTGTTTCTTCCAACGATATTTCAGCGTATGATGTGATTCAGAATCTGTTTCCGGATAAGAATAAAGATTTTGTATTTAATATTACAGAATCGGATATCGTACTTGTCAAGGAAATCAAAAGCAGTGTGGATTCCAAAGACCTTGAGAAATTAGCTCGTTCCATTGCAGACACACTCAGCAGTGAATTTTATACCAGAGTGAATGTCGGCATTGGTACAGCAGTAACCACTGTGAAGGATTTGGCACGTTCTTTCAAGGAAGCACAGACAGCATTGGAAGTCGGCAAAGTGTTTGATACAGATAAGATTATTGTCAGCTACGATAATTTAGGTATTGCAAGACTGATTTATCATCTGCCGACAACACTCTGTGAAACTTTCCTGCATGAAGTGTTCAAGAGAGGAAGCATTGAATCTCTTGACCATGAAACACTGTTTACCATTCAGAGATTTTTTGAAAATAATCTGAACGTTTCTGAAACTTCCAGAAAGTTGTTTGTTCATAGAAATACTTTAGTATATAGACTGGAAAAAATCAAAAAGCTGACGGGTCTTGACCTGAGAGAATTTGACCATGCAATTATTTTCAAGATTGCACTGATGGTGAAAAAATATCTTCAGGCAAATCCGACAAAATTCTGATATTTTCCTGAAAATTGCGTTTCTTTGCCTGATGTCTGCGGCTTTGGGAGCGGCAGCTGTCGGGCAAAAACTCTGCCCTGATAAAAACATAGAAAGGGTGTTGTAAAGGATTTATGGTAGAATTGAAAGACGTTTCTGTCACATACTCCAGTGGTGTAGATGCCTTGGAGCATGTGAACCTGAAAATCAATGATGGTGATTTTGCCTTTGTGATAGGTGCGTCCGGTGCTGGAAAAAGTACATTGATTAAGCTTTTGCTCAAAGAAATTGATGCCACCAGCGGAACAGTGACGGTCAACGGCTATCAGCTCAATACACTGAAAAAAAAGAAAATTCCTGAATTAAGGCGAACAATTGGCATTGTATTTCAGGATTTCAGGTTAATTTCTTCTATGACAGTGTATGAAAATATTGCATTTGTGCTGAGAGTAATAGATGCGCCGAAAGAGTTCATTCAAAAGCGGACTTCTTATGTAATGGGGCTGGTTGGCTTGGAAGAAAAAGCCGATGCTTATCCGAATGAACTTTCCGGCGGTGAAATGCAGCGTGTCGCTATTGCAAGAGCGTTGGTCAATGACCCGAAATTGATTATTGCTGATGAACCTACCGGAAATATTGACCCTGAATTGTCTTATGAAATTGTAGAATTATTAAGAACAATCAATATGCAGGGAACAACTGTTTTAATGGTCACACATGAACATGAATTAGTCAAGCGATTCGGTGGCAGAATTATTCACATCACAGAAGGACAAATTGTATTTGATGATATTATGGAGGGTACAGATTATGAAATTTAGCGGAATCTGTTACCTGACCAGACAGGGCATTGAAAATATCTGGAAAAATCGGATGATGGCATTTGCTTCATTCTGTGTGTTATTAGTTTCTCTGCTGTTAGTGGGTACTTCTATATTAGCATATCAGAATATTACTTCTATCGTAGGCGGTGTGGAAGCACAGAATGAAATTATTGTTTACATGCAGGAAGATGTCACACCAGACAGACTGACACAAATAGAATATTTGATTCAAAATTCTGCAAATGTTGCAGAAGTACAGTTTTCTTCCAAAGAAGAAGAATATTTATCTTTAAAAGAACGCATGGGCGAATATGATGTATTATTTGATGCACTTGGAGAAGATAACCCTTTAGTAGATTCTTTTCGGGTGAAAATACAGGATATTTCCCAGATGAATAAAACAATTTCTGAGATTCAGCAGCTGGAGGGTGTACTGAAAATCAATGCCCCTTATGAATTTGTCAGCTTTCTGACACAGCTGAGGACTATTTTAACATGGGTGATGAGTGCTTTAATCATCGCCATGATTATTGTTTCAATGGTCATCATCTCAAATACGACCCGAACCAGTGTTTACGCACGGCGGGAAGAAATTCATATTATGAAATATGTCGGTGCAACAGATGCATTTATCCGAGTGCCGTTTTTTATTGAAGGCATGGTGACAGGATTTTTTTCAGGCTGTGCAGCATTAGTGATTACATGGTTAGTCTACACTTCTGTAGTGGACATGATTGAAAATCAGGTCACATTATTAAATATTATCGGAATCGGCAGTATCATTCAGTTTGAATCGATTTATCTCTATGCTGCATTGGCGTACATGCTTGGCGGAGCATTGATTGGAGCAGTCGGCAGTGCGCTCAGCACAAGAAAATATATTAACGTATAAGGAGTGTGAATTTTCTGCATTTGCAGATAAGCATTTATGAATATTGTAAAATGGAAAAAAGCCCTTGCAGTAATATTGGCGGCATTAAGCTGTAGTGCGTTGATGCTGACACAACCCACAGGATGGAATTGCACAGAATCTAAAGTACAGGCAGCGGCGACAATTGCAGAGCTGGAAACCAGAAAACAGGAAAATAACAGAAAAATTCAGGATTATGAAAACAAATTAGCACAGTTTTCAGAAAGTCAGAAACAGCAGGAACTTTATCAGCAGACATTGCAGGAAAAAATTGACCTGCTTCAGAATAACATGCAGATTTTAGATACTGAACAGGAAAGCATTAAAAAAGAGCTTTATTATTTAGAAATTGATATCAAAAATCTGGAAGAGGAAATTGCTGCACAGGAAGTCAGAATTGACAAAGGTCTGGAAGAATTTAAACTTCGTATCAGAGCAATGTATATTAACAGCAATGACAGTTTTATTTCAGCTTTGGCAGGAGCAACGGATTTTTATGACCTGCTTTCAAAATATGAACTGATTTCCCGTGTTGCAAAGCATGATGATGAATTTGTGACGCAGCTGAAACAAGAATTAGAAGCTTATGAAGCAAATAAAGCAGAACTGGAAGAACAAAAGCTTCTCTTCCAGCAGGCGCAGGCAGAAAAAGAAATTACTCAGCAGGAAATGAAAAATGCAATGAGTGAATTAAGATTTGCCTTTGCAGATTCTCAGGCAGAACAGGAACGGCTTGCAGCAGAAAAACAGTCTGCAAACAGAAGCATTACCCAGCTGGAAGAAGATAACCGCCTTGCAGAAGAGGCAGAAGCAGAAATTCGGGAGCAGATTCGTCTTGCAGAAGAAGCCAGAAAAAAAGCATTACAGACGACAGCTGTTGTAAAAACTGTGAAGCCTTCTGCAACAACTGTAAAAACTGTAGTACAGACAACTGCACCGGAAACTGTGAAAACAGAAACTATTTTAACCGCACCGGAAACTGCACCAGTGAAAATGAGCATTTCAGTAGAATCTGCAACAGAAGCGGTTACAATTCCGAAAGAAACAGAAACAACAGTTTTCTCTACTGTCACAGAAGCTGAAACAACTACCACCACTTCAACCACTTCAACTACTTCAACTACTTCAACCACAACTACAACCACGACAACCACTACAACCACGACAACAACACAGCCGGAAACAACTACTATTCAAACAACACAAACAACAGCCATTCCTGCACCGGAAACCGCTCCGGAAATGCCTGCAACACTTCCGGCGACAGAACCCCCTGCTGAACCGGAAACACTTCCGGATTATGATGAAACTGCTTTCAGCTGGCCTTGTCCGGGATATTATTACATTTCAAGCGGATTCGGCTCAAGATGGGGAACAACTCATAAAGGCATTGACATTGCCCAGAATGCCGGTGCTGATGCAGTCGCTTCCCGTGCCGGAAAAGTCATTAAAATCAATACCAGCTGTACGCATAACTACGGAAAACAAAAAAATTGCTGTGGAAACGGCTACGGCAATTATGTGCTGATTGACCACGAAGATGGTACTTATTCTACTATGTATGCACATCTTCAAAAAGTAATTGTTTCTGTAGGCGATTACGTTGAAAAAGGACAAACTGTCGGCTATGTCGGCACAACAGGCTGGTCTACAGGCTATCACCTGCATTTTGAAGTACGAAAAAATGGTACTGCTGTAAATCCCAGCGATTACCTGAATTATTGATAATGATGAAACAAATTCATTTGCTTACTTCTGTCGGCATCACTGCATTATTATGTGCAGTCACATTTACCGGAACAGTATTTTTCATGCGGTATCATGACGGAAAATTATTGGAAAAATATCAGCGTCTTGCTGATTTGGACAGCTATGTGCAGGAAAATTATTATACAGAGTATGATAATGACGAACTGATAAATACAATGCTGAAAGGTTATGTTTCCGGTTTAGGAGACAAATATTCCCAGTATATGACCCCTGAAGAATACAGCGCATTGAAAACAAGAGAAGCCGGTAAAACTGTCGGAATCGGTGTCACCGTCATGCAAGATGAAAAAGGCTATCCTCTTATTATAGAAGTGCAGGAAAATTCACCTGCTGAAAGTGCGGGCTTGAAGCCGGAAGATGTCATTCTTGCCATTGAAGGAGAAGACATTCTCACAATGGACTATGAAGAAGCCATTAACCGGATTAGAGGGGAAGAAAATACTAAAGTGACTTTAACAGTTCGTCATGACGGAGAAGAAAAAGAATTTTCAATTATCCGGAAAAGTTTTGATGTGACAACGGCAGGCGGTGAAATGCTTGACGGGCATATTGGCTATATTTATATCACGAATTTTCGGGAAAATACAGCTGACCAGTTTTTAACTGTCCTGAATGATTTAATCAGTCAGGGAGCAGATGCGTTAATTTTTGACGTTCGGAATGATGGAGGCGGTCTGTTAAGTGCCTTGGAAAAAATGCTTGACCCGCTTTTACCGGAAGGAGAAATTGCAACTGCAACGTATCACGGAGATAAAACAGAAACAGTTTTAAAATCTGATGCAAAAGAATTAAATTTGCCGATAGCAATTTTAGTCAATGGCAATACAGCAAGTGCAGCGGAATTATTTTCAGCTTCTTTAAGAGATTTCAAGCAGGCGAAATTAGTTGGAACGCAAACTTTCGGGAAAGGAATTATGCAAGTCACAACTCCCATGAAAGACGGGGGCGGTTTAACTTTAACCGTAGCGACTTACCAGACAACAAAATCAGAATGCTATCACGGCATAGGCTTGACCCCTGATATTGTCATAGAACCAGATGAAAATTCTGAAACAGATGTACAGTTAGAAGCAGCTAAAAAATTATTTGAATGAAAGCAGGTGACTGTTTTGTTATTTACTGTAACAACAATCGAAATTAAAAATAATCTTATTTTGGTTTCTGGCAGAACAGACACCGGCACGATAAAAGGCATTTGGAAAGCGGATAGGCTTTCACCTATTATTGGAAAATCTTATCAAATTGAGCTTGATTTCGGAACAGCAGACAGAAAAAACATAATTGTCAATAAAAATGTCACTGCTGTCAGCACAGAACTTATCAATGAAAAAGTGCGTTTCACAGCTTTATGTGAAAGGATTGAAGATATCTATTTTCTTAGATTTTCATTTGACGGGCTGGAAATGCTCGAAATTGAAAATGATGATTTCACTATCAAAGAGAGCGATTTTCTTACTTTTGAAAAGCCTTTTACTGAAATCGGCATTTATCCGTATTAAAAAAACTCTGTAAACAGTTTTGCGCTGTTTACAGAGTTTTCTGTTTTAAGAGAGAAGCAGTTTTTTCAGTGCAATCAAATCATAGATATTGATAACTTCATCTTTGACGAGGTCAGCATTTTTCCAGTTTGGGAGGGAAGCTTTGCCGATTAAATATCTTTGAAGCTGAATGATATCTGTGACACTGCAAACACCGTCCTGATTGACATCGCCTTTTATATCTTCTTTTGAGGAAGAAGCAGTATAAACATTCTGGTACATAGTTTCCGCCCAGATACGGCGCATTTCCTCATAGCCTTCACTGTTTGGGTGAACACCGTCATTGCTTAAATATTCGGGGTGTTCCTGTATAATCGTGTTAAAGTCAGGGCCTTTAATGACTTGAGGAAATTCTTCATAAATTTTATCAATCATAGCGTTGTAATCGTCCAGATAATTTCCGACATCGGGGTTTTCAGCGTGAGGAATTTTCGGAAGAACAGGGATTTTTCCGGCATCAAGGACTTTTTGAATCATAGCAACAGTATTTTCATAATATTTCTGTGCGCCGGCATTATTGCCCCAAGCGTCATTTGTACCGTAGGCAATGCTGACATATTTTCCGGGGAAAACAGACAGCCATCTGTCAATATGATTTAAGCCGTCTGTGCTGGTAATTCCACCAATACCGCCGTTTTCCTGAATCGGGAAGTAATTGGAATCCAGTCTGTTAATATAAGTAGCAAATCCCGTTCCGAAACAGTTATTCATTCCGCCTGCGGTAATGGAATCGCCGTAAAATATCCAGCTGTCATTGACACCCTCTGAAACGTCATGAATATCAAAGTTAAATGCACAAGTACCTGTTGTTTTATCATCAACGCCAGTAACATGAATGCGAATCCAGTTATAGCCTTCAAAGTTGACAATATGCTGACGGGAGCTTAATGTATTTCCGGAAACAGTTTCTACAATTTCCCAGCCGTTTTCAGGGTAAGCACCGCCCTCAGCGGAATTGATTTCAATCGTATAATCAGAAGGCTCTTGATTACGGTTGATATATAAGCCGATAGTATCGTAAGCACTGGCATTATACCAGACAGCGTCAATGATTTTGCGGTTTTCTTCGGGAACGCTGGAAAGGTCGTAAGCTAAATAATCATCCGGCGCAGAGCCATTCCAGAACGAAAAATAATAATCATCATTTCCAGCGACAGCAGTAGCTGGATTTGTTCCGGAGTAGGCAGGACAATTCCGGCTGATAACCGGATTCGGCTTAACCGCAGCACAAACAGGCAAACTCATTGGCAGAGCAGCAAGCATGAAACCGCTTGTCATAACAGCAAACATTTTTTTCTTCATAAATAATTCCCCTTTTAAAAATTTATTTTAAACTCTGAAATCAATCAGAATTCTTAACATATAGTTTATATTATCTTTCAATAGATTATAAATGTAATAAATGCCAAACACCCTCCTATACCAACAATCCATGCAATTAAGAACGACAGTAAATTTGCTTTGTTCTTACGAAGAAATAGAAATGCAGTAACCATCACGACAAGCCATATAAACATGATAATATATCCTAATGGTACAAAGAACATGTCTTCTTCATAATCCTTACTGTCCGGTGTTGATTCAGGAAAAGCAAATGCAACGCCCAACAATGCAAAGTAACTGCCCAAAGTTCCTTGCAAGAGTCCAAAGATAGAAAACCCTATTTTTTTAAGAGCATTTTTCACAACGATATTACACCTCTAAGTCCGATTTATTTTTTCAGTGAACTTTCTTATTTATAGTAGATTATTCATCTTCGCAATATATGATTTCATAATCTTTGCCCAATTCTTCTTGTAAAAGATGATAACCTTCTTTAGCCTTTTTGTAGAATGCCTTTTTTTCTTTCTTTGACCATAACAATGGGTTCAGAGGCTCATCCCAATCAAATGCGTTGTCATGCTCTATACCTAATTCGCATAAAAAATGCTTTAACTCTGAAGAGATAGGAAGATTATCAAGTGTGACCAATCCATGATTATCCCAAAGACATGGACAAAAATTTTCATTGCTGCCCCATTCAAACCAATATTTGAACAAATATTTTGCCATCTGGTTAAACAACTCTTTTCTTCATAATAAATCCGATTTAAAAGGATGATATTCACCAATACAGAGTGTTCCTTTTAATTTTCTCATTCTTAAACTTGTATTTATTTCTATGTCAGAATCAATATTGACTATATTTATCCAACAAGGATAATAGCCTTCTTTCATAGTGAATAAGTGAATAAATTGCTCATAGGAAAGTTTTCGCTTTTTAGGAAAAACAAAGTTTCTCATCATATTGTCAAATTCGCTATGGTGTTTATTATCTTCCTTTATCGGATTTATGATATATGTTCTTGATTTATAATCATTTATTCCTAATTGGAGTAATATTGATATAAAGCTATTTTCAAAATCTTGATTGTTAATAACTATCACTCCTAGCATGAATTTTGATTTATTTTTTCAGCAGAGCTTTTTTCATGAATATCCAGTCATAGATATTCACAATACCGTCATGATTGGTATCTGATTCAGCAGGATTTGCGACAGATTTTCCAGAGAGAAGCCATTTCTGGAGGGCGATAACATCAGCAGTATTAAATTTCCTGTCATTCGTGACATCCATTGCAACTGTAGAAGTTTCCGGCGCAGGGTAGCCGAAAAAGGCTAATTCGTTGAAATCTCCTCCGCCTTTCACAATTTTAAGAGTATCAGTAGGGATACTGTCAGCAGTGAGAGAAATACTTCTGGACATGTAAGAGCCTAAATCGCTTGACCAAAGAAGCGTGTCCGTATTCGCATCATAGATTTCAAGACTGCCTGTACCGTAAGTATCATAGACACCGAAACCAGTTAAAATATATTTTTTATCCAGCTTGACAATTCCGGTAATATTGGAAGCATTGACATTTGTTTCAGGCGTTTTCAAAGAGCCTGTATCACTGTAAATAAATTCCGGCATTGAGTCAGGTTCATCGAACATTTTTTCAAACTGTTCAGGCTTATTTTCTGCTGTGACTTCAAGAGAAGCAGGGACAATATATTTCCCTTTGCCGTTGACGACAGTCTGAGCAGAGCCGGAAAATTTCACAAATACAGGGCTTTCAGAGACATTGACAGAAACTTTCTGCTTGTTAAGATTCAGTTCCGAGGTGACACCTTCTGCATAAGTGCCTAATTCAGTAAGATAAGCATAACCGAAATTTCCAGCGTTGAGAGAATAATTTTTAATGACTTTATCTTCAGAAGTGGGAGACCAGAGGCAATGAATTTCATCACCGGTTTTTCTGTCTTTAAAAATATAATCTTTCACAGTATCAGTAGAATTGTCTTTGATAAAGTCTGCATTTTTGAGCATGGAAGTCATACCAGCGGTATAGTACCAAGCTAATTTTTTACTCCATTCGCCTTTGCCGGTAGTTAAACCGGAATTGTAATAAACGCCTTCTCCTTCATCACGAAGCTGAAATTTTGTCATACGGTCAACACCTGCACCGATGCTCATTAAATAAGTTCTTGCAACTCTTTGAGCGTATCTTAACTGATACAAATCATTATCATGATTATCTAAATTTTCCGTTTCGCAGTCGCCCATAGGGACTTCAAATTCTGAAATCCAAAGTTCTGTATCAGGTGCATTTTCGTCAATCCAGTTTTGAATCTGCTTGACACGTTCTATGAAAGCAGAATCTTCCGGATTGTAAGTTTCAGCTCCCATGTGAACGTTAAGTACATCAACAGCAAATTTTTTATCTGTGCGGTGATAGCTGAACCAAAGTTTCATTTCGTCTAAATATTCTAACAGGGAAGCCGTGTTCAGCATACCGCCGATAGCAAGTTTAAAGTTCGGGTCAGCGGTTTTGACACCGGCATTTGGAATCGTGCCTTCATGACCGTCATAATCAGCGGAACACATAGCAGCCATTTCAAAAGGAGAGAAATAATTTGCTTTACCGCTCCAAGTTTTATTTGGTTCGTTGGAATTTTCAAGCGTGTTTAAAAGATTTAATCCTGTTTTCGGTTCAGAAAGTTCAGAAACATTTAAAGTAGAGGGGTCAATATTGGAATTGCTTCCATAACGTGCAGCGACTTGATAAAAAGCTTGAGCATGAAGCGCATAACTTTCAGGGTTTTCGGTATCTGCATTTTTTGGAACGGGAATTTCCGGAGGTTTTTCACCAGAAACGTAAGTACTTCCGCCTTGAAAACAGGGGATAATGCTAATATTTTGTGCTTTCATAGCGGAGTAATAGCTATCCATATCGCCCCAAGTGCCTTGAGAAAATTTCACTTTGCCGTTTTCATCGTAAAGCCAGTTGAAATTATGATATTCACGGACATTACCACCAGCCATAATTGCTGTCATAGGGTCATCGATAAAGGCATTAAAGCCGATTTTCTGACCAGCAGTTAAATCAGTTTTTGGGAGTGTGGCAGGGGAGGGAGCATTGAAAGCCTTTTGTTCGTCAGAAAGTTCAGAAACCTGATAGCCATAAATCGCTAATTCACTGACACCGGAGTCACCGGCAGAAGTAGAAAATCTTAAATATCTGGTTTCTCTGGGATTTTCAAATTGCAATCCTCTCCAAGTCTGATAAGCATCTGTTTCAAAGCTGTTTAAATCGTTCCAATGGAATGGCTCGCCGTCCTGAATATTCCAAGTCTGTACGCCGTTGGTATCCAGAAAACAAATTCCGGTGATGATATAATTTGCACCTAAATCAATGAAAAAAGTATCATCACCAAATTCCGCCTGATAATTAGGTTTCCAGTTTTTATCTCTGGTAGTTTTTTCCCAGATTTCAGAAGGAACTTTCAAATTTTCAGGAGATTCAGGGGTATAATCCTGCTGGTCAAAGAGAACGTCCGCAGAATTTAAATAATCCGCTCCAAGGTAAACAAGATTTTCATCATAAATTTTAAAATTGGAAGCGTCTAATCTGCCGGAAGATTCTGCATTAGCAGGAAGCACAGGAACAGCAGCTGCAAGACAGAGCATAGCAGTAAGAAAAGCAGTTATTTTTTTGTACATAAAGAAACCTCCGTTCTGAATTTTAGATTACTTCTATTATACAACTTTTTAAGAGAAACTGCAATCATTTTTATGAAAAAAATAAAAATCCCCTGCTTGATGACAGGGGAAAGAGATTAAGCATTAAAATCAGTAATCATACCAACAATATATTTTAAGATTGTCAAAGATTCAGAAGAATCGGGCTTGCCATTGCCGTTAAAGTCAATCGCTTTCAAGCCGTTTTCTGAAAGGTTTTCTTTGCCAAGAATGGCCTTATTGACGGTAATCACGTCTAAGATATCAATTTCTCCAGAGCCGTCAGCATCACCTACTTTTAAGTCCTGTATTTCTGATTCTGTAGACGATTCTTTAAGAACGACAAATTTATAGTCATATTGTTCAGCAAAAGTATGTGCAGTAGAGCCATCATAGCCAATAATCGCTGTCCTGCCTGGTATACCTAATGTACAAGGATTACTCAAATGAATGAAGCAATCTTTATTTTTTATTGTAACAGAAGAAAGGTTAAAGCACCCATCAAATGCTATATCGCCTATTTCTGTAACTGTTTCTGGAATTACAATAGAAGTCAGTTCAGAACAAGATTCAAAAGCTCTATCTCCAATTTCTGTTACCGTTTCTGGAATGATAAAAGAAGTGAAGGTACAAGATTCAAAAGTACCATATTCTATTTTTGTTACTCCTTCTGGAAGTGTGATAGAAGTCAAATTAGTGCAAGCGTAAAAAGCACGTTCACCAATTTCTGTTACTGTTTCTGGCAGTACAACAGAAGTCATTTCGCAACTGATAAATGCGTTTTTTTCGATAGCAGTCACAGGCATTCCGTCAATCTTATCAGGAATCACTAATTCTCCCTCAATGCTTCCTGTATATCCTGTAATCATGATAGTATTGTCATAGTTCACAAAGTAAGTTAGGTTCTTGTAAGTTTTGTCTGCTTTTGCAGTGATAACAGCACTTTCTTGAACGGCTTCCGGCAAAAACGGCACGGCACACATCATTCCTAAAGCAGAAACAACAGCAAGCATTTTTCTGAATTTCATAAATTAACATCTCCTTGAAATAAGTTTTCAACAGTTTCAACATTTCAACACTGTTTCAACGTTGAAATGTTGATAATTCTATTATACACAAAAAAAAAAAATACAAGTATTTTCATAAAATATTTACAATTCTTATCCCTTTTGCCTAAATCAGAAAAATCTTTTTTGTAGGATATGCTGAAAATTTTTTAAAAAAACTATTGACATTTCTTTGAAAATCAGCTACAATAATATCAGAAAAGGAGATGAGGATATGAAATATTTATATTCAGAGAATGCTTCTTTGCTGGAAATGCTCGCCAGTCAACTGAATGCAGATGGTTTAGGAGATATGCCAAATATTGAAATGAAAACACTTGGCGGTGAAGTCTGGTGGGATACACTGATGATAGTGGACGGCTGGAAACTGCAAGTGCATAAAATCGGCGGTAATGCCAGAATTCTCGACCCGAATAATGTCCGCAAAGCTTGGGGTTCTCGCTCCGCTATGGAAGAAAAATTAAAACGCTTGACTTCTCAGGCATTTTTACAGCCGGGAGATGTGATTGGCGTGAAACGTGGCGTTTATGAACATTATGCAATTTATATCGGCAATGACAAAGTGATTCACTACGCTGGTGAAAATAATGACTTTGAAGGCAGTGCAGTGACTGTGCATGAAGCTCCTATGAGCGAATTTTTAAGAGGAAATTCAAGCTTTTTCTTTATTAGCTTTCCGGATAAAAACGGCAGATTTGAAAAGATTTACACCAACGGCGGAGACAAAATTTTTTCAAGAATAGGAGATTCCGGCGAATTACAGCAAATTTTGACAGGCTGTCCGGATTATCATCTTTACACACCGGAAGAAACCGTAAAAAGAGCTTACAGCCGTTTAGGCGAAAAGAATTATGATATTGCAGTGAATAACTGTGAACATTTCGCTTTCTGGTGCAAGACAGGACTTTCAGACTCTCATCAGGTAGATACAATTATTAACGGCATTGCAAATGCAAGGACAGTACTTTCAGCAATTTCTGACATGCTGAATATTATTCCAAATGCATAAAGAAAGGTGATTGGTATGAAAAAAATTTTATCATTGGCATGTGCTTTTTTAATGGGGATTTCCTGTGCAGGAATTTCCGCAAATGCAGAATTCAATCCGGACAGTTTGAATTTTGAAGACTGGAATCTGGAAGATTTCAATGCAGAGGATTTCAAGGACTTAGAAAGTTTAAAAGATTTAGAGTTTAATTTTGATTTTACGGATATTCTTTCTAAGGTTTGTGAAAAACTGGAAGATTA
The DNA here is from genome assembly GCA_045541055.1 of Oscillospiraceae bacterium. GTDB lineage: Bacteria > Bacillota > Clostridia > Oscillospirales > Ruminococcaceae > UBA3855. The sequence continues at coordinate 22,676 of JAZQIL010000130.1, forward strand.
CATGCAGAAAAGCGGTATTGAAGCAGAAGTACTTTTAGAGGACGGAACAATTTCAGTCAATGTTTCCTGTGATTATGCGGAAGCCCGTGAAAAGGTGACAGCCTTTTTAGAAGAAAACGGCATTGACCCAAATCAGGTAAAAGTTGAAATTATGGAAAAGGCGAAAGAACTGATACCTTTACTGCTAGGAGATGCCACCGGAGACGAATCTGTGAATATTCTTGATGTAATCGTACTGAACAAGGCAGCTATGGGAAAAGAAAACCTCACAGAAGAACAGCTTCAGGCGATTGATTTAAACGGCAACGGCAAGCCGGATTCTGGTGATTCTATGACACTTTTAAAATATATTGTCGGCTTGATTGAAACATTAACAGCATAAAGAAAGTTCTCCTGTAAGCGAAAAGCTTACAGGAATTTTTAACAATCTGCATAAAATCAGAAAATTTTTTTGTTAAAAATATCCATTGATATTTATGGTAAATTATGCTATTATAATTACAAAGGAGGTTGATTTCTATGAAAAAAATCTTATCATTGACTAGTGCCTTTTTGATGGCTGTTTCCTGTGCTGGAATTTCCGCAAATGCAGAAGCTGATTTTGTATTACTGAATGATGGTTTGACTTTTGTTGTAACTAATATAGATGGAAATAATTACCTAATGGAATATTATTGCACTAATTATTATCAAAATGGCGTGAACACTGATGGGTTAGCTGGTGTACTCACTTATTACAGCACTTCTGAAAAATTTGAAATTGGTAATATTCTGATTCCGACAGGGCAATTTTCTATTGGAGAAAGTGATATTCAGTGTATTGGCTTTGGTGAAAATAGTGGTTTCCAAAAAATCGGCACTTGTGAAGAATTAGGTCTGGAAGTTCCGGAAATTAGGCAGGGAACAGTCGATTTATGGGAAAAATCATATCTCAGAAAATCCGAGATTCATGTGAATCCACCTGAAACCATGACTGCAAAAGGCGATGCAACCGGAGACGGAGAAGTGAATATTTTAGATGTGATTTCCCTGAATAAAGCCGTCATGGGAAAAGAAACCCTCACAGAAGCACAGCTCCAAACGATTGACTTTAACCAGAACGGCAAGCCCGACCCAGATGAAGCTTTAATACTTTTAAAATATATTGTCGGCTTGATTGAAGATTTTACAGCATAAAAATTCCCCTCCGGAAATTTCCGGAGGGATTTCTATTTCAAAAAAATGAACAAAATGTATAAACTATGTATGTACTTTAAAATTTTGGATAACTTTTGCAAAAAGGCTTGAATTTTAGAAAAATAGGGTGTATAATGATGACATAAAAATAATAGGAGGAATCTATCATGAATATGAAACATTTGGTTGCAGGAATTTCTGCTATAACAATACTGGGAACTGTTATGGCAATGCCTGCTTATGCAGAAGATAATTATACTGTTATTAAAGATGGAAAAGAAGTAGCAGTAGAAGAAAAGGATTATGAAATTTTGCATATGATTTCAAAACCGAACAAGTTGGTCTATGAAATCGGTGAAGAGCTGGATTTCACAGGAGGTACTGCTGAAATCAGCGGAAAAACAGATGGTGCTTTGTGGGATACATTTGAACAGCCTCTCACAAATGAGGAATATTTCGTAATAGATGCTTCTAATTTTAATAACAAGAAGGTTGGAACATATGATATTTATGTTCTGACAACAAGTGGTAAATCAAAAGAATCCTTTCAGGTAGAAGTTGTTAAGGAAATAGAACATATAGCTGGTGATGCTGACGGTTCAGGTGAAGTGGATATTTTAGACGTAATCACCATCAATAAAGCGATTATGGGAAAAGAAAACTTGCCAGCTAGTGGATTGAAAGCAATTGACTTCAATAACAACAGTAAGCCAGATGCTGACGAAGCTTTAACACTCCTGAAATATATTGTCGGCTTAATTGAAGATTTTACAGCATAAAAAATCCCCCTCCGGAAATTTCCGGAGGGTTTTCTGTTAAGGCTCTAAATCAAATAATTGATGATAGAAATCTGCATAATCTGTTCTGTCTTCTTTGGTGAAGGCAATTGCAGAGGAAGGGTGTAAATTCATTTTTCCTGTCAGCAGGTACTGAATATCATAGCCCCATTTCAAGCCCTGTTCAGTTTTCAGCTTTAAAGTATAATTTTCGTAGAATTTCAGAATAGGCGTTAAATTATATTTTGGATTTTTGAGGAAGCCGAGCAGGAGTTCCATAGCACAGTTGCCAGCACCTCTGCCCATACTGCCGACAGTGGCATCAAGGAAGCTTGCGCCCATAGAACAGCTTTCCACAGTATTTGCAAAAGCCATTTGCTGGTTATTATGTGCATGAATGCCGACTTGTTTTCCGGCAGGTTCCATAAAGCTGAGGTACATTTTCGTTAATTCCTGCACCTGTTCAGGGAAGAGAGAGCCATAGCTGTCCACAATATAAACGGCTTTAATAGGTGTTTCTGCAAGAAGTTTGAGAGCTTCTTCAATATCTTCTGTTCTGGCTTTAGAGATAGCCATAATATTACAAGTTGTTTCATAGCCAAGGCTGGCAGCATATTTAATCATTTCAATTGCAGCAGGCATTGTATGAATATAAGTTGCTACACGAACCATATCAATGACGCTGTCCTCTTTGGGGAGAAGGTCACGCTGGAGGTTAGTTCTGCCAACGTCAGCCATCACAGAAAGTTTTAAATCTGTTTCATTATTACCGACAATCCGTCTTAAATTTTCCTCTTTGCAAAATTTCCAGTCTCCGAAATCTTCGACTTTAAAGACATCAGTATCAGCGAGATAGCCCATTTCCATATAATCGACACCAGCACGAAGATTTGCCAGATAGAGAGCTTTTACAAATTCGTCAGTGAAAAAGAAATTATTGACAAGACCGCCGTCACGGATTGTCGCATCAAAGACCTTAATATCAGGTCTGTAAGTCATTAAATTACCTTTACGTTCCATAATGAATTCCTCCGGTTTTAGTTTAACAGTTTAAAGTGTTTAAGCTTTAAATCACTATAGTCAATCATAGCACTTTTTCAGAAAAAAATCAAGTGTTTTTTTCAAATTTTTCAATTTTGTAAAAGCTGCATAATTTTTTTAAATAATTATTATAAATTTCGGATAAAATCTGTAAACAAAAACAGCCCCATCACAAGGGCTGTTTTTTATTTAGAAAAGAATATCATCGATTAGCCACATGACCAGATAGCTGACTACTGCATCAGCGAGAAAAATAAGATAACAGGAAATAATATCTAATTTTACACGCTTTTGATTGATTTTGTCCGGTGGTTTTTTCATTCCCAGCAGAAACGGCATTACCAGAAAAATTAAAATGCCACACCCTAACGGAATCGTTGACCCCTCAGGGTGATACAAAATAAATACCATTGCACAGTAAAGCACTATGCACACCGTCAGAAATGCATTTCCCAGAATCAAAAGCTTTTTCCACTTTTTGAAAGCTGTTTCATCATAAGGCAGTGCCGGAAGTTGAGAAGGCTTTAAAACAATGTCAGCGTCACAGAATTCACAGTGTGCAATGCTGGAATCAGCAGAAATTTTTAAAGAAGCCCCACAGTGCGGACAGGAATAAGTTTGTAATTTCATGATATTTTACCAAACGTGATAGTTGTCATTCACAAAATAAACTAATTGGGAAAGGCGCAAATCTTCTGCTTTAATGCCCTTGTCCTGCATAGCTCTTGTAAGAACTTCAAATTTTCCGCTGATGCGAAGAATATTATAAACTTCCTCTTTGCTGGGGTGGTATTTCCGAAGGTATTGTTCAACTGCATCTGTCATATAGCCGAAACTTCTTACCTGAGACTTTTTGAGTTCAAATTCTGGCTTGCCGTAATTAAAAACTGGAATTAAAGCATCATTATCACGGAAGCTGACAATGGCATGTGCCATAATTTCCGGCAGAAAAGCGACTAATTCAACAGCTATGGAGTAATCAGGACTGAATTGATGAATTTTCTGAAAGGCTTTCTGACGGGAATTTTCATCGGAGGCATCTTTTAATTTATCCAATGCGAGGTAAGCTAAATCACCGACATTTTGTTTTGTAAAGGGGCAAGGCTGAAAAGTACTTTCATCTTGAATTAAAAGTACGAATAATTTATCAATGCTGATTTCTCTTTTTTTCCGGCTAAACAGTTCACTGTATAAAACATCTGTTAAATCTGGATAAACAATGCCGTTAATTTTGGCTTCACAGAAACGGCGTTGCCCCATATCAGCGGAGAAAAGCTGAATCCAGTAAGCTTTTTTTGTGCCTAAGTATTCGGGCAGTTTATGTTTAATAATTTCCCATAAATCGGGAGTTTTGCCATTGCCTTTATGGATTTGTAATTTTTTTTCAGGGATATGAAACACATGTGTTTCGTGAATGATTTCAGAAGAAATTGTTTCAGAGCCTTGATTTGCAAGCGAATCCAGAACAGGCTGTAAAACAGTTTCAGCGAATTCTACAGTACAGTTTTCCATAGCTTTCTGTAAGGAATTTCCGATACTGGCGCAGGGGTTCACGAAATCTTCATCAAACCAGTCATGTTTTAAAATAAATAATAACTGTACACGGAACTGATTTTCACGGCTTTGCACCTGACCAAATTCTAAACTGACATGAAGAGCCTGACTTGTATAGTGAAGGGTATTGCCTTCAAGGACAGCACCAGAAGCATGTTCTGCGAGAAGATTCAGTAAAAATTTTCTTTGTTCATTGGGCTGTAAAGTATCAAAATCGGGCATAAGATTCACTCCTTTGCATGATAGTACTGATTTCAGTATAACACAAAAATGCACATCTGTCAATAAGAAAAAACCCCTGCTTTGTGGGCAGGGGATTTAAAATCATGCAGAAAAATCAGTAATCAGGCCGACAATAAATTTTAAAATGGTTAAAGATTCTGTAGAATCTGGTTTGCTGTTGCCGTTAAAGTCAGTAGCTTGCAAGCCGTATTCTGAGAGGGATTCTTTTCCTAAAATGGCTTTATTGACAGTAATCACGTCTAAAATATCGACTTCACCGGAACAGTCGGCATCACCAAGCAGAATTTCCGGTGCTGGTTCTGCATTTAAATCTACGAAAGTACAATCATTTTCCTTTGCATAGGTTTCAGCTACTGTGCCTTTAGTGCCGGAAATCGTAAAATCAAAATCATATCTTTTAGGCATTATAGAGTACCTATCCCCATAACCAAAAGTACAGTCTCCAATACTTTTAACAGAGTTAGGAATTGTAACTTCTTTCAAAGAATCGCAATTCAAAAACGCACAATGTCCAATAGATTTCACAGAGTTTGGAATTGTAACTTCACTTAAACAACTACACCCCTCAAAGGCTCTTTCTGGAATGCTTGTAACAGATGCAGGAATTGTAAATTCTGTAATGCCTGTGCCAGAAAATGCATTATTTCCGATAGATTTTACAGAATCCGGAAGAATAATTTCAGACAGGTTACTGCATCCTCTAAATGTATCCTCTCCAATCACTTTTACACTGTCTGGAATTTCCACTGATACAAGATGTGTACATCCTCTAAGTAAACTATTACTTAAAGAGGTAACAGAAGAAGGAAAAGTAATATCTGTCAAAGCAATGCAACCTTCAAAAGCATTGTTTCCTATTTTGGAAACACTTTCTGGAATAGAAACAGAAGCTAAATGTTCACAGTTAGCAAAAGCATTGTTTCCTATTTTGGAAACACTTTCTGGAATAGAAATAGAAGCTAAATGTTCACAGTTAGCAAAAGCATAATCTCCAATTGTTTTTACACTGGATGGAATTATAATTTCTGTCAGTGCAGAACAAGAACCAAAACTCCAATCTCCAATACTTGTTACAGAATCAGGAATAATTATTTCTGTTAAAGAAGAACAAGCCTGAAAAGCCTCATTTCCAATACTTGTTACAGTATTTGGAATAGTGATTTCTGTAAGGGCAGAACATTCACAAAAAGTCTTATTTCCTATTGAAGAGAGGGTTTTGGGCAGAGTAACTTTTACTAACGCAGAATCACTACCAAATGCACCATTTCCTATGGAAAGTACACTGTCTGGAATTGTAATTTCTACTAATTTTGAACAACCGCTAAAAGTACCTTCATCAATGTAAGTAAGCTTTTTTGATAGTGTAACATTTGATAAGTTTCCACATCCACTAAATGCACCAGGACCAATAGCAGTAATGCTGTCTGGAATTTTTACAGTAGCAACTACACCATTGTGCAAAAAAGCATATCCTGCTATTTCTGTGACAGGTGCATTCTGAATCTGAGCCGGAATTGTCAAATTTGCCTTTGAACCGCTGTAGCCTGTAATGACAGCATATTCATAAGAAATATTTATTTTTTTCGTTTCGCCTGCTTCCTCGTCCCATTCTTCATCCCATGTACCATAAATTTCATAAGAAAGCCCGTCCTCTGTTGTGCCTTTTGTAATGACTCCGCTTTCCTGAGCAGAAGCATAGATTGCACTGAAATTTTCAGTTGAAAGTACAGGCACAACCGCACACATCATGCCTAAAGCCGAAATCACAGCAATCATTTTTTTGAATTTCATAAAAATTTCTCCTCACAATTTTAGTTTTCAACAGTTTCAACATTTCAACATGCTTTCAACGTTGAAATGTTGATAATTTTATTATACACAAAAAAAAAAAAATACAATACTTTTCGGAAAATTTGTCTAAAAAATCTGCTTTTTTCACAAAACAGAAAATTTTTAATCAGAAAAATAATTCATTTTGTCAGAAATTTCCCTCTTGACAAATTCTGATTTTTGTGCTATGATAATGATACAAAGCTTTGACGGAGAAGTTTTCATAACCAGCTTTTGCTATGAAATTACAGAGAGTTGTCTGCAATCGGGCTGAAACAGACAGCATTTCAAGCGTTGTGAAAAATACCACTCCCGAGCCTGTCCAATCCACAGCGGTTTGTCCCCGTTATCAGGCAAAATGAGATGAATTTTTATTCATGAATTCAGGTGGAACAGCGGTAATTATCGCCCTGAAACTGTATTATGCAGTTTCAGAGCGTTTTTTATTTTATCAAAAAAGGAGAAATGATTATGCTGAAATTAACATTAAAAGACGGTTCTGTCCGTGAAGTCGAAGAAAATCTTACGGCTGCCGAAGTCATTAAAGGCATCGGCATGGGCTTGTATAAAGCTGCTTGCGTGGTCAGAATTGACGGTGAAGTCTGTGATTTAAGAACGGTTTTAACAAAAGACTGTACTTTTGAAGTGCTGACGTTTGACGACCCCGAAGGTAAAAAAGCTTTCTGGCATACAACCTCTCATATTTTAGCACAGGCTGTCAAGAGACTGTATCCGGAAACAAAACTTGCAATAGGTCCGGCTATTGACGGCGGATTTTATTACGATTTCGATGCAGAACACCCCTTTAAACCGGAAGAATTAACAAAGATTGAAGCCGAAATGAAAAAAATTGTCAAGGAAAAACTGCCTTTGGAAGCATTCCAGTTAAGTCCGGAAGAAGCACTTCAAACACTCAAAGATATGAATGAACCCTACAAAGTTGAATTGTGTCAGGAACATGCTGACAAGGGCGAACCAATTTCTTTCTATAAACAGGGCGAATTTACAGACCTTTGCGCTGGCCCTCATTTGATGACAACAGAACCAGTCAAGGCATTTAAATTATTATCCTGCACAGGTGCTTACTGGAGAGGTTCTGAAAAGAATAAAGCTCTTTCCAGAGTTTACGGAACATCTTTCCCGAAGGCTTCCCAGCTCGAAGAAGAACTCAAACGCCGTGAAGAAGCCAAACTCCGTGACCATAATAAATTGGGCAGAGAACTGGAATATTTCACAACTGTAGAGACAATTGGTCAGGGCTTGCCGGTACTTCTGCCAAAGGGTGCAAGAGTAGTACAATTATTACAGAGATGGGTAGAAGATTATGAACAGGCACATGGCTGTTTATTAACGAAAACACCTTTATTTGCAAAGCGTGAATTTTATAAAATTTCCGGACATTGGGATCATTATCGTGACGGAATGTTTATCATGGGCGACCCTGATGATGAAACAAAAGAATGTTTTGCACTGCGTCCGATGACATGTCCGTTCCAGTATCAGGTATATTTAAATAAACAGCGTTCTTACAGAGATTTACCGATGAGATTAACGGAAACTTCCACACTGTTCAGAAATGAAGATTCCGGCGAAATGCATGGTTTAATCAGAGTAAGACAGTTTACAATTTCAGAAGGACATTATATTTTAAGACCTGACCAGCTGGAAGAAGAATTCAAAGGCTGTCTGGAATTTGTAAAATATTTCCTTGATACAGTGGGACTTCTGCAAGACTGCACTTACAGATTTTCACAGTGGAATCCTGAAAACCCAAATAACAAATATGAAGGCACAAAGGAACAGTGGGACGAAGCACAGAGAATTATGGGCGAAATCCTTGACAAATTAGGCTTAGAGTATACAATTGGCATTGATGAAGCTGCTTTCTATGGTCCTAAACTTGATGTACAATATAAAAATGTTTATGGAAAAGAAGATACGCTTGTGACAATTCAGATTGATATGCTGTTGGCAAAGCGTTTCGGTATGGAATATATTGACAAGGACGGCACAAAGAAAACGCCTTACATCATTCACAGAACGTCATTAGGCTGTTTTGAAAGAACGCTTGCTTACATGATTGAACATTTCGGAGGCGCAATGCCGTTATGGATTGCACCGGAACAGGTGAAAATTATTCCGATTGCAGACCGTCATTTAGAATTTGCAGGTGAAGTGCGTGAAGCTTTAACAAATGCCGGCATCAGATGTTCCATTGACGACAGAGCGGAAAAAATCGGAAAGAAAATCCGTGAAGCAACGCTGGATAAAGTGCCTTACATGTTGACAATTGGTGATAATGAAGTAGAAGCAAAGAATGTTTCTGTCCGCACCAGAAAGGGCGATAATCTTGGAAACATGACTGTTGAAGAACTGCTTTCAAAGCTTCTGCTTGAAATTTCCACAAAAGCAAAAGAATCCTGATAAGTGATTTCAGACCTCTGAAATTTTCGGAGGTCTGATTTTTTAAAAAATTTCCAATATTTTTTCTTGTGTGTTGTTATATAAGTAAAAGGAGGTTTTATTATGAAATTAAAAAAATCACTGGCTGTTTTATCTGCCGTGCTTCTGCTTGGAGTGCAAAGTCTGCCAGTCAGTGCGCTGACTTTCTCTGAAAATTCAGATACTGGAATTTTAAGTGAAGAACCGCCTCTGCCGGAAACATTTACAATTCAAACAGAAACAATGACTTTTGAAGGCTATGTCAATTATAATTATGTGACTTTAGTCAAGTGTGATGAAAATTTAACTTCTGTGGAAATTCCGGCGGAAGTGACTGACCCTGAAACAGGAAATACTTATCCGGTAGACTATGTTATGACAGAAGCATTCACAAACTGTAAAAATTTAACTGAAATTACTGTCAATGAAAATCAGAAAAATTATACCAGTATTGACGGCATGTTATGCAGTGCAGACGGTACAAAGCTGATTTATTATCCGCTGGCGAAATCTACTGAAAGTATTCTTCTTCCGGAAGGCTTGAAAACAATTGAGATGTTTGCATTATATTATCATTCGGCAAAAGAAATTATTCTTCCGGATAGCTGCGAAATTATACAAAGCTATGTATTCGGCGAATCTCTGGAAAAACTGCACATCGGGAAAAATTTAAAGGCCTTTGCTGGAATGGCATATTATCACTGTAAAAATCTGAAAGAAATCACGCTTGCAGAGGGGAATGCTTCTTTCCTAGTGGAAGATAATATTCTTTACAGCTTGGATAAAACAAAATTATATTTATACCCGTCTCAAAAGCCTGAAACAAGTTTTATCATTCCGGAAACAGTCACAGAACTGGGAGACAGTGCTTTAAAAGATTGTGACGCTTTAGAAGAAATTATTTTGCCGGAAGGACTGACCAGAATTGAAAATAATAATTTCAATAACTGCAAAAGTCTGAAAACTTTGGCGATTCCGGAGGGTGTCACCAGTTTGAGCCATATCGGAAATAACTGTACAAGCCTTGAAACGCTGTATCTGCCGTCCACACTCACTTATGTCTATGATATTTTCAGCAAATGCGGTTTAAAAGATGTGTATTTCAATAATACGCAGGATTACTGGTATAACATGGCGAATGTCAAAAGCACAGCAGTGTTGACTTATCCGACCATGCATTTTTCTGATGATAATGATTATGTCAAACTGAATGAAAACGGCATTGATTACAGAATTTATTCAGATAAAGCCATTGTCATGGGCTGTGACAAAGATTTAACTGAAATTCATATTCCTGAACAAGTGCAGAACGTTCCTGTCACTGAAATTCATCAGGAAGCATTTCAGAAGCATGAAAATTTAAAATCTGTTGAAATTCCTGAAACAGTTGTAAGCATTGGAAAAGCTGCATTTTATCAGTCATCTTTAGAAAGCGTGAATCTTCCGGAAGATTTAACTTCCATAGGCACATCTGCATTCAGAGACACCAATTTGACAGAAATTAAAATTCCAGATAATATTGAAACTTTAAATTATGCTGTTTTCTGTGATTGCCAACAGCTGAAATCTGTCACCCTTCCCAAAGCACTGAAAACAATCGGAGAAGAAGCGTTCGCACGATGCCCGCTGGAAGAAGTCACCATTTCTGAAACAGTGACAACCATAGAAAGCGGTGCTTTCAGAGAATGCGCAAATCTCAAAAAAATCCCCCTCCCCAAAGCACTGAAAACAATCGGAGGAGAAGCGTTCGCACAATGTCCGCTGGAAGAAGTCACTGTTCCTGAAGCAGTGACAACCATAGAAATAGGTGCTTTCAGAGAATGCGCAAATCTCAAAAAAATCACCATTTTAAATCCTGATTGTAAAATCAATGACTATCCGGTAACAATCTGCAATACTTATTTTGAATCATATGACCCAGATGCTTGTATGATCGTTGTAGAATTTGAAGCTGAATATTTTGGTAGTATCGCAGGCTATGAAAATTCTACTGCTCAGGAATATGCACAAAGATATAATTATAAATTTGAACCGCTTGAAGTAAAGCCTTTACAAGCAGGAGATGCGGACGGCTCAGGAGAAGTTGATATTTTAGATATTATTTCCATCAATAAAGCGATTCTGGGAAAAGAAATTTTAACAGAAAATGGCTTGAAAGCGATTGATTTCAACGGCAATGGAAAGCCTGATTCTGATGAAGCTTTAACAGTTTTAAAATACATTGTCGGCATGATTGAAAATTTCAATGCATAAAATTTTCCCTGTCAGTATTTCCTGACAGGGAATTTTTAATTTTTTACATGTCCGAATTCCTGAACGAATTTTTCCAGTGCAGGAAAAGAAATATCATAAACTTTTTGCATTTTCTCTTCGGAATCCATTGTTTTCTTGACTTGGCGGATACCAATATAAATATCTTCTGCAAAAGGTTCTTCCCATTCAAGACGCTTTGTGAAATCTGTATCCGAAAGTTTGAAACGATAAGCATCTGTTTCCTGATAATTGCTGAAATATGGCTCTAAATCCACAAGTGTATGTTCTGGAACGATAAATTCATCAGCGGCATCATTGGAAATCACTAAAACCGCTTCACCAGTTTGAAATTCAGCAAATAATTTCGTCTGGTCACCTGTAAAGCCGTCCCGTTCTGCAGTTTCATTGGAAGCCGGCATATAATAGACATCAACGGAAATTTTCCCGTCACCGTTTACATCATCAATGTAATTTTCAAAAATTTCTTCAATGCCATCGGAGCAGGCGGCATTAAAAAAATCATCATGCACTAACAGCAGAACAATCATATCCGGCTTGACAGTGAAAATTATCTGCCATGCAAGATAGAAAAATAAAAGAAAGAAAAAGAAAGCAATACCCAGCCACCATTTATTATGATATATGAAATTTGAGAATTTTTCTTTAAGTGTATATTCTTTTTCAGGTTCATGTTGTTCAAAGATGGTATCACTTTGTGCAATCACACCTTGTTTCAGCTTTAATAATTCTTTTTTATCTTTTTCAAGCTGTGCTTCATATGCAAGTCGTTCCTGTTCTTCTTGATTTTGGTTTTCAGTCATACATCACACACCCTTAATATAATGGGAAAAGGACGGATTTCAGGGGAAACCCGTCCTAAAAAATTATTCTTCTGTTTTATTTTGATTATCTGCTAAGGGCTTCATGGTCGGGAACAGCAAGACATCACGAATGGAAGCACTGTCTGTTAAAAGCATGACTAATCTGTCCACGCCAAAGCCCAGACCGCCTGTAGGGGGGAGACCATATTCAAGGGCAGTGACATAATCTTCATCTACCTGACAATTCATATTGCCCTGCGCTCTTTTTGCAGCAACCTGTTTTTCAAAGCGTTCTTTCTGGTCGATAGGGTCATTTAATTCAGAGAAAGCATTTCCCATTTCACGGGCATACATGAAATATTCAAAACGTTCTGTGAAAGCAGGGTCAGAAGGTTTTCTTTTTGCAAGGGGAGAATTTTCAACCGGATAATCATAGATGATAGTGGGCTGAATGAGTTTTTCTTCTACGAAAGCGTCAAAGAATGCAATTAACACATGACCTTTTGTTGCAGTCTTGCCTTCTTCGACTTCAACATGATGTGCTTCAGCGCAGGCACGAGCTTCTTCATCGGATTTCCAGTCGTAGTAATCCACACCAGCGTATTTTTTCACGGCTTCAATCATGGTGAGACGTTCCCAAGGCTTGCCGATTGCAATTTCCGTACCTTGATAAGTAACAGTATCTGTTCCGCAGACGTTGAGGGTAATGGTTCTGTACATATTTTCGATTAAGTCCATCATACCTTTATAATCTGTGTAAGCCTGATACATTTCAACGGAAGTGAATTCCGGATTATGGGAAGGGTCCATACCTTCATTGCGGAAGATTCTTCCGACTTCGTAAACTTTATCGAAACCGCCGACAATCAGTCTTTTGAGGTTTAATTCTGTTTCGATTCTGAGGTACATATCCATGTTTAAAGTATTATGATGTGTAACAAAAGGCTTTGCAGCAGCACCGATTTCGATGGGGAGCAAAACAGGAGTATCTACTTCCACATAGCCTAAATTGTCAAGATAAGCACGGATTTCACGCATAATCTGACTGCGTTTCACGAAAGTATCTTTTACTTGAGGGTTGCAGATTAAATCAAGATAACGCTGTCTGTAGCGGGTATCTTGGTCTTTGAGGCCATGCCATTTTTCTGGCAGAGGGAGCAGAGACTTTGAAAGCAGGGTAACACTTTTAGCATGAACGGAAATTTCACCTTTCTGGGTTCTGAATACAAAGCCTTCAATGCCGATAATATCGCCGATATCCCATTTTTTAAAAGCGTCAAAAGCTTCTTTGCCGATATCATTCATACGAACGTAAACCTGCATTCTGTCGGAGTGGTCACGCACATCAATGAAATGCGCTTTTCCCATTTTTCTCCAGCTCATAATACGGCCAGCAATATGGAAAGTTTCTTCTTTAATTTTATCTAAGCCGGTTTTCACAGCTTCTTCGTCACCGTTAGCGGAAGCAAGAACAGCCTGTTCTTTTTCTTCGTAAAGCTTTTTAAGTTCTGCATTTTTAACAGAAACAGGGTAGCTGGTGAGTGTAAACGGGTCGAAACCGTCAGCTTTCATATTATTAAGTTTATCGAGGCGGATTTGTCTGTAGTCAGTTGTATCCACAGTTTCCTGAATGTTCTTTTCTTCCTGCATAGTTTCACACTTCTTTCTGAATTTCTCTTGCAATGTCAATTACTTCGTATTTAATTTCGCCGGCTGGGGCTTCCACGATGAAAGTATCCCCGATTCTTTTTTTCATAGCGGCTTTACCGATAGGGGATTCATCAGAAATTTTATGTTCCAAGAAATTGGCTTCATTTGTGCCGACAATTTTGAGTTGTTCTGTTTTATCAGAGCCGACTTTACGAATAGTCATAACAACGCCAATATCAATTTCTTCGAGTTCTTCGCTGGTATTTTCAACGATTTCGGCATTATCGAGGATATATTGTGTTTCAGCGATTTTTGCTTCGAGCATAGCCTGTTCATTTTTGGCTTCATCGTATTCAGCGTTTTCGGACAAGTCACCATAAGAGCGGGCTTCTTTGAGTTTTTGAGCGACATCGACACGCTGGACGTTAATTAAATCATCGAGTTGTTTTTTAAGGTTTTCGTAACCTTCACGGGACATTCTTCTTTTCTTTTCCATAATAGGGGTAACTCCTTTCGTATATATAAAAAACAGGGCAAGCCCTGTAAATGAGACATCTTTAATATTATAGTATATTTTCGGGAAAATGTCAAGTATATTTTCAAGAAAAAAAGGGAATATTTTTATCGGCAAAGTGACTTGTTTTTTGGAATGAGAAAATGTGATTTTAGGGAAAAAGCAGATTTTTTAGACAAATTTTCTGGAAAGTATTGTATTTGTTTTTTTGTATGCTATAATAAAATTATTAGCAGTGACATGCTAAAATGAAAACATAAGGAGAATTTTTTACATGTGTATGAAAAAAATTGGTGCTTTTCTGTTAGCCGGCTGTCTTTTATGCGTAGGGGCGCAGGTTTTACTGGAACAGAATGCAGTAAGTATTACTGCAAAAGCTGAAGATTTAATGAAGAGTGAAGAGGGCTATTGGTTTAGTGTTTATGATGATTATGCTGTTTGTGTAGGAACTGTAGATGAAGTAAGTGAAGTTGTGATTCCTGAAATATTTAAAGTTGATGAAAAAGTGCTGGAGGTTACAAAAGTAGGTGAATATTTCTTTAAAAGTTTTAAAAGTGCAGATACGATTAGTTCTCTTCACATTGGTGCAAATATAAAATCAATTGAAGGAGCAGTTTTTCAGAATTGTTCTCTTTTAACAGAAATTGAAATTCCAGAAGGTCTAGAAGTAATAAAAGGGTCATCTTTTTCGGGCTGTTCTTTTGAAACACTGACATTTCCAAAATCATTAAAGTCACTGACCGGCAATGCATTTACAAAAAATGAAAACTTGAAAAGCGTTACATTTCTTGGCGGAAACAGTGAAGAGGGTTTAGTAATTTCTGACCCGTATGCAGTAAACAGTCCGTTTGCTGGGTGTACAAATCTGGAAACAGTGATTATGAATGAGGGTGTAACCAAACTTGAAAGCTGTGCTTTTTCAAAACTTCCGGCATTAAAAAATGTACAGATTCCGTCAACTTTAACAGAAATTGGAGATTCTGCATTTTGTTATTGTACTGCTCTTGAAGAAATCGAAATTCCTTCTAGTGTAGAATCCATTGAAGCATACGCATTCCAACACGCTGAGAATTTAAAAACTGTTACATTACATGAAGGGCTAAAAACAATTGGAAAGAATGCTTTTCAATCTACTGCTTTGGAAGAAATTACAATTCCAGCCACTGTAGAAAAAATTGAGGGACAAATGTTTCAAAATACTCTTAAGAAAATTACATTTTTAAGAAAAGACATACCAATCAGTGTATGGACAGGTATTCCGAAAACTTGTGTCATTTGCGGTTATACAGGCTCAACCGCTCAGACTTTTGCAGAAAAAAACGGCTACACTTTTGAAGCACTCGATGCAGAACCGGCACAGGAGATTCTGCTTGGCGATGCTGACCAAAACGGCGAAGTTGATATTTTAGACGTGATTTCCATCAATAAGGCAATTTTAGGAAAAGAAAACCTCTCAGAAAACGGCTTGAAAGCAATTGACTTTAACGGCAACGAAAAGCCCGATTCTGATGAAGCTATGCAGGTTCTGAAATTTATTGTCGGTATGATTGAAAATTTTAATGCATAAAATAAAAAGCCCTCCCTGATTCGTCAGGGAAGGCTTTTTTTAATTTTGTTTCGGTTCATAAAAGCTGATGCACATTCCTGCTATCATCCAGAAAATCGGCGCAACAGTGATACTGCTTGTTCCAATCAGCATAATGATACAGTAAAACAGAACAGAAAGAAAGATACCATCACAAAGCCAGCTTTTTTGCTGTTTGCAGGCCTTTGCACCACGGAAAAGCGTTAAAAACATCAGGGCAAGGAACAACAAAAGCATTGGAATGCCAAGTGTACCAGCGATTTGCAAATAGTAATTATAGCATCTGTCAAATACATTCGGATTACTTTCAATTGCGACATCCTGATAAAGCTGAGGATAGACTAAACTGTCAGGGCCACTTCCAGCAAGCGGATAACGCTTGATAATATTTAACGTATTTTTCCAGAGATAACTGTAAGAATCAGAAAGACTGTCAATATCAAAACTGCCGTTCGGATTCAGTGAACCAGTTTCTACATAATAGCCACTTGTGGCTAAACGATAAGAAGCATCTTTCCAGATAATTGCACCGTCATAAAAAGAAATGCTGTTGGAAACAGCAGTCTCCTGACCGCCTTCACGGCTGAATGTGCCGTTAAAAGAGGGTGAAATATAATTCCACAAAAAACCTGCGCCAATTGCCAATACTGCACTGAAAATACAGGCAATTGCTTTTTGCTTATGCACCAAAGTGTAAATGCTGACAATCAGTACTGCAAGAATTGTTCCAAATATGCCTATGAAACACTGTGTCCGAATGGCTGTCAGTGAAAAGCAAATCACACAGATAATATCAAGCAGTTTCTGTTTCGGATTTTCAGTGTAAACCGCTTCCAGAAATGCCGGAATTAACAGAAATGTCAGTAAAATCGCTAAAAATATCGGACTTCCCGTCAATCCGGAAGGCAAATATATTTGAAACAGCAGAATTTCATCTAAATTTTTATAATAAGAAGGCAGTTCAATAGGAAGCATCTGAAGCAAACTCCAGAAACATTCTGCAAGTCCCATCCAGAAAATTCCGTGCAGAAGCTTCAGACGGTTTTCCTCTGTGCCAAGCTGTGCGCCAAGCAGAAAGAACCCTCCGTAAAATAAAATCGAAAGCCAACCTTCATTTCTGCCGTCAGACCCGAAAACAGAAATATTATAAAAATATGAATTATACAGGCTGACCAGTCCCCAGACCAGCATCGCACCTAAAAAATATGCCGGAAGATAAAGCTTTTTAGGCGTTTCATCTTTCATAAAGCCAATGAAAACAAAAACAATTGCAAATACACCGATTATGGATACTGCCATAGCCGGCATACTGTACACTCTGAAAAATTCCAGAGGCAGGCTGAATAATGGCATTAAAATCAAAAAACCAAGCAAAATTTTCAGATTATAGCTGTAAAACCTTTCAGGGGTCATGTTCAGAATAAAATTAGATTTTTCAGTCGTACCAAAAATCGTTTTTGCCGTTTTCGGCATAAAAGTCACTCCTTGAAAAGAGGGACGGCTGTACACCGCCCCTGATGATATTATTTAGCGTAATCTGCAACCCTGCTTTCACGAATGAGGTTGACTTTAATTTGTCCGGGGTATTCCATTTCATTTTCAATCTGTTGAGCGATTTGGCGGGCAACGAGAACCATTTTTTCGTCATTGATGATATCGGGCTGAATCATGACACGGATTTCACGGCCAGCTTGAATTGCATAGCATTTTTCCACGCCTTTGTAGGACATACAGATTTCTTCGAGTTTTTCCAGACGCTTGATATAGCTGTCATAATTTTCGCTTCTTGCGCCGGGTCTTGCAGCGGAAATAGCGTCCGCAGCCTGTACAATGCAAGCAATAGCAGTACGGGGTTCAACGTCATTATGATGTGCTTCAATTGCATGGAGTACTTCTGCATTTTCGTGACATTTCCGGCAGATGTCCACACCAAGCTGTACATGAGAGCCTTCCATTTCGGAGGTTAAAGCTTTTCCGATATCGTGGAGCAATCCGGCACGTTTGGCAAGGCTTACATCTACACCAAGTTCAGAAGCGAGTACACCGGAAAGCTGAGCGACTTCAATAGAATGGGTCAGAACATTCTGGCGGTAGCTGGTTCTGAATTTTAAACGGCCGAGCAGTTTAATCAATTCATGATTTAAGCCGTGGACATTTGTTTCAAGAACAGCACGTTCCCCTTCCTGTTTAATTTTATGTTCGACTTCCCGTTTTGCCTTTTCCACCATTTCTTCGATGCGGCTGGGGTGAATTCTGCCGTCAGAGATAAGTCGTTCCAAAGCAATGCGAGCAATTTCACGGCGTACCTGGTCAAAGCAGGATAATGTAATGGCTTCCGGAGTATCGTCAATAATTAAATCGACACCGGTAAGTGTTTCAAGTGTGCGAATATTACGGCCTTCACGGCCAATGATTCTGCCTTTCATCTCGTCATTAGGGAGAGCCACGACAGAAACGGCAGCTTCTGAAACTTGGTCAGAAGCACATTTTGCAATAGCAAGAGAAATATAACTTCTTGCTTTTTCCTCACATTCTTCTTTGAGCTGCTGTTCATAAGAAGAAATTTTAAATGCTTTTTCGTGAACGAGGTCATCTTCAAGGGTTTTGAGCATATATTCTTTTGCCTGTTCACGGGTTAATTCTGAAATACGCTCTAATGTGACGAGCTGTTCCTGACGGATAGCTTCTGTCTGGTCTTTTAAAATTTCGACTGCCTTCATTTTTTCCTGAACAGCATTTTCTTTCTGTTCGAGGGTATCCATTTTTTTATCGAGTGTTTCTTCTTTCTGGTGAATTCTGCGTTCCTGCTTTGAAATTTCGTTTCTTCTGTCACGAATTTCTTTTTCTGCTTCCTGACGGAGTTTATAGATTTCGTCCTTTGCCTCAACTAAAATTTCTTTTTTTCGGTTTTCGGCTTCTTTATTGGCTTCGTCAAGCTGATGCTGCACCTGTTCCATCAAGCGTTCTGCCTGAGCGTTTGTTTCTCTGGCTGCCTGAATTTCCTGCTGAGCCTGTTTCTGAGCTGCTTCAAGGGCAGATTGTTCTTCTTTCTGGCGGTGTTCTTTGCCTTTGTTAAAGCCTTCTTGTTCAGCGGACTGTACTTTTCCGGAAAAATATACAATAGAAAAGACCAGTGCTACAATAAGGACAACAATCACTCCAATCAAAAATCCAGTCATTTGCACTACCTCCTTTAAAATTTTGTAAAGTTTTTCTGAATGGATTGCAAAAACTTCACACAGGCGGTAAATGCCGCTTCCTGTATCTGATGGAATTTTCAAAAAAATTAATCTGAATCTATTAAGCCGCAATACGCCTGCGCAAAATTACGGATATGTGACTGTCTTATCTGAGACAGTATTCTATCACATTCACAATATTATTATTGTAACTTTTTTTCAGAAATTTGTCAAGGGGATAAGAGAGATTTTTTTCTGAAAGTGGAAAATTTAATGCAATTTGTTTTCGTGTCAAGTACAGATGGTTTTGCTATGCGTACAAAATTCACAGGGAAATACCTCTATTTGATATGATTTTCGTATAAAGCTACAAAATCAGAAATAAAATTATAGAAATTACTTGCAAAACTGACAATTCTGCTGTATAATAAATTAGAAATTTGAATCACCAGAAAGGAACGAATTGTTTATGAATTTAAGAGATTACAAAGCAGAAGCACTTTCTGCATTTTACGAAGACTGCAAAAAGGCTTATGCAGATTATCAGGCGCAGGAGTTAAAGCTGGATATGTCCAGAGGCAAGCCTTCTCCTGCACAGCTGGATTTGAGTAAAGAACTGCTGAATTGTTTGCAGAATGAGGATTTGCTTGGCGAAGCCGGAGATTACCGCAATTATGGTGTATTAGACGGCATTCCGGAAGCAAAGAGATTATTTGCGCCGATGCTGGGAGTAAAGCCGGAAGAACTGTTCATGTTTGGCAATGCAAGTTTGCAGGCAATGTACATGGCTGTGAGCTATGCATATAGTCATGGGCTGATGGGGAATACACCTTGGAAGGATTTGGAGAAGGTGAAATTTTTATGTCCTGTGCCGGGGTATGACAGACATTTCAGAATTACAGAATTTTTCGGCATTGAGATGGTAAATATTCCGACAGATGAAAACGGCCCTGATATGGATATGGTGGAACAGCTTGTTTCTGAAGATGACAGCATTAAGGGTATCTGGTGTGTACCGCAGTATTCCAATCCGTCCGGCATTGTTTACAGCGATGAAGTTGTTAAGCGTTTTGCAGCGTTAAAGCCTGCTGCAAAAGATTTCAGAATTTTCTGGGACAATGCGTACTGCATTCATCATCTTTGCGACAATCCGAAAGTAATTCTTCCGATTCTGGAAGAAGCCCGCAAAAATCAGAATGAAGATATTGTTTATATTTTCGCTTCTACTGCAAAAGTAACTTATGCTGGTGCAGGTGTTTCCATGTTAGCGGCATCTCCTGCTAATCTTAAAGATTTGACAAAGGCTTTGAGTGCATTCACCATCAGCTTTGACAAAATCAATCAGATGCGTCATGTGAAGTTCTTTGACGGCAAATTTGAAAATATTTTAGCACATATGGAAAAACAGCGTGCATTGCTTGCACCGAAGTTCCAGACTGTTTTAAATACATTGAATGCAGAACTGAAGCCTTTGGGCATTGGCGAATGGACAGAACCAAAGGGAGGTTATTTCGTATCTTTCAACGCTCCGCAGGGCTGTGCAAAGAGAATTGTAGAACTTTGCAAGAATGCAGGTGTTGTATTAACTGGTGCTGGTGCAGCATTCCCTTATGGAAAAGACCCTGAAGATAAAAATATCAGAATTGCGCCTTCTTATCCTAGCGTGGAAGAACTTCAGAAAGCAATGGATTTATTCGTACTTTGTGTGAAAATGGCAGCTGCTGAGAAGCTGTTGAATGCTTAAAAATTTAAAAAAACTGACTGTACAAAAGCAGTCAGTTTTTCATTTTCTGAAAAAACAAAGAACCCTCTGGAATACAGAGGGTTCTTTGCCATGATATAGGGATTAT
>JAZQIL010000131.1:0-13531 GCA_045541055.1 Oscillospiraceae bacterium
TCCTCGAAATCGAGATAGACAGGGTATTCAAACTGTTTGCCCTTGATGGCTTCAAGGAAAACTCTTGCTTCTGTCTGGATTTCTGCTACAGAGTGTGCATAGCTGTACCAGTAAGCACCACAGGGGATGTTATTTTCTTTACAACCTTGATAATTTGCTTCAAACTTCTTATCTTTCTGTTCGATGAGTCTTCCATAGCCAGCACGCATGATAGTAAAGTCCACAAATCCTGAGTTTCTGGCTTTCTGCCAGTCAATAACTCCGTCATGCTTGGAAACGTCAATTCCTTTCTTCATTCTTCGTTCAGCTCCTTCCAGCGTTCTTCCAGTTCTGCTTTGTATCCGTTCAGTTCTCCCCATGCAATGGCGGAGTTCACTTCTTCTTCGGATACTTCTTCAATCTCTGCGATTTCGGCAGTGGTATGTCCGTAAAAAGCGGCTTTCACAATTTCTTTTCTCTGTTCATCAGTCATTTTGATTCACTCTTTTCTCATTTTATTTTTAAACGGTGTACTTTAACTTCTACTTCTGCTGTGGTTGTCATTTTATACGTTTGTATATTGATTTTATCGTTCTGATTCATGATTGCTCTAATATAGGCAACGGTATTATATTCTTCGTTAAGAACTTGTATGCAAACGAAATGTGTAGGGTCATAGTTTGCAATAACAATCGGCATCCTATAAAGTCCATTTGATGTGCTAACGCACAGGGCTACTAAATCATTGCTCACAAGAGTAAACGGCAGTTGCATAAAGTTGTTTTTGCCAGATGCTGTTCCGGAGGGTATAGTAATAGAAGCTGTATCAGAAGAACTACTAGAAAAGTAAATCAATCCAGAATAATTATTCAATTCAGCCAATTTCGTCTTTTCAGCAGAGGTAAAATCTTCTGTTGATAGTTGTTTACCAGTTACTTTATCAACTTTGTTGGTAAGAGCCACAGTAATTGCCTGATTCTGCACTGGATTTTCAGAAGCATCATCAAGAGCAGAATCCACAACAGGGGTATTGGCACGAGCAACAGCATCTTTAAAATCGTAAGTCACATTGACAGTCGTGCCATTCTGCACAACCGGAACATTAAAGCTGGAAATTTCAGCGTTTGGCATAATAAAAAGCTCCTTTCAAAGTATCCGGAGGGGCATTTTAGCCCCATTCCGGAAAATATGGTTAAGATACAGTGATAGTTTCTGCGTCGCCTGTAAATGTGGGCTGAGAAACAGTGCCGTCCGGTGTGAACGTGCCTGTGGAAGTCAGGGAAGAACCAGTGAAAACAAGTTCTGCTCCTGTGCCTGTAAAAGTCGGCTGTGTGGAAACGCCAGTTGCAACAGTGGTATTAGCACCCTTAGTCGGCAGAGTGCCGGAAGTGAATGTTAATGTTTCTCCGGAAACTGTGAAAGTTGGCAGAGTTCCCACATCAGTGATGGAGTTGACAGTTGTTTCAGAGAGTACGACATTCCCGACAGTGCCGGCAGGGGTATAGTTTGCTGTACCACTGCCGACGGAGATAGAGCCGGAAGGCGTACCGGAAACAGAGACATTACCCTGTGAACCTGTAAAAGTGGGCTGAGAAACTGTACC
Organism: Oscillospiraceae bacterium; assembly: GCA_045541055.1. GTDB lineage: Bacteria > Bacillota > Clostridia > Oscillospirales > Ruminococcaceae > UBA3855. The sequence continues at coordinate 1,583 of JAZQIL010000131.1, forward strand.
AGCAGGTGTATAAGAAGCAGAAGCATCATTCTTGAAAGCTAAATCGCCAAAGTTATTTTTGCCGATGGCTTGCCAGGCAGTGCCGTTAAAGACGAATTCTTCACCGGAATACTGTGCCATACCGCCGACTTTTGCAGTGACGGATTCACCTCCGACAGTGATAGGGTTAGTTGCTGCGCCGTCAGTCAGTGCAGTTGTGGTCACACCAATCCAATAGCACGCATCACCGAGTGCAGAAATCAGTTCTCTGGCTTCTGCATCCTTGATGTCGAAAGTGACATTAGTAGTAGTACCGTTGACAGTAACGGGGACGGTAATCTTGGAAATATACTGTTTATCAGGCATAATAAAAACTCCTTTTCAAATAAAAATAATTTAATAGATTTGTTCAGCGAATGAGATTTACTCTCTCCTGATGATGCAGAACTTTACAATTCTCATCGAATATCACCGCCTTTCCAAGTTTCGGATTATCCGAAATATAAATTTTCGTTTTCAGGGTCAACTGTAAAAACTGTATCATTTGCCGTGAAATTCAAATTTTCATCATCAAAGTCAACATCCACGTTGGCAGGAGTGCCGGAAGAACCGCCGCCTTCTCCGCCCTCTATGACATCTTTCAATTGTAACAGTAAATCTTCTATTCTGCTTTCAGGAGGGTCTGTGTATACGGTTTGGTGTATTATAGATTCCAAAATAAGTTCATTTCTGCCTTTTTCCATTTTATACTCATTCCTTTCTTACTCCTCAACTTCTGGTAATCCAGCAACGCTTGTCAGGAGTGACAGCAGTCCGGCAACAAGAGCAGTCGAGCCTACGGTCAGCCAATCTACAGAATCCAAGGTAACAGATACTCCAATCGCAGCAATGGCTGACTGTGCCACTGTTTTCAATGCTCTAACAAGAGCTGCTTTCAGCCATTTTTTCCAATTATGAATTACCATGCTTTTCACGCTCCTTAAGTTTTACCTCAACAGCTGTGAGCCGTTCATTGAGGTGGTTGTGCGCATCAATTCTCGCACCCTGTCGAGCCAGTTCTTCTTTTACGCCATCGAGTTTGGTCTGTACAATGGCGAGTTGTTTGTTATTGGTAATGACCGCACCAAGAAAACCTCCGCTTGAGGCAATGACAGCAACAATAATATCAGTCCATTCCATATCAAATTCCTCCTTAACCTGTCCAGTTGACAGTTGCATTCGTTGCGCCCCAAGGCGCACCAGAGATTGAGCCGGAAGCCTTGTTGACGGTAATGCTTGTCAGGTTAGTACATCCGGAAAAGGCATTGTTTGCAATGCTGGTAACACTAGCAGGAATCTCTACTGATTCAAGAGCGGTGCAGTTCTGAAATGCATAGTTCTTAATAGTTTTTAATTTTTCATTCAAAGTAAGATTTTTTAGGTTGGTGCAGCCTTTGAAAGCTGATGCTTCTACAGAAGTAACATCGGACGGAAATGTAAAAGTTTCAAGACTTGTGCAGTTTAAAAATGCACTGCCGTTGATAAGTGTAACACCTGGTGCTGTTAAAGTTAAGAGACTGGAACACCCTTCAAAAGTATTGCTTTCAAGTTTCATTACGCTTTCAGGAAAGGAAATCTCTGTGATAGCAGAACAATTTTTAAAAGCTGAACTGCCAACCGTTGTAACAGTTGAGGGTACAGTGAAAGTTTTTAACGAAGAACAGCCTAAAAATACAGAATTTCCGATGCCCGTAAGGCTCGGAGCGGTAACTCTTTCAAGACTTGTACATCCGTCAAACGCATTTCCTTTTAATTGTGTAACTCCGCTCGGGATTTCAACTTCTCCTAAACTTGTACACTTTTGGAACACATAAGAGCCTAAATATGTCAGACTATTAGGCAAAGTGAGCTTTATATAGCTTTTAGGGTCATCAAATGTTGGCTGCTTCCAGCATAATTTTGTACAGTTTTGGAAAGCATAGTCACCAATAGAAGTTACGTCCTCAGGTATCTCTATCTCAACAAGATTTGTACAATCCTGAAATACATATGATCCAATAGTAGTTACACTGGAAGGGATGGCAAATTCACTTAAACCTGTACATCCTGTAAAGGCATAACTTCCTATAGATGTAACAGATGGTGCAGAGATAGATTTTAGACCTGTACAGTAGGCAAAGCAGTAATTCGGAATCACTGTCACTCCGGCAGGAATAGAAATGCTTGTAAAAGCCTTGCATGATGCAAAGGCATACTGCCCAAGACTTGTCAAGCTGGATGGCAAATCTATTTCAGGCAATGCAGAACAGCCATAAAATGCGGCAGTACCTATAGATATGACGGTGTCCGGAATATCTATTGCTGTAAGATTTACCATAATTTCATGGTCTCCGGATGTATATTGTGGATTGCTAAAGGCATAGTTGCCGATACTTGTAGCAGTGGCAGGAACTTCAACCGAAGTAATATTTTTTATGAGAGAAAAGTCATGGATACTGTTAAAAGTAACTTCGCTGCCTTTTATGGGTTTGTTTCCAAGAAACATTTTAAAATCTTGCTCACCTTCTACAATATACAGACAGTCTTTTTTTTGATAATCTTGTCTGCCTGCGTTATATTCATCCTCGTTTACACAGAGAATGCCTGTCAAATGGGTATTATACTGACTCACCTTTTCTCAACCCCTTATCGCCTAATTTAAGACTGAATTTACCGCTTTCAGTTACAACATACAGCAATTTGAAAACTGGTTCTTCTGGTTCGGAATCAGTTCTTAAAATGCCCGAAATATTTGTATTGAATATAGATTCATTTTCAGTAGTTCTTGCTGTGAAAAACGCATTACCAGTTAAAATGTCCCCTGTTTCAGTAGCAAGCTGTGCTGAATAGTAAATTAATGTTCCAGCAGGTGCGCCCCAGGGTTCACCGGCTATTTCCCCTTTTGGTCTTCCAATTTCTATATATTGCAGCTCTGTACAGCCTGAAAAGGCATTTTCTGCAATTGTATTGAATTTCTGCGGAATATAGATACTTTTGATATTAGTAAATCCTGAAAAGCAATCGGCAGGAATGTCATATACATGGTCGAAACCCTCAAAATTGAATACCTCACCAAGAACAATATCATAGTTCTTAGCAGGATTTTCCTGTAAAATATTTTTAATGCCTGCAAAAGTACGACTAATCATATAAGTAATTGTTACACCGTCAGAATCGATTTCGTTCATAAATGCGTTTTGCGCACGAACAATTTCATCCTCTTCTGAGTCACCTGCACCAGCCCAATTAACAATATGCTTGTTATCTGGAATTGTTTTTCCTTGCTCTATCAAATTATAATAAGTTTGCATGGAAATAAAATTTGGTGCGCCCCAAGGGTCATTTTCTATCGCAGAAGTTCGATTTTTAACAGTTATGTTGTGTAACAGACTACAGCCACTAAAATTATCAGACGGGAGTTCTCTTACACCAGAAGGAATTACAATACTAGTTAAAGCTGTATTTCTAAAAACTCCCCTGTAGCCTGTTAATCCGCCGCTATATGTTCCTAAATCCTTAACATAGTTAGGAATATTTATTGAATTCAAGCTTGCGCAGTCTAAAAAAGCTCCTTCTCCAATAAAGACTAGCGATTCAGGCAAAATAAGTTTTTTTAAACTCGTACACTCTCTAAAAGCCCAATATTTAATATGTGTAACTTTTTTAGGTATATTGATTTTTGTTAAATTTGTACAAGAATGAAAAGCACTTATCTGTATTTGCTCAATGTTTTCCGGTAAATTTATTTCTGCCAGCGAATAACATGAGCGGAACATAGTCACAGGGATTTGAGTAATATTAGCCGGTAATCTTACTTTGCTTAGATTTTTGCAGCCTACAAATGTACTGCTCTCTATTACTTCTATGCTGTCAGGTAAATATATTTCTTTAAGATTGTGGCACTCTGCAAAAGTTGCATATCCCATTCTTTTTACGCCATTGGGTATTATGATATGTTCTAGAGCATAGCAAGAATGAAAGGCACTATCTCCTATATCCTGTACTGTATCCGGAAGAGTTACAGAAATTAAAGATGTACAATTTCTAAATGGTCCATATCCGAATGTTGGGCTGTTACATATACCTATTTTCGTTACACCATGAGGAATTAAAACTTTCGCTAAATTAGTGTTATCCATAAAAACTGTGTTTCCGAGTTCGGTTATGCCTAATTGTTTACCAATGAATACACTGTACAGTCCTTGCGCTTTTTTTACAGCGGTTGAAGCTGCATCTAAAGAATCATAATATGTTATATTATCCGTCTCATGCATATTTTCATCAAGAAGTACGACTGCTATTTTGGTTTCGTCATACTGCCGTTTATTTCTTTCCCAAATCAGTTCATTTCCAAGAAATACTTTCTGCACTTCCTGACTTCCAAGCATGATATTATCAGCCTGATTGAGTATCATTTGCATTTCCCTCCGTCAGTGTATAAAGTGTATTAGGGATTGGAGTAATAGTATCATATTCCGCTTGTGCCATAATTTTGGTTGGTACAAAATCAGTGTATGTCAGTACAGTGTTTGCTGCCGGAAGCACCGGAGGGGTATAAAAATCGCCTGTATAAAATCCTTGACCGCCCTCAGCAATTTGCATAGCACCTGTTTGTGCATAACTTAAAACCGTATCTGATGGACATGAAATCCCCTGAAGTAAAATTTTTGCATGTGTATTTCCTGAAATGCCAATACCCTCACCATTTTCTGTATTTTTTGTATAACCTTTGAAGGTACAGTTTGATGCATTCAGGGCTCCTGTAACACGGAAACCATAACCTGTAGTATTTCCAAGTGCTGTAAATGTGCATTCTGTAAAGTTTCCTTCAATGTTTCCAGCAAAGGCATTTTCTCCGGTAGCTTTAAAGCTGCTCCCGATGCAGTGACAGTTCAAAGCGGTAACACCATAGACAGATTCTTCATCCGTTCCAGTTACAGAAACAGCACATGCCGAAATCTGGCTGTCCGAAACAGCAGAAATCCCGGTCAGCGCATACCCAGATGAGAAATCTACATCACAGCGTATCAAATGGCAGTTTGAAATATCATAGCACCAGACAATGTTTAATGCAGTGTCTTCTCCAGTTAAACTTCCAGAAACAAAGCAGTTTTCAAGTATTGCATTTCTTCCTGAAATCAGTCTGAAAATAACACTGCTTTCAGATGTAGTCCGTTCTGGATAATGCACACGAAGATTCCGTACACAGCAGCCCTCAAAATAAGCGAAAGAACTGTTTCCAGCCTGAATGATATCACATTCTGAAAAGTCCAGTGTGATGTCTGCTGTTCTGCATACCATGCTATAGGAAGTATCATCTATTGCAGTTACAGTAGAATTCACACCAAATGTACCAATTATTTTCAGTTCGGAAGCATTCGGACAGTTTTGCTTCCATGTATTGATAAAAGCCGGAAGAGTGATATTATCATTAACTCCATTGCAGTAGTAGCAATATTTTTCCATTACACTCCATTTTTTCTCAATTTCTTCAATATCTTTCAGTTTGCTGAATCCGTAGATTCTTCCGCAAAGATAGTCATATCCACGGTCGTCTACAATTTCATTTCCAGAAAGTTCTTCTGTCCCTGCCGGAACATAAATATGCGCAAGCCTCAGTTCCCAAATATCCTCATCCCTTTGTAGTTCAGGAGCAAGAGGAGATTCTGCTGGAATTCCTCTTTTCAGAGAAATTTCTATTTTTCTCAAATTCTTGTCTAAACGGAGTACAATACTGTCAATTCTGGTCAGCAAAATGTCAGCTTCATCAAGAGTGAAAAATAAATCTGTATCATTATGAATCCATTTGCACTGAATAAAGCCCCAGCCGGGAGCAACTTTCACTCTAAGTCCTCCTGCAATAGTGACCTCCATCGTATTTTCCGGTTCAGCAAATACGCCGTTTGGAATCAGCCCCAAAAAGAAATTTGAAATATCGTCCGCACTGTATTTTCTGTCTCCGTTAACAGAATCAAAAAATCCGTAAGTAACTGCCATCAGTTCATCACCTTCCATTCTGAAAATGTAGGAATTAGCCTGTATCCCTCGGAATCTTCCACCTCAGTTATTTCAGTTACAACCGCTGTTCCCTGTATGCCGTACTGATTTCTGATTGTAACTTTATCTCCCAGATTGTAGTCTTTCCCGAACTGATACATTTCTGTATTGAGGACCTCACCACTGAATTCCTTTGTTTCTTTTGCTTTCCGGAGATTCTCCTCTGCTCTTTGGTGAAGTATCCGGAAATAAGTTTCTTCGTCCATCTGTCCTTCGTCTGTCGAAGAAGAGATTGTTTCTGCCTGTATAAATTTTTCACGGAGATACAGCCCTCTGATGTTTTCAGATTCAGTAACCGTCACCTGTTTTCGGTCAACACCTTCCCCTTCTCCGGATTCCTGAATCAGGTTGTAATAGGTTGAGATGTCATAAAGATATTCTGTGCTTCCAAGATTGTCAAATTCAGGTGAAAAGACTACAGGTGCATTTTCATTTTGATTTAACGTTCTGTCAAGTCCCTGATACAGCCGGAAAACAAATCCTGTACTGCTGAATGCTACCTGAAAGCCCATTTTAGCAGAAATGCAGAGACTTTTCACAGCTTCCAGAAGGTTTTCTCCGTCAAGCTGTGTCTGCATCTGTGTATCACTTACCTGTTCATACTGAATTGAAAATTCAGGAATTTTCCGACTTTCCTCCTCTGGATTTACAACATTGGAGAAAATCAGTGTATATACAGCATCATCTGCTCTGCCTGAAACATTTGTCTGATGTGTGATGATTCTCTGTCCGAGAATGTTTTCAGCGGAATGTCCTTTGACAATCAAATGGTCTCCTTCTTCGCTGTCGGTTGTCAGCTGAATGCTTTCAACCTGCATTGCACAGGAATCCTCATTTCCTTTTGTGATTATGCGATACCCTTCTGAAAGCAGACTGAACAGCTCTTTGGAAGCCGGAAGATAAACTTCAAATTCTCCTTCTTTCTGAAAACGTCTGACCCAGATAACAGATATTGCGTAGTCGATTACAGCAATTTTTTGAAACAGGCAGTTATCAGCATGTTTCCAGAGATATAAATCCATTCAGACACCTCCGTATCGTTCCACTGCTTTGAAGCCAATTTTAACATATCTGCGGTTATCAGAAGTGAAAGAAAACTCATTTGTTCCGGCGGCAAGCTGAATCCATGAAGAATCCCGTTTCATATAGCTTAACAAACTTGTTGTTTCGCCGTTCCGGAACAGAAACACGCCTTTTTCTTTTCCTGACTTGGTATTGATGATAATCGTATCATCCGCCTGAAATTCATAAGATAGTCCGAATTTCTGCTGTGTGGTAAGATTATAGACATATAGTTCTGTCACATCACCGGAAATTTCAATCGTGATTACACATCCGCACTCCACATCGCCGTTGTTTACCAAGGTACAGTAAGACAGATTCCCTACTTCTGAGAATGGAATTGGTGAGTCCACTTCTATTGAAAACGGAAATTCAAACAGTTTCGTAACCTGTGTCAGCTCCTCGTACAGAAAAGCAAGATTCTCAAAATAGGGGTCAGGACAGATAATAGAAATCTGGATTTTTTCACGTTCCTCAAAAATACTGCCGTCCATCACTTCCACATAACCCTTGATGCATACATCTCTGTTCTGATTTTTATAAAATACAGTACATGCTTTTTTTGCTGGAAAAATCGTGTAAAGCCTTTGACGGTTGGTTTCAATCTGCCCTCGCAGACGTATTGTGATAATAATATTTCTTTTCTGCATCTTGGCAGAATTGAAAGTTTCGCCATCACTTGTGCCGCTGCTGGTATGAATATCCGTCACTGGACGGAGCAAGCCGTCCACACTGGTAATCACATAATTAGATGTGTCATTGGTCAGTTCAAAGGTTTTACCCTCCGAATTCTGAATCCGAAGGGTAAAAGGAGAAATAAACATATGCTCACACCTTCCTTGCCATTCTGAGGAGATTCTGACTTTGTCTGTACTGGTCAAATCTACTGAGTGCTTTTGGAGAATTGTTTGTCTGATTGAACGTTTGGCTGTTATCCGTTGTATAATAATTATTAACTGTCTCTGCTGGCTGCATATCTCCCTTGAGCATTGCCGCACTGCTGTTCATTGTATAATCCAAATCAGTACTCATTGTCAGAGTCATTGCTTCAGCTACGCCTTTCATAGCTTTTTCTACAATCTTCTGATTCTGTTTAATACCGTTTGCAAGTCCTTCCATAAAATCAGGCATCCACTCCTCAAAACTTGCCAGAGGTCCTTTATCAGGAACAGAGAAATGCAGATACTGACTGATTGCATTTGCCACGTTGGCAGCCGCATTCACAACATCCCAGTACATCCAGTTAATGCCGTTCACAAGATTTTGCATCATGTCACGTCCCCAGCTCCATGAAGAATTGACTTTGTCCATGATTCTATTATTTATATGGTTCATAATGTCACCGACTTTATCCGGTACATCCCAGAACAGATAGTTAATGCCATTTGTAAGATTTTGTATCAGGTCACGCCCCCAGCCCCATGAAGAATTGACTTTGTCCATCACTCTGTCCTGTACTGCATACATTATATCTCGGACTTTATCATGCAGCTGTCCCATTTTGATTTCTACACCTTTTCTCATATTTTCCCATATTTCAAGTACAGAATTTTTGATTGCATTGCTTATGCTCGAGATAGTGCTGCTAACAGTTTCCCATGACGTCTTTGTTTCACTTTTGAGTGCTGTATAAGTAGATACAATAAATTTCTGTAGCTCCTTTGTGACTTTTGTAATGTTTGCTTTTATGGCATTCATAGTTATGTCTATCAGACTCTGGATTGCATTGCATACAACATCAGAAGTCTTTTTTATGGAAGATAGATTTTTAGAAATCGTATCTGTGATGGATTTCCAAGTTCTGTCTGTAAGTGAGTTTACAGCGTTCCAGACTGTCAATACACAAGCCTGTACTCCGGACAGAGCCGAACTGATAATTTCAGAAATGCCAGTCCAGCTTTCAGCGACAATGTTCCTGATATTTTCGAGAGCCGTTCTGACTGTCACACCCGCCTGATTCCAGACATCAGTAATTGTCGTGAAGATAGTTTCCATAAAGTTTTTAACACTTTCGGAAATTACCTCCCATGCCTGTTCAAGTGCGGTTTTAATTTTCTCCATGACGGAGGTTGTGAACTGAATCAGCGTTTCTTCCACGATGCCCTGACTGCTTGTAATTCCGTCAGCCAAACCCTGCATGAAGTCGGGCATCCATGATTCAAAATCGGTCAGAGGTCCTTTGTCCGGTACGGAGAAATGCAGAAATTCTCGGATAGTATCAGCTACACCAGTCACCGCATCAGCGACATTGCCGATACTGTTTCTGATGCCGTTTACGATATTGTCAATGATGTCAGCACCCCACTGCCAAGCCTGACCTGCGAGATTCTTGACGAAATCGGCAGCAACATTAAAACCGTTTACGATAGTGTCTTTAATGCCTGTAATTGTGCTTGCAATCGCCGTTTTAATGCTTTCCCAAATGTTTGAAACGGTCGTTTTGATGACGTTCATCACATTTTCAATCGTGGTTTTGATGTTGTTCCAAATCGTGGAAACAACTGTAAAGACAGCATTCAAAATCTGTGAAATAAAGCCGGAAATCGTATTCCAGACCGTAGAAACTACATTCTGGATAGCTGTTAAAACTGTCGTGATGGTGTTCACATAATTATTCCAAGCCGTCACAATGAAATTCCAGATAGTATTCAAAATATCCGAAATGAAGCCGGAAACGGCATTCCAGCCTGTTTCCCATGCTTCAAAAAAGCTGTACAGTGTATTTTGAATTTCAGTCCAAATACCTGTAAAGAAATCAGCAATTGATGTGAGAGTGCGCATTATCAAATTCTTGACTGTTTCAGAATCCGTGCCAAACATATCACAGATAAGATTCAAAGAAGTTTCCAAAGAAGCTATGACAGTTTTCCAGACTCCGGCGAAAATTCCCTCCACTCCTGACCATGCTTTATCCCAGTCACCTGTAAAAATGCCAGTAAATACATCGACAATGCCAAGAATTATGTCAACAGCAGAAGACAGAATATCTGCAATATACGAGAAGGTATGTTCAAAAATTGGAGCAAGGTAATTACAAAGACCATCCCAGACAGCTTTTATCACTTCTGCAATATCCTTGAAATCAAAACCAAGAGTATTAAGCCTGTCAACAATTCCAGAAGATAACTTTTCAAAAACTGCTTTGATTCGTTCCCATGTTGCAGTGATGTCGTTTCTGAATTCTTCATTTGTATCCCACAGATGTTTAAAGGCGGCAATCAGTACTGCAATGACAGCTACAATTGCAACAACAGGCGCACTGATACCACTAATTGCTGTACCAAGTTTTGCAAAAGCTCCTTTGATACTTGCAAGGATTGTCGGCATCTTGGAAATAACCTGCATTAGAATTCCTATAGCACTGGTGACTTTTCCAATCACAATCAAAGCAGGACCTATTGCCGCCACAATCAAGCCGATTTTGACGATTGTTTCTTTCATCTCTGGAGAAAGTGAATTTAATTTGTCCGCAAAAGCCTGAATTTTAGCCACAATCGCACGGATTGTCGGCATCAGAATATCGCTGAATGAAATAGCAAGTTCCTGCAACTGCGATTTGAGAATTGTCAATTGCCCTTCAAGATTATCCTGCATAGTTTCAGCCATGTTCTGGGCAGTTCCTTCACAGCCGTAAATTGATTCAGTGAGTTTGTCATAATCTTCTGCACTTGCATTGATAATCGCAAGCATACCAGAAAGATTCTGTTTGCCGAAAATAATCGCTGCATTTTTGAGCTGTTCCGCCTGTGTAAGTCCTTCCTCAGACTGTTCCAGTTCTGCAATAATATCGTCATAATCACGGGCATTTCCTTCTGCATCCACCAAATCCACATTGACAGCACCGAGATTTTCACGGAGAATGTTCATAATCTCTCCGAGAGACTTCATGTTGCCGTATTCGTCTGTAAATAAAGTTCCAGTTTCAACCGTTTCTATATTAAATGAATGTTGTGCAAAATATAAGTCATTTTGTGCATCAGTAAGATTTCTTTCTGCTTTTTCGAGGTCAATCAGTTTTGTCTGTGCCTGTGAAGAAGAAGCACCATATTTTTCAACAGCCGTGTTGTAAGCAATCTGTTTTTTCTCTAACTCTCCAGTTTTGTCAGCAACTTTGGACTGTGCCTTTTCAATCGCTTCCATATCATAAGAGTAGATGGTTTCTGTTGTTATCAGTCCGAGCTGTTTCATAGCTTCTGCCTGTGCCTCAGTAGGCTTTACCAGATTGACAAGAGCATTTTTCAGCGAATTTCCGGCTTGACTGCCCTTGATACCGCTGTTTGCCATCAATCCGAGAGCAATTGCCAAATCTTCCGCAGATGCACCCATTGAACCTGCAACAGGTGCACAATACTTGAAAGATTCACCAAGCATAGATACATTGGTATTCGCATTGGACGATGCAGCCGCCAGCACATCAGCGAAATGCCCTGAATCCTGTGCTGACATTCCAAGAGCCGTCAAAGCATCGGTAACAATGTCAGAAGTTGTGGCTAATTCCTCACCGGAAGCCGCCGCCAAGTTCATGATGCCTTCAATACCGTTAATCATGTCGTCCGCTTTCCAGCCAGCCATAGCCATATACTCAAAAGCCTGACCCGCTTCACTTGCGGAATATTTGGTCTGTGAACCCATTTCACGGGCTTTTGCTCTCATGATGTTCATGGCAGTTTCGGTAGCTGTTGCACCTTCTTCAAATGCAAGCCCCATTTCTTCTGCACTTTCCACGATAGCAGGCAAATCCTCGTCAGCGACTTTTCCGGAAATCGCTCCGACTTTGGACATTTCCGCATCGAACTCAGCACCAGTCTTGACAGCGAGTGTTCCCAGCCCTGC
>JAZQIL010000132.1:0-13224 GCA_045541055.1 Oscillospiraceae bacterium
TTCTTCCCCTGGAAATAATCAGTGCAGCCAAAGGATATGAACTGTCAGAAAATTCTGAAAAAGAAGCAGCAGATTTTGCAGAAGAATATATTGATGAAATGGAAGAAGAATATCTTAAACTGCTGAAAGAAATAACCAATAAATGATATCATCTTCTGCTAAAATAAAAAAATGTTGAAATATAGGGATAAAACGATGTCAACTATTTTATTGAAATGATATATTTTCTGAACGGACAAGGCAGCCAACCTGAACCACATGATCCTATTAACACATATGCAGTAGATAAGGATGAAAATCCATCTATACCTGATGTACAAACCCCATCTAAACCAGATAGACCTGAGTTAAGTAGGATAGAATATGATGATAGTAGTATTGCTACAAATATTACACTTGAAGATATAGATAGGGATAAATATTCAAGTATAACGAAGAATACAACTGGAGATTTTCAGATAATTAAGCTATATGCAAATGTTTATAAGACAGCAGATAGAATAGAGTATGACGCCGATACGTATTCCAAGACATCTGGAACTGTTAAGATACAGCAGTTAGAAAATGGAACAGTATATGAGAGTGATAAAAAAGATACTTATACTTACTATGATCTTACTGATACATCTGGTAATGAGCAGTGGGTAGATAGTTATGTATTAACATATCAAGATGGTTCTATAGTTTTCGATGAGAATAGCAATCCTGTAGTAGTTAGTGGCGGTATTAATAATTTAGAGTTAGTAAATAGCTACTATACTAAGGTTGAGCAAGTGACAGCTGAAAATGCTGATATATCTGCTGATAATTATGACCAGGGTCAGTTCTATATGGTTAACACATCGAGAGATGTGTTTATTACGGAGGAATATTCTCAGACTGCAATTGCACCTGACATTAATGGATTTAAATTGGCAGCATGGCATACTTCTGAAAAGCAGGAACGTGATGAAGATGGTAATTTAATAGATTCAAAACCTTATACAGTAGCAGATTGGTTGAGTTTAGATACTACTAAAGGTAATGAACAAGGTGGATACAAGTTAGATTTTCATTTTAATCAGACGATGTTTCCAGAAGGAACAGCAAGTGAATCTCAATTCCATTTTTCTCCTACGGAAAGTTCTCATTTTTATGATAGATTATATGAGGATCAATCTATAGATGGTCATGCATCACCTGGTTTATATTCTAATGCAGATGGTTCATTAACGATAGATGACCAAGAGCAAAAGACGATATATTTATTATATTTGAGGGAATTGGAGTCTATAACCACGGACACTGCTGTAGATACACCTCGTGAAGGGGTACCATCAAGGACATGGACACCTGATGTTAGCGGTAGACCAACTGGAGATAATACAGCAACACGTGGACCTAAAAGTTCAGAGACACCTACTGGTCCTGGTACACCTGCATTTCCTGAGCATAAATTCCACGTTGTGAAAATTTATGGAACGACAAATCCATATACGTTTGAAACTTCTGATGACTACGTATCATATCAAGATTTAGCCACATATAATGTAAGAATCAGTGATGAATATGGGGTAGATGGAAGTCAATATCATCTCCGTGCATATACCGTCAGCAACACTTCCCCTTTAGGCATGGATTACTTAAAGAGTCATGTAGGCGAGGTATTACCAGCGGATACACTTACAGACACAGGCGTATATACCGCAAGTCAATGGGCAGATGGTTGGACACGTTCAGACTTTGATTACAAAGATACTACAAGTGATAAAAATGCGAATCAATTTGCACATCATGGATTTATAGATGGATATGATGGTTGGAGTGGGAATGATGAGACTCCTGGGGTGAATGGTTCATTAGTACCTACAACTAAAGCAGTGGGTGGACTTACTTCAGAAGAAGCTAATGCTCATGTAATTGATTTTGTAGATTTAATGAAATCGCATTTTACGACGGGTAGCGTATCTGATAGGTATTGTATTAATTGGAATGGTGGAAATCTTAGTACTTTAGGTACTACAAGTGGAAAGAATCAAGGAGTATATGTCTATCCGACACCTGGATATGATAAGACGATATATTTTGGGGATTATGTAGACAAGTCGAGCGAGGGAACATTATATTTATTATATTTAAAAGAGGATAGTGTAGTTTATCGTTCTGACCCCTTAGTAATTCCGGAGAGTTATATTACAAAAGCATTTGATTTAAATGAGAACAAAATCACTTTATCTGGTGATGCGACTGCACTATATAGGAGTTATGTAGGTGGTGGTGGGAGCGATGATACCACGGGTGAAGCCACTCACTCCCTCATGGAACACAGGTTTATTTTCACAACGGTTGATGAAAGGAATAGAATACAGAATAATATGATTTTTTCATTCTAATTAGATTTTTAAGATGATTACGAGAACAGTATGAACCTGATTAAGGTCATGCTAATTTTTTTGTCTTGATTAGATTTTTCAAGACGATTGTGGGAGTGGTGTGAACCTGATTGTGATTTGGTTCATGCTGATTTTTTATTTTGATTACATAAAATCTCCTAAAACGTACCTATAATATAACAAGAGTCAACCTTTATTTTCAACTTTCTCTTTACTACTGAGGATGATTAGATTTTTAAGATGATTACGAGAACAGTTTGACTTTGGATTATTTTGATTATTTCATTTTGATAATAAGAGAAATCATGATTAGATTTTTTAGAAACGATTGTGGGAGTGGTGTGAACCTGATTGTGGTTTGGTTCATGCTGATTTTTTTATTTTGATGATAAGATAATTATTTTGACTATGCCAATTATTTTTTAATACTTTAGTCAATTAAAATAATCTCCTAAAACGTACCTATAATATAACAAGAACTGACCTTGTTATCTCGTTGTTTTGAGTGAGGTAATCACTGCTTGACAAAGACTGAAAATTTTGATATACTTAATTTAAATTGTGGTTAAAGGGGTGTGATTCTATGCTGAGAGTGATATTTGGTGAACCGGAAAATAAAGAGAATTTTGTTTATGCAACAAGTGTCTATTTTAATAATCAGTATGAAGAGGAATGGTTTGAGGATGAATTCACACTGGACATGCTGAAAGATGTAGATAAATCAGAAGTCATTATGCCGGGGGTGATTCGTGGAGTGATTGGCAATATCCCTTATGAAAAAATATCTGGCGGACTGAAAACCCTGTTATTGATAAATAATGTCAGCAGTAAATTGTTTAATGCTTCAAAGTGCGGAGATAACTGTTCAAAGTGGCTGATTGAAATAGCCAAACGGCATGAAGAACAAAATCTTGGAGATGTGACAATCGTTCTGTATCATGCTATGAAATTTACAGAACCGTTCAATATATATATAGTGAATAATGGAAAAATCGTGGATAATATGAGTGATTTTGCTTATTATCAGTACCAGTTCTGTCATGGAGATGAAAAAATATGACTGGAGCATATGAAATTATTGTAAAAAATAAAAGACTTACAACTCGATTGGAGATTGACAGAAACATCAGTGTTATCCGTGGGGACAGTGCCACAGGAAAAACAACGCTCATACAAATGATTCGTGATTATTATCTGAATGGGAACAGTTCTGGTGTGGAAATTATCTGTGCTAAAAAATGTGTCGTAATACTGAATGAACGGAACTGGCAGGAAGAACTAAGTCAGATTGATGACAGTATTGTTTTCTTTGATGAGGACAGTAAGTATATTATCACAAAAGAATTTGCATCAGCAATAAAACATACAAATAATTATTATGTTCTTATCACCAGAGATGATTTGGCACAGTTGCCCTATAGTGTCAATGCAATTTATGGATTGCGAGTACAGCAAAAATATTCTGAAACACACAAAGTCTACAATGAAACTTATCCTATTTATCCTGTGGAGTTCAGAAAAAAAGATGGTGTTTTGAAACCGGAACTTGTGATAACAGAGGATTCCAACAGTGGCTATGATTTTTTTAATGGAATCAGTAAAGGAAAATATTCTGTCATTTCTGCAAACAGCAAATCAGGGTTTATAAACCTTCTGGAAGAAAATGGATATTTCAGAAATTACGCTACAGTATTGCTGATAGCAGACGGGGCAGCATTTGGCAGTATGATGAATTCTTTAATGATGCTGATTGGCAAACGTCAGAATATATTTTTATACATTCCAGAATCTTTTGAATATCTGATTTTGAAATCTGGAATTTTTGATTCTGTTTTGATAAATCATATTATTCCATTTGAATCAGCGGACAGATACAGTGTTTATGCAGATACAATATTAAAAGAAAAAATCAGCACAATTCTTGAAAATACAAGTGATTATGCAGATTCTTCATTATTTTTCAGCTGGGAAAGGTTCTATACCTTTTTATTATGCAAAGCTTCACTGAAAACAGAGAAGATATTTAAGAGTAAAAAATTTGTATACACTGAAACTAAGAGCAGATTGCCAGAAGTTTATCTCACTGTACCTATAGCGGACAGTATCCTGAAAGCAATAGAATTTATAGATTTCTGACAAAATCAGAAAAAATGAAAGAAAGACTATCGAGAGATGGTCTTTCTTTTTTTATCTTCTGACATTGGAATATTTTGGAAAAATCATTTCGGTCAAGAAAAAGACATTCAAATTCAAAAATTATCCTGCACGAGATACAAGCGTGATTTTCGATCATACATTCTGTATAATCATATTTTTTTAATTTTATAAAATTACAGTTTAACTATAAAGCAATGTTATGGTAAAGATTTTTTTGAAAATACTCAATACACGTCAAGCATTTTGGAGAAAAAAAGAACATCTGTTTGCCGTTGCAAAAAGATGAGGGGGTGTACAGGAACATTTGTGCTTCATTACAAAAAGATGAGAGGGGTAATAAATGCCGGAAATTGTAAGATGTTCCAATCTTTTATACGTTTTGTACTAATTAAAATAAAAATACTGAACATTTTAGCATTTTGTGGGGCGTAATTGTTTTATGCAAATACATTTTTTCGTCAAAATGCACAAATTTTCCTTTATTTGGAAAAAACCGATAGCATTGTAAATGACAGCTTGGTATAGGAAGTATAATTAAAAAATCAAAGGAGTGTATGACGATGCCCGAAATCGAAATTATTGAAGGAATTAAAGTCAAGATTGGCAGGAGGAGGTCTCAAATCATTGAATGTAAGAACATGGTGATTACCATTAGGACAGAACACGAGAGGAAACGTGACCCCAATACTCCTGGAAAGTATGCAGAATTTAATTACGCAAAACGTAAGGAAAGGAGAATTAGTATCCTTAAACAAATTTGCTATAACAGTTTCTCACCGAATGAAACCGTATTTCTTACCTTGACGTTTGACCCGAAGAAATTCCCTGATAAGGACTTGAAAAATGTTACGGTTACTCATGGAGAATTTAAGCTGTTTATCAAGAGAATGAATAACCACTATGAGAACTTTAAATACATTTCGACGTTCGCCCAGCAAGGGAACGGAAATTGGCACTACCATCTGATATGTAATCTTCCTCCAGAAACAAAAGAATCTGAAATATATAGAATCTGGAAAAATGGATTGATAAAACTGTCAGCAATTACTACTGATGATACTTTCAGAAAAAAGATGAATTATATGATAAAAAATATGAATGAATCAGCAGATAAACTCCGTGGCAGAAAGGGTTACCTCTGTTCTAAGAACGTAGAACGGGATTTGACAATCACCTCATGGAGATTTGAAGACCAGCAGGAATTTCAGGATGTCACAAATCAAATTATGCAGGGTTCTGCATACAAAACCTATGAGGTCAAAAGGCATCTTGGAATCAAAGGAGAATATCTGAATGCAGAAACAGGAGAAATTCTTGATAATTTCATTCCTTATGCAGAAATCACAGAAGAATTAAAACAGCAGGGATTTGAGGACTGCACAGCAGAGTATGTATACTACAATGCAACTGTCAAGTTTCCAGAACGTTTTAAACCTCTGGTAACTGCCACACCTCGCAAGAAGAAATAATTGTTTAAATTTTATTATAGCACAAATTTCGATAAAAGTCAATACTTTTATGAAAATTTTAGTTAGAGTTAGGAGTGAATCATAAATGCTACATTCAGGAAATTTAGTAATCAGGCGAATTCCTCCTTGATACACTCAATTTTCCCATTAAGGCTTGAAAATGTACATGCAAATGACAGGAATTAAAGCAATTCCGGGGAAATACCCAACTATCCCCCAAATTATAGCTAATTAGAGATAGGAGAGATGAATATGGATTTGGAGAATTTTCAAGAACCAATGATGCAGGTAAATGCCATGCTTGAGAACAAAGAGCTGAAGGCAAGGCTCTATGACCTGCAAGCGGAAAACAACCATCTGAAAAATGAACTGCAATTTCAGTACGAACGTAACAATGCAATGCTCAAAGAAGCAGAAAACACAGCACAATACCGTGTCGGTCAGGTGGTACTTGTCTGCATCACTGATATCTGGAGGCTCGGAGTCATAGAGGAAATTATTGATGAGCATGAAAAGCCAGATGCAATTGGTGGAAAAATTCGCTATGCAGTCGGCGGTATGTTTGATTATCCGATACAGGTCACAGGCGAATCGCTTAGACCCATCAAAAATGAACCTAATATTTGTGGTCGCAACATCATAAAAGATGTGGCAAGTGCATTGGAAATTTATCAATCAGATGGCTATTTAAGAAGTGAAAACGACTAAGATATTGATACGAGGAGAAATGTAAAATGACTAGAAATTTAGAGATTACAAGGAAAGTATTAAGTGCAATTGCAGAACTGACAGGTTTACCGGAAAGTGACATTGTCTGCAATATCACGGACAAAAGTCAGAATGCTGTAGCAATGGTAACAGACCAAGGAATGTTTACAAATCAGATTCCTGAAACTTACAATCCTCTGAATGATTACAAAAAATCTCTGAAAAAGAGAGAATTACCGGAAGAACAGAAGTTCACTGTCAGAACCATTCAGCCAAATGGCTTGAATCTTGTAGGGAATATGCTGAAAAAGTGTAATCTGGAGGATACTTTGAAACTTGAAACCGCATTGTTAGCATTGGGAAAATCTGACACTGCAAGCATTGCAGAATTTAATTCAGATAGAGGGTATTTCAAAGAAGCATTGAATTTGAATTCTGAAATCCCGACAGTGCAGAAATTCAGAAATCATCTGAATCAGATTGCTATAAGTCAGAATTTGCAGATTGTGGAGAGTAATATCCTGATGCTGAAACAGACAATCCCATCAAAATTGGATTGTGGTTATGTACCGCTTGACATTGATGTGATTCCATTGTATCAGCAGAAGGGCAGGAAGAAACAGGCAGATGGTTGTATGCTTGTGACTGCATATATCGGCACAGAGGGGTATCTCTGTAATGCTGAACTTTATCAGAGTCATGAACAATGGGAAGAAAATCAGTCAGATTTTGTGACTGAAACTATCAGGAGTGCAGAAAAATAACAGAGAATCCCCTGTTACTGCGGATGAAATCAGATTACGATATAAATCAGCATGAAATTAAGTTTATCATGCAGTTACCTGAATACAGAGTGATTCTTGACAAGATGAGCAAAGTCATTCAGGAACAGACAGAAGTCACGGAAGATGAGAACAATCAGCTGTTATTTACTTCCGAAACAGAATCAAAGAACTACTGGACAAATCTGAATTTGTCAGACGAAACAGTATTGAATCTGTATGCAGGTCATAATGTGTGCGAACTGTACCGGAAAGAGATTCTGCTGGACATGGACATACAGAATCTGAAATGCCGGAAATTCGATACCAATTGTCTGATTATCAAGCTTGTGATTCTGGCATACAATATCCTCAAAATCACAGGCAAGGGAGAAAGAATAAGAAATGTGGTTAATCAGCTGATTAATTCAATCTCATGAAAGGTGGAAGATACAATGAAAATTAGAACAAAAGACCTCAGGGAAGTACTTACAGTCAGTCAATGTGTAGCAATGTACCCACTGGTATCAGAAGGAAGAATTGTCGAACTGGTAGAGTTGGGCGAGTTGCAGGCAATGAAACTCAGTCAGGATGGAATTGACAACATCTTGATTGAAAAAGAAGAATTTATGGGATATTTTGGAAAAGAAAATTTTGAAGATTGAAAGGAGCAATTATTATGATGATGAAGGGACATAACAAGCCAGCTACAAACAGAGGTATTAGTGCAGTGATCTGGGCGAATATCAGAAAATTCCAGTATGTGGAAAATATGCCTGATGAATATTTGGCAGGAATTCTTAGGGTATCTGTCAGGTCATTGTATAATTATGATGCTGAACCGTTTAAGGTAACGCTTGAAAAAGTCCAGCATTTTATGAATGAGACCGGAACAAGAATAGAAGATTTAATTCACTAAAAGTTCAAGAAAATCGCTTAAAATTGCGATATAATAAGAAAAATGACTTCTTTGGAGTTGATAATATGAAAATAAGGCAATTGAAAAACGGACAGTTTTCTGCTGTGGTTTCTATGGGCTATGATGGAAACGGCAAAAGAATTCAGAAACGAATTACAGCGGATACCAAGTGGAAAGTGCAAAAACTGGCACAGGAAATGATAGAGGAACGAATTGACATAAATAACAGGAACATGACAGTAAAAACCGCTATGACAGAATATGTGAATTGTCGTTCTGAATTGATTGAGCCAACAACTGTAAGAATGTACCATGAAACCATCCGGAACAGACTGCAAAGCATTCAGCATATCAAAATCAAGGATTTAAAGATACCTGATATTCAGCGTGCAGTCAATCTGGAATCTGCAAAGGGATTGTCACGCAGAACTATCAAAAATGGAGTGGATTTGCTGAAAGCATCTTTGGAATTTTTTGATATTATGCTGAATTTCAAAAAACTCCGTTTGCCAAAAGATAAGCCTAAGTCAGATGATGAACTGCCTGAATTAAGTGAAGTTTTTGCATTGTTACAGGGTACACCGATTGAGGTTTATTGTGCATTGGCTTTAAACGGCTGTATGCGAATTGGCGAGGTACTGGGACTGAAATATGAAGATGTGGACTTTGAAAATCATAAGCTACATATTCACAGAACACAGATTGTCACTGAAAATGGTACGGAATATAGGGATTACTGTAAAACTCCTAAAAGTATTCGTACTTTAGAAATCAGTGAAAGTTTATGTGAACAGATTAAACATCTTCCTCATGAGAGTGAGAAAGAATATATCGTTCCATTAAGCCGGAAAGCATTATATTCACGATATGCACGAATCATGAAGAAAAACGGACTGCCTACTAAATTCCACCTGATACGCAAAATGTCAGCAAGTGCATTACACGCACAAGGTATGCCGGATAAGTACATTTTGTATCTTGGGGGATGGTCTACGGACAATGTGCTGAAATCCGTTTATGAAAAGACATTCCGTAGTGAACGTGAGAACGCAAGCAGACAGGCAGTAGAGTGTTTTGGTAAAATCACAATGCAGATTAACGATACTGCAAAAATAAAACAAGTCAAATGACTTGAAAATTCTGCATTTCAGAAATAATGAGATGCAGAATTTTGATTTTAAAGTGCTTTTATGATGATTTTAGGAGAATTATTTTAAAATAAAAGCACTATTTTTCATTTTAAGAGAATTTTATGTGACTTTTACTTGACATTCAGTCACATAAATTGTATAATAAAATTAAGAGGTGAGAGAATTATGCTGGAAACTGAATTGATAGAACTGGTAAAAAAGATTACAGAACAAAAATGTGAAAGTAATTACTTGGAAATCAAATCTGCTGAAAAAGGCTGTCCTAAAATTATTGATACCCTTTCTGCGTTTTCTAATCAGTCAGGAGGTGGAAAGATTGTTTTTGGAATTGATGAATCACAGAACTATAAAATTTGTGGTGTTTATGATGCTGCTGACCTGCAAAAGAAAATTATGGAACAATGCAAGCAGATGCAACCGCCTGTCAGACCCTTGTGTACAGTAGCGACTATAGAAGATTGTACAGTTGTTTGTGCTGAAATTCAGGAAATTGACAACGCTGATAAGCCTTGTTATTATCAGGGGTCTGGACGGCTGAAAGGTTCTTATGTCAGAACGGCTGATGGCGATGTTCATATGACAGAATATGAAGTTTACAGCTATGAAGCATTTCGGAAAAGAATTCATGATGAACTCAGAATTGCAGAACGTGCTAATTTGAACGACTTGTATACAGATGATTTTGAACAGTATGTGCTGACACTCAAAAAGAAGAAACCTAATTTCAAGGCATTATCAAAAGAGGAAATCTGTCGTTTACAAGGATTTACAAATGAGAATCAGCCAACTTTAACAGGAATCTTATTATTCGGATTGTTTCCGCAGGCATTTTTCCCACAGCTTAGAATCACGGCTGTATCTGTTGCAGGGACAGAAATCGGCATGACTGGAAATGTAGGAGAACGTTTCATTGATAACTGTTCCATTGAGGGAACTATTGTTCAGATGCTGGAAGATGCCTTGCAGTTTATCAGAAAGAACATGAAAATCAAAACTATCATTGATGAGCAGACAGGAAATCGAAAAGATATGACGGAATATCCTGTCATAGCTGTCAGAGAAATCATTCTGAATGCACTGATTCACCGTGATTACAGTGTGCATACAGAATCCGCACCGATTACAATTCGTATGTTTTCAAATCGTATGGAAGTAGAAAATCCGGGCGGTTTATATGGAAGAATGACACTTGACCAGTTAGGAAAGATTTCTGCTGATACAAGAAATCCATTTCTTGCAGGAGCAATGGAGGTACTTGGAAAAACGGAAAACAGATACACTGGTATTCCAACTATCATTTCAGCAATGAAAGAACAGGGACTTCCAGCACCGGAATTTGTAAATGAACGTGGTGTATTTAAAGTAATCCTCTACAATCAGCAGGAGAGTTCACAGCAGTTTCTTTCTGATGTTATGAAAGAAATTCTTGTATTCTGCAAACAGCCCCGTACACGTTCCCAACTGGAACAATTATTCAGGGGGAGATTCACGATTCCTTATCTGATGAAACAATACGTTCACCCTCTGACAGAGAAAGGACTGCTCGGCATGACAATTCCTGAAAAGCCAAAAAGTAAAAAACAGCAATACTTCACAGTGAAATTGTGACACCAATCGTGACACACTTCCATTTTGAGATAAGAAAATCAAGATATATCGTCATATTTTGAAAAAATGGGGAGTGACTTCGAATCCTGTCACCTCGACCATAATAAAAGCCTGTGTTTTGAGAAAGCTTGAAACACAGGCTTTTTTGCAGAAAGCACTTCCTCTTTGGCAGGGGAAGTGCTTGTGATTATTGTTCTTTTTGAAAAATAAGTTTCAGGACTTGAGCAGGGGTCATATTTTGAACGTTTTCAGGGTCAGTGAGCGGGTCAGTGGTATTCCAGCGGAAACGTCCTGCATCGCTTGCAGAAGTCGAAAGATAGCCTGTTCCTTTCAGGCTTGGGCGGTAACGTTCGCACCATTCCGGAAAATATTCGTACATGTAGGAAGAAGCTAACTGATAGGCTTCACAAGTTTCAGAAGTGCCGACAGCACCAAGCTGTACACCTCCGCCCGGCTGACCGTTCCGGCTGTCAGAAGGTGTACTGTGTGCAATTACTACACTACCGTCTGCACATGTGCCGAGTGAAATCCAGACATGTCCGTTCATACTCATAATGTCACCGGGTTTCAAGCGGTTATCAGAACCGGCATTTGTAGAAATGGTTTTTGACCAGCTTCCCCAGCCGTAATCTGCAAGACGTTTTGCCATTTGTGTAGACTTTCCGACATAGCCTTCCAGACCGTTTTCATCATGGATTGTGTTATACAATGCCCAGCCGACATAACCGGAGCAGTCTAATCCTGTATAATAATATTCGTTATATTCTCCATAAGGATAATAGCTGTTAGGGGGGTCTTGATTTGCGGAATTTCCGTAATTGTCACGATAAGTGTAATTTGCGTCCTGTTCCTGCCAGAAGCGCACCCAGTCGGGGCTGATGCCAATAGTTCTGGTACTCCATGCAGAGCCTTCGTCCTGCCAGTCCCAGCCACCGCCGTACATGTAAAGCGTTGTGCCGACAGGTTCCATGGCAATGGTTAAGAAATTTTTCAGCGTATGCAGACCAGCCGTTCCTTTGACAGGCGGTGTGTAAGAAGGCAGAAACGGTTCTGTTTCCTGCACTTCCAGAATTTTATGATTCTGAGTATAGGAAATCACAAAATGATAATTTTCTTTCAGCAGATTCTGTATTTCAAAAGCATACTTTCCCTGTGCATCTGGCTGACCGTTGTCAATTGTGAAAATTTGTTCTTCTCCGTCTATTTCAAAGCGGTATTGAAAGTTTAACGCATCTGCTTTATTGATATTGCCGTAATTGACGACTCCTAAATAAATTGCATCTGTCTGCTGTGCGGTCAGCAGTTCAAAATTTGTTGTTTCTCCTGCACCTGTTAAAGCAGAGTATACTAATATATAAGAAGCATCTGTTGCATTCACAGAGCCGTCCTGATTGACATCAGCCAATTCCTGAGCGGTTTCAGACAATGTGCCATTATTGCCAGCACCAATATTTGCGGCATGTACCAAAATAGCAGATGCATCAGAAGCGTTAATACTTTCATCTGTATTCACATCGCCAAGCTGTCCAGCAGAAACAAAAACTTTTGCATTTGTCAGCATCATGCAGCTGCAAAAAAAAGCAAATATGCCTAAAATATATTTCCTCATAATATTCCTCCAAATTTTAAATAAAAATAAAAAATCCTCAGCCAAAGCTAAGGATTTTCAGTGGGAGAGGATGGATTCGAACCATCGAAGCAAGAAGCAACAGATTTACAGTCTGCCCCCTTTGGCCACTCGGGAACTCCCCCGTTTGATTTTGTTGTTTTACGCAAATGGTAAATAAAATAAAATGGAGCTGGTGGACGGACTCGAACCCCCGACCTGCTGATTACAAATCAGCTGCTCTACCAACTGAGCTACACCAGCGTTTCACAACGATATTTATTATATCATATCTTTTTTCGTTTGTCAACCCCTTTTTTTCGATTTTTTCAAAAAATTTTTTTCGGCGTTTCCGAAACCGGAAATCTGCCATAGGGTCAACATTTTTCGGATAACACCCAGCTCGGACACCGCTTGCCGGCATCCGGCAGGACGTTGGTCGAGACGACAGGACTCGAACCTGCGGCGTCTTG
>JAZQIL010000133.1:0-26893 GCA_045541055.1 Oscillospiraceae bacterium
TTTTTTGAAATAAAAAGGAGATTCTGATATGAGTCAAGGTGAATTAACTTGGGAAGGCGAAAATACTAATTTTGGAAATTGGAGTGATTCATATCGAGGGATAATACCAGCTGAATATGATAATAGTCCACGACGACCGCCGGACATTCCACAGCCTGGACAGATGCCTTATTCTGGAATGCCGTATCAACAATTTTTTCAACATCCATTACAGGCTTATCCTGATTATAACAGATTTGTTCAGGAAAGATATAATTTGTCAGGAGTTCCTTCCAAAACAAAAGAATTTCTTGAAAAAATATGGACAGAAAGGAAAATTATTCAACGGAATTACAGATTTGATCCAAATACCAACTATTGGTATTGTGAAGTGAGTAATGGAACCAGTATTCCCATGTGTGGCAGTGTCAGTATTAACTCTGTTTTGATTATCAATCCAAAAGCAGATAGTACATTTGATGCAGTTATAGTAGATTATAATGTAGAAAATATTTCCAAATCGCGTGTAATTTCTTATCAGGATTTTATCAATAAACGACTTTTGCAATATTTTATTGAAATCAGAAAAAATCCTGCCTGTAAAGACAAGGATTTGAGAGAACTTTTGTTTTTGCTGATTTGTCGTACTGCTAATCCTAAATCGATAGTTTTGCCAGACAGACCAGGATGGCAGCTGCTTAAGTGTGGGATAGGTACAGACGTATACGAGAACAAAATTTTCATCCGTAATAATTTCTTTAATGCTTTCTTTTTGGAATATTTATCTGATGGAATTAAAAACAGACAATTTTCTTTTACACAACGTATTCCTCAGAAAGTAGCTGAAGACTATCGTAAGTTTTTGTCCCTACATTGGAAATTCAGATTGCTGTGGGCAATGCACTTAGCCAGCTTGTTATTGACTTTATTTGCAAAGCATGAAATAGAGCCAAGTCAATTGATTGTACTCACATCTTCTAATAATGAATTTTCAAAGATTTTAATTTCTATTATAAAGACGAATACATACGATTCACTTTCTACAGTTTCATTGGATGCCACTAAAAAAGAAGTATGTCGAGAATTGGATATGACTAACGATGGGATTGCACTGTTCAGAGATATTAGTAATTTCGATGATGAAAAAAATACTGCTGCTTCTATTAAATATATCAGAAATGACTTGTTACATGTGGATGGAATTGGAAATTATGCAAGACATCTTACAGTAATTCTTACATCATGGATAAGCAGCCAGATTCCTTCTGACGAGGTATTTCTTATTCCATTTGATGATGTCCAGATGCCAAAAAATTACAGTCTGGAAAGCTTGCAGAAGCTTTCCGAAGAATTTGATTCTATTCTGATTTCATTTGTCACTTCCTACTTTGATGAAATTCAAAATGAATTAGGACAAATAATTTCAGCCAAACGTTTGGAAGCGACAGAAAAACTGCCGGATAACAGAGCCAATATGTACATGATGTTTTTTGCAACAGCCCATATTTTGCAAAAATATTTTGGGATAAATTTATGTGATGCTGATGAAGCGAAGCAGATGATGGAGCTGTTTTATGAAGAAGACTATGAGGGCAGGTCAGTTGCAATTGTAAGAGAATTTATAAAAGTTTCCAGTAAGTTAATTCGTGATGACCATTTGAAAATATTGGATAAAAAGCATTCTAAAATAATTGAAAATGAAGAAAATACTTTAATTGTACTGGATGACAGCCTTACTTTTTCGGATAAAAGCATTGACAAGATAATTTTACCTGAAATGAAGACAACACAACAGAAAAAAGTATTAATTAAAGCTTTGGAAGATTGTGGTTGCTTGCATGAAACTGAGAGAAAGAAACAGCCGCTTAATAGAATCAATGCTTTAGGAGAATCGTTCAGATTAAGACCATATGGCGTTGACAGAACTATTTTTGATGATGATATCAGACAAAAAATGGACAGTCTTTCAATGGGAGAATACTTTTGTATTGAAGACGAAATTCCCAAAGGACAATTTCTCCCTTTGATTCACAGTAATAAACGTGCTGCCGGAAAAATGATTCAGCCGTTAAGCAGCAGAAATAATATCATCTATGTGACAGGTATTTCGGAAATGGGTAAAAGTTATACACTGGCGCAGATTGTAGCTTTTCTGTCAGAACTGAATCATAGAATCATTATATTTGATAACAGCAATTCCTTCAGTGATGAAGCATTGGACGATAATCTTCCTGCTGATTTTGTGGAAGACTGCATTACAATACATGATTTGAAAGAGGACGGAATTCCTGTAAATCTGTTTGAAATCGATGACAATATGCCTGCCATTGATAATGCTGATGAAATTGCAAAAATACTCTTTTCTTCTATTGATGCACCGGTGCAGCTCGAAAAATTCACACTGCATTTATCTGAAGTGATTAGTAATGAAGGATTCAAAGAAAATCCTGCTGCTGTACTTCTGAATTCGTTTCAATTTAAGCGAAGGCAGTTTTTAGAAAGGTTTGGAACTATATTAACAAAAATGAAGGATTATGGAGTCCTAAAGCAAAACTGGAAAGAATTTATGGATAAATCCAAACAAATTATCGTTATCAGGAGCAGAGTTTTGTTTGGAGACAAGCAGAGTAATCCTATTTTTGATATGCTGCTTGAAAAATTCTATAATTTTCAGATGAATCATCCTGAAATATCGGTTGACATTGTAATTGATGAGCTGAACAGTCAGAATACTGGGAGTAACAGCCCGATACGTTCTATTGTGACAAATTGCAGAAAAGCACACACTGCTTTTGTCGGAGCAACACAGGAATACAGAAAGAAGAGTACTATCAATGAAACTATGAGTCAGGCAAAGACTCGAATTTTTTTGAAGCCATCTCCAACCTCGGAAGATGATGTCGCTGCTGAACTGAGATATGGCAAAAAGAAGCGTGCATATTTTGATGGGATGGATGTAGGCGATGCAATTGTTAAGGGCGATTTCTACAGCACGGAACGTGAAAGAAACTGTCCAGAAATTTTGTGCGGAAAAATATGCACCTATGAAGAATGGCTTCCATTTATAAAAAAATCTGAAGATGATACAAACAACTGATAATAGAGTGGCAGCCCCTCTGGGCTGCCTTACTTGTTATTATGCAATATTTTCCAGCAGTTCCTGACAAACTGGAGTCAGGTTTTCTACTGCTTTGTGCTTGGTTTCGAGAGTGCTTGCGATATAGTGATTTACGCTGACCGTACAGGAACTGTGTCCGAGGATAGCACTCAAACTCTTGATATCCATATTCTGGGCTGCCAGTGTAGCAAAAGACTTTCTCAGAATATGAGGATAATAGTGCTTGATGCCAGCCTTTTCAGCGATTTCCTTGCTCCAGTTCCTCAGAGTGGACGGGTCAACGAAATTGCCAAATTCGTTGCAGAAGATGTACGGGTTGTCAAGATACTCTCCGCAGCATAAATTAGCTTCTTCCTGCTGTTTATAAAAGTGCTGATGCAGTGCATTCACCAGTTCTGCCGGAATGGGAATTTCACGGCTTTTGGAGTTCTTGGTTGAGCCTACTCTGAGAATTGTCTTCTTTCCGGATTCTCCGGAATAATCTTTGACTCTGTTCAGAGAGCCTTCTACGCTGATGTACCATACACCATTTGTACATTTCAGGGAACTCTGTCGGAGTGCACCAAGTTCACCGATACGGCATCCGGTCATGAATGCGAGTGGGAAGAAGATGCCCCAGCGTTCTTCACGGCTGGCATCAATCAGAGTCTTGATTTCTTCCAGTGACAGTGCTTCCACAGGCTTCTGTTCCAGACGTGGGAGAACAATAAAGTCTGCCGGATTCTTGTCCAGCAGACCAGCACCAACGGCAGTGTGAAGGCTTTTCCGAACCATTAGCATCATCGAACGAATCGTCTTCACGCTCAGTCCATTACCGCCTTTTAGGTTTTTATTTTTCGCAAGATAGCTGATATAACTCTGTAAATGGCATACATTCAGTTCCTTCAGCTGGATGTTCCCAATACGATGCTTCATAATATGCTGACTGATATAACACTCATATCCTGTTCTGGTAGAATCCTTGATGTTCAGAGCGAAGGTATTCAGCCAGAACGTCAGCCATTGTGAGAGTGTGATACACGGGTCACAGATGGAATTATTTGAAGCATTGTATTTCTGAATCATCTCATCACGCCATTGTTCTGCCTGACTGCGCTTCTTGAAATTCTTACTGATTCTTCGTTTGCCTTCCGGTCTGGAGTTGTCTGTAATCCAAACTTCGGCACGGAACGGCAGATTCTTGCTCGGATGCTTCGGCTTGTAGACTGTTCCTGAACCATTTGCTGCCTTACTCATTTTCTTCACCTCCGGCTGTATTGTTCTGAATCATCTGATGCAATGCTTCGACGGACAGGTAGATTCTTCTGCATTCCGGAAGTCTGACTGCCGGAATCACGCCGGAATGAATCAGTTTGTACATGGTTGTCCGTCCGATACCTAACAGCTGACACGCTTCTGTTGGCGTAATCAGTATCTTTTCCTGTTTTCTATGCTCCTGTTTGAATTCTGTATGTTTCATAACTGAAACCCCTTTCGATTGAATTTAAGCCACAATCTGCTTATTACGAAAGGGGTGAATTTGTTTTCATGATATATTTCGGAGCGAATTTTTCAAATCTTCACATATATATCATTAAAATGATACTATGATTTCATAGTAAATTTTAATATGTGAGGTAATGCACTATGGCAAAGTCAAAGAAAGCAAACAACGAGGGCAGTGTCTACAAGGACAAGCAGGGGCATTGGAGAGGTCAGGTCAATATTCCCAGCACGGACGGAAAAGTGAAGCGGAAATACTTCTACGGCAAGACAAAGAAAGAAGTCACGGATAAGGTCAACGAACTGCTTCAGCAGCTGAGAACGAATACCTATATTGAGCCGTGTAAGATGACTTTGTATGAATGGCTCTGTACCTGGTATGAAAACTATACTGTGGAACAGCGTATGTCTACCCGAGTGAATCTTCAGACGTTCATATATTCCCATATCAAAAATTCTATCGGTGGGTACAAGCTGTGTGACCTGAATACGCTGATAATCCAGCAGTTCTACAATCAGAAAATCAAATCCGGTAAACTGGACGGCTCCGGCGGATTAAGCCCGAAAACAATGAAGAATATGCATAATATGTTGCATAAGGCTCTGAATCAGGCTGTTTCTCTGGGGATGATTCCGAAGAATCCGGCAGATGCCGTTGTTCTGCCAAAACGCAAGAAAGTGGAAATGAGATATTTCACAGCTGAGGAACAGAAATGCTTACAAGAAGTAATGAAAGGACACAGATTGGAAATGCCGATTCTGCTGGATTTATACACTGGAATGAGGCAGGGAGAACTTTTGGGACTTATCTGGAAAAATGTTTATATTGACCTGAACGGACAGAGCTACATCCGCATTACGCAGACTCTGAACAGAATCAAGAATCCGGATTCCAATGCTCCGAACAAAACGATTCTGACTATCTGCGAGCCGAAAACAAAGCATTCCTTCCGGACGATTTCACTTCTTCCAGAAATTGCTGAAAAGCTGAACCGTTATCATGAACAGCAGACAGCCTACCTGAAATCTATCGGACTTCCGCCAGCGGAATTTGTGTTCACATCGACAACGGGAACACCTGTTGAACCCCGTGATTTTCAGCGTGATTTCAAGAAAATCCTGGTACAGAATGGATTGCCGATTGTGAACGTTCATGGGCTAAGACATACTTTTGCTACCCGTTCTCTGGAGTCCGGCATGAATGTGAAAACGCTGTCGAAATTGCTCGGTCATAGCAATGTCGGCTTTACAATGGATGTCTATACGCATGTCACGGAACAGCTACAGATTGAGGAAATCAGCGGTTTGCAGGATTTCCTGTAATTTATGAAAAAACAGAAATGCCCGGCATTGCCGGGCAAATTTTATATTATTCTGTGACTGCACCTGATTTCCGCAGTATTTCTTTATTTTTATCAGAATTGAACAGAAAAGCAGCATCACGAAAATCACAGTTTCTGAAATGATTGTATCGTTCCGGAAACTGTATTTTTTTGCGTTTACCTGTGACGGAATAAAGCACATCATCAATTAGAAAATGCTGATAATCCAGTGAAACAGCGACTGCTTGCCTATGATGGGAGAGAGTATTCTTTTTATGCTGAATATGCAGAATATTTCCGGATTCTGTTTCAATCCGGAATTCTGTATATTGTGTAATGGTGATAAATTCGTTATCATCATTCAAAAACCGGACAGATTCAAAATGCTCTCCGTATTTCAGATAAGCATAAAAATTATAATCTTTCAAAACTCGTCCAGCACTAATATCGAACAGAATCACATGACCGTCATCCATGCCGAGCAGAAGCTTTTTTCCATCTTGGGAGAAGTCTGCACACAGAATACAGGATTCAGTATCAGATAGAAAATTAATTCTACAATTATGAAAAAAGCTCGGATAATCGCCGTTATTGCTGAATTTCAATCCAGATAACAACAATCCCGAAAGAGAAAGACCGCTGAAATCTGTATGGCAAATCAGACAGTTTCTTGAAAAGTGCATAGTTCGTATCACAGAATTGGCAATTTGATTTGCATGAAAAGTTCTTGCCATATCCAGCAGAGTATCAAGTTCAGTTCTGCGATAGTTAAAAATTCCGCTTTTATCAGGAATATTGCGGTAATCTCCGCAAATTTCACCAAGAAGAATATAGGGTGTATCACGGTATGTCCACCAGAGGTCATTCAATCCGAAATCATCAAACACTTTTCGACTGGTTGCCTGACTGACAGCATGAACTGCATTCAGGATATATTCCGCAGCGAAATACTGATGAATATAGTCATGTGTGAATTGCAGATGATTGTCAATGACTGTCAGAATTCCCAGCTTTTCTATCAGGATTTCAACAAAATCTACAGTTTCGATTGCCTTTAAAACCGGATATTTCCGGAAACCTTCCGGAGCGAGAAAATCCTGATATACTTGTTCATGATGAAGAAATAGTTCAGCTGCCTGACTGATTGCTTTCGATACATCCGAACGCCTGAACGTGCTGATTGTATTCCATGCCAGAAACGGCAGAGCATATTTTATCACAAACTGCACTGACTTTTCATGATGCTTTGCCTGATTTTCAAAGTAAACATTCAGAATTTCTCCACGAGTATGCAGAACAGCCGCTGAATCCTGACTTTTCAGAAAATAATTCAGGAATAGCGGAGATTTCAATATCTCCAGAAGATGAGAATCCTTTGCCGTTTCGGGATATTCTGAAAGCATATTGTCCCGTACAGCATCCGGAATTCCAAGAAGTTCAATTTTTTCAAACTGATGAAAAACTTCCTGATTCGGAATTGTCCGGCTGGACAGAAAAATTCTGACATTACGCCAGTTTTCGCAGATACGGGCTAGTTCCTGAGAAAAATCATCCTGAAAATCGAGACTGATTTCGTTTATGCCATCAAGCAGAACTGTATATTCCGGAATTGTATTTTTCCTGCTGAATAACTGCATGAGTTCTGAAATTTGTCGGAATACTGCCGTTTCTCCTTCACAGGCAATACACAGTTCATAGCTTGGATAAGCATAATGATAGTGATATTTCAATAAAATCTGAATCAAAATCCAGCAGGAACACTCTGATTGAATTTCTGTCCGGACTGTATTCCGATATCCAGAAAGTGACAGAAACAAGCCGTTCTGATGCTGTAACAGAAAAGATTTCCCCATACTTCCGGGAGCATACAGAAACAGATACTTCTGACTGCTCAAAATCAAATTATTCCATAAAATAGTCTTATTATTATATTTTACTTCAAGCGGATAATCAGAATCTGTCTCCGGAATCGCTCTGACTTGCAGACTTTCTTCCAGAGAAAGCTGAAAATCCGGATTGAGCAGTTCTTTCAAAATTGTGCAGTTATCCCAGAATACAGGACTTTCTCTGTTTCCGAGTCCGATAATTTTAACAGACGGATTCACAGAATCAGCAAACTGAATCGCTCCGGCATCTGCCGGAGTGAATTTTTTTATCGTCTGATATAGTATGCCAAGCAATAACGCTTCTGCACAGATTTTCTTCGGGTGTGAAACTGCTCCGAAAAGCCTATCTTTCAGGAGAAATTCATTTCCATAGAAAATATAACTGATACTCTCATCATCTTCTAATAATTCCAGCAGAGTGCTGACCAGAAACGGAATCTTTTCCTGTTCCAGCACCTCTTCACAGAAAGAGTTCATTTCCGCCAGATAGCTCCGGTATTGTTTCCAGTCCGGCTTTCTGTCCATGCCGATTTTGTTTTCAAACTCTTTCAGCTTAATTTTATCAGCAGGGAAGCGGTTTCCTGTTGAAATAAAGTCTATTGTCAGGCGGTCGATTTTCTTGTAAGCAGCAGCTTTGTTTGGCTCATCTGTGAACAGCTGCATGATTGCCCGTTCTTTTGTAATATCAGTTTCTGGACAGTCAGCAATCACCGAGAGCAGGCGAATCAGAATCTTTCCGTTTCCAGTTCGCTTTTTGCTGGTGATTTTCGCCTGTATGATGAGAGCAAATAAACAGTTCAGTGTCAGCACAGAATCATCTCCCCGAGTAAAAATTTGCAATTTCCGAGTAAAAAACTAAAAATTCCGAGTAAACTCTTTTTCTTGGTATGTTAGAATTATTTTAGCATGAACAGTGAATTTTGTCAAGAAAAAAGTCGTCAATGACGAACATCTGAGACAGGTTTCTGATTTTTCGCATGATACAGGGATATTATAATTTTAACTGACGGAAGTCCTGACGGTTCATTTTCTTTTTAAGCAGCGAATTTCAGCTTGTTCATGCATTCTATTTTTCTTTCCATAGAGGAGTGAACATACAATTTCAGTGTCGTTTCGACAGATGCATGACCTAAGATTTCGGAAAGCGTTTTTACATCAAATCCGGCTTTAATGCAGTTTGTAGCGAACATGTGCCGGAGACTGTGATAATTCACTGACGGCAGATTTGCTTTTTTGAGAATTGTTTTGAATCTTCTCTGCAAAGTTCTGGGTTCTACAGGCTGTTCTGTTTTA
Organism: Oscillospiraceae bacterium; assembly: GCA_045541055.1. Lineage (GTDB taxonomy): Bacteria > Bacillota > Clostridia > Oscillospirales > Ruminococcaceae > UBA3855. Next base: position 9,081 of record JAZQIL010000133.1, read on the forward strand.
GATAGGAGATAGAAATTATCCTGATTTCTGAACTTTCTGAGCAGAGGCATCATGAAATCCGGAATCGGCACGGAACGCCTTGAACTATTTGTCTTTGGTGCATCTGTCAGGAGTTTAGTTCCGGTTTCTGCCTGAATTCTCTGGACGGTTCTTCTGACGGTCAGAATCTGTTTTTCCAAGTCGATATCTGACCACTGTAATCCGCAGATTTCGCCGATTCTAAGTCCCATATGCATACTTATCAGAATACATAAAGAAGTCAGATTCTGATTTCTCATCAGATAGCTGCAAAGCTGTTTCTGCTGTTTTTCTGAAAATAAGTGCATTTCTTGTCGCTGAACTTTCGGCAGAATCACATCTGTAAGCTGATTCCGGAAGCCATGCACCCGGCTGATATACTTCGCCATTGTCTTGAAAACTATCACGATGTCAGAAACATATTTCGGAGATAATCCGGAACTGATTTTCTTTTGAATAAAATCCTGCATCATGGATGCTGATAAAGTTTCATAGCGTAAACCGCCGAATTCAGGCAGAATATGCTTTTCGGCTTTCATTCTGTAATTGGCATAGGTGGATTTCTTCACTCTTAATTCTACAGAACAGAGCCATTCTTCAAAAAGTGTTCTGACCGTCAGCGTTCCGGATGACCGGAAATGCTGCTTTTCAGATTTTAGTCTGATTAATTTTTCTTTGGCTTCCTGATAAGTTTTCGCATAGACAGAACGATATTTTTTCTTTCCGTCCGGAGCGTATCCAACCAGATAACGTCCTTCATATCGTCCATCTTTGCGTTTATAGATGTTTTCGCCTCTTCGAGCCATAATGCTTCCTCCCCATGAGTGACCAGAATTCTGACGGAATATCCCTTTCAATTCCATGTCAGAATAGATAAATCTATGATTTGGATTTTGTACAAAATGCAGATTTTTGTCAGAATCGTGAAATATTATTGCAATCAAAGTCAGATTATGCTATAATATATACAAATATATCTGTGTCGTCAATGTTCGTCTTTTGCGGCAATTTTATTTTTATCCTATTTATTATACACATTTTATGAGATAAATGCTATAGAGAAGAGGCAATCCTATTAATGAAAAAGATGCATATTTTTTCAAAGGCAATAAATACAGAAAAACAATTTTTTCATATTTTAGTAACAGCAACAATGAGTGCCGGAAAATCAACATTAATCAATACTTTGATTGGAAAAAACATTGCTCGTACTGCACAGAGTGTATGTACCGGAAATCTTTGTTATATCTATAATCAATCCGTTGATGATGGAAAAGTGATATTTTATTCCGAAAATCAACTAAACCTAGATGCGGATAATCAGGTATTGCAGTCATTTGACTGGATAAATCCTGTCAGCATTACCTGCTATTTCAGGAATGTATATTGCAGTCAGCAGCGGGTCTGTCTGATTGATACTCCAGGTGTCAATGCGGCAATTAATCCCATACATGGAGAAATTACAAGAAATGCCATTCTGAATCAAACTTATCAGTTATTAATTCATGTGCTGAATGCCAATAAGTTAGGCTCAGACAGTGAAATCAGCTATCTGATATGGATGAAGGAGCATCTTCCCCAGAACAGAAAAATTATTTTTGTTCTGAATAAACTGGATGATTTCAAGCTGTCAGAGGATAATATTCCGGAAAGTATTGCATCTGTGAAGAAAGAGTTGTGTCAGATAGGTTTTTTGAATCCGATTGTATGTCCTGTTTCTGCTTATTTTGGATTTCTTCTGAAAAAGAAGCTGTATCAGGAACAGTTGAAGCACGCCCAGCAGATTGATTTTGATTACCTGACAGATAAGTTCAGAAATCCGGAATATGATTTATCCCGATTTTATTCGGAAAAAGCTGACCTTTCCGATAAGAATCCGGATGAGATATTATATTGCAGATGTGGTATGGCAGCACTTGAAAAAATTATCTTTTCAAAATAAAAAAGAGGTGCAGTATGACAAATATATTTATGAAGTATAACCCTTATGAAGTAAAGACAGAAATCAGAATTAATGACAAACCGCTGAAAGAAAACAGTGAACTTCTGAGAAAATCGCAGCCCGGAATCCGTTTGCAGGAATGGGTGGGAAAACTTCCGGAGCTGCTCTATATTGAAACTGCGGACAAACAATTTTTTATTGTTTTTCATGGCACAGAATCCGATTATGATGATTTGCGGATTGCATTCTTGTCAGCACATGACAAAGATAATGAGTTTTATATAGAAAGCAGACGCATTCCTGCAAAAGAAACTAAAGACAGAGAAGCAGAAATTGAAAAAATATTTCAGCTTGTGCAGGCAGGACCTTTTCAGGAACTGTGTTCCCGGGAAATCATAGAAGCATTTCAGAGAGCCAGAAATAAAGATTTTGAAATGTGTGTTGCTGCTACGATGAGTTCCGGAAAATCAACACTGATTAATGCCCTTCTTCATGACAAAATGATGCCTTCCAAACAGGAAGCCTGTACTGCTGTCATTACCAAAATTAAAGATAATGACAAGCCGCATTGGAAGGCAAAATTCTATCAAAAGAAAGGGGATTCCAGCTATCAGCTTTTCAAATCCTGTGATAATATATCTTATCATGATATAGAAGAAATCAATAATGCTGCCCTGAGAGAAAAAGAGAAAACAGAAAAGAGTTCCTTTCTGATTGAAATGGAAGGAAATATTCCCTTTTTGTCTGCGGAGGATTTGTCTCTTGTCATAGTGGATACGCCTGGTCCCGATAATGCCCGTGATACTCGTCACAGAGAAGTGCAGGAAGAATATCTGAATCAAAATTCAAAATCCTTGGTGCTGTATATTATGGAACCTACATTCGGAAATGATTCTGATGACGCTCTGCTGAAAAAAATTGCTGATAATATGAATTCTTCCGCCGGAAAACAGGCAAGAGACAGATTTATTTTTGTACTGAATAAAATGGACGGCAGAAAAGAGGAAGACGGGGATATTTCTGATACGCTGGAAGAATGCAGAAAATATCTGAAACGGCATGGAATTGAAAATCCTAATATTTTTCCTGTTTCGGCACTGTCTGCACTGAATATCCGGTTGTTTCAGAAGGGAAATCAAACGCCGGGACTTGTTAACGAAGCCGGCGCACATGTCAAGAAACTGATGCAGTCAGGATTTGATTTTGAAAAATATAACAGTCTGCCTTCCGGAATTCAGCAGCAGATTCAGCAAAGGCTTTCTGATGCTGAACAGAAAAAGAAAAGACTGGATAAAAAAGCGATTTCGTCAGAAGGGCTGCGGCTTTATGATAATGATATGTATACAGCCGGCGGATATCAGCAGCTGAAACTGAACGGCGAAACTGCGCTGATACATTCAGGTATTATTTCCATTGAAGAAGCGATTAAACAATATATGCAGAAATATGCCCGCCCTGCCAAAATTTATGACCTTGCCAATACATTCAGACAGAAACTGGAGTCTTTGAGTTATGCCGAAAAACTCAAAAGAGAAGTAACAAGCAGTCAGCAGGCAAGAGATGCCGTTCTACAGCAGATTCATGCTGTAGAGCAGAAAGTCAGTGATATTCGTTCAGCAAGACAGTTTGAAAATAAAGTGAAATCTACTATTGAAGATGAGCAGCGCAAGGTCGGCTATGCTGTGACAGCACTGGGAACAAGCTATCAGGCTCAGCTGACAGAGTACATCAGACAATACAGAACGCAGAAACTCTCTCGGTTAGATGCAGAATTATTGATAACAAAATTTGTGGAGTTTGCAGAAAAATTACAGGAAAACTGCATGACGGCATTACAGGAACAGATTCGGGAAGGGCTTATCCGGACATGCAAATCACTGATACAGGAATATATCAGCAAAATAAACGCACTGACCTCCGGTATCAATACTTCACTTTCTTCAAATATAGAATTCACCCCTCTGAACCTGCTGAAAGGAAGTATACCAGATATCAATGTTGAAACATTTCTCAGGGAAGAATCTGTAAAATGCGGTGAAGTACTGGTGAAGAATCCAGAATGGAAATGGTATAAATTCTGGACATGGAAAGAACCCCGAAAAATCCTGAAAGATGTATACCAAAAAAATACCTATGTTGATGCTGGAGAACTTGCGGATGATTTTTTTGCTCCGGTTCAGAGACAGCTTCTGGAAAATGGTATGACAGCACAGAAATATACAAAGGAAATTTCAGAACAGATTTCACAGGAATTCCTTGCTGAATTCAAGAAACTGGATAATGAGCTGAATCAGAAAACAGCACAGATTAAAAACTATGCCCAGGACAAAGACAAGGCAGAACATCGTCTCAGAGAATCACAGGAAAAGCTTGACTGGATTACAGAAATCGAAGCCAGAATCAGCAGTATTCTTGAAATATAAAGATTACAGGAGGTAATAGCAATGGCATCGGAAACTTTTAAAAACGCTGTGAACAAGGGGGACTTTCTTTCTGTCCGTATTATGATGAAAGATAGTCTGTTGGTTGACCCGACATTTCAGAGATTCGAGGACATGAAGAAAACCGCCGGTGCAATGCCCGGATTATATGACCCTGATGACGGCGCAGAACTGAATCAGAATCCGGCAGAATGGACGGAAGAATACATGAATCAGCTCATGGCAGAGGTGCTTTATCATTTTTCTGAAAGAAGACTTGCACATCTGAAAGAAGTAGTGAAAAAATGCGGTGCCTATACCCAAGAGGAAGAAAATATAATTCATCAGCGAAAACAGGAAGAACGAAAACAGGAGCAAATTAAAAAAGGTGCTGTCGGCGCAGCGGCTGGTGCTTTGTTAGGCGGTACTGCCGGAGCGGTTCTGGCGGCAGGTGTGGCTGCTGCTGCTGCACCTATTGCAGTGACTACTGCCACAATTGGCGCAGTCACGGGTGCTGTCATTGCATTGAATCAAAAAGAAGGTGACTGATATGGATGAATTTGTTATCGGAAATTCTTCCGCATCCGGTCAGCGAAATCCGGCACAGAAAGCGGAACAGGTGCTGAATGCTATGCCTAAAAATACTCCTGTTGTAAAACAACAGGCTCCCGTCGCTGAATATTATGAATATGAACAAAACTCCATACAGGCAGTAAATCTTGTCAAGGACATTATCCTGAAAGAATATCTGTATGATTTAAAAGATTCTGAAATCAAACCTTTTTCTGTTACAAACAGTGATATACGGATTTTCAGAATTACGGAAATGGTTTATCAGAATCAGGAATATTCTACTTATAAATTTGCATCAGTATTCAGTTCTGTACAGGGGATGAATTGCAGCATTGCCGTCATTGCAGACAGCGACGGCAGAAAAACAGAGTTCTATCTTGCTGTCCGTGCCAATGAAAATGATGTTTCTCATACCGCACAATCCCTGAAAGAAACACTCAAAAATGCACTGACTGGACAGTTTCCGGGTGTGCAGACAGAAGATTTGTCCAAAACAGATATGGAAAAACTGCTTTCCGGCATTTCCAGTGAAAATATCGCTGCTGTTTCCTGTGTGGCAAATCAAAAGGATGAAAAGCTAAATACAAATGATAATTTTGTACAGGGACTGGAAAAATTTGTGCTTGCGATGCAGGGACAAAAATACACAGCCGTCATTCTTGCAAAAAGTGTTCTTCCCGGCAGATTTGACGGTCAGCAGCCGGAAACGCTCCATGCCGTCCGGAAGGAATATGAGGCAGTCTATACACTTCTTTCACCTATGGCAAACAGACAGATTTCTTATGGAAATAATTTTTCAGAAAATCTTTCTTCTTCCGTACAGGTGAGTACAAGTCAGGGAACACAGAAATCTGTCACCCTTGCCAAACAGTACGGCGAAAATGTAGCAGTGAGTCATGGTACCTCTGTTCCGAATCAGCAGGCTGTCCATAAAAAGGCTGTGGCAAGTACAATTGTCAATCTTCTGGGAATTGCTGCTGCACCGCTCACAGGTGGTGCAAGTATCGCAGCTGCCGGAGTACTCGGTGCATTGAATACAACTGTTGCCATGATACCTGTTCCGACTGAAACAGAAAGCAGCAGTTTCTCTGCCAGTCAGTCAATCAATCAGGGAATTTCTTCCGGTGTGAATTATACAGATTCCACTGCCGTGACTTATTCAGAAGGAAAAAATGCCGGAAATTCTCAGGGAGTACAGTTTACCATCCATGATAAAGAAATTCAGAATATAATGGAGCGCATCGAAAAACATCTGAAACGTCTGGATGAGTGCGAAAGCATCGGCATGTGGGAATGTGCAGCATATTTTCTTTCAGAAAGTCCCGTAACTGCGGAAATGGCAGCCAGTACCTATAAAGCAATTATCGCCGGAGAGAACTCCGGCGTGCAGACAGCTGCCTGCAATTTCTGGAACTGGCAGGAACGGCAAAGCCGGCAGCTTTTGTATCGCTATATTATTAATCTGATGCATCCTGAGTTTATTCGTCATTATCAGGGACTGAAAGAAAATTTTCCTGTCAGGGCTTCTGCATTGGTCAGCAGCAACGAGCTTGCAATTCAGATGAGTCTGCCAAGAAAATCTGTATGCGGCTTTCCTGTTACGGAACATGCCGAATTCGGACAGGAAGTTATCAAAAAAAATCATGATAAATCTGAAAATATTGAAAAAACTGTCAGAATCGGAAAAATTTTCAGCATGGGAGAATGCACAGCACTGGATGTGCCGCTTTCCTGTCAGAGACTGACAGAGCATACTTTCATTACTGGGTCAACCGGAGCTGGAAAATCCAATACAACTTGTCAGATACTGCATCAACTCCAGGATATGTCCGGGTCTGAAAAAGTACATTTTCTGGTGATAGAACCTGCCAAAGGAGAATATGCAAAAGTTTTTCCGGAAGCAGATGTATATGATGTGAATCCGCTTGAAAAAACAACGAATCTGCTCCGGCTGAATCCATTTTATTTTCCGGAGAATATCCATATTCTGCATCATATTGACAGACTTGTGGAGATTTTTAATGTCTGCTGGCCCATGTATGCAGCGATGCCGGCAATTCTGAAAAAAGCCGTGCATAATGCCTATGAAACAAGCGGCTGGGATATGCGGGAGTCCAGAAACAATCATCGGATTTTTCCTGATTTTTCAGATGTTCTCAGAGAAATCCGGAAAGTTGTAGATGAGAGTGATTATTCATCCGATAACAAGAGCGACTATACAGGTTCTCTCGTCACAAGAGTGGAATCCCTGACAACCGGTATTTTTGGTATGGTGTTCAGACAAAACGGCATTTCTGACCCGGATTTATTTGATAAGAATGTCATCGTTGATTTGAGCAGTATCGGGTCTTCTGAAACCAAATCTCTGATAATGGGGATTCTCGTCCTGAAATTGCAGGAATATCGGATGAATCAGAAGCTGGAGGCAAATTCAGCACTGCGGCATGTGACCGTTCTGGAAGAGGCACACCATCTTCTGAAACGTACTTCTACGGAACAGAATACAGAAAGCAGCAATCTGCTTGGGAAATCTGTAGAAATGCTGACAAATGCTATTGCTGAAATGCGTACTTACGGCGAAGGCTTTATCATTGCCGACCAGTCTCCCGGTCTGCTGGATATGGCAGTTATCCGAAATACTAATACTAAAATCATTCATCGTCTGCCGGATTATTCAGACAGGGAACTTGTTGGACGTGCTGCTGGACTGAACGAAGAACAGATAAAGGAACTCGCTAAACTGGAAAAAGGCATTGCTGTTATCCGGCAGAGTGACTGGCTGGATTCTGTGCTTTGTAATGTGAATAAATTCCAAAAATAGGAAAGAAGGTTTTCACTGTGAATACATTATTTGATAAAAAGCATTTGACTCCAGAGGAGGAAATAAAATACATTCTACTTACTTTTGTTTTATGCCAAGGAGACCCACAATGTTATGACAGCATCAAAGAAGAAGTTTTAAGTGCAGAGATGAGCGGTGCCGAAAAAAATGATTTTTTTATTCTTCTGGAAAGTAAAACCTGGCTGGAGTGGGAACAAAATGCACAGCGGCTGCTATATGATGTGTTTCATGCAGAAACAGTATGCAGAATGCTGAAAAAAACAGAAGTTACCGAAGAACAGGTAAAGGATTCTATTGCTTCGCTATTCAGTCCTTATTTGAGAGAATATGGTGAAGAAGAACGGGAAGCAGTCATCAAGGCGGTTCTTGATGAAGATAAACGCCGGAGACATTAACAGGGAGGTTGATTTTTATGAACGAAATCAAAAACAATCAGGAACTCAATCCGAAAGAAGTGGAGAGAAAATCAACACAAATTATGGACAGAGTTTCGGTAGGATTACAGCGAGCTTCTTCTTTTATTCCTGACCCTACCACAAAGACGATTGCTGCTGCCGGAGGAAAAGGACTTGAAATCGCTGCAAATCTGAAAAAACACCATGACCTGAAAAAAGCAGAGGAAAATGCGAGAAAGAGAGAAATTGCAAATGGAATCGGCAATCTGGCCGGCGAAATGACAAGTCCAGGTGAAAAAAAAACGAATTTCTGACTCCTGATGGGACAGATGTTTCTGATGAATTTGAAGTCAAATCTCTTACTCCGGAAGAAATTACTCAGCAGGATAAAGAAATTAAAAAAATAATAGGACATCCGGGACATCTGAAACGTACACTGCATTGGCATATAAAAGATGACGAAAATATTAGAAAAGGTAATTTCGGAGAAATGAGAACAGACCAGTATCTAAGAGAAAAAGGTTATCAGCGGTTAAATACCGACAATGTTACAAGTATGAAAGATACTGGTCATCATGGAATTGATGGTGTATACGAAAATCCAGACGGAAAGCCAAGATTTCTGATTGCAGATGCAAAGTTCGGTACAGCCGACTTAGATAAAAAAACAGGTCAGATGAGCTGGCAATGGATTGATGAACGACTTGATGCCGCAGTTGGAAAAGAAAAGGCTGATGAAATCAGGAAGGCAAGAAAAGAAAATCCGGACAGCGTTTGTTGCTGTGTTTCTCATATAGATAAAAATGGAAATATAACAGTTGACCGTCTGAACCAGAATGGAAAAGTGACAGATAAAAAGATAGAACTATAATCGGAGCTGATATTATGCGCTGTCAATATTCTTTCTATGAAGAAACAGAAGATAAAACTCTTGCAGAGGCTTTGGAGCATGAAAAAATCATACTCCGGCAGATAGCAGAACCGCCGCCGAGAATTATCATCCGACCGGATATTTCTGTCCGGAAAGATGTGCTGAAAATATTGCTTTCTCTGCTGATACTGTTTGTTATGATTGTTCTAATCGGAAAGTATCTGCTTTCTGGCATCGTTTTCAGAATATTCTGTCTGGGAGTTTGTCTGATATATTTTAGATTATTTATCAAGAAAATCTTAATCACAATGATTATTTTATATCAAAAATATGCTTCTGAGAGTGTCAGAGGCGCATGTTTGTTTGAACCCTGTTGTTCGGAGTATATGAAAATCTCTATCGAAAAATATGGAACCTTCAAGGGTTTTGTCCGAGGAATCAAACGTATTTCAAGATGCCGATACCCGAACGGCGGACTTGATGAACCATAAGAAAGAATTTATTTTCAGGAGGAATTTTTATGCAGTACAAAACCGTAACAGTTGAACATCCCAAGGGTTTAGGGAAAATGGCTGTGCAAAAAGTCAATGATGAGTATCAGCAGATTCTGAATGAACAAGCTTTGCTGGGATGGAAATTGCTGGGAATCCATACAATTGATATCAGAAGAAGAGTCGGCTGTCTCGGACGTCTGTGGCGTCTCTTCTGGGCAATATTTGGAGATTCTGAAAGTGAAGATTTTTTTCAGGCTGATGTTCTTGTATTTTTCAGAGAAGGTGATTCTGAGCAGCCAATAGAGTATTCGTCAGAGAATATCGCTCAAAGATACAATAATATGCTTGAGACTCCGGAAGAAGAGTCGCAGACTCCGAAAAAAACAATGCAGGAAAGAACAATGTCTGTTGTAAGTAACGTAAGTTCTAAGGTATCCGGACTTGCTTCCAATGCCGCAGAATTTCTCAACTCTGAGGAAACTGCTCAAAAAATGATGGATATTAAGAAAAAAGCTGCATCTGCTATGGATGCTGTAAGTTCCAAAGCATCTGGAATTTCAGATAATGCCAGAGAAAAAATGGAAAATGGAACACAAAATCTGGATGATGAATCTGAAAATTCTTAAGCTTATCATCTTAAAAATACAAAGGGGGGGTAAGTTATGTGGATGATGGACAGCGGTATAGCTTATGATACAAAACCTCAAAATGACAGAGCGGCAGTCATTTCTGTATCTTCTGCGGAGAAAACAGAAAGTGTCAGAATCAGCTCCGCTGGTTATGAAGTTCCGGAAGAAAAAATAGCTCCAAAAGACAGACTGAAGGAAAAAACTGAAAAGGCTATTGCATTTTTACAGTCAGAAGAAACCGCCGAAAAAGTGAATTCATTGAAAAAGAAAGCGACATCCGCTGTAAATCAGGCAGGAGCGAAAACTTCTGATATTGTTTCAGGGGCAGTGTCATTTTTACAGTCAGAAGAAACTGCCGAAAAAGTGAATTCATTAAAAGAGAAAGCAACATCTGCTGTAAATCAGGCAGGAGCAAAAACTTCTGATATTGTTTCAGATGCAGTATCGTTTTTTAAGCCTGAATCATCTGACAAAAAGCTAGTGATTGATGAAGAAAAAACACAGCCTGTATTCAGCAGCCCTGATTTTCATCAGCAGAATCATGACGAAACACTTGTCAGAAATCCACAGTCTGGTGTGCTATATGCAATCATTGGAATACTGTCTTTGATTATCATTATCGGCGGAATTGTGTTATTTACATATATCAAAAAAATTTCTGATAGTCATGAGGTTTCTGTATCGAATGCCCCGGCAGAGCCGGGGCAGAATCAGTTTGCTGAAAATTCTATGGAAATTCCTATAACAGAAGCTTCTGTTCCGGTATCTGTTGCATCACAGAATACTGCTGTACTTCTTTCCAGTGGTACAGGTACGTCCAATGAAAAAGTCTACCAGGATTTCTATCAGATTTTGCAAAGCAGTGATTTCGTCGATGCTCCGGGTGGTTATCTGTATGATATTGACCATGATGGAAAAGATGACATGATTCTGAAAGATACAGATAAAATGGATTTTATCCTGTACACACATGACAGCTCCGGAAATTTATCCATGACTCATTTTGGAAGTTTTCTGGCATGGGGTGATGATGATTTCTACGACATAACCGGTACGGACGGAATACATTATATTTATTATTATGATGAATATATGCATCACAGTATACAGGGAGTTTTTAATCCTCAGACCGGAAATGAGCTGGATTTCTCTGACGGATATTCCGAAGAAGAGATTCAGAATCTGCTTTCACAGGCAGGATTTCAGACAAAAGGAGGAAACTATAGCAAGCTTGAAATGCTGTATTATGATGCACTCTGTCAAAAAACTGCTCCGGTAGAAACTGTTCCAGCAACAGAAAAAAGAAATTCTCCGGAAATCAGCTGCGAAATTAAAACTGTACAAGAATATGAAGGATACAGCTATACACTCTATGTCAAAGGAAACTATGACTATTATCATATAGAATGCCGTGAATATGGTTTTGATGATAGCAATGGCTATCAGGTGCTTTCAGAAAACAACACAAAATCATCATTATATTTAACAGCTGCTTCCAGTATTGACCATGTAACAGCTACTGTGACCCCTTACTATTCAGATGGTACATCCGGTCAAACACGGACTTGTACAGCGAATCAGCCGAAACCGGTTATATCCGTTTCTGTTTCTTCCTGCAATAAAAAGGGAGAAATTAACGGCAGAGGTGTTGCTGGTTTTACTACTTCTTATGTTGTAAATGGCGGTGCAAAAACGACAGTGCGTGATGAACTTGGAAATCACTGGCATGTGACCGCAAAAAATTATTGTTCTGCTTATGGAATTACATGGTATGAATTATGGGATTCTGATGACGGTGACTATTACGGCTGGGTAGACAGCAATTATATTTCGTTCTATTCCGGAAATTCTTCCAGCAGTAGTGTGGAGGTACATTCTTTTGATAATTATGGAGAAATTAATGGATATGGTGTGCCAGGATATACTACTTCTTATGTTGTCAATGGGGGTTCAAAATCTACAGTTCGTAAAGAGTTAGGCAATGGATGGCATGTCACAGCAGTGAAGTATTGTTATTCTCATGGAATTTCTTGGTACGAACTTTATGACACTGATGATGGTGATTATTATGGCTGGGTCGATGGTAATTACATCAGATTTTATGCGAACTGATGGAGAAAAATATAATGAAAAATAAGATAGTATTATTTTTGTTAATAACAGGAATGCTTGTCAACTGTTGTTCCTGTTCTAATCAGAATATTGATAGTATTTCAGAACAGGAACAGGCTGTTATCATTGAAACAATTGCTTCAAAATCTATTGCATCTCTCACTGAAAGTGATATTCCTACAGAAACAGCAGTATCTGAATCTGTTTCAGAAACCGTTACAGAAACAGAAGAAGTTACTACGGAAGAACCTACCACAGAGGAAAGTATTCATACAGAAGAAATTGCTTCTTTCTTCGAGGACAGCGGTATAGATATTTCAGAAGTACAGGATTCTGAACAGCTGATTATCGTAAAATCTTCCGGCTCGGATGCCTCTGTCTATCTGTATGAACTGACAGAGAACTGCTGGACAAAAATTTCTCATACTTATGGCGTTGTCGGGAAAAATGGAGTCAGTGCAGAGAGCAGAGAGGGCGATTATCGTACTCCGGAAGGCTTGTTTCCGCTTGGATTCGCTTTTGGTACGGAAGACCTTGAAAATCTTTCTGTCGAGTACAGAAAGATGAACTCTCACTGCTACTGGGTAGATGACCCTGAATCAGAATATTATAACCAATGGGTAGAAAGTGATGAGATTCGTTGGAACAGTGCGGAACATTTAGCAGACTATCCGACAGCTTACTGCTATACAGTAGCAATCAATTACAATATGAATCCTGTTGTGCCTTATGCGGGTTCTGCAATTTTTCTCCACTGTCAGACAGGCTCTTACACTGCCGGCTGTGTTGCTGTTCCTAAAAATGACATGTATCAGATTCTGTACTGGCTGGATGAAACAAAAAAGCCCATGATATTAATATATTAAAGCAGGGAGGAATTTTTATGAAATTACTGAAAAAATATACAGCAATAATGGCAGCATTTACAATGTTGACATGTATCAGTCCAGATGGATATACACAGACAGAGACGGCAATACCAGTTTATGCAGAAATGTATGATTCAGCCATTCCTCATGGTGTTTCTTCTGTGGATGGAGGAGAAGTAGCAGTTTCGATTGACCAGATTGAACTGACACAAGAGCAGGTGAAAGCACTTAACTATGAAATTCCGTTATTTGTCCGAATGGACAGAAATCCTGGAATAAATGTTATGGAATTTGGTGTAAGAGCCGATTCTGAATTGACAATGAAGATAATCACAAATTTTTCAGATGCTCAGCCATATGTACAAGGAAATTATCTGACATATATTCCAAGTCATACTATGATGGATGCTTTTTTCTTTACACTAGTAAATGAGAGAGGAATGACTTCTGGAACAAATGCTGAAAATACACTTGCATGGAACACAAAGGCATTTGATGAGGTAATCAGAGATACAGGTACACTTATGCTTGTTGTTGTCACAATTCCTCATGATACAATTGGCAATTTAACTGGCGGTAATGTGAGAGACGGCTATAGATATTATGATGTAGCTTATGGAGAATTTGGCGACCCGTCTCCTGACCTGTATGCAAATGATATTGATACACCTAAGGATTATAGTGACAGTGTAGAGTATCATGACGGCTGGGTGCGTGTAAAAATGGAAGAGGAAACGACTACTTCTACCACCACCACTTCGACAACAACTACCACTACAGCAACTACCACAACAACTTTAACCACACCGGAAACAACAACTACCACTACAACAACTTTAACCACACCAGAAACAACAATAACTACTACCGAAACTAAACCGTCATTAGCTGTAATGGAAAATGAAATTACATTAGAAGCTGGTCAGCAGTATCAGATTGAAGCAAATCAGGAAAATTTAATCTATTCTTCCAATAATCCAGAAATTGCTGTTGTTTCATCAAATGGCAAAATTACAGCTTTAACTGAAGGAAATGCCATTATCACTGTGATAAATCAGGATTATGATGTTTCTCAGATACAAGTAACTGTTGTTTCAGCTGAGAAAATTATCTATGAATTAGGCGATACAAATCACGATACAAATATCAATGCGAAAGATGCTGCTGAGGTGCTTATACATGCTGCAAATATCGGTGCAGGAAATGAAGGAACACTTTTAAAAGAAGCCCTGATTGCTGCGGATGTCAATACAGATGGTGATGTAAACTCAAAAGATGTAGCTGAAATTCTTGTCTATGCTGCTGTGCAGGGAGCAGGCGGAACTCCTTCCTTTTCTAGTCAAAGAGAACCCGAAGAAACTACTGAAACAACAATTACGACAGAGACACCTCCAACTGAAACAACTACAACAGCGACTACAACTACAAAGCCTGCCGTAACTGCTTCGATTGAAACAGAATCTATTAGATATAATCGTACTGACCAAAATTTATATTTCTCATTCAACTGTGAGAATGTAACAGAAGACAGCAGTGCATGGTTTGCTGTTGTTCCTTCAGATACGCCGCATTCAGAAACAGATGCCAGAAATGCTTATATTTCAGCAGCTTACCTTCATGCACAGATTGGCTACGCAGGATTTAAAATTCCAGCTGAAAAAGCTGTTCCCGGAAATTATGACTTGCGTATTTATGACCCTGATAATGGTGGTATTGAACTGGATTGTGTCAGCTTTGTGATTGCAGAGCCGCTGAAAGCAGAAATTTTATCAGATTCTGTAAAAGCTTCTGCTTCTTCTGTGAGTGCTTCTTTCACAACTGAAAATTTGGAATCCAACAGCAATGCATGGATCGGCATTCTTCCGCATGAAACAGATTCTGAAACTCCCATCACAAAGAAAAAATTGACTGAATGCAGTGAAAATTCTGTAGAATTTAGTTTTTCAGAAAAGCTTTCTGCCGGAACTTATGACATTTGTATTTATGACCCAGATAATGATAATCAGAAATTAAGCAGTGTTTCCTTTACAATTTTACCAGAAGTAACTGCTTCTGTTTATAATGCTTATTACAGCCAAAGCTACAACAATGTTTCCTTTGATGTCAGCGCACAGAATTTAACTTCTGGCAGTCAGGTATGGCTTGCAGTTGTGCCAGCCAGCACATCTAAAACATACAGTGCGACTTATTCCGCAAGAATCAAGTGGGATTATCTGAATAATGTGATAGACAAGAAAATTGACACCTATGACATGACAGGTGTTTCTGCTGGAAATTATGAACTCCGTATCTGTGACCCTGACAGACAGACAATTTTAAGCAGTGATTCCTTTACAGTGACTACGAGAAAGCCACCAGCTATCAGTAGTTGTAGTATTAACGTGGAACAGGGACAGTATGAAGGGTATACCTATACTCTCAATGTCAGTGGAACATATGACTATTATTATGTCACCTGCAAGGAGTACAGTGCCGGCAGTTCCTCTGCTTATACTGTATTTTCTAATAAGAAATCCAGTTCTTCTTCTTTATATTTAACAGCAGGGTCAAGTCTTGACCGTGTAACAGTTTCTGTGACCCCCTACTATTCAGACGGTACATCAGGAGATACTGTAACCCGTACAGCATATCAGCCCAAACCAGTTGTACCAGCTTGGAAATCAGCTTATAAATCAAAACTTTCCAGTGTATCAGCAGGTTCAGGATTAGAGGAACGCCGCTATAGTCTGTATGATTTGAATAAAGACGGCATACCGGAATTATTTATTTCTGATGGTGAATATCACATTTCTACTGTAGATGTCTATACCTATTCAGAAGGAAGTGTTGTACTGGTAGATACTGGATGGGGACAGTACGGTGAAACACTTGCTTATGGAAGTTATTTAATTTCTGAATATAGTGCTCCTGAGTATAATTCTTATTATATCGCCACTTTGCAAGGAACTTCCATGAAGAAAGTTGCCGTATTAACTAAAGAATACTCCGGTTCTTCTTACAAATACACTTACAATGACAGCACAATTACAGCATCAAAATATAATTCTTATCTTAGCCAGTATCATGTTTCTTCTGCCTCTTCTCTTGGAAGAACTTACAGCAAAACAAATACATCAGCTATTGATAATTATTGAAATGATTTATTTCCAAATGTCCGCAGGAATTTCAAAATTCCTGTGGATATTTTTTAAGATTATCTTGATTTTTTTAAAATAATATGCTATAATAGAATAAAAAAGGAGTGTGAGTTCATGGCTGTGAAAGGCGTAAATCGTGAATATAAGGACAGACTGTTCAAATTTATTTTTGGCAGTCCGGAAAACAAAGAATGGACATTAAGTCTGTATAATGCGATAAACGGCACGCATTACACGGATGCTGATGCAATTGAATTCAATACCATTGAAGATGCTGTTTATATGAGCATGAAAAATGACCTGTCATTCTTATTTCTGATTGAAAATATCATGAATCTGTATGAACATCAGGGGTCTTTCAATCCGAACATGCCGATGAGATTTCTGATTTATGCCGGTATCCTCTATTCACGTTATATTGATGATAAAAATAATAAATACATGAAATTCTCATCGAAACAGCAGAAAGCACCGACTCCCCGGTGTATCTGCTTCTATAACGGCACAGATGAGAAAGAGGACAGAATCATTTTAAAATTGTCTGATTCCTTTGAAAAGGATTCCAAGCCGGATATTGAGGTTACAGTTACAATGATTAACATCAATTATGGACACAACATGGAGCTTTTGAATGCCTGCAAGCCTCTGAAGGAATATTCATGGTTTGTAGACAGAATCCGTTCCAGTCAGAAAGAAGAAATTCCGCTGGGAGAAGCAATCAGCAGAGTAATTGCTGAAATGCCGGAAGACTGGCTCGTTAAGCCGTTTCTTGTGAAGAATCAGGAGGAGGTAACGCTTATGTGTATTACTGAATATGATGAAGAAAGAACAATTACTGAATTCAAAGAAGAAGCCAGAGAAGAAGGCAGGGTAGAAGGCAAAGCAGAAGGTTTTCTAAAAGCTCTTGTTGGGTTGGTGAAAAAAGATTTGCTAACACTTTCACAAGCTGCTGAAGAAGCTAACATGACGGTTGAAGAATTTGAATCTAAAACAGCTGAACTAAATATTTGGTAAAAATTAGATATTTTCACATTATGAATTCCGCCTCCCACGTGGGAGGCGAAGCATAGAAAAATGCCGTAAAATTCACTCAAAAAACAAGAGAAATTTACAGCTTTCCATACAGCTACGATACAGCTACGCATCTGAAAAAATTCAATTGGATTTGAGTGGTTTCTTACTCAAAATCCCTGATTTGTGTACTTTACGGCATTTTATAACACGAGATGACACATGGGTGGTCGTTCTCATAACCCGAAGGTCGTTGGTTCAAATAAGAGCCAATCAATAGAAATCAAAACCGCTGAATATAGCTGAAACGGCTGTATCAAGCGGTTTCCTTTTGTATCTGAAAACGGTCTGAACCGCAGAAATGCAGTCCGGAATGCGAAAAAATCACATGAATTTCAAATAAAATCACACGAAAAATCACACGGCTCAGAGTGCCGGAAGTGTACCAGACTGCAAATAATTTCGTGGAGGAAACAGTAATGAAGAGTATCATCGAAGAA
>JAZQIL010000134.1:0-1741 GCA_045541055.1 Oscillospiraceae bacterium
CCCTCAACAAAACGATTGCTCATGGTGGTCATCCGGTGCTGCGGTGGATGATGGACAACATTTTCATCAAGCGTGACCCTGCCGGAAATATCAAGCCGGACAAGGAGAAGTCCACGGAAAAGATTGATGGTGCTGTTGCTCTGATTATGGCTCTTGACCGTGCGGTGAGATGCGGTGCTGGGGATTCGGGGGCGAGTATTTATGATGAGAGGGAGTTGTTGGTGTTGTGATCAAAGTGATAATCAATCAAAGTGATAATCAGAAGTTATTGTTGATATTGCTTGAAAAAATCCGATAAACTTTCTGCGAAGAGTTCTTCATCAGAATCGAAAAATTCCAGTAAATAGATTTTTCCATCTGATTTCTGAATGAAAGAACCGCCTGCACCATTACCAGAGAATACAACACCTTCACGACCATGTATAGACAGGTAATTTTCAGTTTCAGCCTTAATCTCGTCAAATGAATAAATTATCCAATCTATAACGAATGGATTTCCGTCATTTGTATTAGGGTGTGTCATTACTTCATTTATTCCATTGCTTACTGTAAGTACCTTTAGCAGTTCGTCTGAAAGCATATTTTTTGCTTCATCATGCTGTTCCTTGCTTAAGGGAGCACATAGCTGACAAGTGTTGCCATACTTTTGCTGTATCAAATTGATAATATCCATAAATAAAACACCTTCTGAGTATTCAAATTAAAAGAGGCGTTAGACCTCGTTTTTTCTTTATTATATCACATTCAACTGAAAAATTCAATCCTGAAAGGAGCGTGATTCCCATGAGCATTTTCAAAGGACTTTTCAAAAGCCGAGACAAGCCTCGGAACAGCTACGACAGCCCCAGCTACACCTACTTCTTCGGCAGAAGTACTGCCGGGAAGAGCGTCAACGATCGCACTGCAATGCAGCAGATTGCCGTTTATGCCTGCGTGAGGGTGCTGTCAGAAGCCATCGCACAGCTGCCGCTGCACGTCTATGAATACACCGATAAGGGAAAAGAGCGAGTGCCGAAGCACCCGCTATATTTTTTGCTGCATGACCAACCGAACCCCGAAATGACGAGTTTTGTGTTCCGAGAAACATTGATGTCGCACCTGCTAATCTACGGCAATGCCTACGCACAGATCATCCGCAACGGCAGAGGTGAGGTCATTGGACTATATCCACTGATGCCGGATAAAATTAAAGCTGACCGTGACGAGCGTAACAGGCTCATTTACAAATACAGTCGCTATGATGAGCAGAACCCGAACTTCCGTGAACAGGGCGAAATCATCCTGCCTGCAGAACAGGTGCTTCACATTCCGGGACTTGGTTTTGACGGTCTTGTCGGCTATTCTCCCATTGCCATGGCAAAAAATGCAATCGGTCTGGCGGTTGCCTGCGATGAATACGGTGCGTCATTCTTTGCCAATGGTGCATCACCCTCCGCTGTACTGGAACATCCGGGTGTCATCAAGAATCCGGAACGTGTCCGTGAAGCATGGCACAGGGCTTACGGCAGCGGAAATGCTCATAAGACTGCAATTTTGGAAGAAGGCATGAAGTACACACCGATTTCCATTCCCAATAACGAAGCACAGTTTCTGGAAACGAGAAAGTTTCAGATTGAGGAAATCGCAAGGCTGTATCGTGTGCCGCTGCATATGATCGGCGACCTTGACCACGCCACATTCAGCAACATCGAGCATTTATCTCTTGAATTTGTAAAATACACCCTTGACCCGTGGCTGATTC
>JAZQIL010000135.1:0-11150 GCA_045541055.1 Oscillospiraceae bacterium
TGATGATTCTCATCAGTTATAATCAATGCGGGTTTTTGTAATTTTGAAATTCTTCTTGTAGCTGTCTGTACCATCATAATATCGGTATTTTTCATATCAACACCCCAATAACTGAATGTCTTCTGAATCTGGTCAACGAGTTCTTTTCGATGCACAAGAAATAATACATGATTTTGCTTGTCCGTGGTACGTTTCGCAATTTCAGCGACAATCACGGACTTGCCGCCTCCGCACGGCAAAACCACACAAGGAGCTTTGAAGCCGTGCAGATAGGCTTGTCTCACACGATTGACAATATCAGTCTGATATGGACGAAGTTGTTTCATTTTCGGCTTGCTCCTTACGTTTTTTGATTTCTTTCAGCATACAGTTCCAGCAAAGCATTCTGCCGTAATTTTTGAGTGTACCCTGTGCAATTTCATCAGCCGTTTTCTTTGCGTTACTCGTGATAACCGTTCCGCAATCGGTACATCTGTTCGGTTCGACTCCGTTTGACAGCCAGTCACGGAGAGAACTGCCAAGTTCGGGAGTAATAATGCCGTTCCAGTTGTCAAGAAAAGTCGTATCTTTGGAAACGATTGCAATATGATTTCTTGCGATATTCAGCACTAAATCAAATTCATATTCTGTGTTCTCACGCTGAACAGGTGCAAGTCCAATCTTGACAGGTTCGGTCTTTCCACGTTCATTTTGCTCCATAGCATATGCCATTTTGGTACGCATTGTCACAATGACATGACAATCGAGGGAAAGTAATTTATTTATCAGCAAATTTTGTTTCTTGCCTGCATCATTCCATGCCGTGAAAGAATTTTTTCCAGTTTGCTGTTCAACAGTTTCTTTGAAGTCGAGAACACCGCCTTCACCCTCCCACGCATGGGAAAAACTGTCGATAATTACAACACCGTCTGTCCCGACTGCCTTCTGTGCTTCTGTTGCGATTGCAATGTAACGTTCAGCGGAAAACGGCGGGGTCAGCTCCTGATAGAGATATTCCCCAACATTGAGGTCGGAACGATTTCCATAAAACTGCCCTCTGCCGTGTTCCGTATCAATGAGGGCGATTTTTTCCCAGTCACCTGTGACACCATATGCAAGGTAGAGAGCGGAGAGAGTTTTTCCTGCTCCGCTTGGACCTGCAAGGGCGACACGCATTTTTGCAGCTTTTCGCTGTACTTTTTTGAATGCCATGAGTATTTCCTCCTGTTTATAAAATATCATTTGATTTGAATATTCTGGTGTTCTACGAGAGACGCACCCTTGATTTTTTTGCCTGCGAGCAATGCCGTCTTGATAGCCGCCTTATCAGGAGTATAAGTGATTTTCTTGACACTCCATTTTTTCGGGAGCTGTTCAGCATCTACTTCCGTTGTGGTTGACTTGCGGAAAGAAATGCGGACTCTTGCCGTTTCAAACGGCTGAAAACTAAGTGCATTTGTCAGCCAGTTCCTTAAAGATTTTGCTTTGGTTTTGGCTGATTTCATACGCTTATCGAGATTGTCACGCTCTGCCCTGATTGCGGCTGCATCAGATTCCAGATTCTTTATCCAAAGTGCCACACCTTCGAGTTTTGCACTGCGTTCCATCATCAGGGCATTCAGTTTTTCTTCATCAATAACCTCGCCTGTTTCACTGTCTACGCAGTCGTAAATTGCAGATTCGATTTCATACAACGTTGCCATGTCAGTTCTCCTCCTCGCATGATGAGCAGTCGTTCACTACCGAATGCAAATTCTCCATTTTTTCAAAAGTGTTGAATTTCGCCTTACCTGCTGTTGTGTGATTTCCTGCAATGATAGATTCAGGACATTAATCAGTTTCATCATTGGGGTCATTGAACGTTTCCTCCTTTCTGTATTGTTCCTTGAGATTACTGTAGCTCTGGCAGAAGATTGTGCAAAGGCATACTGCACGTCTGAGCAATGAAGCACCACGCTTCATGACTGCACCGTATTCTGGAGGCATATCCTTCTGGGTAGCCATCAGTTCCATGATGATGCTGACATCAAGGCATTCCTGTTCTGAAAGTTTATGTTTCATAAGATTTCACCTCCTTGTGATGAAGCCTCTCACTTATTAGCCGTGAAAGAGCGTTTTTTGTACCCTCTTCCTATTCATTTTGTAGACTTGCACAATTTTTTCATACGGCTGACCGCTTTGTTTTTGTGCTTTGTTACAACAGGCCTTTTTATTTTTAGCATTACAGCAATTTCATCGTGTGTATACTGATAGACGTACTGCAGTTGTGTGACCTGTTTCTGACGTTCCGTTAATGGCTGCATCAATTCTTCTACAAATATTTTTGAATGTACCTGAATATCGGGTGGTGGTTCTCTGTCCGGAACTTCTTCACAGAAAGCATCTTCATCATTTTTGTAGCGATGCCTTGTTTCTTCCCTGTAACACTGATTCAGTGCGAGTTCTTCCTCTCCGCGCATAAAAATCAGCAGATACCATTTCAGTTTCAATGCCTGTTCTTTTTTGACGGATTCTATCCATTTTTTCGCTTCGTATGTACAAAAGAAACAATCATGAATATTCAGAACAATTGTGTTGGGATAGCCCTTATAACTGGCATAACCGTTCCGATAGGCAGTTACTCTTTTATCCGGACTGACAGCAATTACAGTTTCGTTTTCTCTCAGGTACTTTTCTGTCGGTTTCTTTCCAGTGATATTATTGGGAATCATAGAAAGCAGTTCACCAAATGTAATGGATTCGTTCATATTTTACCTATCCTTTCATGAGCTTTCATATACCAGCCGTGGGAGAGCAGTTTTCGTACCCTGCTGAGTTCAAGATTGTATAGATAAATAAAAAGGCAAAAAACATTCCTGCTGATTTTGTGCAAAAAGACAATTTTAGAATGTTGTTTAGCGTATCGTTATCCTCGGGTTGTCGTGTGAAAATATCAGTTGCTTTTGAATAAGAAAAAGCCTGTTTCTATAGCAGATACAGGCTTCAATTATAAAAATGGATCTTCCACAAGTCAATTGATATAAAATATTATAACATTTCCCGACAGGGGAAAATGTCAGAAAATAGGG
Organism: Oscillospiraceae bacterium; assembly: GCA_045541055.1. GTDB lineage: Bacteria > Bacillota > Clostridia > Oscillospirales > Ruminococcaceae > UBA3855. The sequence goes on from JAZQIL010000135.1 coordinate 3,048, forward strand.
CTTTCGAGGATTACTGTACTATAATCATCATGTGTTGGAAAAACGCTGTCAGAAAGCTGTGGATTTTCATTTGATTTCTGCTGTTTTTCTGCAAAAAGTGCATGAAAAATGACAATAAAAAAAGCCTGCTCTTTTTGAAAGAACAGGTTCTTTATGTAGGAAAACATATATTCAGACTTGCAATCAGTGTAGTTTTGTGGTATAATGGAAACAGAGATATTTGCAAGGTGATGGTGATACATATGTTTAAGACGATAAAACCATTTATTAAGTGGGTAGGCGGTAAAAGGCAATTACTTGATGTAATAAGAAAAAAATATCCTGCTAAAATTGAAAAATACTGTGAACCGTTTGTTGGCGGAGGTGCAGTATTACTTGACGTACTTGCTAACTTTCATTTAAAAGAAGTTCTTATAAATGACATAAATCCTGAACTGATAAACACCTACATTCAAATCAGGGATAATGCAGAAGAAGTGATCTCATTGCTTGAAAATATGCAGTCAGACTTCTGGGTTATGGATACGGATGAACGCAAAGTTTACTATTATAGTAAACGTAACCGTTTCAATGAACTTATTATTTCCAAGGCGGATACTGTCGAGAAAGCTGCTTTATTTATCTTTTTGAATAAGACTTGCTTTAACGGTTTATATCGTGTGAATGCTAAGGGTTTGCACAATGTGCCGATGGGTTCTTACAAGAAACCGTGCATTTGTGATACTGAGAACATTTGCTTGATCAGCGATTTGCTGGAAGGGGTTCAGATACAGTGTGGCGATTATAGCAAATGCGATGAATTTATTGATAGTAACACATTTGTTTATATTGATCCACCTTATCGTCCGCTGACAGTAACATCTTCTTTTACTTCATATGCCAAAACGGAATTTGGTGACAAGGAACAGCTTGAACTGGGGCATTTCATTGAAAGTATCTCCAAAAAAGGTGCTAAGTTCGTGGCAAGTAATTCAGATCCCAAGAACGCTGATGAAAACGACAATTTCTTTGATGATATATATAGTATGTTTGTTATCAATAGAGTACAGGCGACTAGAGTGATAAACAGCAAGGCTACAGGCAGAGGGGCGATTAACGAACTTCTAATTTGTAACTATTGAAAGGATAATCATATGAAACGTAATTTCAATGAGTGGCTCGGAAAATTTAGAGATAGTATTGCCAATTATGAATACTATATCGATTTTGAAAAGGTACATAGAAACGTTGATAGTATTAAGGTGGAACTGAACATCTTGAATGCTTTAATTGGCTCAAAGAATATTGAAAATGAATTTATGCAGATAATAAGCAAATATCCTGAAACGTTAAAGTGTATACCTTTATTACTTGCTGTCAGAGCGAATGAAATATATGCAATAGATGGTGATGGAGCTTTTTTGTATAATTTTAAGCAGATGAATGATTCACCAGAATATTATTCCGTGTTTATGCGTAAGACGGGGCTATTTGACCTTATGGAGAACCATATCATACACAGCCTTGTTGACTACGCAACAGGCGTTGAAACAGGACTTGACTCCAACGGAAGAAAGAATCGTGGCGGTCATCTCATGGAAGATCTTGTGGAAAGTTTTATTGTGAAAGCTGGATATGTCAAAGGTCAGAACTATTTCAAAGAGATGTATATACATGAAATAACAGAAAAATGGGGAATTGACCTTTCTCCGATTTCAAATCAAGGCAAGGCTGAAAAACGGTTTGACTTTGTTTTAAAGACTGACAATATGATTTATGGTATGGAAACTAATTTTTATGCAAGTGGTGGTTCTAAATTGAATGAAACTGCAAGAAGTTATAAGCAGATTGCTCAGGAAGTGGATACTATCGATGGATTTACATTCGTATGGTTCACAGATGGTAAAGGCTGGCAAAGTGCAAAACATAACCTTGAAGAAACATTTGATGTGTTGGAAACCATATACTCAATTGCAGATATGGAGAATGGAATAATCAATAATTTAAAATAGAGACTTGTTTAAGAAATTGTTCAGTATCTTTTTAAGTAAATAATATCAATGCATATCTTTTAGAATTATTATACAAAAAAGAAAATTTCCATCAGTGCAATCCTGACGAAAGATGATTCTTAATGCAAGAGCGAAATATCCTGACTGTTCCATCACTGATTTGTATGACGAAACAATTATGCCCTCTGAACTCCATAAGACTCACAAAGCCAACGATAAAGCTGTTATGCTGGCTTATGGTTTCGATTACAAAACCATGACCGAAAGTGAATGTGTGGCGGAGCTGATGAAAATGTATCAGAAACTGACTTCTGCAAATTAAATCGTTAAAGCACTAAAATAAAGGCTGTTCGGATTTTTATCATCCAAGCAGCTTTCTTTCATTCTCCAAGTATTTCCATCATGATTAAAGCCCCGTCTTTGAAACCCTGAATGTACAGTGTTTCATTATCCCTTGCTGCACTTTCACCCTGCATATCGCTGAGTCTGTAGTATGTGTTGATTTGTTCCTGTGTCAGCGATTTTTCAAATTCTGTCGAAAGTTTCCGCCATTCCTGCAATGACTTGTCATCAGGGTCTGCTTTGCGGTCTGACGGAGTGATGTCACCATGATAAAGTTCTTTTAGCATAACAGTACACCTCCCTTCGGTGTACTATCATACCATAAATATTAGAAAATAGCCATTACTACAACCAACAAAGATAATTGAGAATTGTTGTGCAGATTATTTATTTTATTTCCTGTTCCAGTTCATCAAATTCATGTGAACTAAAAAATTCGCCAAGAGTGATTTCCAGACCATCACATAATATCTTGATAGTTGTAATAGAAACATTTCTTCGTTTTTCATCAAAAAGACTATAAACGGTTGACGGAGTGACTCCTGAAATATTAGCCAGTTCATTTGTGGCTATTCCACGCTCAAAACATATATTTTTAAATCGCTGTACAACTGCATTTTTTACGGCTGACATATCATCACCTGCTTTTTTAATCTTAGCATTATTATACAGCTTTATACATTTTTGCGTATATTTTGATTTTGTGGTATAATTAGATTAGAGCCTGTTATCAGGTGCAATTAAAATAAGAGGTGTTTGAATATGAATATTTATACCATCAGCCTTTTCGGTCACAGAAGTCTTCTGAATCCGCTTTCAGCGGAAGAACATCTGGAACGAGAAGTTTATAAAATTCTGAAAAGTCACAATTATGTGAATTTTCTGATTGGACGTACAGGTGAATTTGACCTGTTGGCGGCTCTTACAATCCGCAGGGTGATGAAAACGTATAACCGCTCAACTGTTCGCTGACTTTGGTTCTGCCTTATCAGAACAGAAATGTAGAAAATAACAAGAACAGCTTTCTGAATCTGTATGACGAAATAGAAATCTGCCCACAGTCAGCAAATGCCTATTACAAATCAGCTTTTCAGATTCGCAATCAGAACATGGTTGACCGTTCTGACCTTGTGATTTGCTGTATTGAGCATGATTTCGGTGGAGCATATCATACAGTACAATATGCCAAACAGCAAAAATGTCAGATTATCAATCTGACAGAAAAGATGTAAAGTTTTTGAGCAGAACATTTTTGGTTATTTTATACAAATGGGGTAACTTCCAGAGAGTGAACTCTCTTGTTAATATATCTGAAATACTTTCTTATGTATTGACAAAGAAAGAAATTTTCATGTATAATAAAGCAGGGTGAATAACTATGATTATTGCTTTAGACAAAGATAATAAAAGAGTCCATATTGATATGGCAGTATCAAAGGGTGATTATTTCTGCCCTTACTGTAGTAAACCGCTTGTTATGAGAAAAGGAAAAGTACGGCAGCACCATTTTGCACATAAAGCTTCAGCTTACTCTGATGAATTCTGCTCTGATGAGTGGGCAAGAAATGGCTATTATGATATATCAGAATGGCATTTGGAGTGGCAGAAATGCTATCCTTATGAAAATCAGGAAATTCCTTTACAAGTAGGAAATATAAAGCATCGTGCAGATGTACTTACCAGTCACACTGTGATTGAATTTCAGCATAGCAGACTTTCAGCTGAGGCGTTCAACGAAAGAAATAATTTTTATCAGTCACTTGGCTGTAAAGTAATTTGGTTGTTTGATTTTGTTGAACAATTTGAACACAGTTCAATTCGCAATACAGCAGAATATGATTTTACCTGGGATAAACCAAAATTAACTTTCAATACTTATGAAGTTTGTTCAGGAGCAGTTGAGGTGTTTTTTCAGTTAAAGGCTGATGAAGAGAAATGTCTTGTAAAAATTTCAGAAGTTTCACCTAATGGATTTGAACATTTCAAAATTTCAGGCTGGTATAGTAAAACAGAATTTCTTGAATATACAGGCATGAAAGATGGAATTTGTCCTCTTCCTGAACTTATGGATAAAACAGAAGATAAAGATTACAGACATTTTTGTGAAACTTATCAGCTGACATTGAATGAACAACAAGCAAGAGCAGTACAGGCAGTTGAGGGGGCGGTTCTTCTTTTAGCAGTTCCGGGAAGCGGAAAAACGACAGTTCTGACAGCAAGAGTAGCTTATATGATATTATGTAAACAGATCCCTGCTAAAAATATTCTTGTCATGACATATACAAAATCTGCGGCTGCTGATATGTCTAAACGTTTTAATGAGAAATTCGGAAAAGCAGTAAAAAAACAGGTGCGTTTTTGTACAATTAACAGTTTGGCAAAAGAGATTATCGACTATTATTGTTATATTAAAACAAAACCATTTCCACTCACAATAATTGGTCAAGAAGATGAAACTATTAGAGATAATATTATCCGTGGTATCTATAAAAAGTTATTTCCCGATTCTTTTATTACTGAAAGTGAACTTTTAGAAATAAAAACTGGTATTTCTTATATAAAAAATAAAATGTTGTTTACACTGCAAGAAATAAAAGAATGTAAATGCCCAGTTCCTAGAATAAGTGATTTTTATAAGGAATATCAAGAAGAACTGAAAAGAAGACACAGAATGGATTTTGACGATCAAATATTGTATGCCTATAAAATTGTTAAAATTTCTTCTGAGGTTTTAGATTGTTTTCAATCTCGTTATCCTTATATTTGTGTAGATGAGGCACAGGATACATCAAAATTACAACATGAATTGATAAAATTACTTGCTTCAAAAGCAAATCATATTTTCATGGTTGGTGATGAAGACCAAAGTATTTATGGTTTCCGTGGGGCATATCCAAAAGCACTGCTCAGTTTCAAGGGAAACTATCCAAACGCCTTTGTCCTTACCATGGAAAAAAATTATCGTTCTGTTCCAGAAATTGTTAGAATAGCTTCAAATTTTGTAAAAAATAATACCGGACACTATCCAAAACAGATGACTGCTGCAAGAAGTGACTCCGGAACAGTATCTGCAATCTCAGTGAAAAGCAAACTTGAACAATACAGATACCTTACCAATATTATCATGAAAAATCCTAAAAGCACGGCAATATTATATCGCAGCCATGACAGTTTAATTCCAATGGCTGATTATTTGATTCGCAATAATATCCATTATAGAGCTTTAAAACAGGATTTTTCGTTTTTTACCAATAAAGCGATTGCAGATATTAAGTCTTTTTTGATTTTTTCACTGAATCCTTATGACACAAAATCCTTCATGCAAATTTATTATAAATGTGGATATGGGTTTAATAGAAAAACTGCAGAATGGACATGTCAACGTGCAGTCAGAGAACGTATTCCTGTTACAGATGCTTTGATAGAACAATTAAGTAAATACCCAAGTTTTCAATGGAAAACCGAAAGCTTTAAATCTTTTATAAATAAAATTTCAAGATTATCACCATCAGAAGCGATTAGTGATATTTTAAAAAACGGCTATAGAGAATATATGGAAGAAAAAGATATGGATACCCTTAAAGTAAATATGCTCCTAACGATTGCAGAATCAGAACCAACAATTTCTTCGTTCCTCAATCATTTGGAACAACTTCCAAATCTGATGAAACAATATAATTCTTCTTCTCCTAATATTGAAGTGATTCTTTCCACAATACACTCCAGCAAAGGGATGGAATATGATACAGTTTATCTTCCAGATATTATTGATGGCATTCTTCCGAACACACCTCCGTTCTTGGATATGAATGAGGAACAAATGGAAAAGTATCAGGAAGATAGGAGAGTATTTTATGTAGGAATGACAAGGGCTAAAAATAATCTTTTTTTCATGAAAATTGAAAATGCCAGACAAAGTTTTTTAAATAATATCTTCATTTTTTAAAATTTATATTTTTATGAGCTTGCAAAGGAAAAACTATAATTTCTTTGCAAGCTCGTTATTATTTTTTGACAGTCATTTTATATTTTTCTGATTCGTGATGCCAAGCAGGTAATCGGCACTGGTATTATAAAATTCAGCAAGATAAATCAGCAGTTTCACTGGAATTTCAGTTGTATGTGATTCATAGCGAGAATAAGTCTGCTGGGAAACGCCGAGTTTTTGAGCCATTTCCGCTTGTGACAGCTCCCTATTTTCTCGCAGTTCTCTCAATCTTAATCGTAATTCAGCCATTTTCATCAACCTCCGCAGCAGTATTATACTATACTAAAAACTGAATGTCAATAGTCAACAAATAGTAGCTATAATCTCTGGTACATAGCGATATTGACTTTTACTCTAAAATTGAGTAATATATAGTAACAGAAACTATCTCTAAAATTGTACAAAAAATAATGATTCGATTCTATATTTTTATTCTTCTTTCGTCAATTCAGCTCCTTAAAACATGGTCGCTGAAAGAGAAATTTGGATGATAATATAGAAATTATAGCACAATTTTTTATAAAAGTAAAGTACTTTTTGAAGATTTTTTGAATTTGATGTGCTGAAAAATGGGCGGATATACAAAAATTAAGTTTTTCAGCCGTCAGTTATTTGTCAGAACGGAGGCATTTCTATGGCAAAAAGAGGAAGCAACATTTATAAGAGAAAAGATGGAAGATTTGAAGGACGTGTAGCAGCAGGCTATCGTGAAAACGGCAGTATTCGCTATAAATCAGTTTATGGGAAAACCTTGGCAGAGGTAAAGCAGAAAATGTCTGATTTTTATTCTGTCAGAAAAGAATATCAAACTTCAGATACAAAAATCAGGTTCAAAGAAGCAGCTGAACAATGGTTTCTTTCAGCAAAGCTCCGCATAAAGCAGTCCAGCTGTGCAAATTATCAGAATATTCTCGGCAAGCATCTTCTTCCTGCATTTGGAAATGTGTATATGTCCAGGCTTTCTTCTGCCAAAGTAAATGAATTTATTTTGCAGAAACTGAAAGCCGGCAGATTAAACGGAAAAGGTGGGCTGTCTTCAAAGTTTGTCAGAGATATTATGATGGTATTCCGCAGTATTTCTGTTTATACTGAAAGAGAATACGGTATTCACGCAGTATGTTTCACCATGCCCAGAACACAGCAGAAAAGTACTGATATTTTGAATAAAGATGAACGCACACAGCTTCAAAATTATCTGCTGCGAAACCAGACACGTACTAATATTGCTGTTCTGCTCTGCATGTTTACTGGGCTTCGTGTAGGAGAACTCTGTGGGCTGAAATGGGATGACATTAATCTTGATGAAAATATTATTTCAGTAAATCGAACAGTACAGAGAGTAAACCATTCCGGATATTCAGAAGTAATTATTGGCTCTCCCAAAAGCAGAAGCTCAGTCCGGCAGATACCAATTCCGTCTTTTCTGCAAGAAATACTGACAAAACAAATTTATCCTAAGAACGGCTACCTGATTACAGGAACTGAAAATCCTGCTGAACCCAGAACAATGCAGAATCGGTTTAGAGCAATTTTAAAGTACAGCGGTGTTCGCAGAGTAAATTTTCATATTCTCAGACACACCTATGCTACAGTTTGCATTGAGCATGGATTTGACCCGAAAACACTCAGTGAACTGCTTGGACACGCAGATGCTGGAATTACGCTGAACCGCTATGTGCATTCTTCTATGCAGTTGAAGCAAAAGTATGTTGGTAGATTACAGCTGAATGAATAAATTTTTTCAGCCGTCAGAATATTGTCAGAGAGTGTTCCTAAAATACC
>JAZQIL010000136.1:0-13840 GCA_045541055.1 Oscillospiraceae bacterium
CATATTCCTGTAATTCCTGCATATTTTGGCACTGTTCAGGCGAATCGTATTCAAGAACAAAACCTGTGATTTTTGTTAATTTTGTATCTTCTTCGTTTTTGATTTTCCGTTCCTTTTTCGGAAAAATATAGCCACAGTTCGGACAAACAGCCCGTCCGAATGCCGGCGGTTCAAATGTATAGAAACATTCAGGACACTGCTTGACTTTGACTTCTTCCTCGGATTCCTGATTCCGTTCTGATTTTGCATTCAGGTTCCATTTGCGGTCAGCATCGGGCATTCCAAAACGTGCATAATTTCCCACATGGTCGATGATAACTGCACGTTTATCGGGCTTGTAACGCATACACCGCATGGACTGCTGAATGTACAAAGTCAGGGATTTTGTCGGTCGGAGCAGGATTGCACATTCGCAGTCGGGAACGTCAAAGCCTTCCGAAATCAAATCCACATTGCAGAGAATTTTAATTTTTCCACTGCGAAATTCAGAAATAATCCGTTCCCGCTCATCTTTCGGAGTGTTGCCGTCAATGTGTTCTGCTGAAATATCGGCATTTCTGAACTCCTCCGCCATAGCCATAGAGTGCTTAATTGAAACACAATAACAAATCGCCTGTTTTCCGTCTGCAAGCTGTCTGTAATGCCTGATAACATTCCCAAATACAGCCGTTTTCATGAGTGCTTTCTGTGCAGAAATAGTTTCATATTCGCCGTGCCGAATTTTGATTCCTGTCAAATCAGCAATTGACGGAGCATAATAATCATATGGGGCAAGATAATGATTTTTAATCAGCCACTTTGCGGAAACGCCCTCAATTAAAATATCATTGGCATCTCCCAGACCTGAACCGTCCAGTCGTACAGGTGTAGCAGTCACCCCAAGACGGCAGACATTCGGAAAAGAATTATAAATTCTTCGATAAGTTTTTGCTGGGGAGTGTTGCGATTCATCAGTTATAATCAATGCAGGTTTTTGTAATTTTGAAATTCTTCTTGTAGCTGTCTGCACCATCATAATATCGGCATTTTTCATATCAACACCCCAATAACTGAATGTCTTCTGAATCTGGTCAACGAGTTCTTTTCGATGCACAAGAAATAATACATGATTTTGCTTGTCCGTGGTACGTTTCGCAATTTCAGCGACTATCACGGATTTACCGCCTCCGCACGGTAAAACCACACAAGGGGCTTTAAATCCGTGCAAATAGGCTTGTCTCACACGGTTGACAATATCAGTCTGATATGGACGGAGTTGTTTCATTTTCGGCTTGCTCCTTACGTTTTTTGATTTCTTTCAGCATACAATTCCAACAAAGCATTCTTCCGTAATTTTTGAGCGTACCCTGTGCGATTTCATCAGCCGTTTTCTTTGCGTTACTCGTGATAACCATTCCGCAGTCGGCACATCTACACGGTTCTACGCCCTTAGACAGCCAGTCACGGAGAGAACTGCCAAGTTCAGGAGTAATAATGCCATTCCAATTGTCAAGAAAAGTCGTATCTTTGGAAACGATTGCAATATGATTTCTTGCGATATTCAGCACTAAATCGAATTCATATTCTGTATTTTCACGCTGAACAGGTGCAAGCCCAATTTTAACAGGGACGGTCTTTCCACGTTCATTTTGTTCCATAGCATATGCCATTTTAGTACGCATTGTCACAATAACATGACAATCGAGGGAAAGCAGTTTATTTATCAGCAAGTTTTGTTTCTTGCCTGCATCGTTCCATGCTGTGAAAGAATTTTTTCCGGTTTGCTGTTCAACAGTTTCTTTGAAATCGAGTACACCGCCTTCACCCTCCCACGCATGGGAAAAACTGTCGATAATTACAACACCGTCTGTCCCGACTGCCTTCTGTGCTTCTGTTGCGATTGCGATGTAACGTTCAGCGGAAAACGGCGGAGTCAGCTCCTGATAGAGATATTCCCCAACATTGAGGTCAGAACGATTGCCGTAGAACTGCCCTCTGCCGTGTTCCGTATCAATGAGGGCGATTTTTTCCCAGTCACCTGTGACACCATATGCAAGATACAATGCAGAGAGAGTTTTTCCTGCTCCGCTTGGACCTGCAAGGGCGACACGCATTTTTGCAGCTTTTCGCTGTACTTTTTTGAATGCCATGAATGTTTCCTCCTGTTCATAAAATATTATTTGATTTGAATATTTTGGTGTTCTACAAGAGATGCACCCTTGATTTTTTTGCCTGCGAGCAGTGCCGATTTGATAGCTGCCTTATCAGGAGTATAAGTAATTTTCTTAACACTCCACTTTTTTGGAAGCACTTCAGCATCTACTTCCGTTGTGGTCGACTTGCGGAAAGAAATGCGGACTTTTGCCGTTTCAAACGGCTGAAAACCGAGTGCGTTCGTCAGCCAGTTCCTAAGAGATTTTGCTTTATTTTCGGCTGATTTCATACGCTTATCGAGATTATCACGCTCTGCTTTGATTGCGGCTACATCAGATTCCAGATTCTTTATCCAAAGTGCCACGCCTTCGAGCTTTGCACTTCGCTCCATCATCAGGGCATTCAGCTTTTCTTCGTCGATAACCTCTCCTGTTTCACCATCTACGCAGTCATAGATTGCAGATTCGATTTCATACAGCGTTGCCATGTCAGTTCACCTCCGGTTCAGTTTTCTCAGATTACTGCGGATTGCACAGAAGAATGTCATTTCTTTGAGCATTTTCGCTCCGATGCGGAGCAGTTCAGCCGTTTCTGCATCAACAGCTCCGCTGTCGGCTCTGGCTTTCATTTTTCTGGCAATCGTGAGCTTGTTCTCATTGGGTTGTAACAATTTCTTCATTGAAATTCACCTTCCATAAATTATTTTTTATATAAATTGGCACAATATATCGCCATATCTCTGAGCATTTCTGCTCCTTCAGTGATTGTCCCTCTGTACTCTTCCGGAATGCTGTCTGCCATAGAAAGTATCTTCTGACTGACCTCCATACAAGTGTGTTCTGAAAAACGATGTTTCAGTTTCTGTGTCTTTTCACCGAGAGAATCTGCAGTTTCAGCGGATAAGTCATTGTAGAGCCATGCTGTTTTTTTGAGCAGTTCAGCACCTTTGCGGATGGTTTTACTGCATTCATCGGGCATATTCTCAGCACCGGATATGACCGCCATAAGCAGACTGGTTTCTAAGCAAATTTGCTTCGTAACTTTATGCTTCATTTGTTTCACCCGTCCTTAGTTTAAATTTGTTTTTGATTGCATCAATCAAAATTGCTTTGATTTCTTCTTTTCTGTCCTCTCCGCCCGGCAAAGAATCTGATATTATTGCACATCTTTCAATATATTCATCGTAATATTGTAAAATTTTAAGCAATGCTTCCGAATCGCCCTCAACAGCGAGGGAAATTGTCTTAACGTCAATTTTTTCCATAACATTCTCCATGATAATTTTCTTTAATGGCTTTAAATGCCTGTGTTCTTCTTGTGCGTACAGCACGGTCTGAAATATGTAATTCCTCTGCAATCCTTTTCTGACACATTCCATACCAGAATTCCATAGTCAGAACTTCAAGCTGTTTTTCAGTCAAAAGAAGCATTGCTTCATATAAGTATTCATCTGTCAGGATACATATATGTCCAAGTTTATCAATAATAACATTTTCAAAAAAATGAATATCATTCTGACCATAGGTATCAATCATGTCCGAATCACTCAAAATAATATTCTGTTCTTTTATTGCCTTGCGTGTAAGATTAATACCGGCATTTCGGATTACTTTTTTGGCAAAGCTATCAAAAAGAGCAACTTCTGCATTTTCATCCAGAGAGAGAGTTGGCATAGTTTTCCCTCCTCTCTGTATGTAGTTTAAAAATGAGCATAATTTGCCCCTCTGATTATATTAAAATAAAAAAGGGGGGCAAAAGCGGAAAGTCAATTTTGTAAATATTTTGTAAATAAAATTAAAATATTATTTTAATTGTGGCAAATTACGGATTATAGGCAAAATTCAAATGCTATTTCCGAAAAAATATTATAACATATCAAAGTAAATGTTTCAACAAAAGCTATTTTTAACTAAATTCTGATATTCCATATTTGCAAGAACGCAAGAGTAGAACAGTGCAGAAAGGGTACAGCAATATCTGAAAATTGCTTGCAAAATCCGCTGTCTTGTGGTATAATGAAAATAGAGATATTTGTAAAGTGACGGTGATACATATGTTTAAGACAATAAAACCATTTATTAAATGGGTAGGCGGTAAAAGTCAATTACTTGATGTAATAAGGAAAAAATATCCTGATGAAATTGAAAAATACTGTGAACCGTTTGTTGGCGGAGGTGCAGTATTGCTTGATGTGCTTGCTAACTTTCGTTTAAAAGAAGTTCTTATAAATGATATAAACCCTGAACTGATAAACACCTACATTCAAATCAGGGATAATGCAGAAGAAGTTATCTTATTGCTTGAGAATATGCAGTCAGATTTTTGGGTTATGGATACGGACAAACGTAAAGCTTACTATTATAGTAAGCGTGACCGTTTTAATGAACTTATTATTTCCAAGGCAGATACTGTCGAGAAAGCTGCTTTATTTATCTTTTTGAATAAGACTTGCTTTAACGGCTTATATCGGGTGAATGCCAAAGGGTTGCATAATGTGCCGATGGGTTCTTACAAGAAACCATGTATTTGTGATACTGGGAATATTCACTTGATCAGCAGTTTGCTGAAAGGGGTGCAGATACAGTGCGGTGATTATAGCAAATGCAATGAATTTATTGACAGCAGTACATTTGTTTATATTGATCCTCCTTATCGTCCACTAACAGTAACATCTTCTTTCACTTCCTATGCTAAAACAGAATTTGGTGATAAGGAACAGCTTGAACTGGGGGACTTCATTGAAAATATCTCCCAAAAAGGTGCTAAATTCGTGGCAAGTAATTCAGATCCCAAGAATGCTGATGAAAACGACAATTTTTTTGATGACATATATAGTATGTTTGTTATCAACAGAGTACAGGCGACCAGAATGATAAACAGCAAGGCTACGGGAAGAGGAGCGATTAACGAACTTCTAATCTGTAACTATTGAAAGGAGAATCCTATGAAACGTAATTTCAATGAGTGGCTCGGAAAATTCAGAGACAGTATTGCCAATTATGAATATTATATCGATTTTGAAAAAGTGCATAGAAACGTTGATAGTATTAAAGTGGAGCTGAATATTTTAAATGCTTTAATCGGCTCAAAAGATATTGAAAGTGAATTTATGCAGATAATCAGCAAATATCCTGAAACATTGAAGTGTGTCCCTTTATTGCTTGCTGTCAGAGCGAATGAAGTATATGCAATAGATGGTGATGGAGCTTTTTTGTATAATTTTAAGCAGATGAACAATTCACCGGAATATTATTCCATGTTTATGCGTAAGACGGGACTGTTTGACCTTATGGAAAATCATATTATACATAGTCTTGTTGATTATGCAACAGGTGTTGAAACAGGACTTGACTCCAACGGAAGAAAGAATCGTGGCGGTCATCTTATGGAAGATCTTGTGGAAAGCTTTATTGTGAAAGCTGGATATATCAGAGGTCAGAACTATTTCAAGGAGATGTATATACATGAAATAACAGAAAAATGGGGAATTGACCTCTCTCCGATTTCAAATCAGGGAAAGGCTGAGAAACGCTTTGACTTTGTGTTGAAGACTGACAATATGATTTATGGTATCGAAACTAATTTTTATGCAAGTGGTGGCTCTAAATTAAATGAAACTGCAAGAAGCTATAAGCAGATTGCTCAGGAAGTGGATACTATCGATGGATTTACATTCGTATGGTTCACAGATGGTAAGGAGTGGCAAAGTGCAAAACATAATCTTGAAGAAACATTTGATGTATTGGAAACCATGTATTCGATTGCAGATATGGAGAATGGAATCATCAATGATTTGAAATAGAAGCTTACTTGAGAAACCATTTAGTATTTTTTGATGAAATAAAATCTGCCGGATTATGCATTATTTCAGAAAAAAATGGAATAGGGATTGTATTTGATGAATATAATCAGGCAATCAGAAAAACCTGTGCAGAATGCCATGTGGAACTGGTTGATTTAGCCTGAACGAGAATCATTTATGATACACTTGACGGCTGTCACGGAACAGACAGAGGACATCGTGAAATGACAGAAGCATGGAGAAAATCCTTTGCTTTATAAACTGTATATCATTAGGTATAAGTTAAAAAATAATCGCTGTGAAATTTTAATTGACTTCTGCTGTGATTCAATTGTCAAGACTTTGTGATGTTTTTCTGGTATAATAGAAGCATCAATTAAAGGAGGTACTCGGTACTATGAGTAAAAATTCAGTTCTTGATACAGCTTTATCTATCATTGATAAGTGCATTCATGATGAACACAATGTCAACTACGAAGAAATTGGAAGAAACATTTATGCTGAAACTGGCTATTGCACCCAGGACTACAATAAGTTTTTATCAGTGATTTCATCCGGTTCTCTCACTTTGCGTGATTACATCCGCAAGCGCAGATTATATTTTGCAGTGTATGATTTGATGAATTATCCTGAAAAATCATTGGCGGATATTGCACAGGATTATGGTTATTCTGAACAATCTGCATTTACAAGAGCCGTGAAAAGAGAATGTTCAAAAACACCTGCTGAACTTCGGAAATCCAGACAGGAAATACCAGACAGCCGTGAAAATCTGGAAAGCTGTTTATCAAATAACAGCAGGCTTGATTCTATTTTTGAAAAACTGGAATCTAATAATTTAAGCACTGCTGACCTGCATTATTTTGAGGCTTTCATTCATGCAACAGATGAGCTTGGATTTGATATTTCAACCTGTTGCTTGATTTCAGAGCTTTCAGAGAAACTGTCAATTCCATTTGGCTGTCTGCTTGAACGTTGTTTTGAAATGGCTATTGAATACAATCAGGATGATAGATACCAGACATACGAAATTTTTGAATTTATGATGGAAATGCAAATTGAGGATGAAGATGAGTTAGAGGAGCTTTGTCAGCATTACAATTGCAAATGGTATGAATTGACTTTTACTCAGGTTAAGCTGTATCAGCTTGGAATTGATTCAGATAAGGAATTGAAAAAAATCTGTAATTATTATAATTGTCAATGGTCATTAGGTGAACCTTATCCGTTGACACGGCAAATGGTGCTGGATTATCACAAAAGGTATGAATAACCAAGTCAGAACAAGGAGAGCAAAAAATGTATATTGCTTTAGATAAAGAACAAAAAAGAATTTCAATTCGTGATGCTGTTCAGGGTGATGTATTTTTCTGTCCCGTCTGCCTTGAAAAAATGTTTGTCAAAGCCGGTACGGAGAGAGTGCATCATTTTTCTCATTTTCCGAATTGTGATTGTCATGACAGCTGGAACGGGCATTATGATATGTCTGACTGGCATTATGACTGGCAGAATCAATTTCCGCCTGAAAATCAGGAGATTGTTGTTCAGTGCGATGATATACGGCACAGGGCAGATGTTCTGACTGACAGAACGGTTGTGGAATTTCAGCATAGTCCGCTTTCATCAGGACAATTCAATGACAGGAATGTATTTTATCACAACAATATTGGCTATAAAGTTGTATGGCTGTATGATATGCGTGAAGATTATGATAATAACCAGATGACAGAATCAGAAACAAATCAATTTTTATGGAGCAGACCTCGTTCAACATTCCGGAAATATACACTTCACTCCGGACAGATTGATTTGTTTTTCCAAATCAGTGATGAAGGCGAATGTATTCTTCATATTCAGGAATTTACGGAGAGTGGTTTTTACATCAGGAAAAAGTATACAAAAGAAGAATTTTTAGCCTATGTCGGCTTACATGATGGCGTATGCCTTCCACCGTTGCATCTGGATATTCAGGTAAATGAGGAATACCGGCGTTTTGCTGAAAAATATAGCATTAAACTGAATTTGCAGCAGCAGCGTGCAGTACAGGCAGTCAGCGGTGCAAATCTGATGATTGCCGTGCCGGGAAGCGGAAAAACTACTGTTATGGTTGCAAGAATGGGCTATATGATTTATTGTAAGGGGATTGCACCGGAAAATATTCTTGCAGTCACATATACTAAAAGTGCGACTGCTGATATCAGACAGCGTTTTGCAGATAAGTTTGATTCTGTAACTGCAAAACATCTTAATATTCGCACTATCAATTCGCTTTGTGAAAAAATTATCAGCAGATATGTGCAGATGTATCATCGAACTCGGTTTACTATGTTGAAAGATAATGAACAAATCGCAGTTATCAAGCGTATCTATACAGATAGTACAGGTGATAAATTTCCGCATGAAGCTGACATCATAGAAGCACAGACGGTTATCAGCTACATCAAAAATATGATGCTTACCACACCTGAATTAAGGGCTGAGTATTTGCCTAATGGCTCTATTTATGAGGAATTTTTCAACCGATACACTGAAATACTCAAAATGCAAAGACGAATGGATTTTGATGACCAGTTAGTTTATTCAAAAATGATTCTTGAAAAATTTCCACCTATTCTGGAGGAGTTTCAGGAGCAATATCGGTACATCTGCGTTGATGAAGCACAGGACACATCAAAGATTCAACATGAAATTATACAATTATTAGCATTCAGGAGAAATCATATTTTTATGGTTGGTGACGAAGACCAGAGTATTTATCGTTTCCGTGCCGCATATCCCCGTGCACTTTTAAATTTTACTGACACATATGTGAATCCCTATGTCATGTTTTTAGAAACAAATTATCGTTCAACAAGGCAGATTGTATCTGTGGCAAAACGATTTATCAGCCGGAATATCAACCGCCATTCTGAAAAGCATATGCAAGCAAGCCGAGGCGATGGAAAGCCCATAGAACAGATAATAGTCAGGAAAAAACACGAACAGTATTCAGCTATGTCTGAAATAGCCAAAAGAGAGCATGGTCAGTTAGCTGTATTGTATCGCAACAATGCCAGTGCAATTCCTTTAATGGATTTATTTCTGAGAGAGAATATCCCATATATTCGCCTGAAGGATAACGGAGAAAATTTCTTTACAAGCAGGGTTGTACAGGATATTGTCTGTTTTCTGAGATTTGCCGTCAATCTTAATGATGCGGAAGCTTTTATGCAGATATATTATAAATGTGGCTATGGTTTCCGTCAGCAAGCCGCAAACTGGAGCTGCCGAAAAGCTAGACAAAAAAGAATCACAATCGTTGATGAACTGATAAATCAAATGTCTCAATGGAGAACATTGATGCGTAAAGCAGAAGATTTCAGACAAAAACTGAAAAAGATAGCTGTTTCAAGACCGCATGATGCAATAGAACTGATTCGTGAATTCTGGTATGACAGCTATGCCAAAGAAAAAGAACTTGATATCGGCAAAATTGATGTTTTATATGCTCTTGCAGTCCGTGAAGATACTATCAGTGGTTTTCTGGAACGTTTGGAACAATTGCCAAAATTGATTGAAAACTACAAATGTACGGATAAGAATCCCATTATCCTGTCAACAATTCATTCTGCCAAAGGTCTTGAATTTGATACGGTCTATATCGTTGATGTTTATGACGGATGTCTGCCACATTCAAGCAGGGAAGATGCTAAGAAACAGGAGCGAATCGACAGCTATGAAGAAGAAAGGCGTTTGTTTTATGTGGCAATTACAAGAGCAAAGAATGAACTGTATCTGTTTTACATCAGTGAATATGGTTCTTCATTTGTCAGTGAAATTATTTCACTGTCGGTTCAGTAAAATATGCAAAGCAGATTATTGACAATGAAAAGAAAGAGTGAGAATTATGCTTCATCAAATGAAATTAAAATCTTCTCCATTTGAGAAGATAAAAAATGGTAATAAAACCATAGAATTACGGCTCAATGATGAGAAAAGACAAAAAATAAAAATTGGCGATTTTATTGAATTTTCTCTATTTTACAATCCCGATGACAGGATACAGACCAGAGTAACAGCTCTGCATCATTTTGATACTTTTGCAGAATTGTATGCTTCACTGCCGAAAGAAAAACTCGGCTATACAGTGTCTGAAACGCCGGTACCTGAACATATGGACAAGTATTATTCCCGTGAAAAACAAGAAAAATATGGTGTTCTTGGCATTGAACTGTATTTTACAGATTTGCAGAAATTTATCAATGCACAAAATCACGGCTACAGCTTCGGGGCAACGTATCAGACAGCTTTATCCGAAATCAAACGGGGCAGGAAAATTTCTCACTGGATATGGTATGTATTTCCGCAGATTCAGGGATTAGGACACAGCAGTACAAGTGTTTACTTTTCTATCAAAAATTTACAGGAAGCAAAGGATTATTATATACACCCCGTTCTTGGTGCAAGGCTGACTGAAATCACGGAAGAACTCCTGAAACTGGAAACAGACGACCCAATGGCGGTATTTGGTCGTATTGATGCCTATAAACTCCGTTCATGTATGACATTGTTCAAGTATGCTGTTCCGGAGCAGGAAATTTTTCAGAAAGTGCTTGATAAATTTTGTCGCAGTATCGAAGATGATAAAACAGTGAAAATACTGAATATGGAATAAGGAGCGTGAACCTGATGAACGTTTCCATAAAAGAAATGGCTGAAAAACTACTATTATGGGATGAATATGTGATTGTATATCATATCCGTCCTGATGGTGACTGTATCGGCTCGTCTTTTGCATTGGCACTTGCTTTGCAGTCTATCGGCAAACGATGTGCCGTTGTGGGCAGAGACCCAGTTCCACAGATTCATCAATTCATGACAAATGCAGTCTCGCAGGACACACTTGTTAATCCCGTCTATATTTCTGTTGATGCCGTATCCCCACAGAGAATCGGCAATTACGCTGACAAGCATTTCACGTTCTGCATTGACCATCACCGCAATAATTCCATCAATGCCGATTTTAAATATGTTGAGGAGGACTGCGGTGCGTGCAGCGAGATTATTTTCAAGCTGCTGAACGAAATGAAGATTACTGTCACGAAAGAAATCGCTGACCTGTTATATACTGCACTTGTAACAGATACACGCTGCTTTCAGACATCGGATACCAGTGTGCAGTCGTTTGAAACTGCGGCAGCACTATTGAAGTTCGGTGCAGATGCATATGAAATCAGCAGGAGAAATATCTTTGTCAAATCCAAAGGCAGACGTATGATTGAAGATTTTCTGAAAGACAGTCTGCATTTTTCGTGCGAAGGCAGGCTGATGACTGGTATCATCACTCTGAATGACCTGAAAACTGCTGATATTGCAGATTCTGAACTGGAAGGCATCAACTCTTATGTAGAGCAGTATGAAGAAATGCTGATTGGTGTCACGGTGCGTGAACTGCCTGACGGACGGTCACGCTGTTCAACACGCACTAACGGCAATATTTCGGCAAATGCTATCTGTGCAGTACATGGCGGAGGCGGTCATTATCATGCGGCTGTCTGTGAATTGGATGAACCTCCGGAAAAAGCAAGAATTATCATGGAAGAAACCTGCATGAAATTTTTATCGGGAAGCGGTGAAACGGAATGAACAAACCTAAAATGATATTGTTTGACTATGGCGGAACACTGCTGTATGAACCAAATCTGAATCCAGATGCTGGAAACAAGGCGATTTTTCCATATATCAGCGAAAATCCGCACGATGTTACACCGGATGAATTCAACAACTTTCTGAGAGAAACATTTGATAAAATCCGGACTTTAAACGGCGGACTTCTTGAAATTCATGAACATATTTTCCTGCGGTATATTCTGGAATATTTTGATATGAAATTATCAATTTCTCTGAAAAAAGCGGAACAAATCATGTGGGACTGCATGGCACAGGCAAAAAAGACACCCTATTCCGAAGAAATGCTTTCTGAATTGCAAAATATGGGCATTAAAACTGGTGTTATCAGTAATCTTTGCTGGTCTGGAAATGCTCTTACCAATCGGCTGAAAGCAAATTTTCCAAATCATCAGTTTGAATTTGTCATTACGTCCAGTGAATATATTTTCCGAAAACCTGAAAAGCTGATTTTTGACCTTGCTGTCCGGAAATCCAGTCTGAATCGAAATGAAATCTGGTACTGCGGAAATGATATTGCAGCAGATATTTATGGTGCAAAGGAAGCGGGATTATTTCCTGTTTTCTACGATGACAGAAGCATTTCGAGTGCTTTGCATGAGAAAAATGATAGTATCTCTATGAGTTTTCCCTATCTTAGAATCAGCAGTTGGAAAGAACTGACCAGTTATCTTATAAACTTAAATCGGATATAGACCTATTGCATAAAAATACAGTGGCTAAGAAGTTGACTCAGCCACTGTATTTTTTATTTCAAAATTTCTATCATCAGCAATGCTCCGTCTTTGAACCCTTGAATATACAGGCTCTCGTTATCCAGTGCTGCATTTTCGCTCTGCATATCGCTTAAATCTCTGTACATCTGAATTTGTTCCTGTGTCAGACCTTTTTCAAACTCTGCTGAGAGTTTCAGATATTCCTGTGTTTGGTGGTCAACAGGTTCCAGCTTTTTCTCTGACGGGCTGATTTCTCCATGATATAGCTCTTTCAGCATGGCGGTACACCTCCTTCCGGTGTACCATTTTACCATAAATCAAGGGAAATAGCCATTACCATAACCAACAAAGATACTGTTAATTACTTGTGCAGATTATTTCATTTCTTTTGCAAGAGCTGTTAGAAGGCGGAGCTGTTCTCTTTTCAGCGGTTTAAGAGCTTCCAGTGTCTCTTCCAGAGCAGCAGGAGCATTCAACTTTTCATCAAAAAATTCTGCCGGAGTAATATGCAGAAATTCGCAGATATACAGAAACATCTGCATAGACGGCAGAGCTTTCTTATTTTCAATATTATTGATGTAACTTTGGCTCTGTCCGAGACTCAGGCTCATATCTCTTGCTGAAATATTCTGTGCTGTCCTCAGTGCAGCTATTCTTTCAGAAATAAAGTCATTATCTATCATAAAAATCACCACCCACATACAATTATAATATGTGCAGATGAAATTTCGCCTAATCATTGTTTCAATTTCTGTTGACATAACAACAATAATCAGGTATAATAGAATAAGATACAGATTTTAAGTAGATAGAGGTAACAGCAATGGATATTTATACTGTCAGCTTGTTTGGTCACAGAAACCTTCTGAATCCGCTTTCAGCAGAAGAATATCTGGAACGGGAGGTTTACAGACTTCTGAAAAATCATAAATATGTCAATTTCCTGATTGGACGCACAGGAGAATTTGACCTGATGGCGGCTCTCACAATCCGCAGAGTGATGAGAACTTATAGTCGCATTAACTGTTCTCTGACACTCGTTCTGCCTTATCAGAATAGCAATGTTGAAAATCATAAGGATAGCTTTCTGAATCTGTATGATGAAATAGAAATCTGCCCACAGTCAGCAGATGTCTATTATAAATCAGCTTTTCAGGTTCGCAATCAGAATATGATTGACCGTTCCGACCTTGTGCTTTGCTGTATTGAACACGAATCTGGTGGGGCATGTCAGGCGGTCAGATATGCCAGACAACAAAAATGCCAGATTATTAATCTAGCAAATTAAAAGGCGACAGAAGAATAGTCTGCTGTCGCTTCCGGATATTTCTGACGGTCATTTTACGTTTTTGATACCAAGCAGATAATCCATGCTGGTATCATAAAATTCAGCAAGAGCAATCAATAATTTCAGCGGAATTTCCGTTGTATGTGATTCATATCTTGAGTACGTCTGCTGAGAAACACCGAGTTTCTTTGCCATTTCAGCCTGTGACAGCTCCCGTTTTTCTCTCAATTCCCT
>JAZQIL010000137.1:0-7074 GCA_045541055.1 Oscillospiraceae bacterium
AACTGTTCCATCATCAAATTCCAATACAAAATTACGGTAGCTCTGTGATAAACGGAAATTCTGAACTGTCAGTGTTTCGCCGGTTTCTGTCACTGTCAGTACTGCATCATTGTTATAATACGGATAAAATACAGTCATATCAGACGGACTGAGACCAGCAAAATGAATAGTATTCATTCCCTGATAATCATAGATGACATCATTTCCATAGCCTTTGCCATAGATGTAGGTATCGTCTCCGTTCCCACCTTCAAGGCGGTCATTTCCTGTGCCGCCGTCAAGAATGTCATTTCCTAAATTACCATATAAAGTGTCATCATCCTCGTCCCCAGTAATCGTATCGTCTCCTCTACCACCACTAATAATATCATTTCCTTCATTACCATGTAGAATGTCATCATAAATATAGCCTGTAATAACATCATTTCCATACAAGCCATCAACATTAATTCCATATTCAACATCATATTTAAGAAGACCATACTTGATTATTCCCTGACTAAAATCCATTACATCAGAATCATTTGAACCTTCAAGAAGATGCATCCCAACATTATCTGAAAAGAAATAATCCATCAGTCCCCAAACCGTGTCATAAGCAGGTTGATACAATTTGCTTGCTAACCAATCCCCAGCTTTGCTTCCGGCAACTCCAGCACCAATGGCAAATACCACTATAGCTACTGCACCTAGAACAGGATTTACACCTAAAATAGGAAGAAGTGCACTACAAAGAGCTACTGTTGCTTCAGATGCAATCCAACCACCAGCTGAAGATAAAATAAATGATGATGTTTCTTCTCCGACATCATGGGCAGTCAATGTTCCATCATTAAGCCCATCAGCCATTGAAGATATAAAATCAACAGTTATATACAATTGAACAGCTGTAGCAGCTATATTTCCAAAAGAACGTAATGATTTAGTAAATTGCAACTTGGCTTTGGTAGTATTTGCTGCATTTACAGCATCATCGGCAACAGTAAACCCATATTCATGCTTAGCAAATTCGAGAAAATCATCAAGGCGAAGGTCTTTTATATCTTTAAATAAAAGATAATTATTAGCTGTAAACTGTATTTTAGTTTCATCAAATAATTCACCGATAAAAGATTTAGCTGAATTTTCACCCAAAGCTATTCTGTATTCTGCTCTTTTGTAAAAATCTATGGCATATGGATCATCAGTACATAATTTATACTTATTTTTAATAGCAGTATCGTCAATATCACCACCAAATTCCTCAATGATTTTAACAGCGGCTTCTGCATTTCCATTAACCTTTCCGAGAATATTAATGGCCTCATCAACATTATTGCTATTTTTACTGAGAACTCTAATTACATCATCAGATGTTCCACCTGCTTTTTTTACGATATAGTCACATTCTCTATATTTATTTAATGTAGCAGTATCTGCTAAAGAAGAAAGGCTATATTTTGCTTTAACATCAGCATCACTAAGTATCCCCAAATGTTCACCTAAAGTAATGCTTGATTTAGCTGTTATTATATTTCCGACTGTGACCTCAGGGAAGTCATCCATTTTAAGTTCAATACCACAAATATGTCCGCTTTCATCTAAATGGAATTTAGTATTTCTTGTAAGGACATTGCTGTATTCGCTCAAGTCAGCTGCTGTTAATTTATTTAGATCATCCACGGCATAAAAATTGCTTTTTAGTGCCTCATCAACAGTTTTGCCTATCCATTTTTCTGAAATGGTATGAGGAATTTCAGTTAAAAGTCCTACTTTTTTATCAGCTGCACTTACTCCTTTACCAGCTACATATACTATATCATATCCGCTTTTGATTGCCTCATCGGTCAAAGTTTTAGAAATAAAGTCATCCATTGCTAAAAGGTCGTAACCATCAACTGCATATTTGGATATTCTTTTGCCATTTTTATTTGTGGAAAAATCAAATTCTTTACCAGATAAAACTCGAGAAGAAAGCTCAGGATCACCTATTGCTTTTTTAATTGAATCTTCAAAATCAGGTTCCCACAAAATTCTTCCTGCATCAGTACTCGTTATATAATAGAAATCAGTATTTGTTCCAACAAAATCTTCCATAAGTTTCCAATATTCAGTACCTGAGGGTGTGTTACCTGAATAAAGGATAAGTTTATTTCCTTTCGTAGGAACAAAAGATGTCGCTTTTAATATTTCCTGCTGAAGATCATTAACAAAACTCGCCAACTCAGCATCCCTTAAAACAAGCGATTTAATATTATGATTCGTTTTCCATTCATTAACAAATTTTATTAATTGTTCTTTTATTATTTCCTGTGCATCTGTTAAACTAGCCATAAATAATTACCCCTTAATCATAATAGGTTTACAATCAAAATTTACGTTTATTGATTTTAGATATTCTATTTCGCACCAATCTGGATCGATACTCAAAGCTTCTGAAATCATTTTCACAATCTCATCTCTATATTTCCAAATTTTTTCTGGAATAGGTATCTGCTTAACAACCCAAAAGATCTCAACTCCTGTTTCGTAGTTTCCTTTACCGCCACCAGTTGTTTCAATTCTTATTACAGTTTCGTTCCACCATAGGTCGTGGAAGTGAGGAACATCGGCGTGACCACCACCTACATTTACTAAAAAAGCATTTTTTTTGCGGTCAGCACTCCAACTTGTTGTTCCTGGGGAAAAAGAAAAATTGCCATTTCCCCAAAAATTTTTTAAGCCCATGGATTTAAAGAATTCATAATCTTTTTCTGGAACAATTTCATATACAAAAGCCATAATAATTCCTTTCCCATCACTTGATGAACACATAAACTCAAACGTATTAATAAATTGTTTTAAGGGCAATATATCTTTAAAAATATATTTTTAAGTAGGTCTATTACCTTGCCGAAAATTTATCTATTCGTATCTAGCGTAACATAAAACAGAAGTTTTGTCAATGCTTTATTTATAATCTGTTAAAATTTCGTTAATACAAATAAAACTATATAACAAAATAAATAAAATAGGGTATATTTAATACAATAGAAATGCGCATGATATTTCTGGTCAAAGTTTATAAAATATCCATCTAATCTTTGGTGATTGGGACAATGGCTGTCTTGTGATATTTCAGCAGACCTATTCTCGCTATGAATCCCATATAACGGAAATTCCACTGCAACTGCTGATTTGTCTTGCTGAATTGTATGATACCAGTACCGATTATCTGCTTGGCATTACGAATCAGGATAAAGCTTATCCGAAAATAACGTAAAATGACCGTCAGCTACTATTTCCCGCCATACTGCTTTGAAACAATAAAGCAGTATGGCATTTTTTATTTTTTCTTTGCTTCTCGGCTCAGAAAAAGTATTGCTTCTTCCGGAGTCGGGGTTTCACCTGTTCTGGACATTGCACTCCATTTTTTCTGGATTTTGGGGTCTGAACTTTTCATACCTTCCTCAATAGCAATGGAAATTTCTCTTCGTACTTCTGCCACTGTTGTATGATTTTCGGCAGCGATTCTTATCAAAATTTTTCTGATATTTGCCATGATTCATGCTCCTTTTTGAGGGGATTTCTAAAAACCCTAAATTTTGTAAATTTGACAACGTATTTTCGAGCTTTTTCGACTATAAATTCTATAAAAAGATAGGTTTTTAGAGATGCCCTTGAGTGTTTTGTCTTTACGGTAATATTATAATACCAAATCGGTAATATGTCAATAGCAAATCTGCCGAATTGGTAATAAAAATTTTCCAACATTGGTAGTATAATAATAGTATAGATGTAAAATCCTCAAGAACATGGAGATGTGCATATGAATCTGAAACTGAAAGAAATACGCCTTATCAGAGGTATGTCACAGCAGACCGTAGCAGATTATCTGCACTGTTCTGCTGTATGCTATTCAAGATATGAAACCGGAAACAGGTGTCCCTCTCTGGACTTGCTGATTCAAATGGCAGACTGCTTTGATGTGACGGTGGATTATCTTCTTGGCAGGCAGCAGATTTCGGCACAGGGACTCACTCCATATGAAACTGCACTTGTGGATGCCGCAAGAAAAGCGGATGACAGAGCAAGGGAAGATGCATTGCAGCTGCTGCAGGCACACTCAGCAGAAATAACGTAATTTGACCGTCAGGAAATTTCTTGACAAAATGCCGATATTATGGTATACTAAAGAAAATGAAAGGATATGCCCCAATGGGAAAACGTGACATTTATACAAAACAATATATTGCCCGTCCGCTGATTTTTGCAGATGCGTTTAATTATCTGCTTTATAACGGCAGACAGGTGATAAAGCCGGATACATTGAAACCTGTGGACGCAACAGAAGTGATTATTCCATACGGAAACAATGCAGAAGTTCCTGTTCAGAAATATCGTGACAACATGAAAATTTGGGCAGCAATGCAGGACGGTAAAACGGTCTATGTTCTGCTCGGCAGTGAGAACCAGAGCGGTATCCACTATGCAATGCCTGTGAAAGATATGCTCTATGATGGTATTAATTACGCTGCACAGGTGGACTCTGCAAGACAATCCTATAAAAACTTTAAGTTTGACGAAGATGGTGTGAAAATTTCACTGACACGTTCGGAATTTTTATCAGGATTCCGAAAAGGCGATAAACTGATGCCTGTCATTACAGCGGTTATCTATTTTGGTGCAGAAGAATGGGATGCTCCTATGAGTATTCATGAGATGCTGGATGTTGATGAAGAACTGCTGCCGTTCATTCCGGATTATCGCATCAATCTGATTGCACCAGCAAATATTCCGGACAGTGACTTTTCCACAAGAAATATGACAGGTAAATTTCACACAGGTTTTGGAACATTGATGCAGGTTATCAAACATCAGAACGAAATCGGAGTTGCTGATATTCTGAGCAATGCTCCGAAAATTGATGAAGCCTCAGCAGATATGATTGCAGAGGTTGCCAATATCAAGTTTGAAAAGACTATTGATGAGAAGGGAGAGGTTGATATGTGCAAAGGGATGGAAGAATATACGCTGAAAACAGAGGTTCTTGCTACTATTAGTACATTGTTAAAATTAGGGAAATCAAAAGAAGAAGCTATTCAGTTTGCAAGTGAACAATATGCTGTAACAGTTGAATATGTCAAGGAACTTATGACACCTAAAACAGCATAAAAGATACAGTAATATCAAGTTTGTATGCTACTGCATATAACTTCCCACAATCATTGTAAACAAAGCACCAGAGGACTTCAAAAATTCTCTGGTGCTTTTTCTTGCGTCATCGCTCTAGCGATTTAATGTGATAAATACACTTCTCTGTTTAATTGTCACAATTCTCCCCTATTATCTTTGTTGGTTATGGTAATGGCTATTTTCTGATGTTTATGGTATGATAGTACCTCAGAAAGGAGGTGCTTGTCATGCTAAAAGAGCTATACCACGGAGACATCATTCCATCAGACCGCAGAGCAGACCCCAATGACAGAACATTGCAGGAATGGCGGAAACTTTCAGCAGAATTTGAAAAATCGCTGACACCAGAACAAGTTGAAACATACCACAGGCTCAGCGATATGCAGGGCGAGAGTGCAGCAAAGGATAATGAAGCACTGTACATTCAGGGCTTCAAAGATGGTGCTTTGCTGATGATGGAAATTCTCAGCGATTAAAAGTAAGGCTGCTCAAATTATCTGAGCAGCCCTTTGTTTTTGTTCTGCATTATGCTTTGTGGTTTTAATATATTTTTGAAACTGACTCTTGCATTAGTCTATATTGATTTCCGGATTCGCTGCATCACCAAGTCCGGAATATGTGACCGACTTGACAATCAAAGCTTTGATGTTTTCTGTATCAAATAAATCGGTATCTCCAACCTCACCTTCCATTACGACATTATAGGAAAACAAGCCATAATCAAAATAAAATTCCATATCTTCCAGATTCCAGCCAACATTATTCCAGCCATTGCTCATAAGCTCTTCGCCTGTTTTGCCAATAAACTTGTCGAGTTCTTCCTGCGGTGGAATTGCTTCGGTCAAATTGTCAATCTTTATCACTTTCAAAGGTGCAATCAACGCATTCTGTTTACTCTCGTAGTCTTCATCATCAATGTTGATGGCAAAAAAAGCATCAGCTGTTTCCTTGTCCATTTCCGCAACCGCACGGTAGTAATTTCCATCCTGTTCAAAAACATAGCCATAGGCATTTTCCGTGCAGGAATATCCGCAACTATTCAATCCGAGTAAATCACCCATTATTTCCACAGTACTGAGATCAACTGTCTCTGCATTGTACCCACCACTGCTGAATAATGCGATATATTCCGCATCGGCATCTGCGGTGACGGTAATCGTGGCATCATTAGAAAAATCTTCACCATTTTTCTGCCATTTTACAAAGGAAATATCCTCTGGAATATTCTGGCCATTTTTTGCTGAAATGACCATTGTTGTTCCCACAGGTACATTGGTGAATGCAGACTGTGAAGGAAATTTATCATCAAATACAGGTTGTGAGCCATCATCAGTGAACGCAATCACTCCGCCGTATCCACCTGTGTTTATTTTGATGAGAACAGTATCTTTGGATATATTTTCGGCAGAAGTTTCATTCGGCTGTGTTTCGGCAATATTTGCATCTGACGTGCTTGTTTCAGCATTTGTTCCGCAAGCGGTGAATACTGCTGACAGCATCAAAAATGAAGAAATTACAACAATTATTTTTTTCATAATCATTTACCTCCTAAAATAAATAAGACTGTGGTTTTATTGTTTCACTATCAGTTTCTGGTACATTTTCATCAGTCCATCGGTTATGGTTTGGCAGTTGATGATAGAAGCCCGACTGCTTTATTATCATACAGTTACTTATATCACACACCCAGCCACTGTTCAATAATAGCCATGACTTCTTCGGTTCTTTTCGCACCGATGCCCTTTACTGTCCGTATGTTCTTTTCCAATACACGCAAATCCAAAGTGTGGTTATTATCAGTATTATCATTCACACAACTACTTTCCTGATTTGAAACGGAATTGTCTGATGAATTTTCTGAATCTGATGCGGCAGATACAGCTTCTTCTGCCCCTTTCTTCCGACCACTTTCGTAGATAT
>JAZQIL010000138.1:0-5507 GCA_045541055.1 Oscillospiraceae bacterium
TACGATCCGACTTCTCATCAGTCGGGTTTTGATTGTCCAGATTTTTACACCACCAGTCGGGAAGTCCCTGCAATCTGGCACATTCTGTTGGTGTCAGTCT
This sequence comes from Oscillospiraceae bacterium, assembly GCA_045541055.1. Lineage (GTDB taxonomy): Bacteria > Bacillota > Clostridia > Oscillospirales > Ruminococcaceae > UBA3855. The sequence goes on from JAZQIL010000138.1 coordinate 101, forward strand.
GCGGACAATGTAAGTCGGCTCATTGTTTGGAGCGTCATTCACAATCGGCGGGTCTTTCCAGTCGGAGGCTACGAGTGTATTCGCTTTTTCGTGAGAAGCAACGGTATGATGAGAATTTTTACTCGTAGAATAGTGATTTCCAGCCATTGCCACGGCAGGGACTTCCACGGTATTGAGTGTGTACATGATTTCGCTCTCTTTGTAGCCGTTTCCTTGATGTGACGGTCTTGAACCGTTACCTTCAATCACAATCATACCGCCCTGATTTTTGCAGGGTGACTGATTGGAAGTATCCAGCGTCCGTGAAGTTTCTGCTTCATAAAAACCGCTGTGCGGATTGTCTGAAAGCATGGAATTGCTCTGTTTTGCACAGATTCCGTAAACTTTCGGAGTTTCCATCAAAAGAGGGACATTTCCTCCGCCTGTACCGCACCTTGATGTTAAAGTCTGACAAATTTCATCATCAGAAATTTTAATTCGGCTGTCCGCTGGGTGTGATTCCAGTGCGATAGTTGCAGGAATGACACCGGCTCGGAGCGTAGGAGATTTTTCTTCCTCATAGCCGATACTTCTGGATTTTGCTGAATGTTCTGTACAGAATCCGGCTGACTCCAATACACATGGCGGATGATGTGCTTCCGCACGGAGTGCAGCCGTTTTATCGTTCAGAACATCTATCCGTTCTCCGCCTTGGTCACACAGGCAGATATTCCCGCCTGCTGTTCGAGTGCTTTTTTCAGCACGGCAGGCAGTTCCTTGCCACGCTCTGAGGCTCTCCGCAGAATACCCAGACAAGCCTTCGGACTCAAATAATATGCTTCCGGCACGTTGTCCATCAAAATCTGCGACAAGATAGATGCGTTTTCTTCTTTGAGGGACTCCGAAATATTGTGCGTCCAGCATTCGCCATGCGACAGAGAAATTTTCTCCCAATATTTCGCCTGATTTTGTCCATTTGTCCGGAGGTCGAGGAATAAATATATCTGATTTTTTGATTTGGCAGATTTTTTCGAGGACTGTCCGGAAGTCCTCTCCGTTGTTGGAGGAATATGCACCCTCAACATTTTCCCACACGATAAATCTTGGATACTGACCATTTGTCGCACGCCTCATTTCTCTGATGATTCTGACTGCTTCATGAAAAAGCCCTGAACGTGAGCCGTCCAGACCATTCCGCTTTCCTGCGATTGACATATCCTGACCCTAACAAGGGCTGCCGAATGTGATAATATCGACAGCCCCAAGGTCACCCCCTCTCAAAGTGGAGATGTCGCCAAAGTGCTGTACACCAGGCAGACGGTTATGTGTGACAAGAATCGGATACGGTTCAATTTCAGAATTCCAGACAGGCGTAATTCCTGCCAGCATTCCGGCAAGTTCAAATCCGCCTGAACCGGAGAACAGGCTGCCCAGTGTTAGTTTTTTCATGGCAGTCCTCCAGCTTTTTCTGTATCTGTTTCAGGCAGTTCAGCATGAACTGACTTCTGCTGTTCGCTTAATTCCTGAATCCTGCGGTTAATGTACCAGACTGCTTTCTGCAAATCCTGAATTTCGGTTTCCCTGCTTTTCTTTCCGGCACGTGAAATGTATTTTATAGCATTTCCTAGACAATAATCGAAATTTTTATCTTCAATAAATTCAATTACTTCTATCTTTCCGTCAGCGTAGTAGCTTGGGTGATTGATATTATCCATTTTCATTACCTCTTAAATCATCATAAGAAATTTGTTGTCCGTCACGAATAACGAAAATATCAGCAGTCTTGCCATTTTCAGAGATGTATTTTCTGAAACGCTCCACAGCAACATCCACAAATTTTGGCTCTAACTCAATGCCGTAACAGATGCGGTCGAGCTGTTCACAGGCAATCAGGGTTGATGCTGAACCTAAAAATCCGTCAAGCACCAGCCCATTGGACTGCGTACACTGCTGAATCAGGTAGGCAATCAATGGCACAGGCTTTGAGCTTGGGTGTCCGCACCCGTCCTCTTTGGAATTTTTGATGCGGTCAAATTCAAAGACGGTTTTCTGCTTCTGGTCGCCATACCAGATGTGTTTTCCGTCTTTTCGCCAGCCCCAGATAATCGGCTCATGAATGTATTTCCAGTCGGTTCTTGTCAGCACGAGTCTGTCTTTCTTCCAGACCAGACCTGCACCGACCTTAAAGCCTGCATCCTCATAGGCATCATGAAATACACGGGCTTTCGATGTCGCATAAAATACATAAATGCTGGCATCCTTTGCCATTGCTTCATGGAATCGTTCAAATGCGGATTTCAGGAATTTATACCCCTGCTCATCATCAAGGTCATCATTCTTAATTTTTCCCGATGTACTGGTCAAATTAACTAGATACGGCGGGTCTGTGCAGATAAGGTTCACTTTGGTATCACCGAGCAGAGCCGTATAAGTTTCGGGCAGAGTGGAATCTCCGCAGATAACGGTATGTCTGCCGATATGCCATACATCTCCGGTTTTGGAGAAACACGGCTTTTCGAGTTCCGCATCGACATCAAAATCGTCCTGCTGTGCTTCTTCATCATCAGCGAACAGGTCTGCAAGTTCTTTTTCATCAAAGCCCGTCAGACCTAAATCAAAGCCGAGACTTTGCAGTTCTTCCATTTCAACTGCTAACAGCTCATCATCCCAGCCGGCATCGAGTGCCATTCGGTTATCGGCGAGGATATACGCTTTCTTCTGTGCTTCTGTGAGATAATCTACATATACACAAGGAACTTGCTGAATGCCTTCTTCCTTGGCAGCGGCGATTCTGCCGTGTCCAGCTATGACATTGTATTCCTTGTCGATAATCACAGGATTGACAAAACCAAACTCACGCAGGGAAGAACGGAGTTTCTGAATCTGCTCTTTGCTGTGAGTTCGGGCATTGTTTACATAAGGAATCAATTTATTGATGTCCACAAGTTCAAAATCAGTCGTTGTCTTAGTCATACAGCTTCACCCTTCCTATCATTTTCTGAAACTGTTTTTCTGCTCCGCTGATGTCGCCTGAAAAGGCTTGTTTCCGGAGTGCCTTGAACTGCTGAACGGTCAGCAGATTCAATTTTCTGTAATATCTGAATTTCTGAATCATTTCTCTTAAAGTGTACATTTTATCTCCCATTTTTTCTGTGCAGAATTTTTTGCAGACCTTTTCGGGCATCCATGACATTTCCTTTTTTTGCCTGCCCCTTGATTGTGCTGTATTGTTGCTTGGTGAGATGTGGTCTGCTGTCTTTGAGTTCTCTCCAAAAGACAGAATCTGTATTTGATTTCATAAAATTTCCTCCTAATTCCGTCTGCTTCTGAGCAATTGCTCCATCATGTCATTTTCCGGATTTCTGCTGTCGATTTCCACAGAACAGTTTTCCTTGACAATCTGCTGAATGGAAGCCCACAGAAGATTGGATTGTTTCATGTAATTATGGCTCATGAGTACAAAAGGCGACTGACACGGTTCTTTGGTAGTTGCGTGCCGGCCCAATAACCCAAGACGGGAAATTGCTTCTTCGCACTGCACCCATCGTGCCACACACATGGCATATTGTTCTACTGCCTGCGGATTGACGAGTTTCTCACAGCCGAGTCTGGTAAGCCATGCATAAACCTTATTGTAAATTTCATCTGCTCCGAGCGGAGTTCCGTCACGCTGCATTGCAGACAGATATTCCCCAGGCGGAGGCATATCCACGCCTTCAAGGCTTTCAGGAATATCAATTCTTTTCAGCGGACGCCTGCCGGGATTTCCGGCATCCAGCTTTTCTTTGAGTGCCTTCGGCTTTCTGCCTGCACCCGGTCTTGCACCTCCACGGTTAGTGCCGTCCTTAGCCATGTGAATACCTCCTTCCTGATTGAAAATAATCAAAAATAATCAAACTATTTTTGAAAAAATGAGCATAAAAAATTCTGACCAGAAGTCAGAAAAAAGTGCTATTCTGCGAATTTATATAAAAATAGCGATAATACGTTATTTTATAAGGCTATACCCTCTCTGAAAGTGCGTTTTTTCTGTAAACCTTTGGACCCCGGTCTTTCCAAGGTTTGATTTCAGAGAAAATCAATCCCCCGGCGGTCATATTCAAAGAAACCCCCATCAGTAGCGATATTCCGGAGTGCTGTCCTCATTGCCTGTCTTGCGGTCATGGCATGACTTGCAGAGTGCCTGCCAGTTTGATTCGTTCCACATCAGTTCATAATTGCCACGATGCGGAACTCTGTGGTCAACCACAGTAGCCTGAACGTATCTGCCTTTAGCTAAACATTTTACGCACAGCGGATGCTTGCGAAGATATGCTTTGCTGATTCTCTGCCATTTGCTTCCGTAGCCTCGCCTGAATGCTGACGGTCGGTCAGGATACAGGGGTTTGTGCTGTTCGCAGTAGAGTCCGTCAGTCAGGTTGGGACAGCCGGGATGCCGGCACGGTTTCTTACTTTTCATCGGCATAGAGGTCGTCCTCATCACAGCCACAACAGCAGGTACATTCCACATGAATCTTCTTCAGAGCCTTGCGGTGCTGTTCCTTTACCCAGTCGATATCATCAGTATCAAGCTGTTCAGCGACATCAGCCCATGAAAGATTGTCAAAGTAACGCAGACGGAGAATTTCCCTCTGGTCGTGATTATTAATCGCCATAACGATATTTTCAAGGTTATCCTTCATGCGGATAAGTTCGCTGATTTCTGTTTCCTTGTTCTCCACGATGTCTTCCAGCATACGGGTAATGGCAGGAGAACCAGAATTGAAATGGTACAGTTCTGCCCATATCTTGTACTGTTCCATGCTTTCCATAATGCGATAATCAATATCAATACCGTTTCTCATAACGTCTTTTGCAAGCATAATGTTTTCTCCTTTTGGACATAAAGAAAGCCTTCACGGAAACTCCGCAAAGGCTGGTTGTGTATCTAATTTTCTATTATCTATGATAGCACATTTTTTCAAGAATGTCAAGTGTTTTTCAGTCCAAATCTGTCCAATCCAGTCCAAACTTTTCAAGATGCTCCAGACCATTGCGACGATGGCTGTAAATAGCACTTCTGCTGTATCCTACTGAAGTTTTGATTTCTTCTTCATTTTGAAACATCAGATACCAGCGACGAAGCACATCACGTTCTCTGCTGTCAGTAAGTTTATTGATACAAGACACTGCTTTCAGTCTCATTGTTGCAAGTCGGCATTCTTCCCCTTTAAGCTCACTTTCGTAATCAATCATTTCAGCAATCAGTTCTGCCATGCTGTCTGTTTTTTTGGTAGCAGCTACTGCACCTGTATTTTCATAATTGACACCGGATATGTCCAGCCGTTCACGAACGGTATGTAGTTCTTCACGCATCATGCGAACCCGACTGTCCTGTTCCTTGATTCCTTCCATAAATTCTTTTGCTGTCATGTGGATTCTCCTTCCA
>JAZQIL010000139.1:0-6196 GCA_045541055.1 Oscillospiraceae bacterium
ATCAAATCAGATAAAAGCAGAGAAGCATCAATATATCCTTTACAGTCAACAGCTTTATTTTAACATTATCACAACATAGTATTAAAATAATCGCTGTAAATCGGTATAATTTAAGGAGGTATTATTATGAAGGAAATCATCTTAACCCGTGAAGAAGTCATGGAAATTCTCAAAATCGGCAGGAGTACATTTTACAAACTGCTTCATGAGAATGAACTCAAAGGTTTCAGGGAAGGCAATCGCTATAAAGTTCCGTCATCGTCTGTAGATGAGTATATCAATAAGAGAATGAGACAGTAAAATTTCAGGGCGTATCCGTGGGATGCGTCCTGTTTCTTTGCTTGATAGGATATGAAATAGTACGAATCAGTTTGAAAAATACTAACATAATTATAAATGAAAGGGGTGACAATTATGTTTGATTTCGTGAGCTTTCATGAACAGAAAGCATTTCTTTCTGTATCGGAGACAGCAAGATTACTGTGTATCAGTTACAGCACTGTTCTGAAATTGATACATTCCAATGAATTACCAGCTGTAATGATTGGAAACAGGTATAAGATAAAAGCTTCTGATTTGGTAGACTATATTCAGAAACATTCAAAATAAAAATCAGTACATTCTGGCATAAAACAGGATAAATTTGATTTCAGCAATTTATGGAATTCTACAGATAAGATAATGCGTTAATTGAAAAAGTTAATTCTGGGATGGCTGATGTCATTTCGGAATTTTTTTGATTTCACTATTGTAATTTTAAAGAAATTGTGCTATACTACACCACTTTCCAAGAAATCAAATGGCTAATCTAATTTTATCTTATCCATAATTTTTTGAATCAGCTTTTCTGTTTCATGGTAACTACATACTGGAATCTGTGTTAGTGATGGTGAAAAATGCGGTTTGCTGTGTTATATATTAATACAGAAAATGGCAAAAATCACCGCAGAATATTTCACTTTTCACACAAGAAATTCTAGTAAGTAGTCACCACAAATTTTTATGATAAAATATTAAATTCAATCAGAAGAAATTTAAAACACATGCCAGTATACTTTGACATAAATATAAATATAATGCATTACAGCCAAATTATCAATTCCACAATCACCAATACAGGAGTTTTCAGTACAGCATTATTCAATTTCAGCCTGGTCAACCGGAAATCTTGCAAATACTGTTACAGTACAGTCATGTCTTAATAATCTTGCACGACCGACAGCCTGTTCTAAATGGGATTCAATCATCCAGAGCTGTATTGTCCTGAGGCGATAATCGGAAAAAGTATTCAGATAAAATTCATACTCATGATATTGAATTTTTTTATATTTCCATGTCTCCTGGTATGGGTCAGCACCAACTAACATGCCATAAAGCTTGTAGACGGTTTTATCCATATTGGGCAGTCCAATAACAGCAATATCTTTTCCTTCCAATATATTTAATCCTTCAATAGCACCATAATGATATTTTGTATGAAAGGATTCTTCACAGCATTTGAATGTAATTGCAGTATTATTACCGATGATATGCTTTATGTCACTTATCAGCTGTTCATGGTTATCATCTGTAGTCAGCTTTTTTCTGCTGTAGGAGCTGTTAGTATACTGTATCAGTCTGCCTATATATTTGGCTTGTTTACAGTGATAAACGTGAACCGGTACATACATCAGCCATTTGTAAATATCAGGGTTTGCAGTAGCTGACATAATAATCACATTATTAGCAGGGAAAGGCTTTACTTTGATGAAAGTTGTCAATATACCGTCATTGACAAGCACTTTGGCATTCAACAAATCAAAAATATTTGTTTCAATTTCATCAAACTGGTCAGGAAGTTCATTTTCCATCAGAAAAATTTCTGCTTTGTCAGGGTATTTCTGAAATTTATCACCGGACAGTATTTCAAGCATACGCTGTTTTTCTTTGCTGCCGAAGTAGTCTATAGAAAGAGCTTTTTTAATATCACTATTATTTACAGTGACAGTCGAAAATGCTGTGGTGAGGATGTCTTCATCAATTATCACTTTACGATTTTCCAGCAGAACAGACTTTTGAGACAGGTAAAGAAAGCGTTCATGTGTCATCAGGATATGCCCGTCAAAATTTTTTGCTTTATCAAGAACAGTGAAATAATCACGAAGTTTATGATAATCTTCATCATCAGGTTTCATATGCAGATAAACCTCTCTGAGATGATTCAGGCTGATTTTACCAGCACCAATATGATACAAATGCATAAGTTCATTTTTTAAATTTGAAGATAATTCTGGAATTTCTGGCATACACAGAATATCTGTAACTCCAATTGCAATGGCTTTTTGATACAGTTCACGAATCAATTTATGAGTAGGAGCAGCAATGATAAATTTTTGTTCTGTCTGTTTAAGATAATGCAGATAAGTATTTGTCTTTCCTAAACCTGTCTGGGCAATGATGAGTTTAATACCAGGTTCATCGCTTTCTACGGCTAGTCTGAAATTTTCTTCCAGACTTTGTTCGGCTTCTGAAATCGTAACATATTGTTTCTTTACAAGAGGACGGATGCCACATTTTCCAGCATCAACGGTCAGAATCATATTTTTATAGTGCGGACAGATTTCTTCATGAGGACATCCTTTACAGGACATAGGCTGATAATTCATATCTATGACAGTATCCTGAATCCGCAAAACTCAATCTGCCATTATGGCCGATATTTGTCTAATTATAGCAAAAAATCAGTTAATTTTGACTTAGAATTTTCTTCACCCATTGGGTGAAAAAAGTTAAGTTTCAAAAATGTTTAATTTTGAACTATATGTAGCCTAAAATTGGATATTTTTCAAGCGTGAACTTTGCGGAATCAGGAGTATTTAAAATTGGTTTCCAGCTTCGTTCATGGTAAGAAGTACAATGTGCATTATTAGGATGCTTAATAATCTTCATAAATTCGTCTTTCCCCTTATCCATATTAACCATATTTGTAGCAATATGGAATAATGTAGGATAATAGTAATATTCGCTGCCATCAGCAAAATCATGGAATAACTGACAGCGTTCCTTTAATACCTCAAAATCTACTTTAGTGGTTCTTCTTCTGAGTGCTGAATTATTTTGGTGATTAACAGTACATACCGGAACTTTCTTTTTTGTTTCCAGTCCGATTGAATTATAAAATTTACGAATCTTAGCGGTATAATGATTTTCATCATAGGTGTCATAGAAAAAGCTGTTGAGGGCAATTACTAAATCATGAAAACTGATTTCTTCTGTTTCTTCTGCCAGATATAATAATCCCTTTGTGCTTCCATAAAATAAACGTGCAGTATCCGAACAATGGGTATCACACTCATGAAAAATGCACATTAACATTTTGATAATGACCTGTGCTTTGAATATATCAGTAATTGGATTATTCATTGCAAATACAACACGGAATTTTTCATGCTGTTCCGTCCATGAAAAGCTTTTGTATGCGAAAAGAACAGGCAGATGATATTTATCTGCTCTTTCTTTTATAGTATAATAACTTGTACCATCATCCATATCGACAGCAAATAATTGCTGTTTGATAAAATTTTCTGATTTTCTTGCAGCACTGAATACAGCTGGTGCAAAAGCACAGCCATGATTTCCCACACGGTCAGCAAGAAAATCATAAGTCAAACTTGTTGTTTTCAGTTTATTGGTAATAGATGCAGCATCTCTTCCGTTAGGTTTAGCCTGGAACTGTTTTCCACAGAAGGATACAGTATACTCTTTATAATACATGAAATCAATCCTTTCAATGATATTTTTTATAGTATCGTTGGAAGGATTTTATTTTTCTATCTATTTTAAAACAATAGGATAAAGCATCTTGTGCATCTGGCTTGATAAGATGCATTGTTAAGTGAAGAACATGACATCAGGTAAGTGACAGAAATAAATTTTTATATTATGAGATTAAGAGAGACACAGCCGAATTTGTGGAAGTAAGCATCATCAGGATGTCAGGCAGCAGATTCGGCACAGGATTCAGAGACACTGTATCATCTCTGAATGCTGTTCCTTTGTGTCCAGCCACATTACTTCTGAGGACATCCTGTGGAACAGTGCCGCAGGGGATTTTTTAATCTTATTTTTCTCTTTCGTTTTTGGATTTAAAAGTTAATGTTTACCGTCTAACAAAGTTTTTGTACTGGAAGACCATTTACACTTCAAAGTCCAATGTCATTATTGCCAAAGAGAGAAAAAAGTGATATAATAGAAGAAAGTAAATCAAAACATAAATTTGCAGTAAGAGCCTGTCAGCAATATGGCTGGCATGGTTTATCTTATTTTAATGACAAAAGAAGGGGGATTGCCTTATGAAAAAAATCCGTAAACATTTTATTTTCAAGGGATATGTGCAAGGAGTAGGATTTCGTTATAAAGCGTATTATAGTGCCAGAAATTTGGGTATTGCCGGATGGGTAAGAAATTTAGATGATGGTTCTGTTGAAATGGAGGCAGAAGGAACAGTGCAGGAGATAGAAACTTTGATGGATATGCTTACCAGCCACACATGGGCAGAAATAGAAAATATCTGGTCAGAAGAAATTCCTTTACAAGGCGGTTATTATTTTGAGATTCTTTAATCTGAAAGGGCGTTTAAATTATTATGAACAAAAGCATTATTTTTATTGACACCGAAGTTGACCCGAAAACAAATACAGTATTGGATTATGGTGCAGTGACAGATTCTGACAATATACTGCATACAAAAACCACATATGAATTTGATGCTTTTATACAAGGGTATGAATTTATATGCGGACATAATATTCTGAAACATGACTGGAACTATATTCATCATCCGGAAGGCAGTCTTGTAATTGATACGCTGACACTGTCCCCTCTGCTGTTTCCGAATCGACCGTATCATAAACTTCTGAAAGATGATAAACTCCAAACGGAAGAACTCAATAATCCGCTGAACGATGCCAAAAAAGCAAAACAGCTTTTCTATGATGAAGTCAATGCTTTTCAAAGTCTTGATGAAAATTTAAAGAATATTTATGCCTGTCTGCTGTCGGAAAAAGATGAATTTGAAAATTTCTGGAAGTATCTGGATATTCACCCTGAAATCAATCTTGCAGAAGAAATCCGGAATTTTTTTGAAAATCAGATTTGTCAGAATGTGGATATTGAAACACTGATTCAGGAAAATCCTGTAGAATTAGCCTATTGTCTGGCACTGATTACCGCAAGTGACAGATATTCCGTCATTCCGCACTGGGTACATATCAACTATCCAAAAACTGAACCAATCATGAGACAATTAAGAAACACTCCCTGCAGAAACTGCCCTTACTGCCGTGAAAAACTCAATCCTAAAAAATATCTGAAAGAAATTTTCGGTTATAAGGATTTCAGAAAATATCACGATGAACCTTTACAGGAAAATGCTGTCAATGCTGCTATTCAAAATAAGTCACTGTTGGCTGTTTTTCCGACAGGAGGCGGAAAATCCCTGACTTTCCAGATTCCTGCACTCATGGCAGGAGAACTTTCCAGAGCTTTGACAGTTGTCATTTCGCCTTTGCAGTCGCTCATGAAAGACCAGATTGACAATCTTGAAAAAAATAATGTCGCCGAAGCTGTTACTGTCAACGGCTTGTTAAGTCCGGTTGAACGTGTAGAGGCTCTTGAACGTGTCGCAAACGGAATCGCATCTATTTTATATATTTCTCCGGAGTCTCTGCGTTCCAAAACAATTGAAAGATTGCTTTTATCCCGAAATATTGACAGATTTGTCATTGATGAAGCACATTGTTTTTCTGCATGGGGACAGGATTTCAGAGTAGATTATCTGTATATCGGTGATTTCATCAGGGAATTGCAGGAGAAAAAAGGAAACGGCTGTCAGATTCCGGTTTCCTGTTTTACTGCAACTGCAAAACAGAAAGTTATCAGCGATATCAAAGACTATTTCAAGAGAAAATTAAATCTTGAATTACAGCTTTTTGCTACCGATTCCGCAAGGCAGAATCTGCGTTATGAAGTGCTTCACATGGATTCTGACGAACAAAAATATATCACTATGCGTAATCTGATACTATTCCTCTAAATTACTATAGACAAATTGCTGAAAAAATGATATAATAGAAGCAGGAGGCGAGAGCAAAATGAAAATACAATACAAAATCACAGAGGAAGCAGCCAGAGAAATCAAAGAATATCGAAAAAAGGT
>JAZQIL010000140.1:0-8549 GCA_045541055.1 Oscillospiraceae bacterium
AAGCGGTCTTAGGAAGACAAAATATCTCTCCAACTCCTTGGCTCACAGAACGACATGGCTACGATCCGACTTCATAGAAGGCATCTGCTATCTGCTTTGATATTACCTCCACTTCGCTGTCTGACATTTTTTTTAATTTTACCATTTTATCTCCTCATTCCCAATCATCAAGAAATCTCAGCACTTCCTTCATGCTATCCTTTCTTGCCTTGTTGCAGGCATTCTGATCTGCATATTCCGCCCCCAGTATCCTTCGCATGGATCTGAGATACTCGGGGGGGAGCTCATCAGATCCCCGCACAGCAGATGGCTGCTCTTTTCATACACTGTTGCCTGAACTATGTAGGGATAACCACATTTCTCCAGCTTTTTCTTCATTCTGGGAACTGCTTCCTCCGAGGGTCAGCAATCATCATACCCGGGACACTGCATAAGTATACCAGCGTGCATCAAAAATCCGCTGTGCTTGAAAGGAGGTGAAAACGTCATGGAACTGAAAACTACAGCAGAACACACCGAAAAACTGAAAGGAGGAATTATTGTGCCGTTATCCAAAGAACAGAAAATCACCGTCATTGACCAGCCCGGAGAAATCAGCAGTTTTGTCGGCAATATGATGCTCCGGCAAATTAAAAAATGGTGTCAGGAAGACCCTGACATTCTCGAAGGCTTTGAGGAATGGGAACAGAAACGCAAAAAAGAAAGCGAGGAATTTTACCATGAATGAAAACAAAGAACTGAATGTTACTGTACACGAATTGAAAGGAAAAATCAGCGACCAGAACGCTAAACAGATTTTGAATATGCTCCTTGCATATGCAAAGGCACATCCGGAACTAATGGAACAGTTCGAGGCATCAAAGAAAGGAGAAAATTTCAATGTTAATCAGTGAATTTGAAACTCTGACGGGGATTTATCCGTCAGAAATGCTGTATTCTGTGATTGAGGAATTCTACAATGACAGCAAGACAGATAAGCATGAATTCTGTCGCAGATACATGATGAACGCTAAATGCCTTGCAGAACGCATTCAGACTGTAGCAAATGAGTTGGAATCCACCATAGAGCAGAAGAACTTTTCTAGAATCGGCAGCCTTGAAGCCAAACTGGAAGCCGAGAAGAAAAGAGCCGACATGCTTCAGCAAGAACTCGACAAAGAACAGAATATTTCACTTGAAGAATATCAGGAACTTGGTACAGAAGATTTTTCCGGCATTCCTCCGCATCTCTCTGATTTGATGAGACAAAATGCCGTTCTGCCTTCTCATATAGAATTTGTTTCTTCTGAAATTTTCAAATATTTCCCGAAAAATATGAAGATGCAAAACTATCCGGCGGATTATTTTGACTATCTTGTCAATGATTGGGCAAACGTCTTTCAGGCCATTCAGGCAGAATGCAAAGACTATGTACCATTCTAAAATAAATTTTTAAAAAAGGAGTTTTTATCATGAACAATTATCAGAGCAACTATCAGGGCGGTTATCAGCCGGCACAGAATCAGCCTGTCGGCGCACTCGGCTGGGACGATGAAATCGAAGGCGGAAGCGGTGAAGCGTTCACACTTCTGCCGGAAGGCGACTACTGGTTTAAAGTCAAGCTTGTGGAAAAAGGCTGGTTTGACGGAAGCGAAAAAATGTGTGCTGCTCCGAAAGCAATGGTGACATTTGAAATTATTTCCGGTGCGGATACAGTCGAACTGAAAGAAAATTTCATTCTGCATGAGAATCTGAAATGGAAAATTGCCAATCTTTACGCTTCTGTCGGACTGATTGCAGAACAGGGCGAAAAAGTCAAAATGAACTGGGGCGCAGTACCAAACAGAACCGGCATTTGCAAAATCACCGTCCGTGAGTACACCGGAACTGACGGTCAGAAACACAAGACAAATTCTATCAAGAATTTTTATCCGGTTTACAGCAAAAATTTACCACAAATTCCGAATCCGTTTCAGAATGGGAGATGATAATTTATGCAGTTAAGGCCGTACCAGCAGGAAGCATTCCAAGCGGTCTTGGACGAATGGGAGCGTGTACAGCGCACGCTCCTTGTTCTGCCGACTGGATGCGGAAAAACTATCGTATTTGCAAAAATCGCTGAAAATCAAGTCAAACTGTCGGAAAGAGTTCTGATTCTGGCACACCGTGGCGAACTTCTGGAACAAGCTTCTGACAAAATTCAAAAAGTTTGTCATTTAAGCTGTGCTGTCGAAAAAGCAGAAAATTCCTGCTTAGGACTTCCGCACAGAATCGTTGTCGGAAGCGTGCAAAGCCTGATGCACCCGAAACGGCTTGAAAAGTTTTCTCAGAATTATTTTGATACAATTATCATTGATGAAGCACATCATGTGATTTCAGACAGTTATCAGAGAGTATTACAGCACTTTCCGGAAGCGCATATATTAGGCGTGACGGCAACACCTGACAGAGGAGATATGAAGAATTTAGGCGAATTTTTTGAAACGCTTGCTTATGAATATACGCTTCCGGAAGCAATTCGGGAAGGCTATCTCTGCCCCATAAAAGCAGAAACGATTCCCTTGAAAATTGATTTTTCCAAAGTAGGTGTACAAGCTGGAGATTTCAAAAATTCTGATATTGATACCGCTTTAGAACCTTATTTAGAACAGATTGCTGTTGAAATGAAAAAACGCTGTATGAACCGGAAAGCAGTTATTTTTCTGCCTTTAATCAAAACTTCTCAGAAATTTTGTGAGATGCTGAACCAGCAAGGCTTTCGCTGTGCGGAAGTCAATGGCAATTCTGAAAACCGTGCTGAAATTTTAGCGGATTTTGAAAACGGAAAATACAATGCTTTGTGTAATTCAATGCTTTTGACAGAAGGCTGGGACTGTCCGTCTGTGGATTGTGTTGTTGTCCTCAGACCGACAAAAGTCAGAAGTTTGTATTGCCAGATGGTAGGACGTGGCACACGGCTTTATGAAGGCAAAAAGGAATTATTACTGCTGGATTTTCTCTGGAACACCGAACGGCATGAGCTTTGCCGTCCTGCCTGCCTGATTGCCAGAGACAAGAAAATTTCTGATAAAATGACTGAAATGATTAACAGTTCTGAAAGTCCTGTCAGCCTTGAAGATGCTGAAAAGCAAGCCAGTGAAGAAAGCGTTCAGGAACGTGAAAACAGTCTTGTGGAGCTTCTGCCGGTGTTGCTTCCGGCTGTTCTGCTTCTTCAGCAGGCTTGAAAATATCAAGTGCCTTTGCTCTGCGGATGTTCCATTCATTCAGCATCTTTTGCCATGCGCCAGCATTTTTTGACCAGTGCCAGCCGTCACGCTTTAAAGTCATGCGTGTGTCATTATCTGGGATTTCATCAAAGTAGGCTTGAATTCTTCCGGCTTCTGTATTCAGTTCAATATGTCCGCCGTCAAATGTCCAGCCATCAGAAGCTTTGCAAATTTCGGAAGTTTTGCGGATTTCTTCAATTCGCTTTTTCAAGCGTCTGATTTCCGCTATAGTGGACTGTTCAATATGTCGCTGTTAGGCGAATCTTTCAAGTATTGTGCACCTGTTGCCGGTTCTATGGGTGCATCTGCGGAAGATTTGGCAATTGCACTCGGATTGATGGCAAATGCCGGAATCAAAGGGTCTTCTGCTGGTAACTCGCTGAAAAATGCTCTCGTCAATCTTGTCAAACCCACAAAACAGCAGGCGGCGGCAATGGAGGCTCTCGGACTCATCACGACCGAAACCGTCAATGTTATCGACCAAGCCGAAATTGACAAGGCACAGGCAAAAGTGGAAAGTAAGACACTTGATTTGGAGAAAGCACAGATTGCCTACAACAAGGCTCTTGAAAAATACAGCACCGATTCCACACAGGTGCAGACTGCTACAGCAAACGTGGAAAAAGCCCAAATTAAGCTGAATGATGCCATTGCAAAATACGGTGCAGATTCCTCACAGGCTCAGACAGCGACCATCAATCTTGAACAGGCACAAAATAAATTAAACCTTGTCATGTCGCAAACTGGTGAAAATTCTCCCGAAGTGCAGACAGCTCTTATCAATCTGCAAAAGGCGGAAAATAATCTGACTGATGCACAGAATTCTCTCACAAAGGCACAGAAAGGCACGATTGAAACAGTCGGCACTGGACAGTCTGTATTTGTCGATGAATTTGGAAACATGAAGTCCCTCGGAGAAATCATGAACATTCTTCGTGAAAATCTTGGTGCTGTCAATGTTGACCTCGTTGATGCGGAAGGCAATGCAAGAGATTATGACGACATTATCGCTGAATTGGGGCAGTCGGAAGAGGGCTTGACACAAGCTGAACAGCTTAAAAATGCAGCGATTATTTTCGGCAAGCAGAATCTCTCCGGTATGCTTGCGATTATCAACGCTTCTGAAAATGACTACAACGACCTGACAGAAGCCATCTACGGCTGTGAAGGAACTGCCCAGAACATGGCGGAAACTATGCAGGACAACCTGCAAGGTCAGCTCACAATCCTGAAATCTCAGCTTGAAGAATTAGCTATTTCATTCAGCGATATTCTGATGCCGACAATCCGTGCGATTGTGTCTAAAATTCAGGCTTTTGCGGACAAATTAAATTCTTTGTCGCCTGAAATGAAGGAAACTATCGTAAAAATCGGCTTGATTGTGGCGGCGGTAGGACCTGCACTGCTTGTCATCGGCAAAGTTATCAGCACGGTCGGAACAATCCTGACGATTATCCCGAAAGTGGTAAATGCCATCAATATGGTGAAAACGGCAATGTCAGCCATGAATCTGACATTCCTCACAAATCCGATATTCCTCGTAATTGCGGAAATTACAGCACTTGTGGTGGCATTTGTGTACTTTTGGAATACCAGCGAGGGATTTCGGAATTTCTGGATTGGCTTGTGGGAAGAAATCCAAAACACACTTTATAGCTTTTTTGAAGCGTGGGAAACAGGCTGGAATGCGATTGTTGAGTTTTTCAGAAATCTGTGGAGCAGTTTTCAGGAGAATTTCCAGACCGGAATGACCATTCTGCATGACACCTTTACAGCTATCTGGACAGCAATTTCCACGACTTTCACGACAATTGTCACGGCTATTCATGATACAGCAGTTTCCATTTTTACAGCTATCAGGGACTTCATCACCAACATTTTCACAGCAGTGCTTGATTTCTTTACGACTATCTTCAATGCGATTTATACGACAATTTATACCATCATCAATACGATTTATACTACAATTGTCAATGTATTCACTTCTATTTATGAGACTATCAAGCCACTGCTGGATGCATTTGCCTATCTTTTTGATACCATTTTTCAGGCTATTCAGATTCTCACAGCAAGGGCTATGGACTGGATTGCAGAGAAAATTTCTGCCGTCTGGAATGCGATTGTTGGCTTTATTACGCCAATTCTGGAAGGTATCAAAAACACATTTGAAACTGTCTGGAACGGTATTGCTGATGCCGTTTCGGCTGTCCTTGATACGATTCATAATGTGATTATGACGGTCTGGAATGCCGTTTCCGGCTTCATTTCGGATATTTTGAATACTATCTGGAATTTCATTGTGACGGCTTGGAATAGCTATGTAGATACCATTACAAATGTGTTGATGGCGATTTATAGCGTAATTTCATCTGTATGGAATACCATTTCTGGCTTTATTTCGCAGATTTTAAATGCTGTCTTTACGGTTGTTTCAAATATCTGGAACAGCATCAGCACGGCAATTTCTAACGTGTTAAATGTGATTTTTACCGTAGTATCGACAATCTGGAACAATATCAAGACTACGGTTGAAAATGTGATGAACGTTATCAAAACGACAGTCACAAACATCTGGGAAAGCATCAAAACGGCGATTTCAGGCACTATCACGGGCATTAAAGACACCATTGTGAACGGTTTCAATATCGCTGTGGATTTCGTTAAAAATCTCGCTGGTGAGGCTTGGCAGTGGGGTGCGGATATTATTGATAATATCGTGAACGGCATCAGAAACTGTATCGGAAACGTGGCTGATGCGGTGACTGGTGTAGCTGATACTATCCGAGAATTTCTGCATTTTTCCGTGCCGGACAAAGGACCTCTGACAGACTTTGAATCTTGGATGCCGGATTTCATGCAGGGCTTGGCTGACGGCATCACAAGCAGTCAGGGCATTGTGGAAAAAACACTTGTCCAGTTTGCGACTTCCATTATGGAAAAAATCCGTGAAACTTTGGCACAGGCATGGGAAGTTATCAGCGAGAGTGTCAAAAACTTCATGGAAATTATCTTCACAACGATTACCGATGTATGGAATCAGGCAGGTGCGACTGTCAGAACGGCTCTTGAAAATATCAGGAACATTGTTGCTGAAAGCTGGACTGGCATTTCTGATATTATCAGTTCTTCCATTTCAGGAGTGCAGGCTTGTGTATCGACGGTCTGGGAGGCTGTCAGCAACATTATCACACTGTCTCAGAATAATATTTCTTCGCAGACTTTAACGGTTTGGAACGGCATTTTTTCAGCAATTTCGCAGAGTTTAAATGCTGTTCAAAACAGTGTAAATTCCGTATGGGTGACTATAAATTCTTTGACAAACAGCACTTGGAACTCTGTCACGGATACAATTTCTAAGAATCTGTTATCGATTCAGAAAGATTTGAACTCTGTGCTGAATACTTTGCAAAATCTGACAGACAAAACGCTGAAAATAATTTTTTCTGATTTCAATTCCAGCATGAGCGACATTTCTAATATTACATCAAAAACGCTAAAATCCATACAGTCCAATGTTACAGAAGTTCTGAAAGCGGTGCAGTCTTTCATTACAGCAACTTATAATTCTATCAAAAACGAAAACAAAAATACATGGGACAGTTTCAGCAGGACGATTTCTGAAATTTTGAATACGATTAAAAATAGCATTTCATCATCGTGGAATGATTCTAAAAGCACTATTATCAATATCAATTATTCTATTAAAAATTCTGTTCTTGAAATTTGGGACAGCATGAAAAATGGTGTCTGGGACAGAGTCTGGGCTGTTCACGATACAGTTCATGATGCGATGAATGCAGTACAGGACAGAGTCGTCGAGAAAGTCAATTCTTCGTGGAGCTGGGGTCACGATTTCATGCAGAATCTGGCGAACGGTATTGATTATCTTTACTGGTCAGCGAATAACAAGGTTCATGATGCAATGAACGAAGTGCAGAACAGAATCATGGACAAAGTCAATTCCTTATGGTGGTGGGGAAAAGATTTGATGGAAAATCTCGTCAACGGTATCAACTGGATGTACTGGGATGTCGTAAATGCTGCCGCTGATGTGGCGAATGCCATCAGCGAATATCTGCACTTTTCCGTGCCGGACAAAGGACCTCTTGCAAGTTTCGAGGAATGGATGCCCGACTTCATGGAAGGTCTGGCAAAAGGTATCAGACAGAATCAAAAAGTTGTCGAGAAAGCCGTCAAGGGTGTTGCTGATGCAATGACTCTCACACTGGACAGCGATTTGAATTATACATTAAATAATAGTGCTGCCCTGCTCCGTGACGAAACACAGCCTGCGGCAGTTGTCAACAACTATTACTCAACTGACAACAGCAAAACCATTCACCAGACAAACAATTCTCCGAAGGCACAGTCAAGGCTGGAAATTTACCGCCTGACGAGAAATGCTTTAAATATATAAATTACTTTTAGTATACATTTCTCGTTTTAAAGAACATTTATTTTATATTTGTTGTCAGTTTTTTTAGCAATCCCTTTATCAGATAAGTCAATTAATGTAGCATCAACTTCTTTTTTGGGTAATGTGCATACTCCATTACTGTTAAAGTGACATTCTATATCATTATTAACACATTCAAGCCCATAATAAGATAAATCAAGTGCATTATAAAGTTTTTTAGGATCAAGAAGCATTTCCTTTACAATACAAAGCTTTTCTTCTTTTAATTTCATGATTGCTTGTAATTGTACCCCAAACAAAGCTAATCCGGCTCCCATCACTCCATTTGTTAAGTAATAATCAAGAAATGTGGCTAGCAGAACAATTGTGATTCTTTTTATATTTAAATAATATCCGGAGTCTGAAAGTAATAAATTCATCGAAGTGTCCTTTGGATTAGTTATTGTTGATTCGGATGTAAAAATTTCTTCTCTATCAAGGATATCAGGACAACTTTCAATATATTCAAATATCATTTTTGCTTCTTTTGTTGTTATTTCAAATTCTTGTATCATCTGCATTAAAATTTCCATCTTTGTTCCATTTGCTTCAAACATATTTTTCCTCCTTTTTTACTCTGGCAATTTGATGCTTGCATACTTCTGCACATCTTCTCGTATAGCCTTCCATTTTTTTAAGATAATGTTATAATAGTAATGATCAGATTCTGTTGACGGTATTTCGGACATTTTAGGTAGTGTATATAACTCAGATAAAAACTCATTACATTTCAAGCATACTTTTACAGTATCTTCAGTATTGTTGATTAATGAATCGTACTCTCCTTTTAATTTTGATAACAATTTAGATAACACTAAATTAAAGCGATAAACACGTGGCAAATATCT
>JAZQIL010000141.1:0-10280 GCA_045541055.1 Oscillospiraceae bacterium
CAGCGGTTGACATAGAAATGAATATTCCGTTTTTCAAAGTAAGGTGTGAATGTTTCCCACACTTTTACTTCCGGATGCATTTTTTCAATTTCACACCATGCAATATAGCCGATTCCTTTGCTGTGATGTTCCGGACTGATAAATAACAGCTTCAGTTCTCCGTGTGTGCCGTCAATTTTTATTACTGCACCGCCGACAATAATGCCGTCAAGCAAAATTCGATAAGCAGTGCCGTTCTCAATAGAAGCTACTATGGTTTCTCTGGAAATAATCTGGTTTCCGTCCTCATTTGTTTCCTCAAAGCGTTCATTTCTAAGACCAAACTCCTCCAAAGCACCATAGTTGAATGCTTCCTGATTGTCTTTTATGAACTGTTCATGGTCAGAAGGGCGTAAAGGTTGTAAAGAAATGTTCATTGTACTGTTCTCCTGTAAATTCATATAATGACATGGCGACCTCTTTATGCTATTTGCATCAAATCAGCACATCAAACCTACAATGATGATAAACACACCAAGTATCATATAAAAGTTTCTTGCTCCCTGTTCGCCAAACAGCTTCTGAAAGCCCTTGAATTTGTAATTGTTGACGAAGAAACTCCATCCAAAATATCCACCGCAGAAGGAGAAAACTCCGCCGAGAATCATAAAGATTTTTGTCATGGTATGCTCTCCTTTCTTGTATCAATATTCTCTACCATATTGGCAAGGAACATTTTAAATTAAGTCATATTCTCTAAAACGAATCGATTATTGGCATATATTCGTTCAACATTCTTGCTTTTAAGATAAAGTTGTATAAATTTCATATATTCTTCTGATGCTATTCTACGAACAATTTTATCTGATAAACGATGTTCTCTTGAAAAAATAGCAAGCATAGTTGGACATAGAGGAAAATAGTATTCGTCAGGATAAGCTACCTGTTCAATAATATTATCACAAAATACTATATTGGGTTTATTTGAAACAAGAATCTGAATATTGCAAGAATATAATTCTTTTGCAAATTCACCAAACATTTCAGAACTACTCTTTTTACTTTCATCGTCAAATACTTCCATCATTTCGCCTTCGGCAAATGCAATAATATTCTGAATATATCGTCTGTCAATTATTGGATTTATTTCTCCTAAAGTGAAAAGAGAAGCAAAAGCGTTATTTCTTCTGCTATTGTAAAGATTTATCGGATTTCTAGCAGAAAAGTTAGCAAACAATCTACACAGCATAAGTTTATCATTATCAGATATTCTGCACAAATATACCTCATTGTTTATCAATTTCTTGTAGCGGTTAGCATATAAATTTTCAAATTTTCCATACCAATTCTCAATAGTATTATTGGGGTTGTCCTTGTCAGCTTCATATAAGTATTTTTGACTATTCCGAGTTCGGATAGCTTGAATACGAATGCCCTTGTCAGCATTTTTTCTGTGTCGCTTATCAAATTCCCATAGATAACCTGACTTTTCACATTCCCAATACTTCTGATAAAATTGTGGAATATAATGCTGATTACTTGTCATTGTAGCGACCTCACACAAACATCTGTTGCAGCAGTCCCTTTTTCAGCTCCTGCCATTTTTCCAGTTCTTCTCTTGCCGCCTGAATGGCGGTATCGTATTCAGAAAGAAAATCGGCGATTTTTTGTTGTTCTTCAAGACAAGGATATGGTATGATAAAATGTGAATATCTCGAAATCCACTGCCTTGAGTGTTCTTTGGGAATGTAGCTAATTGTTTGCATAGCGGTAAAAATATAATAAAAGCAGATATCCTTGCTATTTGGTGTCAGAATTTTCATAGCGGATGATTTGACTTTGAATTGGAAATTTACCCAATGAAATGAAGTGGTAAAATCATCAAAGATAATTACAGGTTTGTTAGAATCAGCAATATATATTCCGTTGATTTCATCTGTATATCCCAAGATAAAGCTCTGTCCTGCTGTTAAAACAGGGGTTTTATAGTGGTTATCATATTTTGTGGATTGTACGATATATTTTGTTGGCTGTTCATAATCAAGTAGTTCTACTAACTGTTTTTCTTCCCATTCTGGAAACTCCGTCCCGTCCTTGCGCTTAAACCTTATCTCCTGTGAGAATATTTTCTGCATGATAGCTTTCTTTTGCTGTTCAAGGTTTTCCACCTCATCTTGACAAACTGAAATCATATTGTCTAACTCTACAAGAAACGCAGCTATTTTCCGCTGTTCTTCAATGCAGGGTAGTGGCAGACGGCTTTTAGCAAATTCTTTCTGTCCGAGAGTGCGGTTCCTTCCGGCACCACCAGGAGAGGCAAGTTCAAGCAGAAGTTTCCCACGGTCAGTGATTAAATAGCGAACCATATAATCAAGGTCAAGTATGTCCTCTTTAGGTTTATACATTGGAAAGCGGTGAGAAGCTATCATACCAATTTCATTTTCTGTTGTTCTTGCAACAGCACGTTCCCAAGCAAAAACAATATTTACAATCAAACAATTGGGTACAATTTCAAACACACGCTTATTTCCCAGTTTTTTACCAAGCACCGGTTCTTTATAAAACAGACCTTTTCCGTGGGAACGGATGCCAATTTCTTGATATTCTTCTTTAGGATTTACCTTAACAGGGAGCGACTGCTTTTCTGTAATATCTTCGATGGCTGCTGCTGTCCATTCTGGATATTCCGAACCGTCCTCACGTTTAAATCTCAAATTTGGTACAGCCATTACTCCACCCCCAGCAATTTTAATGTCTCACTGATTTTGGAGAGTGCAGTCTGTTTTCTTGCCTGAATTTCAGTCAGCTCCGTTCTGACCTTTGCAAGGTCGATTTCTGTTTCTTCCTCAAATGTATCAACATAACGGGGAATATTCAGATTATAGCCGTTTGCTTTAATTTCGTCAATAGTAGCTACATGAGCGAATTTGTCCACATTCTGGCGTGCAATATACACATCCACAATTTTCTGAATATGCGCATCTGTCATCTCATTTTGATTCTTGCCGGAATTGAATTCTTTGCTTGCATCAATAAAAAGAATGTTGTCGCTGTTGCCGTTGCGCTTGCTTTTCAGTACTAAAATGACTACAGGAATGGCTGTACCATGAAACAGGTTTGCAGGCAAGCCAATAACAGCATCAAGACGATTCAGCGTATCAATCAGATATTTGCGGATATCTTCTTCAGCACCGCCACGAAACAGAACACCATGAGGAAGCAGGACAGCTACACGACCATCATTCTCATCCATATGATAAACCATATGCTGTACAAAAGCAAGGTCAGCATGAGATTTCGGAGCAAGTTTGCCAACACCGCTATATCTGGGGTCATCCAGCAAGCGAGGATTAGCATCATATTTCAGACTGTATGGCGGATTGCATACCTGTACAGTTAATTTTAATTTTTCACCATACATATCTTTTGTCAGTGTATCACCCTTATAGAGGTCAAAATTTTGATAGTCAATGCCATGCATAAGCATATTCATTCGGGCAAGGTTGTATGTAGTTGGATTGTTCTCCTGACCATAAAAATGTCCTACTCGCCCGGTTGTCAGGTGTTTGCGGATATCAAGAAGCATGGAAGCTGAACCGCAGGTACAGTCACCGACAGCTTTTGCCTCATCAAGTCCAACAGTTGCAAGTGTAGCACAAAGTGTAGACGGTCCTACAGGGGTGAAGAATTCGCCGCCTTTCTTTCCTGCCCCACTTTGAAACAATCCAATTAAAATCATATATGCAGTTCCAAGAACATCAAACTGCTGTTCCTGCAAATCCATGTCAATCGCACCGATTTTTGCGATAACCTTTCCAATTTTATCAGTTCTCTCTGAAACAGTATCTCCAAGCCTTGTATCCTGTAAACGCATATCGTCAAACAATCCGGCAAAAGCAGCCTCTGACTGATGACCAAGTGTAGAGCCGGCAAGCTGTGAAACTGCACGCTCGTAGTCTTCTACAGAAAATTTGTCGCCATCATTTTTCGGCTTGATAATTTTTCGGTTCAGTTCCCTGAAAAGGTTTTCCGGTTTGATAATATAGCCGAGATGTTCAATGCTCCACTGCTCCACAACAGGTCTGTATTCTGCATCTGCAAAAGCCTGTTCATAGGAAAGTTCATCTTCCTGCAAAATTTCCTGCATATACATTTCTGTACGTTCAGAAAGATAGCGATAAAAGATTGTACCAAGGATATAGTTCCTGAATTCATTTGCATCCATGCCGCCTCTGAGGTCATTTGCAATTGCCCACAACTGTGTAGACAGTTCAGAAGCCTGCTGTTGTGCCTTATTTGAATCAATCGCCATGATTAATCTCCTTCTGCTTTATATTTTTCATGTGTATCTATTATAAATTTCTTTAATTCTGTGGTAAGCTTTGTTGTTTTGAGTAAACCAAGATGATAGGACATCAGTCTTTTACGAATATCATCATCTGATAAACTGCCATTAAATCTGTATTCAGACATTAGGCTGCTGACAACAGAAAAATCAATTTTCTTTTCATATGCAAATTCCTCCATGTCCGCTTTTTCACTGTCTTTCTCAAATTCTTCAAATGCTGCCTGTATATCTGCATCATCTGGCAGATTATAAAACCGTGTTCTGACAAATTCTATCATAATCTCCTTTTTAGCTCTCATTGCCTCATTGTCTGAGCGTTCAATTTCACGCAGAATGAGGTCAAGATCCTTTTCACGGTCTTCAGGAGTTTTAGTTTCTCTATGAACATTTTTTAGCAGGTTGAGAATATATACAACATTGATACGGTCAGTTCTGACAAGTTCAATGTCAAAGTCTATATCAACAGGGACAGGAACCTTTGGCTTCGGTTCTTTGGTTTGGTCTTTGTAATACAAATACCAGCTCTTGTAGCTTTCATATTCTTCCTCGTCCATGACAACAGCTAAATCTGCCCATTCAAACTTGCTGAAAGTTTTTAGTGTAGCAAGCGTACCTACCATTGTCCTGAATGCAATGATAAACATACGGATTTCATCTTCATTCTGAAGCTGTCCGGCATCATCAACTGTAGGGGTAATTTTCCGGAGTACCGGATTTTGATTTATCCATTTTTGCACATAATATTCATAATTCTCAAGCAGGTACTCATTCGGGTCACCATCACCTGAAAAAAGGCGAAGAGCATCGTCCTGCCATTGCTTGATATTTCGGTAAGTGACAATCTGTCCGAATTGTTTTGTAACCTTACCTACCCGATTGGTACGGCTATATGCCTGTACCAGTGTATGCCAAATTAAATTCTTATCAAGGTATAATGTATTGGTTGGCTTGGAGTCAAAGCCAGTAAGCATCATGTTCACCACAATAAGAATATCTATTTGCGGAAGATTCTTCTGTTTCATTCGCTTGGCAATATCTTTCCGGTATGCATCAAAAGTATCAAGGCTGTAGGTCGTACCATATATGTTATTATAATCTTCCATGCATTGAGCGAGTAACTCAGCGGAATGTTTATCTCCCTTACCATCCATATCTTCGTTGGCATCATAGCTGAAGATTGCTGCAATTTTATATGGAACTTCTCGTTCTTTATTCAGTTTTTCAAATGCATCATAATACATACCAAGTGTTTCTATAGAATCCACTGCAAACAGTGCTGTATAGATATCCTGACCTTGAGGGTGTACATGACTCTCATGATGTTCAAAGATATGCCATGCTATTTTTTTGATGCGTTCCTCATCATGATATAAGTCATCTATATCTATATTGTGTCTTTTACAATATTCAGGGTCATCAAGCTGTTCAGGGTCAATACCATTTAAGGCTATATTTCGTGCAAATATGGTTCTTTGGTATTCAACAGAAAACCGGAGAACATTTCCATCAGCTATAGCATCTTTTATCATGTAACGGTGCAGACACGGGTCAAGTGTTCCGGCTGAAAACAGATCAGCAGTTGTGCGTTTGGCTGTGCCTTTGTTTTGTTCAAAAATTGGAGTACCTGTAAATCCAATATAGTTCGCTTTCTGAAAATGCCGTTCAATATCTCCATGCATTTTTCCAAATTGAGAGCGATGACACTCATCAATAATAAAGATAACCTTCTTCTCACGGAAAGAATCTATCAGCATTCTATAGCGGGCAGAATTTACTGCTTTTGCCATTTTTTGAATTGTTGTTACAAGAAGTTTTCTATCTGATTCTTTTAACTGCTTCACAAGAACGTGCGCACTGTCCGTAGTGTCTACACAGTCTTTTTCAAAAGAATTGTATTCATCTACAGTTTGGTCATCAAGATCTTTTCTGTCAATCAGAAAAATCACTTTATCAATATGTGGCTCATCACGCAGGAGCTGTGCAAGTTTAAAAGAGGTAAGTGTTTTACCAGAACCAGTGCAGGCGAACACATACCCATTTTGATTTGACTCAAGAATTCGTTTTCTTGCTGCCTTTACCGCATAGATTTGGTAAGGACGCATGACCATAAGAAGTGGTTCAGTAACTTTTATAACCATGAATTTGTCAATCATCTCAGTAATTGCGGATTTTCTGAAAAACTCAGCAGTAAAAGCATCAAGGGTATTGATATGTTTGTTCTGCTCATCTGTCCAGAAAAACACAAGACTTTTCAAAATAGGATTATATAGCCCATTTTCCATTTCATTTTCATTGCAGAAGTATTTTGTTTGAACAGAATTTGATACAACAAAAAGCTGAATATAACGAAATAAGCCTTTAAATGAAAATTTGCGATAGCGATTGATTTGATTAATAGCTTCGTTAATTTCTACCCCTGGGCGTTTCAATTCAATTTGCACCAGAGGAAGACCATTGATAAGAATGGTAACATCATATCTGTTTTTGTATACTACATCATTTTTATGTGATTTATCCATTGTTATTTGATGCGTTACCTGGTAAATATTTCTATCTATGTCATGAGAAAAGAAGTCAATATAAACATTTTTCCCATTGTCAAGGGGAAGAACGAATTTATCACGCAAAGCCTTTGCGGATTCATATACACTCCTATTATCCAAATGAATCATGATGCGAGAAAATTCCGTATCAGATAAAGAGACTTCACCTTTTGCATCAATCAGTTTTTCAGCATTAAATACAATAAGCTGTCTGCGAAAATTAGTAACAACATCATCATAATTATTCATTTCCACATAGTTAAAGCCGATATTACATAAACGTTCAATAAATCGTACCTCTACATCATATTCTGATTGTACTCGTGCCACTATGTTCACCTCCAGTTTGCACAATACTATGTTCTTTATTATATCACAAGTTTAGCATTTTTTCAATGCTGCAGAGTTTCTTATTCTTCATCTGGGTGCTGTCCTGTGAAATCGACAGATGTGAGAATGACTTGTGCCACAAATCCTTTTATATCCTCCAAAGAGGCAGGATAATTTTTAATATAATCAGGTTCTGCCTGTGGAATCAGGTCTTTCAAAGTTTGAAGTATGTACACAAGAAGCCGCTGTCTGTCCCCATAGCCATACTGCTTTTCATAAGCATTGATGGCAAGGTGAAATTCTGAAACCATATATTGAAAAAGCTGTGTATAGTCAGCATCAGATTCCAGTTTTTCAGGCAGTGGAATTGGTAAATCCTCAAACGGGGCTTTGCTTGTAAGGTCATGATATCTCATAATATAGTCCTTTCTTATTATTGTTAAAACGGTATGGTAGCGTTCATTTTCCATTATACCACAAAATCAACCATTTTTCAACCAGTCTTTCAATTTTGTGTTCAACTTTGTGACTGTGATATGCTTGACAGCGTAGGCAACTGCTTTTTTCGTGCTACCAAGAACAAGCATCATTTATTAATTATGTCAATTACCATTATAACACATTTTCGGGCATAAAGCAAGATTTTTTTTCTGCCATGCTTCTGCTGTGACACCTGCTGTTACCTCTGCCGTACCCTCATTGCGCCCTTGCGCTCTTGGCATCTTTTGGGCTTAATTAAGCGCATTTCTGATTTTGACAGATTGCGCTCTTGCTTTTGCGCTCTTGCGTTCTTGCAAAAATGAAATATCAGAAATATAAGAATTCTACATATCCAAAACAGCTAAACTGCTTCTGTATCACCTGCTTCTATTGTTAAAGTATATAATTTTTATAACATTTCGAGTGAAATTTACATAAAAATTAACAAAAATATGCTATAATAAAAAAAGAACAGTAGAATATGGTCATGTAAATGTGCATAAGTGCAAAAGTGCAAAAATCTAAAACAGAAAGCAGGAAAATACATAATGAAATTTAATCAGGAATTATGTGAAGTAGGAGCAAGAATTATAGAACAAAGAGAGAAGCAGGGGATGACAGCAACTCAATTGGCGATACAGACTGGAATTACTGCTGCATCGCTTTCTCATATTGAATCCGGACAGAAAGCAGCAAAATCCAGTACACTTTTTGATATTGCTGAGGTACTGAAAGTATCTCTTGATTGTCTTCAGCCACAAAAATTAGAGCAGTTTTCACCTATTTCCGCAGAAAAGAAAGAATTGCTTTTAAAGCTGAATAAAAAAACTCCGGCAGAACAAGAAATGCTCATAAGAATGTTTAGTGCAATGATTGATTCTCTGTAACCGTTCTCAGGCGAGAACGGTTTTGTTTTTCGTTTCTAATCGTGTTAGAAAGCAAAAATCAATTTATAAAAGAGCCTAATTTTATATTATACCACATTTTTTCAGAAAAGAATTATACTAAAGTATAAAATTCTCAGTCAAATTTTATACTGCAGTATAATTCTTTTGAAGAAAAATCTGGTACAATAGAGATACAGTCAAGGAAACGAACTGGACAAGCCTTGTCTCCCCCCTTGAACTGTAAAACAACATTTCACTGCCGGATGCATACGGCAAGCAGATGTTCATACAGCAAAGACTTTAAAAGACTTCAATGGAACGGTTATTCTACGCAGTAGCTGTGTCCGGAAGTGAAGAATACTGCTGTATGTTCTGTCCTCCTGTATGTAGCCGGCTGTTTTTATGCCCACCCTCATTATCTCTTATTTATCTTTTATTTTCAGAAAGGAAGTTTTTACCATGAAAGAAAAAATCTCAAATCAGGACCGTACAGAGCATCCGCTTGCCTATATCTGCTCTCCTCTCCGTCCGGTTTCTCCTGATGTTTCAGCGCATCCCGACGAACTGAAATGCAATTCTGTCATGGACACCCAGCACACCGTTTCCGGAGGGTATCGGTGCAAAGATTCCGGATTTAGAGATATCTGCTCTCCCTGCGGAACACAAGGATATGGATGATTTCGGTGATACACTTGAACCGGTTGACCCAGAGGATTTGGCAGGATTCTATGAAATTGATGATAAGGACGGAGGTGATGCCCTTTGAAGTTTGTGCCGCATGATTATCAGAAATATTGTATCGAATATATCAAAACACACTATATTTCTGCACTGTTCCTCGACATGGGCTTGGGCTGAGGAAAGACGGCAGTAACACTGACAGCAGTTCATGATTTGCTGTTTGATGAAATGAAAATCTCCAAAGTGCTGGTTATCGCCCCTCTTAGAGTCGCCTCTGAAACTTGGCCGTCTGAAGTGAAAAAGTGGGATCATCTGAAAGACATTGACATTTCTGTTATTACGGGTACTGACAAACAGAGAACAGCCGCTGTCAATATAAATGCTATCATTTATATTGTCAATCGTGAGAATGTCAAATGGCTCGTGGAGTATTACGAGAAAAACGGTCTGCACTGGGACTTCGATGCCGTTATCATTGATGAACTGTCATCTTTCAAAAACTACCAAAGTCAAAGATTCAAATGGCTGCGGAAAGTTCGTCCGTTCGTGAAACGCTGGGTAGGGTTGACAGGCACGCCAACAAGCAATGGTCTGATGGACTTGTGGGCGGAAATCGGAATCCTTGACGGCGGTGAACGGCTTGGACGGTTTATCGGTCGTTTCCGTGAGTCCTATTTCAAGCCGGGTTCTATGAATCCGTCAACAGGTGTTGTTTTTTCTTATGTTCCACGTCCGGGAGCTGAACAGCAAATTTATGACAGAATTTCAGATATGACGATTTCCATGAAAGCACTGGATTACCTTCAAATGCCTGAGTGTATTTTTGTCAATCATGAAGTGCAGATGAATCCGGCAGAACGCAGGCTGTATGACCAATTAAAGCATGACCTCATTATCCCACTTGAAGATGGCGATATTGATGCGGCTAATGCAGCATCTTTATCAAACAAACTTCTGCAAATGGCAAACGGTGCTGTCTACGATGAAAACAAGGAAGTCCGCATGATTCATAATCACAAGCTGGAAATGCTG
>JAZQIL010000142.1:0-6071 GCA_045541055.1 Oscillospiraceae bacterium
CTATCGTTTTTTTATTGGCATTTTTGGCATGGTTCGTGTCCAGCTCCCCCACCCTTCCAGCAGTTTTTTACGGCATATATAAAAGCAACCGTTTTTCTGTTGCCTGAAAAATGTCTATTCTGCTGAATTTAGAAAAAAATCAAGTAGAAATTTTACAAAAAAAGCAGATTTGTAACACTGTACAAATCTGCAAAAAATAATTTGTGAAAGTTTAACATAATGATATTCTTGAAATATTTCAAAATAAGAACTTTAAGAATGCTTATCATAGGAGAGCATTAGTTCCATTAGCCTATATACGGTACTTCCAAGATTAGTAGGATACCTTTCATTATTTTTATCAAGAGATTTTGCACGTTCAACAGCTTTTTGAATGTTGTCCTTTGTGTAATCTTTAGGATTCTTGATATGCTTCTGACTTTTCAAAGGAACTTTTAGCTCTCTTAGTCTCTTACGAAAATGAGCCGTAGATTTGTATGTATGAGTTTCTGTAACCGCAAATCCATAATCTTCGATATTTACATCATCATGATGTAAAAGCAACCATAATTCAAAGAATGGATTGCTTATTGCATAGTGATACCCCTCCTCGTCACACTGATTCAGAATACGATTCCAATCTTGAATATGGTCTGAATCAGTGTGTTTATCAACATCCATTATGAGCCAGAATTCATCATCATTATGCTTAGAGAATTCATAAATCTCTTCTTTTTTGAGAATAAAGTTCTTCATTTCATCCAAAAGATTTTTAGGACTGGAACTACTTAATATTCTTTTTTCTTCACTGGTTCTACCTTTGAGGGGTTTTTTGAGTATTTCAGCAAAAATATTTATTACCTGAACTTTCGTTTTAATATTATCAAATTCTTGAGAAACAACTTTTCTGAAATAATCATCCTCAGTAGCTGCTCCTTCACAAACAATAAAAATCAATTTGCTTGAAGTGGGTCTTTGTTCTCTGTAAGGAAATGCAGGAGAAAAAGTAGTGTGATTAATTATCTCCATCATTTTCTCCTCCTCTAATTACTGGAACAGCACCAAATCTGCCATTCAGATAATCTTTCAGGATGTTTTCGTTATTGTGTATGTCAAAATCTGAAAAGGGCTTGAATTTTGTTTCTCCTGAGACTTTTTTTTCGATAAACCATATTTCTTCTGATCTAAACAAATCTAAATCTAACAAGTTTACATCGTGAGCAGTGAAAATTAATTGTGCTGCTACATTGGTGGTTATTTTTTCAAACATACTTATAAATTTTTTTGATAGCTTTGTATGAAGACTTCTGTCTAATTCATCAACAATATATATTTTTTTTGCTGTATTATCATTTATCTCGAAAAGAATCGGTAACAAATTTATAATTCTCCGTGTACCGTCGGACTCATCTTCCAAATTCAAAGAAACAGCCTTTCCATTTAATTGATGTTCAAATTTTAACCTTACAAACACAATTGGCTGTCCTTTTTTTCTATCAGAAAATATAAAATACTGTCCGTTTATGCTTATGACTCCTGCTTGTTTTTCTTCAATATCCTGAATAAATTCATCAGGCAAATTAAATTTGTCTTTGAACTTTTCGAGGGAATATTCTTCTGTAGCTACAGAGATATTCTGCACTCCAGTATCCATGTTGTTAAGATGCTTCGAAAGAAAAGTACCAAAAGAATCATCTTCTTTTACTTGTAAAGGTAATGCATGCAGTGTTGTAGATGGATATATTATCTGTAAACTTTCAAACCAATTTATTATTGCATCTATGTCTATTGTATGTGATTTGTTATCATAAAGTTTTGTAAGGAATAATTGATTTTCTTTTACCATTTCTGTTAAAAGATCTGCTATATTTCTTACTTTAGAGTTGCGCCGAGAATAAGCAGAAAATATTTCAATATTTGTATTGCTTTTGGAATCTGTAAATCTAGTAAACAGCGGTTTCATACTTCCGTTTTTATCCAACTTATATAACCACTCTTCGTGTACATAAAGTTTATCAAGAGCAAAGCCATACTGATACACTTCTCCGTTAGCATAAATTACATAGTCAAAAGAGGTGACTTTATCAATAAAACCTTTAAATTGGTTCACTCTGGTAAACTTAATGCTGGATGAACCCTTTAAAATATATCTTTGTGAAAAGGCGATAGAATCGATAAACCCAGTTTTTCCGGATGCATTGGGTCCAAATAATGCTCCTCTTCTCAATACCCCCCATGTCCCAGCTACAGTTTTTATAAACGATAAATATTTTGGATTCTCATTATTCAAAGGGAACATACTATACTCTATTTTCTCTCCTATGGACTTGAAATTACTGACATTATATCTCAAAAGCAATGGTTACACCTCTTTCCTTAATATACTGATTTTAATTATACAACAATTATACCCATTTTGTCAAGCTTTAATCTTAATAACATTATTTTTTATAAATTTTATACAAACAAGAACAGAGGAGCTGACTTCCATTATGCAGGCTTTCATCAGATTCACAGTACGAAGAACAGATGCTCGAAACAGAAAAGAGCATTCACAGCCTGCAAGCAAAAAAAGCAGAACGGCTTTCAAGAAAGGAATTGCTTGACCGCATGATTCACGAATTTGAAGCTACTGACAGCGTTCTGCAAACGTTTGATGAAAAACTGTGGCGGCTGATGATTGAAAATGTCACTGTCAGCACAGACGGAAGACTGACTTTTCTCTTCCGAAACGGTATGAAAACTGAATTCTGAACCATCATAATCCTGCGGAGAATTTTTTCTTCGCAGGAATTTTTTGTTATTACTCTTTTTCTGAATAAATGCACCCCCCTATTAAAAAAGTACCAATAAAAAAACGATTACTTTGCTATCGTTTTTTTATTGGCATTTTTGGCATGGTTCGTGTCCAGCTCCCCCGCCTTTTCAGCAGTTTTTTACGGTATATGCAAAAGCAACCGTTTTTCTGTTGCCTGAAAAATGTCTATTTTACGAAATTTAGAAAAAACAATGCACCCCAACTTTGATTGTATCAAAATTGGGGTACTAATATGGTTGCGGGAGCTGGATTTGAACCTATTGATTTTCGCTCCGAAAAGACGTAATATAGCGATTTTGAAAAATTCGTGCAACAGTCCGTGCAACAAAATCCTGTTACCGGACGTTTTTTCAGGCATTCAGCCTGTCTACAATACCTGTGAAATAGCTGTCGATTGTATCGTCCACTCTCTCCCGTTTGGAACTGAACGTCTGCTGATAGACTGATTTCAGAATGTGGTCAGTTGACCAACCGCCACGCTCCATAGCATACTTGTCCGGAACACCGAGCATGAGCATGACTGACGCATTCAAATGACGGAGGTCATGAAAAGTTACGTCAATTCCGTTTTTCTCCATAAGCCGTTTGAATCTGCTGTACACAGCTTTTCTTGTCATCGGCACAATGAAGTCTGTTTCACTTTCATGCGGAAGTTTCTGAATCAGTTCCAGAATGTAGGCAGGAAGCTGAATGGTTCTCGTGCTTTTTTCGGTCTTACAGCCGTCACGCACCTGATAGCCGTCATCGGTCATGATAATTGTCCGTCTGATACGGATTTTTCTATGTTCGGAATCTACGTCCTGAAACTGCAAGCCGATAACCTCACCGATACGCAGACTAAGCCATGAAGCAAGCAGTACAGGCAGTTCGACTTCTGTCCCTCTGACAATGCTGAACACCGTTTCAAATGACGGCAGTTCTTTTTCTTTTCTGGTGAGTTTAGGGAGTTTGATGCTGTTCAAATTGATATTGACATCGTACATTTTCAGCACCGATTTCAGGAAACCGTAGGCATTCTTGACATATTTCGGACTTACCCTTGCACTCTCCAGATTGACCGCCCTCTGAATATCCATTGACCGCAGAGCAGAAAGTTTCGTATCGTGAATACACTTGAAACAATGCTTTGCAATCTGACGGTAACTTCTGATTGTAGTCAGTTCAATGACATTCACACGGCTTTCGATGTACATTTCCATCGCCTTATGAACCGTCACATTCTTATCAGTTAATTCCTCACGAGTACGCTTGAAATCCTCTGCCATTTTGATAGCTTCCCATTCAGTCTTGGCAGTAAAGGACTTGTAAATTCTCTTGCCGTTTTCATTATATCCGGCAGCAACAACGGCTCTGTAGCTGCCGCTTGGTAATTTCTGTACTTTCATTATAACACCTCATTTAGACAGGCGGTATAATGAAGCTGATAATTTTACAACTCCATTATACCACAGTTTTGCGAATTTGTAAAGAGCTTTCTGAAAAATAAATTACAGAGCCAACAGGTCAGTCAGTTCCATGCCGTTCATGTACAAAAAATTGTCAATCTTTTCCAGAGTGATATTTTTCGCATTCCGGTCATAGTCTTTCAAAGTCCGTTCGGCTACCTGCA
This sequence comes from Oscillospiraceae bacterium, assembly GCA_045541055.1. Classification (GTDB taxonomy): domain Bacteria; phylum Bacillota; class Clostridia; order Oscillospirales; family Ruminococcaceae; genus UBA3855. The sequence goes on from JAZQIL010000142.1 coordinate 4,407, forward strand.
TATAAGCGGCGAGTTCGCTGTCGGTCACATCGCTGATATTCTGCCAGTAGCGGATTTTGCACCAGATTTTCTTATAAAGTGCGATTCTTCTGTCTTTTTTCATTTTGTTATCCCCTATCTATCTCTAAATTTTTTATATAAAGTCGAGTGAAGAAATCGGCGTACAGGCGTACCAATGGCTATAATACGCTGTTTCTGGGCGTACATTAAGGTGAACACAAGTCGTTCCGTGTACGCTGTACACAGTCAGTACGTCAGTTTGTACGCCTGATTTCGGCTATATTTCGTTATTTGTACGCCTGTACGCCATAATCGAGGGTTGTTTTATATGTTGTTTTCATCCCCCTGAAACCACGGACGGGCTTTCCAAATTCGTTCGGAACGTGCGTATTATAGGCGATATTGAATTTCTTTTCGTTATTTTTCAGCCAAGTCACGAAAGTTTCACGTTTCAGGGCGGTCAGAGCATTTTCACCGCACCAACGAAAATAGGCATTATATAACTCCGTACATGATACGCTGTATTCTGTTCCGAATATCATAACAGAGCCGTCATGCAGAAAGTCGATAATATTGCAGTTATCGCTCAGTGCTTCAGCAATATTGAGCCGAGTTTTCTCTGAAATCGTGAATTGAAAATTGTTTTGAATCAGCCGTTGTAAGCCATCAAACATCCAGCAGAATATCTTCTCTTTTTCAGCCAGAAACTTCTCTGCTATGAACGGGTCATCAATCCGGTTCAGCGGTTTTGGCTTCGTTGTGAGAATAATCAGCCGTCTTGCGAATCCGTCTGTTTTGTCATAGAGTGCCTTTGGAGAGCCGTTTCCGAAACAGAGAAATCTTGCATAGAGCCGAGCCTGTTCAGACTGTTGACCTTTGGCTTCGACATCAACAGGAATTTCCGCAGTAATCAGATTCTTGATATAGCCTGTACTTGGGAGTGCAGTCATCTGCATATCATCATCAATCATCAATAATTTATTTTGCAGATTGTATCTGAAAAATTTATCCGTTTCGATTCTCTGGAAATTTCCGGTCAGCATATTCGAGCCGAAAATCTCCTGCATAACAAAGCCGATTCTAGACTTGCCCTCTCCCCCGTTGCCGACTAAAAACAAGGCTTTCTGCCCCTTATTGGACGGAATCAGGCAGTAGCCGAGATACTCCTGCAAAGTTGTAATATCTTCCGGAGCAAGCAAGTCAAGCAGAAATGTCAGGAATTTTTCGGGATAATAGGCATTTTTCCTGATTTCCGGATGATACTCAATATTCAGACGATTGATACAGAAATGCTTCTGCGGAATCCATGTGCCATCCGTTTTCAGAACGCCGTTCAGCAGATGAATTTCGTCCGTCCGCATTGGCAGGGGTTCGCTGTGACAGCATAACTTGAGTGCATCGAACAGATTTTTAACTTTTTGCGACAGCTTCGAGGAATAGAACGGTATCAGCATTTGTGCAATTTCCACCCTAATTTTCTCATCATCTACGAATCCGTCAATGTCATAGAAATGCCCGTTGATACATTTTACGCTGTGTTTCGATAAAAACGCCTTGCAGAACTCCACCTCATCAATCTGTGTCCAGCTGATAACCCATTTCGGAGCGTTGTCCGGTCTGGTCTTTTTCGGCTTTTCTTCGGTTTCCGGTTCATTTTTCTTGTTA
>JAZQIL010000143.1:0-4871 GCA_045541055.1 Oscillospiraceae bacterium
TCATCTCTGCTACCACCACTTCAACTGGTCTTAAAATTCAATGTCAGCTTGACGAAAATCGATATGAAAAAGGAATTAAAGTTTCGGATTCGGAATTTGATTCTTTGCGATTAGTTGGGGATGAATTTCACCCAAATTGGACTTATACCATCTCTCCTTTATATGACTGATTTATTTTTGCACAATTCCTTACCAAACGTCAGGTCGTATGTTTTGCGATAGGTCTTGCCCTCGGTGCGCCTGTGTTTTTTGTGGCGAGAAATTATGTGGGAATGTCAACGGCAATTATGGCTATGGGCATTGTTGCCGCTCCTGCGATACTTTGCGGACTGTATCGCAAAAGCGATATTACAAAACTACCAACATTTTTTATGCTGTCGAAAGACAGATTGAATATACAAAAATCAAGAAAAAGCTGAGAAATGCCGAAAAGCATTGACGGCTATGGAGGTAATAAATGGGCTTTAGAAAGAGAAAATGCCTGCATAAACAAGTTTATGCTAATGATAACCGCAGTAAATCGGCTGTTATCATGGGCAAGCCTGCCTCTGAACTGACAAAAGAGGAGAAGAAAATATTATCCGCAAGAATGGCGGAAATACGGAGTGAAAACGGCGGTAACTCAACTGTGCAGAATACTATCCCGTTCCTGTGTATGTATCGGGACGGGGTGTGTCAGGTGTCGGAGAATTTCTATTCCCTGACAGTTCAGTTTTACGATGCCAACTACTCCATATCAGAATTTGATGAGCAGAACTATATTTTTTCAAAATACTGTGACATCATCAATTTTTTCGATAATACGATCAAGTTTCAGCTGACTTTTGAGAACCAGAACAGGACGAAAGAAAAGCTGATAAAAACGGTGCAGATACCCGAACAGGACGATGACTTCAATGATATTCGGCAGGAATACAGCAAAATGCTGACGGATAAACTGCTGAAAGGCAGCAACGGGCAGAGTGCAAGGAAATTCCTGACATTCAGTATCGAAAGCACCTCATACAAGGCGGCAAGGGCAAAGCTGTTCGGTATTAAAAATGACGTGATAAAGGGGTTCAAAGCCTTCGGAGTTGATGCCGAAATGCTTGACGGTAAACAGCGGCTTGAAGCGTTATATTATGCCCTCAACCCCTACAAAAATCAGCCGTTCATATTTGACTGGGACAGTATGCTCCATGCAGGAATGGACACAAAGGACTTTATCGCTCCGCCGTCGCTGAAATTCAATAAGAGTACATTTGAGATCGGCAACGCTTACAGTGCGGTGTGGGGACTGAATCAGAGCCACAGCATTTACTTTTTGGCTATATATCGGCAAATAAAATTGCTAAATTTTCACAAATGATATAAAATCAGGATTTTTAAAGGAATGGTATTTACAGGATGAATGAAAAATGATAAAATAGAGATATGAGTATCAAAGCATTAAAAGGTCAGATAAAAAATATGCATGACCCTCGGAGAACAAGCTATGGAAATGTCAGACATAAGCTTGAAGATATGATTGTAATTGGATTGTGTACATTGGTATGTGGCGGAGAGGACTATGCAGATATGGAGGAATTTGGCATAGAACGTGAAGAATTTCTGTGTCAGTTTCTGGAACTTCCGAATGGAATACCGGACAGTGATACCGAAAAGCTGCACATTTCCAAGAAGCAGATGAAGTATGTCACGAACAGCGGTCAGGGTGAGGGGCTTATTCGTTATGACAAGGTGTTGCTGCCGTTTACGAATCAATTTCCGACCGATACAAAAATCTACCGACTGATAACGACTAAGCCACTCGAAAGCACATAAAAAGCTGCCGACAACAGCCGACAGCTTTTGAGGTCAAATTCTTTCAAGCAGTTCCGATGGTTTCAGGGCAGGCACTTTGCTGTCCTTGAAGTCACGGATATTCCTTGTGACGATAAAATCCGCACCTATCCTATTTGCCTGACACATTTGCAAGGCATCTTCGTAATCGAAAGTGAACATTTCAGCAGCTGCTTTCAGGTCAGTCAATCTAAGATCAACCACCTTGAATATCATTGTGATCTGCTGAATGAGCTGTTCTGTTTTTTGCGGTGTGAGTTCTTTTCGCATTATATACACGATATTCGGAACACTCAATGCGGAAATATACCCTTCGATCTTGTTTACTTCGCAGTATTTCCAGATTTTTGACGAGGCTTCGATAAATTCGGAACGGTTGCAAAGCACATCAAGAATGACATTGGTATCAACCAAAATTTTCATGTGCTTCTATCCTTTCCGCACGAATTGCTTTATCATCGTAATCATTTTTCAGAACGCCCGTGAGCGAATCCGTAAGAAAAGAAACGCTTGATTCACGGGAGACAAGTCTTGCGACTTCCTTTCCGTTTTTAAGAATGATGATCTCGTCACCCTGCTGGACGGCTTGCAGATAATGACCAAAATTATTCTGTATATCGGTTGCTGTTGCAGTGATCATAAAAACACCTCCAATTATTTTCGCTAATATAATTATATCATATTTTAGCTAAAATGTCAACGGTAAATTTTAGAGAGAGGAGGAAAAATTGAGCTTAACATGAAAAGAAAACGACCTCCAAAAAGCGCAGGCACGGCTTGATAAGGTAAGCGAGCGGTCAAAACAGTTTCAGATAGACTTCCGTCGTGAGCAGAACAGCCGTGGTCGGTTTCACACCCGTGCATATATCGTGCGTGGAGAGAAAGAGCATCACAGCGGTCGTGGCATCATTCACAGGACGGTCAACCTGAAATACCGTGTCAAGGGCGATAAACCCTCTGTCACACGGTTTATTAACAGTCAGAATCCGCAGACCGTCAAAGGGCATATTGTAAAAAAGACGGCACAGGCGGTAAATTTCACCGTCCATGATGTTACGCAGACTGCTGTTGATGTGGGGCTTGCGGCTGAAACCACTGCTATAAAAGTCGGTGAAACTGCCCAGCGAGAAGTCCGCAATAAGCTGAAACAAAAGGTGTTTACAGCTTCACAACTACCAGCGACATTGAGAACATGGTTGTAAACTGCATTGAGGGCTTTAATGCTGATTTGCTGAGAATGCGTGATGTCCATGAAGTTGCTGAAATCATTACTACTGCTGGAAACTACATCTCAGAATCAGAAGTCAATTCCGATGAAGCACTTATCAATTTCAGAAACGGACTTTTCAATTGGAAAACAGAAAAATTCCTGCAACATACCTCTGAAATCAGAACCACAGTACAAATCAATGCTGAATACATTCCCGGAAAAACTTATACTTTGGCAGATGATGCACCAGTATTTGAAAAGTACCTGAATGACCTGACGGAAGGGAATGAAGAAAAGAAACAGCTCCTGCTTGAATATATTGGAGCATGTATTTCAAATGTTCGTGGATATAAGTATAAAAAAGTTTTATTTCTGATTGGTGCAAGTGACAGCGGAAAGTCACAGTTTCTTCGTTTAATCTGTGAACTGCTTGGAAATGAAAATTTCGCTGCAGTCAATTTTAAAAATCTTGATGACAGATTTCAGACTTCCAACATTTATGGAAAACGGCTTGTATGTGCAGCCGATACACTTTTTGACAAGAACCGAACCAATGGATATTTCATGAATATGTCCGGTGGAGATGCTCTGCCGATTGAATATAAAGGTCATCAGCCGTTCAATGCTGTTTTTAATGGTTTCATGTTGTTCTCATCAAATATTATGCCGACATGGAGTGGAAATGAAACACAGGCAGCATATAACAGAATGCTTTGTGTTAAGTGTGACAATAGCATTCCCAAAGAAAAACAGGATTCTGAATTGTTGGACAAGATGATGAAAGAAAGAAATGCTATTGTTTATCTTGCATTAAAAGAATTCAAAAAAACTGTTGCAAATGGCTATCGTTTTACTATTCCGGCAGAATCAGCCGCTGTTGTCGCTGAAATCAGACGTTATAACAATCCTGTGATTGATTTCTTTGAAAGTTGCTGCACTCGCTATGAAGATGCTGACACCAGCATTGAACATTGTTGTAAACGTTCTATTGTGCATGACATCTTCCGTGATTGGTGTAAGCAGAATGCATCAGACACAGTACTTAGTTCTCAGGAATTTAAATCAAGATTGATGGAGTATCTTCATCTAAGAGAAGAAAAACAGATTATCAGAATTTACAAGGGTGCACGATATTATAAATTTTCAATCAATCAGGAAACACTAAGCGAATTTAGACCCGGCAGTGTTCCAGTTTCCTAATCGCTTTGTAAAAAGCCTTGCAGAATTGCAGGGCTTTTTTCTTTTTTGGTGCAAAAAATACAGTTTGGTGCAAGATTTGGTGTAAATTTATATTATAAAAATATCAAAATATAGCCATTATTTTTAATTTGGTGCATAAAATTTTCTGGTATTCGGAGTTATTTTCATTTTTAGTCACTTTATTCTTTAGAAGCGTAAAGCAACAATTGAAAAATAATTTTCTATATCATTAAAATTCTTGCACCAAGTGCACCAGAATAAAATAAAATAGCGAAATATAGTATTTTTTCTGGTGCAAAGTAAAAAAAATTGCACCAAATGAATTTTTTTGCACCAAACTTGCACCAAGCAATCTTTCTGTTGTTTTCTAACGAGCGTACCCTTGACAGACTTCTGAATCCCCTCTGATACCTGTTTCAAATAAGTCGTAAATCAGTATTGACATATATTATGAAATATGATAAACTTAAAGAAAACAGGTTTTGAGAGGAGAATTCCAAAAAAATGGAAGAAGAAAAGCGAAAAACATACATCGGCTATGTCCGAGTGTCCAGCACCGACCAGAACGAAGCTCGACAGCTCAAGGCTCTGGAAGACTTCGGGCATCCGATACACAGAATTTTCATAGACAAGTGCAGCG
>JAZQIL010000144.1:0-22133 GCA_045541055.1 Oscillospiraceae bacterium
ACTGATTTCACTTACTGGAACTCCATCTTCACGATTCTTAATAATCAATTTTCTGATTTCTAATGCGATCATTTTTATCGCCTCCCTCTATCCTAATTATACCACATCTTTCTCTTCTTGTCTATAGTGGAATTGCTGTAAACAGGAAAGAGAAAAATTTATTCTCGGTATTGCATCAAATGACACAACTAAAATAAGCTGGTCAAGCAGTCTTGTTCCAAAATTTGTAAATAATATAGAAATTTCACATACAGATACAGTCATTACTGTTGCTTACCGTCCATTTACTAAGAAAAAGCTTGCCTATAACCTTCCAATAATTCACAGACCATCAACTTGGGCTAACTTCTTTCCAGAAATAAACAGCAAGAATTTAGTTATCTGTATATCAGGCGCACCAATAAAAAAGCCGTTTTGTGTTATAATGACTGACTACGTTCAGGACTGTAATTTTTTAGCACACCTCCTTTCTGATGTACTATCATACCATAAATAACAGAAAATAGCCATTACCATAACCGACAAATATACTGAGTGGAATTTGTGACGATGAAACAGGGAAACGCATTTATCGCATTAAATCACTAAAGTGTCGGCATAATAAAAAAGCACCAGAGAGCTTTTAAAGTTCTCTGGTGTATTGTTTACAGTAGCATACAGATTTTAATTTTCAGCTTTTATAATTCTGCTTTTTTTCTTGTAGCAGGCAACACCGTATTTCAGAATTGTGGTCATGCCTTTGTCAAGAAGATACTGCACATAGTTTCTGTCTTCAATCTGCTTTAGAGCTTCTTTGCATCCCTGTTCTGTTTTTTCATCTTCACCATATTTTACTTCAATGACAATGCCGATTTCATCAGCAGGAATGCGAATCAGGATGTCGCTGTAACCGTCACCAGATTCCACATTTGATTTCACAATCCAGTCATCCATATGGCTGAACAATCCGAGCAGAATGCCATGATAGAAATTTTCTTTTTTAGCGATTTCTACATTGGTATCACGAATGCTGATGACAGTATTCAAATATTGATTGAACAGCTCCTGTGCTTTTTCTGCATCGCCATTCCGGAATGTCATACAGAAGTCAGTAAGATTCACTCGTTCCTGTGCCACATAAGCACTGAACCATTTATAAATCTGCTGACTGAATATTTTTCTGATTTCCAGATTTGGAATGACAAGCTCCAGTTCATCATCTTCCAGAACAGCAGAATGTGTCAGATAGCCCGTCATATAGAGCATACTCCAGAGATTTTCCACACTTTCGTTTAGTTCTCTGTAGGTCAGTTCCTGGTAAACGGCTTTTCTAACTGATTTTCCTTCCATCAGCTGCTCTATCTCATCTTTCATAGTAGCTGTTGCTGATGAAATAAACTGTCTCACGATGTCATTTCCACTGGTGTTAATCCAGTATGCTTTTGGCTGTGCGTTGGGATTTTGGGATAAATCACGGCAATATTTGGTAATATCCCAAGGACAGTACATTTCTGTTTCTCCAAAATGATACCCATCATACCATTGTTTTGCTGTATGGTGGTACTGTTCCAGACCATAGGCTTTCAGCATCTGCTGTACTTCTTCATCTGTAAAGCCGAAATATTCCGAAAACTGTACATCTGAAATAGAATTTACATCAAGATTATTCATTCCTGTGAAAATGCTCTCTTTCGAGATACGTAGACAGCCAGTCAGCACTCCAAACTCAAGAGAATCGTTAGTCTTTAAAGCGACATCAAACAATGAACGGATAAAATCCACCATTTCGTCATAAAACCCATTCAGCCATGCATTCTGCAATGGAACGTCATATTCATCAATTAGAATGATGACTTTCTTTTGATGGACTGCATAAAGCAAGTCGCAGAGAAATTTTAATGACGAATCATAGATATCATCCTCGCCACGTTTATTGCAAATATTATTAAAATCTTCTTTGTCAGATTCATATGTGGTATCAGAAAAAATATCAGACTTCAAAATGCCTTTATGCCTTTTAAATTCAGCAGAGACTAATTTCCTAAATTCTTTCATATTTTTCTGAAAAGTTTCTTTCCCCATACTTTTCAGCGAAATAGAAATGACTGGATACTGCCCACAATAGGACATATACTTTTCACCTGCATTGCTGATTTTTAATCCATCAAACAGATAGCTGTTGTCTTCCTCTGTTTTCTCAAAGAAGTATCTGAGCATACTCATGTTCAATGTTTTGCCGAAACGTCTCGGACGAGTAAACAGGCTAACCTTTGCACCGCTGTCAAGCAAATCACGAATCAGCAAAGTCTTGTCAGTATAATAGTGGTTGGATGTAATAATATCCTTGAAATTCTCCACACCAATTGGGATAGGTTTCATCAACTTCACGCTCCTTTCTGTATCAACCATTATACCATAGAATAGGGGATTTGTCAAGTTTATTATTACATTAAATTGCTAAAGCGATACCCGCAAAAAAAGCCCCAGGGAGCTTTTAAAGTTCTCTGGGGCTTTGGCATATCGTATCTTCCTGCTAAGTGGATGATTGACGATGAAACGGCTTGTTCAGCACAGTTTGGGGATTTAGTAAGCGTTTTTACCAGTCAATCGTTTCCGTTCTTTCCTCGCCTTGGTCTTTATGGAGCAGAAATCCTGTTATCTTTTTTCCTGATTCATCTGTTTTTACAACAGCCCAATCGTCGAAATAGCTGTAAATTTCTCTGAAATTATCCCAGATTTTATGGCAAGGGTTCTCTTCTTCCTGTAAGACATCCTCCCTGATTTCTTCAATGCCCTGCGGATATTTTTTACTGATAACAGCCTGCATCTGTTTATCGGAGTTATAATAATCTCGAAGAATATATTCAGCTAACATCCTGTCAATACGATTCAGTTCATCAAATTCATATCCGCCTTCATTAAGATGCTGATGAATATACAACAATGGTATTTTGATTCTGAACGGTCCCGGCACAACATAATACCATGTGTTATCTGAGTCATAAAAGTATCCATAGTCTATGAAAGCAATCCTGCTAAAAATTTCCTGTTCAGTATCACCTGTCCAATGTGGTGTATTTGTTGGCTTATTTGTATAAAACCAATGTTCTCCGCCTTTCTCACTTTCCGGCTTGCCTATCAGGCTCATTTGTCCCAGACGAAATAAATATTCTACTTTTTCAGGGTCATTATACCATTCAAGAAGCCGGCTGCCGACCATCTGATAATAACCACCGTTTCCACTCCAGCCATACTGGACTTTTTTTCCGCCTTCCAGTCTTCTGGCTATAATGCTTATATCACCCATATAAAAATTACCTCAGTTCATCAAATTAAAAATTTGCATAGTTTCTCACAGAAGTTTGTTTTTATCACCATTGTATGGATGAGTACCGAAGAATTTATCCATATCTGCATCCATTTCCTCTTTTGTCATTTTTCCAAAATATTCTCTCTGCCATTTTGTATAGTCAAAACCTTCTGCTTTTAACAAAAAGATAAAGCGTTCTACATCTACAACATTCATTCCGGAAAGCAGACATTCCATTCCTTGATTGATGATTTCAGCTGTGTTTGTACTCATAACTACTCCTCTCCTTCCACAAGTTGAATAAAGGTAACAGGATTGACAATCTGAATTTCTGTGCCTTTATAATGTTTCATAAATTTAATGTCTGTAGTAAGAAGATATTCACAACCGGCATAAATTGCACAAGCTACATGAGTTGCATCCTTATAATGAATTCCATAGCTCATAATTTCGTTGATTTTATCCTGTAATGACTCTCTTCTTTCAATCGGAACATAATAAGAGTGGTATTGTTTCTGATAATCGTGTATCACCTTACGTTTTGTTTCATCTGTATTTTTAGAATTTTCATAATCCAACATATAAGAGCATACCAATTCATACTTTCCGTTACAAATTTCTTCCTGAACATGAAGTTTCGCACGTGTTTCCATTGTAACTTTAAACTGTGTTTGGTCATCATAAGGGCGATTATAACAACAGTTATCCAGATAAATACGCATTGCTGTAAATTTACCTTCTTTCTGATTTTCTTCATTATAGAACAGATGAGGCGATTTTATCAAGTCAGTAATGATAGGTTTCACCACGCTTCCTCCTATATCAACCATTATACCATAGAATCTATATTTTGTCAAGTCTATTATCACATTAAATCACTAAAGCAATACCCGCAAAAAAGCCCCAGGGAGCTTTTAAAGTTCTCTGGGGCTTTGGCATATCGTATCTTCCTGCTAAGTGGATGATTGACGATGTAACCGCTTGTTCAGCACAGGGCGTTTTTGGGGAAATGTTCAGAAGCGGATAAGGGGGATGTATTGGTTTTTCATCACCATAGAACTAATTTTATCATATTCAATTGGTAAAATGCAATTTTTAAAGTAAATAAAAAGATAGTTGTTCATAATTTTATGTTATTAAACAGTTTGATAATCAGTATTTTTTTGTAAATTCTATTGCTTTTTCTGCAAGTTTATGGTATAATTATAAGTAGTATACTTTATATAGTTCGTGGGGAGGTGCTTTTATGAATAGGGTGAAGCTTCGTATGCTTGCAGTTACATTAACTATATTCACCATTTTTTCGGGACTTGTTGCCTATTTTACCAGTGGAGACACTGTTACTAATTCCTTTAGTGCTGCTACACTTCAAATTAAAGTTTCTGAGCCTAATTGGAAACAAAACACAGTAATAGTTCCTGAACAAAAAATAGAAAAAGACCCATATATTATGAATATAGATGAAACTCCTGCTTATGTATTTATGCAAGTTACTGTTCCGGCAGAAAGAATTGTACTTGAAAAATCATCTGGGGACACAGAAAAAGGAAATTATGATGATACTGTGATTGTTCCTTTGTTTCGTTTTATCAACCAAGAAGACTCTTATACAACTGATTTAAATAGTAGCAATCAAAGTCATAATTCCGGATGGTATCACATGGAAACAACACAAAATAAAAATTCTTCTGATGTGACCGAAAGTTATACTTATCTCTATGCTTGGACGGGAGAAAACGAAAATGATACAATGGCTGTGCTTTATCCAAACGAAACAACAAGTTCACCACTGTTCAATAAGGTAATATTCTGTAATGCAAGAGAGGATGAAGAAGATGATGACAACTCTCTTTCAGGAAGTATGCAAAATATCAAAATCAAGGCATTTGCAATTCAGAGTGATTATCTAAAATCAGCAACTGAAACTGAATTGAAGGCAGCTAATGTATGGCGGTATCTTTCAAAGTGATTTCTAAATCAATTTTTCAATTTATCTGGAAACAATTTCAGAAAATGCTCTCATTTCTTACGACACTGTTCATCCTTTCAGCTCTTGTTGTTATGGTTCTTTATCTTATGAATATCAAACCTTATGTTGTTGTCACTGGTTCTATGGAGCCAGCGATTCCTGTACGAAGTATTTGCTTTGTAGACGGAAATATCTCCTTGCAAAATATTGAAGTGGGCGATGTCATATCGTTCAAAATTGGCAATGATACACTTGTTACGCATCGGGTTATTGAAGTGCATGATGGAGAATTCACAACAAAAGGTGATGCTAACAACACAGAAGATGCCATAACAGTTACTCAAGATAATTATATTGGAAAGACAGTTGTTGTGATTCCAAAAGTGGGAGTGATTTTAATTTATTTGCAAAGCAGGAAAGGAAAAATTCTGGCATTTACATTGATTATACTCTTGCTGATATTCAGTTTTATTCCTAAAAAAGAAGGAAAAGAGTAATAATCTCGTTTTAATGGAAAGGAGAAGCCGATGGAACAATCAAAAATTAAAAGAACAGTATTGATTGCAAGTCTTGCTGTCCTTGTCCTGATTGGCTCAACAGCTGCATTTTTGACAAGTACAGATACTGTTGATAACTGGTTTGAAGTTGGTAAAGTTGACCTCAATATTGAAGAAAAATTTGATGAAGATGAAAAGCTTGCCGCTGGACAGATTATTACAAAGCAGCCATGGGTCAAAAATACCGGAACTGTGAATGAATTGTTTTTCGTAGAAGTCTCTGTCCCGTGCATGGAAGCAACATTTCTGACAAGTAATGGTCAGCGTATTATTCCCGATAACGTTACACCTGAGAAAGCAAGCGATTATCTGCAAATGAATGAAATCTATAATCTGCTTGCTGACGGAACACCTGCAAAAGAATATATTTCAAAGCCTGTTACAGTTAATGATGTTACTACCAATTGGGAGTTGTCTTTTAATCAAAATACTGCTTCTTCTGCCGGATGGGTCTATCTTTTCCAAACGGAAGAACAGGAACAAAAAATCAATGTTTCTGGAATGCAGGACGGTGTTTATAATACTTATCTGCTTGGATACAGTGCATGGGTTGCTCCCAATCAAAAAACTGTTCCTGTTTTTGACAAACTTCAGCTCCGCAGTATCATCAATTTAGATGTTGAAAGCGACACTATCGGACAGGTGCAAGTCAATGCTTATACTATTCAGGCGGATGCTCTGAATCTCACCGGACTGGAAGGAGAAGGCACGGCGAAAAAGCCCTACACGAAAGAAGACTTGGAGAAAATTTACCAGATTATCCAAAATAAGCAAAATGCACTATAGAAAGGAGTCAACACATGACACAACAGAAGAAAACCATTCTTGCCGTTGTTTCCGGTGCGGTTCTGATTTCCCTTGTTGGGGTGCTGTTTGCCTATTTTGGTGCAAAGGATGCAGAACCAAACCTTATCGGAATTGGCGAGGACAACATCACCGTTGAAGAAACTTTTGTACCGCCGAAACAGACCTCTGACCCGTTTGCTTATCGCAAATTGGTAAAGATTAAAAATACTGGTACGATTCCCTGTTATATTCGTGTCAGACTGGAATTTTCCAATTCAGAAGTGCAGAATATAGCCTCCTTTTCAGCAGAAAATCAAAAAAATTCTGATACTGCTCCTGACAGTACCGCATTCAAAAGTGCGAAAATCAAAGAGGGTGATGATTATTATATCAATAATCTGCCTGACGGCTGGGTTTATGTGTGGGAAAAGAGTCAACAAGACCCCACTGTCACACAGGGATATTACTATTATACCAAACCTGTCGCATCTGAAAAGGAAACTTCCGCTCTGATTTCATGGATAAGAATGAATTATGAGGACAGTTCTGTCCAGATTCAGGCACATGACGTTTATGTGTATTCCGAATCGGTGCAGACCGTGAACGCAAGCACAGGAGAAACTTATGCAGACTGGAAAGACGCATGGCACAGCTTTGCAGGATAAACTGAACAGCAAAAAAATCCCCCGCAGGTTTTGAAGCCTGTGGGGGGATTTAGTTAATATGAATAGTGATAATTAGCGTCGCCTTTATTAGTCAAACTATAGCTTTCTAAACCTACTACATAAACATCAGGTTTTTTGGTAACAACTTTATTAAAATCTATTTTTGTAACAGTATTTGGAAGTTTCCAGTTTGAAATGTCAATAAATGTGACCTTTTTTCGGCTACCAGTAGCATCTCCAGGAGATATTAAATTTCTCATAAGGAGTGTAGTACTGGATTCCTTTACGATATCATCACTACTATTCATGCCAGTATTAGAAACATCCCAACCTGCGAGATTCAATGTGAATGTTCCAGTAGAAGGCATACCAGACACATCAAACATTCCGCCAAAATTGGTGCATTGTGATACATCCCAACCAGAAAGATTAAATGCAGTTATTCTTGTAGAGATAAACATTTTATATGCATTTTCAAGGCTATATTTTGTTTTATCAAATGTTGAATCAGAAGTGTAAATATGCTCTAAACCAGTAATACTACTCAAATTACTAAAGCCATCAAACAATGATGAACAATCTCCTGTCAACAATGGCTCTGTATTATCTTCTGTCATAAACACAATATCATATCCATTACCATTAGGAACACTATATGCCCATGTTACTGTTGTATAATTTGTGTCGCTTACATCAGAGATAATAGCCTTTTTGTAGTAAGTTTCAGGTTCTTTGGTTACTCTCTCATTAATTGCATAGATTTTTGTCAAATCAGTGTCAACCAAATTACTCAACGTTGTGCGTAAATTTGCTTTACTCATCAGCACTGATGTTGGACGCATAACTTTATGAATCTGAGCTTGAAACGTATAAGAATTAATTTTGCTGGTATCAGCAGTTATTTTCTGCATCTCTTCTGTAATAAGATTATCTTCTGTCAAATAAGACGGAAATGTTCCAGTAAAGATAAATGTTTCAATTTCATCTTTTGTTAAGAATTTTAGTACATCGCCTGACTTATCAAGAACCGGTTTACCGTCACTATTCAGCAAATACCAGTTTTCAAACTCATAACTCGTAGGGTCTTTTATCGTCAATGTATCGGTATAATCAGTATTTTCCAGTACTTCCGTAATATCATCAGCATCTTCTGCATTCTGTGTATAAATCACCGCAACGGAAGTGACATCTTTAGTTTGATTATCTGGGTCAGCATAGGGGAAATAAGTTTTATTTGTGACATCATTTTTCAGAATAACACGTTTCCGCACATCTGCCTTTACTTCACTGAATGTCAGGGTGAGTGTGCCTTTCACCATGTTGGTATTGCTTTCATTATATGCAGTAAAGTTGCTGTCTTCACAATATCCCACATCAATGGAAATGGCTTGCCCTGCAAGGGAAACAGGATTGGAAACTGTGACTTTCAGTGTGGTTCCGTCAAATTCAACCTTTTTGATAGGTGCTTTATTTGCATTGCTGAACTGAATGTGTGTCAAATCGGTCAATTTTTCGATTTTCTCTGTGTTATAGCTCAGTACCGCTTCAAAATCTCCCTCTGTCAGTGCCTTAGCAAGGTCAATGGAATAAATATAGTCGTCTGCTCCGTTATTTACTGTAATCAGTGGTGTATACAGCGGTTTGAATGCTGTGATATATTCCTGACCTGGAATCTGGTTATCCGCAAACGAAACATAACTGAAATTATCATATTGCTGTATTTCATTTGTATACTTGATATGGAATGTTACGACCTCACCAAATTCACTGTCACCACCGCTCAAATCGCAGAACGCTGTCCATGGCTTTGCTTCTGAACCATTATTGATATCATATTTGCTGGTATCAGAAGCAATCAATGTTGAGGTTGGTGTATCCATACCAGCACTTTTGACTTTGATAGTTTCATCTTCCGAACCTTCCACCAATTCAAGACCACAGCAGACATAGCGTGAAATCGGAAACTCTTCAATGAGATATTGACCCACAGGAACATTTATCATTGCTGTACCTTTTGTATTTGGTTCAGTAAGATGAATTGCAAGGGTATATTCTGAGCCATTTTTCTTGTAATTTTTATTATTTTTGGTATAGTCCACAGAATCTTGGGCGGATGCTTCCGTCAGTCCATAAACTTTAAACATGAATGTTGGTTCACCGTATGCTTTGAAATAATCTGCATCCGGAATTTCCTTGTCAACAATAATTGCTGCGGAAGCCTCCGGGTCTTCACAAGCAAGAAACTGATTGTCACAGTTATAAGCATTAACTGTAAATATGACATCATCAGCCAGACCATAACCCTCCGGCGGAACGATTTCATGGAAGTAATACGAACCCCAATCCAGTCCACGCACACAGAACTGCCCTCCGGTATCTGCTGTGATGTATGTGTCTGAAAGACAGGTAAGTTCCGTTGCTGTGATATTACGATATTTTTTCATATCATTATCAAAAACCTTGCTTTTGTCTTTGGTAACAATATAGTATGTCAAGCGTGTATCATTTAACACAGGACTGTAGGTATCACCTTCAACATACATTGCAATGAAAGCTGAATCCGGCGTAACAACAGTAATATTACCATCTTTGCTTTCTTCATACTGAACTGTGATGTTGTAGCCTTCTTCCAATTGGAATGTAATTTTATTTTTCTCATCAACAGTGATTTTTTTAACAAGAAATTCTTTTTGACCATCTGTCACTCCGTCTGCGGAGTTTTTCAGACCATTCAATGCCAGTCTTGGAACAGCATAAACTTGTTCATTAGATTTTGTATAGAGACTGAACTTTGCACCGAAAAGCTTATTATGACTATTGTCATCATTCGCTTTTTTTGCCTGCTTGTAGAGCCATATCTTGCCATAAGTTTTTTCATCTGACATATTGACTTCGATTTTTGAACCGACATTGCTTGCATCTACTTTAAAGACTTGTGGTGTTGTATCCCGCTGGTAGCCGGCTGGAGCTTTGACTTCATAGAAATAATATACACCCCAGTCTAATCCAGAGATAGTATCTGTTGCACCAAGTAAACCATCTTTATTAGTCATCAAATTTTGTGCGACAATGGTATCAACAAGTTCATCATCAGTACCTGCCTTATTTTTAGGCTTACCAGCTGTGGTATCAAAGTGTAATGCAATGTCTACATCAGAAACAGAAATCACAGTTTTATTCCAGAGTTCATTTCTCTCTGTTTCAGAAAGTCCTGCAACTTCCTCTAATGTTTTTCCAAATTGATTGGCAATTGCAGCATATTTTTCAGCTGTTGTCAAATTTACTTTACAAAGTGTAAAGTTACCATCAAGCAAGCCATTTCCATCTGAATTTTTTTTCAGAAGACGAGCTTCTCCATCTTTTCGCTCATCACGATGTAGTGCATAGAACGTATGATAGATAACTTCTTCTGTACCATCCTCATTTGTACGCTTTGTGGAATTAGCTTCAAGTGTTTCAGGAGAAAGAATAATAATTTGATTATTTTTTATATGAGTTGGTTCTTTTTCTGTCCATGTTTCCCATTGTGCACTATCGTTATTCCATTTATATCCAGTAGGAGGCTGGTCTTCATATAACAGGTATGTTCCGAATGGAATACCACGCATTGTTGCCTGACCTGAAATATCTGTTTCAACCTTCTTATGCAGTGTCCAATAATTTTTAAAGGCATCAGAATTTGTATTTCCTCTTGAATTATTTGCTGCCTCTTTAGCTTCCTCTAAATCCTTACCCACATTTAGCCGGAACAATTTGTAGGTTGCATAGCCTAAATATTTATCTGGGTTGACTTCCTCAGTTTTATTCAATTCAATAGTACTAAGTATCTCACTATCATTCAGGCTTAAAATATCCATGGTGTTGGTGCTTGTATCTCCTGTAGTTCCATCACCAGAATCATCACCATCAGAAGAATTGTCCTCCGCTTTTCCGAAACGCAGCTGCCCAGTTTCATCAATTGTAGAAGAAGATACACGGAAATAATGTTTTGTGGAGTCCAGTTGATAGCCAAGAGGTGCAACTACTTCCTGTACGAAATAAATGCCATAGCCTATCTCATCTACAACAAACTGTCCCTTCTTACTGTCAATTTCTTGGCTTTTGAGATTTGCGGTTAAACCAGAACCACCGGAAGTCCCTTTATAGACATATGTTTTAGTGGTTGAATTAAATTCAAAATAGAGTTTTGTTTCAGTACCATCACTTTCAACAAGATACATACTGTATTCTGCGTCATCAATCTGGGTACCAAAATTAACCTGTGTTCCATCTATTTTCTGAAATTTTGCTTTTGCAGATTCCATAGGGTCATCTTCTACAACGATACGCCCTGTTTTTACTAACTGTTCTGCAGCAACACGAGTAAATTCAGATTCTCCACTAATTTCAAATACAGCCTGATTTGATCTTTTGAAGAACTTTGGTACATATCGCTCTGTTTCAGTATCTGGGGGATTTATCAAATAATAGCCCTTACTGCTGTCAAGACCATTTACTGTCAATTTCCCGTCAATTGACGAAGGACTAATTTCAAATATTGCTCCCTCTGTTTCACTTGAAGAAATAGTATAGATACCATCACTGCCGGTAAAATAACACAGCTCATCATTCGCAGTAATATCTTCCCCCGTTTTTCTGTACACCTGATATTTTAAATCGGAAGTAATTGGAGATTTTTTGAACGCCTTTAAAGCAATAGAACTTTTATCTGCTACAGAGAAAGAATATCCGTCAGGGTCATTAGAAGAAGTACCGATAAAGTAAGAACCCGCTGGAAGCAGAGAGATTTTAATCTCTCCACCCTTACAATTAACAGTATCTGAAACTTCTTCAGCAGAATCGTCATATTTATACTCCCCATCAGTAACAAGCGAAAATTTATCTACCACTGCTCCAGATGCTGTATAAACATGAAAATCAAATGTATTAGCTACAGGTGATTTTCCATCATATATCTCCGGGTGATTAGAACATTCAGTTTGATTTACAAACAGATATTCATTTTGAAGCTGTTCTTCAGTTTTCAGGTCAACTGCATAGTAAAAGACTGCATTTGCATCAGAGATTACACGAAACCGATATGGGTCTGGATCCAATCTAAATCCGTTTGGTGCTACTGTTTCTTTATAATAAAAGATGCCAGGTGCAATATTCAAAGTAAGAATACCACTCTCATCAACAGGCATATCTTTCATTATTTTCTCTTCATTTGCGGCTGACCTTCTGTTAAAATCATAGTAATGAACGATATCACTTTCAGTACAGTTTCCATTATTGAATACCGAAAACGCTGCTCCTGTTAATCTTTTACCACTTTTTGCACTGACTTTTTCAAGTTCAATGGAGTGGTTGAGAATTACCAATGTACGATTGCTGACAGAATACATAGGAAAGTGTACATTCAAATTATCTATTCCTTCTGAAAATACATGAGTATCATTATAAGTTGCTCTGTTATTGATTACATTTTGAATATTGCTGTCATTTACAATTGCAGGAGCTTTCATGTTCAGGTTTGCTGTTAATTTCAGATAATTGTCCGGAACTACATAGTCTCCATTAAAAAGAATGGCAACTGCATAAACTTCTTCCTGTTCAATCATCCATCTGTCATCTTGTTTTTCTACCTTTGTCCAGCCATCTTCCTGATTTTGTATTTTGGTTTTTAAAGCATTATAGTATCCCAAATCTGTAGCAAAATTGCTTGAATTTACCTCCTCGTCACTTCCATATTTCTGGAAATTTTCTACAGCATCACTTATTTCTTTATTTGAAAGCTTGTAATCATATCTTTGTGCAATTCCTGTATCTTCATTTTCCTTAATAGAACTTGAATTTCTAAGTAAATAATATACCTCTGGTAAATACGCATCAGGATAGCTGTCGGTATCAAAACTAACAGATACCACCTCACCATGCCATGCAGAAGCTTTTGGACCCTCTACAATATCTATCATAATTGGATTGCAGATATGTTCCTTTTCGGTTGTTAAACGGTGAAAAGCCATCTGATAAGTGTATTCTGATGTCATTCTCCCGGTATCAGCATCAAGATGGTCGGTATTGTTACCATCTACAGTCGTACTATTATCAAATACCCAGTTATTATAATAGCTTTTTACGTGTTTCGTAGTTTCATTACTGCGCTGAGAACCCATTGCACTAATTGACTCAGGAGCAGAGGCTTTTGAAGTTTTCACATTCAGGTTATAAGGATTGTCTCCAGCTTCCAATAATTGAGGACGATTTTCAGCCGGACTCAATTTTACATTTTTGTCCAATACCGTGGTATAAGTCTCAGTAACAAATTCATGAATTCCTGCGCCCATTGCCTTTACCTGTGCAAGCGAAATTTCCGCTGGATAAGAGAATGTACATGAGGTCAATTCATCCATTTTTAAAGCAAATGCATCAAAATTGAATTCTGCACAAATAGAATTCGTTGCTGAATCGTAATAGAATGATACTGCATTTTCAGCACGAACATCATCAGCAGTGATAGTTTCACCAGTACCTTGCAGAACAGCAGAAAACTGGAAAGAATCCAATATCGCATCAAGCCAGCCTTCCGACGGAGAAACATGACTTGGTAATTTAGAATAAACCACAAAATGATTTAAACCTTTTTCAGTATCAGATTGAACTGTTCCACCAGCTGTAATTGTCGTAGAATAATAATCACTTGGAACAAAACCATTTTCTGGAGTTTCTCCGGCTGCTGTCATTTCTGCCAGTACATCATGATACTTAAACTCATCAATATGGGCAGATGAATCAATCACAGTCGTAGAATCACGAAGCCACGTGTTAGAATGTGCGGAATCGCTTAAGTGATAGCTATTGTTTGTATCATAAATTTGATACTGTGCAATATCATAATCTCCGACATACTGCTTTCTGTTAAACGTATTGACAAGCCTTGTGCCTACATTTGTTGTTTCTTTGCGTACTTTTCTCATGACAGGCTCACCATTTTCTAACTTAGGAGTTCCGTCTTGATTCAGTACCTGTTGATATTCAAAATCATGGTCATCAAGGGTATCAATATAAATATTTTCGTAATCTGTTTCATGAACATTATAACGAATATCTACACTTACATCCACATAAGTTCTGATGTTCAAATCTCTGATTACAATTTTAATCTCATCAATCCCATCAGGAAGGAAAATTTCAGTCGGTGTGAGCGTATTCCCATTGCCTATTTTTGAAAAAGTTCCTTCTTCTGTTCTGCCATACAAATCAAAATCAAAACCATGCAGGTTTTCTTCGTTTCCGTCAACAGTATTTCCGTCTACCAACTTTTCTACCTTGACACGGACAAAGTCATATTCGTCAAAGTCAAGGATTCTGTAGCTTGTTGAGTCCCCATTTAAATTTTGAATTGTTGGTCTGCCGTCTTCAAAAATTAAGTCATACACCTGAGCAACATTATTTATCTTTGCCTGATTGGTGGATGCATCCAAGTGATAAGTAACCACTTTTCCATTGAAAATCGTATCATACAAAAGCTGATACTGCGGATTGTAATGTTTCGCATGGTCATAATAATATACACCGCCATAGGTATGACCATTAGAATCTGCAAGTTCATATCTGTTATGCTTATCAATCCAGTTACCAGTACCAATGACAGGCTCATCATCCTGTGAGAGCGTATGTGATGCGCTGTCGGGAATGTCAATTGCTGTGGATTCATCATTGTAAGTCACCAAAAAATGTCCGGTGAGCCTAATATTCAAATCTTCGCTTTTGATTTTGTCATTTAATACACCAACACGGTAGGTACAGTAATAACTTTCACCAGCTTTTGGATTAAATTCTTCCTCTCCTTGAAAGTCATAAAAGCCATATAATGTTTGTGTCACGCCATTAACTGTAATCTCATGTTCTGCAAGAGGAATGTGTACACCGCTCTTATTTACTACCATGATGTCATCTCTGGTTAATCCGTCCGGAATATCAACTTGTATGAAATAATCTGCTTTTCTGATGCTTCGTGCATTGCGGTTTTCTGACTGTACAGCAGGATTCTGGCGGATATAGTGTGCATCTTCATCGTCAGTCGTAGGATTTGCATCTTCCAAATGCTGAGAATAATTTGAAGGGTCTTTTTCATACTCTTCCAGTCCCTTTAGACCAAGCACAGAATAATAGCTTCTCCAGTCATAATCAACATTCAGGTTGTTAGCATCAAGGTCTTCCAGCTTCTGACAAATAATTTTTACATCGTTTTCATCATGTACGGACTCATACTGAAAGCGAAGTGAATTCGGTGTAAGGGGGACTTCTATTTCATTGATTGTTGGTTCTTGCCCCTCACCATTGTCAATCACTTCCACTTCGGTAACAGTACAGCTTGTCTTTAACTCAATATCAGATAAGTTGACTGCCGCACGGGAATTAAACTGCCATGTGAATGTCGTTTCATTGTTGGATGTTACCCTGACTTTATTTGTAAAGACGTAGTACTCAGGGTTATTACCATCACCTTCCACTCTTTTAATATCCCATGTTTTTACGAGGTTCGGGTCATTCATTGCCATAGTGAGTGTTCCATCACGGATAAGTGCATCCAGACCGGTAATCGTAAAAACCAGATTTCCTGCATCTACACCCTTTTTCAAGTTGAATGAAAACGTAGATTTCAGAATTGGGTTTTCGTCTGCCATTTCTGTCAGTTTCAGAACAGAGCCATCATTTGACAATTCAACGGTTCTTTTGTTATCTCCTTCACCGTTTGCATTTCCATCAAGAACCAATTCGGAAATGTCCCATTTGAATCCGACAGCATAATCTTTTGCGGCTGCATAGGCTTTCAGAAATTCCCAGCTTTCTTTGAATGCAATGCCGTCTATCAGGTTAAAAAGCATTACAAAAACAATCAAACCTGAAAGAAAGCGATATTTCCTCTTCTTTTTCATCATCTCAGCTCCTTTCCAGAATCATATTCTAAAAAAGGACAGTTCAACACGTTGTTGTACCGTCCGCAAGTGCCATTGAAAGACAAAGTATCCAATTCACATTATCAGTTTCTCCGGAGATTGTCTATTTCTGTGACAAAAAGGCAATCTGCGCAAAAACCGCAAAATCATTCAAAGTTAAGAGACAGGAGACGGCGAACCGCCTCCTTTCCCATCAAATTTTAAATTTGTTAAATTAGCTAGTAGCCGTTTTACTCCAAGCGATACTGGAGATAGCAGCATTAGAATCTGTTACTTCTGCATCAACACCCCAGCCAGCTACATTGGCAGCAGTAGACTTATTGCTAGTTAAGTCTTCGCCATTCGGAGCAATTTCATTATTATTCTTATCATAAGAAATCTGAATGCTATCGAGCAGAACGTCAATGTCATAATCGAAATTAGCATAACCGCCAGGGCAGTTCTCATCCAATGTTACAGATGTCACAAGTTTTGGTGTGGTCTGACCTGGGTCAAGCTTGTAGTTGTAGTAAATGTAACCGAGGTTGGCTGTGCCAGAAGCATAAGGCTTATCACCCTTCGTCCAATCAATCGGGCTGAATGTATTATCAAGTACGGCTGTCCAGTTGTTATCATCACTTGTAAATCTATCAGTATTTGCTGCTGTTAATTTAAAAGGACTGCTCAATTTCAAATGGAATACCAAATCATTTTTGAGACCGTTTTCATTTGTGGTAGTATCGTCTCCGCCAACATCAACAGTGACGAGAATTTCATCCAATTCTGTGGTAGTACTAGCGGCAGCAGAACTGATTCCGTTCGTAGAATTCCACAATACCGCAGAAATCGTATCTTTTGTAGTACCACTATCTGTGAAATTCAGCGCACGGAGTGTCTGGAGTTTCGGACTATCATTGGCAAGTGTAACTACACCATTATCACCAACTGTAACTCCTGTAATTGTAGCTGCCATATCAGCAGGCTTGTTTTCATCAGGAAATGTAGCTGTATTAGTACCAGCGAACGTATCATCACCAGCATTCATAGCAAGGCGGTAATATTTTTCAGCACCATCATACCAGAAACCGCTGTATGCATAAGTAGTATCGTTAATATCAACCTGTCTGCGGAAAATATAATAGCCTTTCGGCGCATCAGCATTCAGAACCCAACCAGATGTTACTTTCACAGCTGCACCACTAGTCGCATCATCCTTAACATTATTTACCTGACTTGTAATGGTCACTTTGTCTGTAATTGTACCAGAAGGGTCAGAAAATTCTATTTTTTTGCCAGCATCCACCGTAGGGGTATAAACCAGATAACCGCCAGCCATAACATCAGCTAACTCATTGTAGAAGCTATTGCTAGCATTATATGTATTTGGAACTGTTGAACCAGGCGTAGTTTTTGTTGCTTCTGCAAAATTATAATCACCAAGCTGAACATATTTTGTATCGCTCGTTTCAGGAGCTGCTGAACTAATAACATTACCTTTCAGACTATTTATCAAGCCAAATCTTACTAAAGCAGCAATATTTCCGGTATTGGTAGCCATTACTTCCTTAGTAACTTCTTGACCGGGAACAATATTCTGAGGTGGCACGAAATTTTCGGCGATGGTTACGCCATAGTTGCCCTTCGCCGTCAAACGGTTGGTAACTTCGTCTTGTGACGAGAACCAAGCAAATGTTGAGCCAGCCATAATGACAGCAGCTACACAAACAGCTCCAATGAGTGTACGCTTCTGACGACTGGTTTTCTTTTTGTTTGTCATAATAAACACTCCTTTATCACGAAATAGAGCCTGACAGCTGTTTCCACTGCCAGCCATTCAAAATTTCTGACAGACTTCTGCTTCTCCTGAACACTTAGCCTGCCCTTTATTTTATCTGCATTTCTTCCTTTGCATCAGAAGAAATATCCGTATTTTCCTCCTCTTCCTCGCTGGAGGAAAAATACGCCTTTAATAAATGGAAAAACAACCCCACTAATATCAACAATGGTACGATAAAATACCAACGCAGCTGCACAAAACGTACAGCAACTCCTAATTTCGGGATTGTCACTTCTACTGTACCGATGACCCTGCTCTCATCTATCAGAAAAGCATCTTCGGTATTATTTGCGTCACCTTTTGTCCGGAAACAGGTTACCCCTGTCCCTTCATAATCGTCAATCTTTTCTGTCACTCGGTGTGTCAGATAAGCTTCACTGCTTGACGAAGGATTAAATGTAATAATATCCCCTTCATGTATTGCATCTGCATTTCTGAGCCGTACAAGAACCATATCCCCCGTGCTAATTGCCGGTTTCATAGAATCAGTCAGTACAATGTAATACCGAAAACCAAAAAATGATTTTGTCGGACTTCGATCCATAGCGAATATCACAGCTCCAAGAATAATTCCAGCTGCCAGCAAATAAACAAAAACACTCCGTAGAATTTCAATAACCCTATAACCTTTGCTTACTGGTTCTGATTCGCTTTTTACGCTGCTCAAATCAAGAACGCTCCTTTCCCAGCAACTGAAAGCCTTTCAGTCCTGAAAAGTCAGATGAAATTTTATTTCAGCCTTAAAATTAACAGAATAAAACTTTATATTATTTTCATTATAACACAAAAACAAAACTTTGTCAAGCAGCATTTTAAAAATTGACAGATAGTACAAAAATTTGTTAGCTTTAGAACACTGAAACGATTGTTTTTGTAAAATATATCAAAAAGAGGACAATTGGGGAAATATATCCTATAGAAAAATTTATTTTACATATAATGTCTAAAATACCTGCCATACACATATGTTAAAGTATCCTCAAAAATTTATTTCCGGAGGTTATGTACATGCAGACAAACTATCTGATAAAAATTGGCGCAGTATTTGCAGCAATTGCTTTAGTCATTGCTGGTTCATGGTACACTGTGCGCCAAATGGAACGACAGACTGCTCAGACCAATGCACAAGCCAGCACAGGACAGGTAATTATACTTGACGCTGGTCATGGTGCATCTTCTTAAACATAGTTTATCCAGCTTTATTTTGCATAAAATTTTTCAAACATTTAAAATATAACTTGACAAACTGCAAATAATTCCCTATAATAGAAAATAAGAAAGGTCATGATATTCTATGCATTAAAATACTAAATTCTATTGGAGGCATTTATCATCATGAAAGTTTTAAAAAAAGTTTTTTGTCTGCTGATGTCTGTCTGTTTAGCAGCACCATTTGCAGAACCTTGTTCCTTTACTGCTGAAGCAGCGGAAACAGTCAGTATTTCCCCTTTAAATACTTATGAAATCAATCAGGGTGTATTTGAAGGCTGGGGGACATCTTTATGCTGGTGGGCAAACAGGCTTGGCTATTCGGATACACTTGCACAGCAGGCAGCAGATGTTTTTTACGGAGATGACGGCCTTCGGCTGAATATTGCAAGATTCAATATCGGCGGCGGAGATAATCCGACACATCATCATATTACAAGAACAGATTCCAACATGCCCGGCTATACTGTCTGGGACGGTCAGAAAGCTTCCTATAACTGGAATGCTGACTATAATCAGAGAAATGTACTTCGCCGTGCAATTCAAGCTTGCGGAGATGACATGATTGTAGAAATGTTTTCTAATGCTCCGCCTTATTATATGACAAAATCAGGCTGTTCCAGCGGTGGCTTTAACCCTAATGAAAACAATCTGAAAGATGATTGTTATGACGATTTCGCTGAATATCTTGCAGAAGTCTGTCTGCACTATGAAAAAGAATGGGGCATAGACATTCAAAGTATTGATGCAATGAATGAACCTTATACAAATTTCTGGAGTGCTAATAGTCCGAAACAAGAAGGTTGTCACTTTGACCAAGGAAATTCTCAGTCTGCTGTGATTACAGAACTGAAAAAGTCGCTGGATAAAAGAGGCATTGGCGATATTATGATTTCCGGCACAGATGAAACTTCTATTGATACACAAATTTCTTCTTATCAGAAATTATCTCAGGAAGCCAAAAATGCAGTTTCTCGTATTGATACACATACTTATGCAGGAAGCAAGCGTTCAGATTTGAAAAACACTGCTGTTTCCGCAGGAAAAAATCTTTGGATGAGTGAAGTAGACGGCGGTGCAACTGCTGGAAAAGATGCCGGTGAAATGGGTGCAGCTCTCTGGCTTGCCGGACGAATTACTACAGATGTCAATGATTTAAATGCTTCCGCATGGATTATGTGGCAAGTAATTGACAATCATATT
This sequence comes from Oscillospiraceae bacterium, assembly GCA_045541055.1. Lineage (GTDB taxonomy): Bacteria > Bacillota > Clostridia > Oscillospirales > Ruminococcaceae > UBA3855. Next base: position 20,440 of record JAZQIL010000144.1, read on the forward strand.
TCTAAAGATGGCTATAACGGAAATAAAGACAAAGGCATGGTCAATACACAAGGCGGTTACTGGGGTGTTGCAGTCGCTGACCATGATAATAATAACATTATCCTGACAAAAAAATATTATGCATTCGGACAGTATACCAGATATATCCGTCCGGGTATGATTATGCTGAATTCCTCCGGCTCAACTGTTACTGCTTATGACCCTCAAAAGAAACAGTTAGTCATTGTTGCTTACAATGACTGGAGTACTCCCAGAGAAATGAATTTTGACTTATCCGGCTTTTCAGGAGTTGGAGAAACTGCACAAGTTATCCGGACAAGCAATTCTGAAAGCTGGAAAACACTTTCAGATATTCCTGTTTCAGGAGATATGCTTTCTGTTTCTCTTGCACCGCAGTCTGTAACAACTTTCATTATCAATAACTGTTCCGGCGGTACTGTTCCGGAAAATGAAATTGCTTTTACAAGTGATATGCTTTCCGGTACAAATTCTTGGAAAAATGCTGGCTCAACGGATTTTTTCAAAGTATTTGACGGCAGAACAGACACTTATTTTGATGGTGTCGGAAATGGCTGGGTTCAAGTTGATTTAGGTCAGCTTTATGACATTGATGCAATTGGTTATTGTCCACGTCAGGGATATGAATACCGCATTGCAGACAGCATGTTCCTGTTCTCAGATGACGGCATCAACTGGAGAAAGGCTTACACATTATCTGGAAAGCCGAATTTCTCTATGCATTATTTATCAAAATTCGATACAAATCGCACTGCAAGATACGTTCGCTATGCTGTTCCCGAAGGCGAACCCAAAAATGACTACAATCATGACCCTGTTTATTGCTGTAATATTGCAGAAATAAAACTTTACGGCAATGTCAGCCCTCTTGCTACTTATGAAAAAATAACTCCTGCGGAAATTTCAGGTTCTCATTCATGGCATGACATTGCAGATTTCAATTATGAAAAAGTATTTGACGGAAATGCAAATACTTGGTTTGACGGTGTCGGAGAAGGCTGGGTAATGGCAGATTTCGGAACACCTTACCAATTGAAAACAATTGGATTCTGTGCAAGAAAAGGCTATGAATACAGAATGGCTGACGGAATTTTTGAAACTTCTCTGGACGGTCAGAACTGGGAAAAAATTCATACTGTTCCAAATAAACCGCCTTTTGCAATGCAGTATATTGATGCAGATACCACTGCACGTTATGTCCGTTATCGTGTACCGGCTGGAAAGCCTGCAAATTCTTATAATTTCGATGATATTTACTGTTGTAATCTTGCTGAACTGGAATTTTACGGAGCAGAGGCAGAACAAGAACCGTTTCCGATAAAAGGCGATGTCAACAGTGACGGAATATTTGATACAGCAGATATCATTCTTTTCCAGAAATGGCTGTTAGCTGTGCCAGACACACACCTTGCAGACTGGAAAGCGGCTGATTTTTGTGAAGATGATAATTTAAATATATTTGACCTTTGTTTGATGAAAAAAACATTGCTGTCATAACCTTCTCCCCCGTCTAAAAAGACGGGGGAGTTTTTGATGACTCCTCTCACATTCTTCAGACAGCATACCCTAACTAATAAAACTGAAATAATAAATCTCTGCTTAAAAAATTTCATAATTTTAATTTTTTTCTGTCTATTTTACACTTGAAATATCCGCATGATTATGATATAATAGTA
>JAZQIL010000145.1:0-2480 GCA_045541055.1 Oscillospiraceae bacterium
TGTGACTTCGTTCAGGTGGGAAATGATGGCAAGGCAGATTTTTTTCTTTTCTGCATTTTTGGTTTCTTTTTTTTGTTTCTTTACTTGGTAGTTAGTATTTTGTTTATATAAAGTATGCGGCGGCTGATTTTCAGCTTCGGGCTTTGTGCGGCGGACTTCTTGCTCCGGCATTTCTGCTGTGGGAGGGCATAATGAAGCGGCTTTCTCTCTGCCGGAACTGCTGTTCTTTTGTTCTTCCTGCGGCTCTTCAAAAATATTATAGATGCAGTCAAACTGACCTTTTTGATTTCGTTCTTTGGTGCGCTTCAGGTAATGACATTCCTCCAGCTCTTTCAGCGCGGACTGAATGGCGGTTCTGTTCTCTTTACAAATCGAACTTAAACCTTCTACAGAATAGTCCCAGTCTTCCGGCAGGGACAGCATCAAAGTCAGCAGCCCTTTTGCTTTCAGGCTGATTCGCTTATCACGAAGATGAACATTACTAATAACTGTATAATTTTTGTTTTTATGAATTCTCATAACTGCCATGATAATTACCTCCATATTAAATTTGTGCTGTCGCACATTATTTTTATCAAATTTCACTTTATACTTGCAATTTGCCCGATTTTATGGTATGATGAAAGAAAGGGTTTTAATTGTGTACCCTTAAAATTGATTATATCTATATTATAGTATTCTAAATATTACTTGTCAATATACAAAAGTAATATTTAAACAATTTCTACTTTTTAGACAAATTTAGAAGGGGGTTTTTGTATGTTTTATGATAATTTAAAATCCATCTGTGAGGAAAGGGGGCTTAAAGTAACTCCCGTTGTACTTGAATGTGGCGGCACAAAAGGAATGCTCAGTGGATGGAAACGTGGTGCCGCACCAAACAGCGACATTATCATGAAACTTTCTGATAAACTGAATATTTCAACGGATGCCCTCCTGTTTGGAAAAGATTACCCTGTCAAGCCAGCTATTACAGATGAAAATGAGCAGGCACTTCTTCAGTCATTCCGATGTCTAACCGATATAGAACAGGCTAAAATTTTAGGACGGATTGAACTGCTTGCTGAACAGACTCTGACTAAAGCATCTGGTCAATAAAAAGCAATCCACAGTTTTCACCATGAATTGCTTTCGTGCTATCTTTCTCTGAAACTTTTCACAATCTTCTGATACTCGATAGGAATATTCTTCTTTTGGGCGTATTCCTCTGCAAAGGGTGCGCCTTTTTTGTCACCAAATATGAGTAATAGGTCACTCTGGTCAATCATTTTCTCGTCCGTGTCAAAGTAGCAGAACGGGTGATATTTCGTATTTGCCAGCGTGACACTGTCGGCTTTCTCATGAATCGAAAAATAGCGGTTTCGGAGTTCTTCTATCCAGTCAGTAGTCTGCTCCTCGTAAGGTGTCATGATGTGCAGTTCAATCTGATTTCCGGCTTTCAGGCTCAGAATGAATTCCGCTGCCCACATCGGTGTGCCATAGTCACAATTGACGTAGAATCGGTCATAGCCTTTCTGGTACAGTTCCCAGATTTTTTCCTGAACAATTACTTTGATTCCGAAAAATGGCTGTTCCCATTCGTTCTGGCATAAAGTCCGAAACTCATCGCCTGATGATAAAATGGTACATGTCATCTCCATAGCTCCTTTTCATCTGATTTCGCAAAATTAAGCATTTCAGGAGAAAAAACTAAAAAACATCGAAACTGCTGAATTTAGAAAGATGTGCCTGACAAACGCTGACAAACGGCTGACGTTATGCCACCGACCAAGACAGCAGATTCATGCAGGACTGCTTCCGTTCCAGCGAAGAATGGACGTATCTATTCAGCGTGAGTTCAATCGAACTGTGACCAAGAATTTCTGACAGAGTTTTCACATCAAAGCCCAGTGCTACGCAGTTTGTAGCGAATGCATGGCGCAGAGCATGATAATGGACTGACGGCAAATTTGCGTTTTCTAAAATTTTGGAGAAGCGATATTGCATCGTTCTCGGCTCGACAGGCTTAGTTTTTCCCGATAACAGGTAAATATCCTGCTGATTCTGAAACTGTACAAGCATTTTGCACAGGCATTCCGGAATGGGTATTTCACGGCAGGAACTGCGGCTTTTCGGCTCAGTAATGACTAATTTTGTGCGTTTCTTTCCGGAAATGCACTGAATCCGCTGAATAGTTTTTCTGACGGTCAAAATTCGTTTTTTGAGGTCAATATCCGCCCACTGCAAGGCACAGAGTTCGCCAATCCGGACACCAGTATACAGCGAAAGAGCCACTCCAAGAGTAGTCAGATTCTGGTTTGCTGTGATATAGGTTTTTAAAGTGTCCTGCTGTTCCGGCGAAAGCACGGCAATTTCAGGCTTTGAGCCTTTCGGCAGGACAATGTCATCCATCACGTTCCGGATGTGATATTCACGGCTTGCATAGCGGAACATGGACTTCATCAGCACTAAAATATCGGCGATATACCTTGCAGAAAGCC
>JAZQIL010000146.1:0-3462 GCA_045541055.1 Oscillospiraceae bacterium
AGAAACTGTAGGAAAAGGTTATGAAATGCCTCATAATATCCATTTTCCTCCAGGATTCAAGCTTGTAAGAGAATTTTCCCGATATTTCTTCTGATTTGTTTGCCAACGTTTCTTGAACACATACCAGAAGACCTGACTTGCTTGACAAAGCATATTTTCTATGATATAATCATTAAAAAAGGAGGAATCCCTATGGAAAAATTTATTGTTACCGGTTTGCATAGTGCCGGAAAATCTGCATTTATCCGCAGTTTTACTACGCCGGAATGCGCAGAAACACTCAAAGACATCTCACAGGAAAGGCGCTCCACACGTTTCATTTCAGAATATCACTTCCAAAAAGATTCTGAAGAGTTTAAACTTACTTATCAGCTCAAATCTCCCGAAGACATCATCGAAAAACTCTGGGAACAGTTCAGGATAAGATGCGGAGTGTCTGGAATAGAAGAAATGTCTGAAAAAGATACTATCAATCAAAAACTTAAAGGAATATTGGATAAATCGGATGGAAAGAAATTCTTTTTAACCCTGAACAGATTCACTATAACAAGTTTTTTCAGCATGAACGAATTCAAAGAATCCGCGGAAGCAATCGGAGAGTTGTTCGTAGACAGTATCAAGCAGGATGAAAACTTAGACCTGAAAAAGCTTGTCGAAGACTACTGGAAAAAGGTTATTCAGAAAATCCAGGAGACACTTTCCGTTCTGACAGGAGCAACAGCTGGCAAACAGTCAAAATATACTATCAATCTAAAAGATAAAAAGAAAGAGGATGCTGAAAAGATTATCAAGTCAATTTTTTACAAGCCTGATGAATTAAATAAAAACGAATGTTTCTATTCAGGACTGGTACAGTGTGCTGAAATCATTCTTCCGCTTCGGAAAGAACTGAAAGATTATGACTTTGCCAGCAACGGGCTTGTCCTGATAGACAGTTACGGTCTTGACCATGATGCGCAAGATGGCAGAAACAACGGTGTACTTAACAACTACCTTTCTATTGTCAGACAGCAGGAAAACCTTTCAGGCGTATTTTTTCTGGGAACTTTCAATTCTAATGCACGGAACGCGCAGATGGAGAATCAGGCCCCAACCATTGCTGACATTGTGGCTTACAACCTGAAAGAAAAAGCTAATCTGAACATTATCTGCATTGTAAATGCAGCTGATTCCATTGTAAATGCAGCTGATTCATGTGAAGGAATCGAATGGTGTTTAGAAGAGTTAAAGTCAGCAATCGAGACGTACTTTATTTGCATGCACTCCGAAAATCTGAAAAAAATTCATCCGACAGCACTGATTGATTTTTCAATTAACCACTTTATGGAATCAATCTTTCCGTATACCAGCATCATTTCAGAAGAAAGCAATGAAACACTCCTGAAAATCAACCGTGAAACTCTCAGCAAGATTAACGAATCTGTCCTGAAATTCCGTATAGGAACACTCAGCGAGGAAAAGCAGCAAATCCTTTTAGATAACCTCCTGAAAGAACATGAAGACTTCCCGAAAGAACATGAGAAGGAAATTAAAGACAACTTTGAGAAACTAATAGGAGAAGTAAAAAAACACTTTACTGGAAAAGAAAGGTATCATATGCTGTTCTGGCCGGAATATGGATTAGACTCTCCGGATTATGCTGGAGCATGGGAAAAATTTATCAAGAAGCTTCACTGGTCAACAAGATATAAAATATCTGATGCCTGCACCTACACCGATAAGTTGTACCTTGACGAACTCTACAGCCCAGCGTATAAAACAGACCCTTCTGCAGAAACGGCAGATAATTTCCTTTATAAAGACAATAATTTAAAAGTTGCCCAAAAGTTTGACTTTTATGATACAATAGAACAGCTGATTCAGTTTGAATTTACGAAAATGACTAAAGAAAACGAATTCTTTCCGCTCAGTGAAAGCACCTCTTCCGTAGTCACTGACCAAGTGATTCAACACGTCATGAAAAACTGTATCCAAGAAAAAAATTTCTATTTGATAAAATTGGATACAATGAAAGATGGGAAGAAGCATAACAATTTCAAGAATTGGTTTGAAGAGACAATCACAGAAGAGAATATCCAGTTTTCTGCAGATGTGATTACACGATATTTTATTGAATCCATAAATAAGCATCTTAATAAAATTGTCGAGACAGCCAAACAGAAGAAAGCGCAGGAAGCATTGAAAAAAATTTTCCAGCTTGTAAACTATGAGCCGTACAGTCGTCATGATGACACACTGGCAGAGCAGTTTGAAGAACACCGTACCAGAATTTCTTTAGATGCATTGAATAAACTGAACCTCAGCAAGGACGAACGCAACCTGCTTGAAAACAAATATCCTAAACTCTGGAGTAAGATTCAAGGAATAACCTAAAAATGAAAAAACAGCAGAAGCCTCACAAGAAAAGAAAGCCTTTTTCAGTTTTGATTTTCTGAACTTTCCAACAGGTCAGTGCATCATTCACTTTTTGTTCGTATTACGAGTATTCAAAATTTTAGATGGTTTCTCTTACTTTTTGAGTGGTTGCTTTTTTGAAGCCATGAAAAATTGTCTGTAAATAGGCACTTAAAAATATGCCAAATTAAGCCAGTTTTTTGAACCATCTAAAAAGTTATGTACCCCTTTATTCAATATCTCCAGCGGAGCTCCTAACTTGCTCAGTAATTCCATTCTTGCTTCTAACTTCTTTGTCTTGATTTCATATCTCTATTAAGATATCTTCAATATCTCACATTCATATAAATGTTGCGGCTAATTTTCATACTGTACAAATCAATACTAATCATATATTGATGTGAACATCTGACTTTATTTCGTTACACCTTCAAACGATAGCCATCTTCAAACAAAAGCTATCTATTATTTGCATAGTGTTGTTTGTGGAAAGCCTATCATTTGAGAGTGTAGCTACTATCTATATAGAATTTGTATGTAAAACTGAACAGCAAGACAAGGTCAACTTCTGATTTTATCGCAATTATGCGATATTTCAGTATCTGACCTTTCATTTTATTGTATTCAACTGATAGTCAAAGCATCAATTTTTCCTGCTTCGCAGTCGGCAATTAAACGCTGGAATTCAGCCCTTTTTTTAATGCTTGTTCCTGATATGAATCTGTCAGCATACACACCGGCATATTCCCATTCCGGATTCTTCTGAATCAATTCACTGAAATAACTGATTTGTGCGGATAATGAATGCATTAATTTTTCTGATTCCATCGAAACACGTGCATAGGCGGCGACTTTTTTCCGCTTCGGCAATGCCGGAATCGCAGGCTCTAATTTGATAATTTTTCGCATGAAACAGCCTCCCTTCAAATGACATATTACAATAAATATCGCAGAATATCAAGCATTTTTTGAAAATAATGTGCCGAATTCCGGCTGATATTTTTCCCTCATCCTTGTATCAATTACCGAGTATTCTTCCTTGGTGAGCAAGCCGTTTTTGACCATATT
>JAZQIL010000147.1:0-5713 GCA_045541055.1 Oscillospiraceae bacterium
CCATTCCGAACAGAATCGCCAGCACTTCCTGCGGTGTAAGCTGCTGCACCATCGGTGTGAATTGTTCTGTGTACTTCTCGATCTGCTCATCCGTCAGCGAACAGGACACATGCTCACCAATCGAATTTGTTGTATCACCGACCACGAAAAAAGTCCCATGAATCAGCAATTCTCCGACGATCCGGTTGGGCTGGCTGCCGTTAAGGAGAAACTCGTCATTGCAGAAGATCAGGGCATCACCTTTTTCCTCAAAGTACACAGCCTCGATGTAGCCGCCGACCACCGCCTGCATATCAGACACATCCTCGGAAATTTCCTTGACATATGGCGGTTTTTCGGGTTCACATACCAGAACCTTCATCCGTATCACCCCCTTTCTCGCACAGCGGAAGATGCCCTCGTTCCTTCAGAAATTCGTACAGGAACCGCCGCCCTCTCTGCGTCCAGTAGGTATGCACCGCCGACCGGCAATGCACATCGTCATACACAATCGTCCGGCTGCGTGTGTACCCGTGATTGGCGTATTTCTGGTACAAAACCCATGTGCCGCACTGCAGCTGGAACTGCACACCCAGATTATGCAGGAGCCGGTTCATTTCACGCCCCGACATGCCGTAATCCTTGGCAATCACCGTGATTGGCACAGCGTCCGTGCAGGCAGTGATAAGATCAAGATAACCACACTTTTGCGTAAGGATGCGGTTTTCCTCAGTTAATGCACGATTTTTGTCCCGTTCTTCTTTGAGTGCGGTGAATGTGCGGATTGCGGTTTCAGGATCGGAAAGAAAATTCTCCAAGACTTCATCCCGTGCATAGAATCCATACTTTCGAAGGGAAGGTAAAATTTCAGAGGTCACCCATCTTTTGAATATTTTCGCTTCGGATTTCTTACTTCCCAGAATTAGGGAATACAGCCCCGACTCGTTGATGATGAGCAAACTCTGCATTCCTCCAAGGGTATAACATTTTGATATACCCTTGTCCTCAATCGCAACATGCATAGCCAGTGCCCTGCTTGCATTTTTATAGCCCAGGCTTTCAGCAATATCTTTTCCAACAAACCATGGCTCTCCATCAATCATCACAGTCCTGACCCGTCCGAACTTCTCATGTTCAAACACTTTCATCTCATTCATTCGCTTTTCCCTCCATTCCAAATTCACGGTCACACCGCTTGTCCAATGGACACTTGTTACACTTCGGATACCGGTCGCAAATCTCCCAGATTTCTTCCTGTGTCATATCCTTCGGATAGATCCACATTTCCGGATTGCCGCCGTCATCCCTGATGGCAAATTCCATCTCTCGTCCTGTCAGCAGATGCAGGACGATACGCCCTGCATCGTTTGCATGGTCAATTTTGTAAAGTCCAGTCATTAGAAAAATCCTCCGTTCTCGTCAAAAAATGAAAGCTGAAGCCCCATTTTTTCTCGTTCGCTTGTATCGTAATTGGAAATGAATAATTCAGGGTAAACGCTGCCCTTCTCATACTTCTGCTTCAGGTTGTTTGTCCGAAGAATCGGCTCAATCCAGATGCCATCCCTCGCCCAAAGCTGTCGGATTTCGGGGCAGTCGTTGTAGGATACCAGAAATTTTCCCTGACATCCCAGCAGCGTATCACGCAGCCGCTGGTGATCCTCCGTTCCGAACGGTGCGTCATGGTAGTAATGCTCGGTCGAAAAATATGGCGGATCGCAGTAAAAAAAGCTCACCGGACGGTCATACTGCCGGATGAGCTGCTCGAAATCCTTGTTCTCGATAATGACCCGCTGCAGGCGTTCCGCCGCCATGTCGATCAGCGGAAAATCCGCCCAATAGGAATGCGGCTTCGCACTGAAACACCGCAGATTATTGGCATAGCTGCCACGGATCAGCTGGTAAAACTTCACCGCCCTGTCGCAGTCACCGTACTGCGGCAGAAGTCCGTTTTTGTGCAGACTGGCGATCCTCTCGAAATCCTCACGGGAATTCACAACGTATTCCAGCTGTTTCTTGAGTTCCTCCGGCTGCTCACGCACACAGCGATACAGATTCGTGAGGTTGCTGTTGACATCATTCAGCACCTCGAATGGAGTCTGCGGCTTGTGAAACAGCACCCAGCCGCCGCCACCGAACACCTCGATATATCGTTCATATTTCAGCGGAAAACGAAGCACCGCCGCTTCACGGAGATTCTTCTTTCCGCCCGTCCACGGGATAAAACTATTCATCGCTCACACCCCCTGCAAAGGCAGTCCCACACAGAATTACTCCGGATGGGATACGGGTTTTGGCTGAATCAGGACGTTTCTTTTTCTGCAAGCTCCTTCTTCAGCCGCTTGATTTCATAGTCCGTATACTTCACAATCGCCGCAAGGCTGCCGATGGCAAGCCCGACAATCATGCCGAGAAGCATACCGATGAAAAGATAGGTCATGTCTGCACCTCCATTTCTCTCATTTCCTTTTTGACTCTTTCAAGGGTATTGCGGAATCCTCCGATGCCCGAAAAGCGTCGAATACTCGGATCATCTGACACTCCTTTCGTGTTTGGGGTATAAAAAAAGCCGCCTGTGATTGTTAGTCACAAACGGCTATGTAATAGTATTCAGTTTTATTGCACAATCTCCGCACTAATCAGTATGTGAGTTCGTGGATAATACACTACCTCAACATAATTCTCTCTTTCAAGCTCAAGATTTGATGTTACCGTAAGCACTTTATTTTCGTTAAGTGTTTCGGCAATATCGTCTGAAACATAAGCATACTCCTCATCACTTACTGAAAGAAAAATCTTATCCCACACCACAGGATAATCATTTGTAACAATTGATTTTGTACCTCCTGCAACATCAGCACAGCAATCAGCAAAGGAGGAAATATGTAATAATGCAAGAAGCACACACATAACAAGCAAAAATATAGCTGTTGCTTTCTGCTTGGATTTCCACATTTTCTTCGTCAAAAAACATACAAAAGTAATTACACATAATGCCCAAACTATAATGATCAATCCCATTTGAGCATAAAGAATCTTTGCTCCGACTTTATCAACATCATTGTTAAAATAGATCAGAACACCGTTGGCTAAATAAGCAAGAGAGGCTAATAGAGAAATGATACCATTGTTTGACTGTGCTTTTTCATTCATACTTACTCCTCCACTTTTGAAGTCTGACCAATTTTCTATATTATACCACATTCCACCGCCATTTTCAATAAATTAGAGGTTACAGATTTCAAAAACAAACCTGCAACCTCTCAGCCTTACATAGTCATATCCATTTCTTACTGCTCATCCTCTACTACATGGAACTGATCCGCTTCAGGAATCACCGTCAGCGTTCTGCCATTCTGCCAGCGAACCTGCACATTGCCGCCGTCATCCACTGCCACGACCTCGCCCACCGTTCCTGCCGGAACAGGATAGGGATCATTCATGTGATCCAGCTGAATCAGCGTCCCTTTGGGGTACATTTCCCTGTAACGCTAGATCTGTTCTCTGCTTGGAAATCCTCTCATATCATACCTCCCATCGCAATATCGTCCATTTCTCTCATTTCCTTATCGACTCTTTCAGGGTCACTTGGAACTCTCCAATGTCTGTAAACCATCGAATACTCGGATTATCTGATCACTCCTTTCGTGTTTTGGGTATAAAAAAGCCGTCTGTGATTGCTCACAAACGGCTATGTAATATATTCAGCTTTATATATTGAAATTCCCTGCATAAAGGAATATACAGTTTATATACATTTAATTAGTTGAGCAATGTTAAAGATAATCAGCGATAAGATGTCTCGGAAAATAATACTTGGATATTTTGATAGCCATACTGTGCCAAGAATAGTTCCATATCCTTTTTGACAATCTTGCTTTTCGGACCAATCCAAATTTCTTTGACTACATTATCTCCAATGACCGAAAACTCTATTGGAACATAAGGACATATGTTGTTATCAGTAATATTGAATGCTATCTTATTGCGTAGAAAAGATAGTGTTTCAGAGAAAAATCTTGGACCCATCATTTCACGTTCTTCACCTAATACCCACTCTGGGTTTTTATATGCGTGATCACACAAAAATAATCTCCACTCTTTTTCTTCCTCAAATCCAATGGGCTTATATTTTAAGGAATCAATTAAAATACTTTCAATCATACCATGAAAATTAAATCCCAACAACCCATCAGTATCTGATGATGAATCATCATGCGTCATTTCGTTAACTATCCATTTGCGAAGACCTTTGAGATTTTCAATCACTTCAGCAGATAGTTCATTAATAAGATGTTGGCGCTGTTCTTCATTTATATATACTACTTTCTCGAGCCTTAGAATGCCGCTATCTTCATCGCATATTTTTTTTAGAAGTTCTTTTGAAAAACCAATTGAAATACCTTGTCCATCATTCGCATATCCTCGCCACTGACTTAGCAAATCGGATTGTTCACTAAAACACAAAACAAAGTTTGAGAAATCGCCACATTCGATAGCATGACCAATCATTCGTTCAGTAAGCTCACAAAGACTTATCAATGCATCTTCTCCGTATTTTCCTTCGTATTTCAAGTCAAACGGAGATTCCTTGAACGCAATGAATATCGCATCAAAAATATCCGGAAAAAATAAAGTCAGTTCCCTGTAATCATTGCTTTTACAAATATCGCTCAATCTTATAGATTTGCTGCTAAGTATTCCAAACCCTTTTTGATTACTAGCATAGTGATATAGTAAATCCATATTATAACTCCTTTCAGAGAATTCATAAAACCAGTCTTTTTTTCATTATACCACATCCCATTCCTTTTTTCAATAGATAAGAAGTAACAGGTTTCAAAAAAAGAAACCCGTTACTCCAAGCGTCTTACATTGTCATAGCCACTTCTTCTGTTTGCCCATCCTCCACCACATGGAACTGATCCGTTTCAGGAATCACCGCCAGCGTTCTGCCATTCTGCCAGCGAACCTGCACATTGCCGCCGTCATCCACTGCCACGACTTCTCCCACAGTTCCTGCCGGAACAGGATAGGGATCATCCATGTGATCCAGCTGAATCAGCGTCCCTTCGGGGTACAGTTCCCTGTAATGCTGCACCTGTTCTCTGCTCGGTAATCCTCTCATACCATCCCTCCCATCGCCATATCATCCATTGCAAGGGTTTCTTCCTCCTCAAAGCCTGTATCCGGACTCGATTCCTGCATTTCTGTCTGAATCTGCCAGTCATCGCTGTCATCCCAGAAATGCACCAGAATTCCGCCAAATTCAGCCGTTTGAATCTCCCTCTGCTCCAAAGACTCGCCAAACCCGTCTGCTGCCTGACCTTCCCACCAGCTACAGAATTCCTCAAGCTCTGCCTCGGTGAGATCAGCGGCAATGCGGCAGCACAGCACTCCCATCAGCACACCGTCCTTCTCCTCGACCATTGGGAACGCCGAAACCACCTTTTCATCAATGCTTGCCGTACCATTGAAATATACCATCAAGCCACGGTTTTCTTCCTCCGGTTCTGCAAATTCCTCAATGAATCGGTTGATTTCATCCTTGCAGGCGAGCATTTCTGCGGCATTCAACTCCTCATAGTCCATCTCCGAAATCGGCTCGTCCCACGAATATGCCGCTGCATCCGGCTCATGGACAATGTGCAGAGGGGAGAAGAATTTCATTTCCCGTGTGGGCTTGGCTTTCACTCTCAGATCGGGCTGACAGGGGACGTTCAGCACAGAAAAGTCC
>JAZQIL010000148.1:0-3661 GCA_045541055.1 Oscillospiraceae bacterium
TAAAATCCTATCTTGCTGCCAATAACCAGAAAAAGCACCTGCCGAAACAGGGGAAGCAGAGCGTAAAGGATTTGGTAGGGCAGAATGCAGGTGTATCAAATATTGAGATTACGGATGGGAACATCAAATCGTTTGAACGTGTGGCAAAAAAATACCATGTGGATTTTGCGGTAAAAAAGGACAAGACAACTGATCCGCCGAAGTACATGGTGTTTTTCAAGGCAAGGGATGCGGATGTGCTGACACAGGCATTTAAGGATTACGTGCATGCCAATGAGAAGAAAACAAAGCGGAGGGTATCCGTAAGGCAGAAGCTGGCACAGTTCAGGCAGGTTGTGGAACAGCAGAAACTCTTGGAAAAGGTAAAAGAGAAAATCAGGGGGCTGGAACGATGAAGACAGTGTTTTTATGGATTCTGTATATCCTGTTCGGATATATTGCAGCCCTGGTACACAAGCTGTACCGCATAAGTAATGAAATGAATATATGGATGAAACTTTTGTTCGTGTGTTCCAACATGGAAGTCATGGTAAGGCATCCGTTTCAGAAGTTTCAGGTGGAAGATGTGCTTGCAGGAATTGTTGCGGCACTTTTTTTGTACCTTGTTGTACAGTACCGCATCCGCCATGCAAAGAAATACCGCCATGGAGAGGAGTATGGTTCTGCCAGATGGGGAACGTATAAGGATATCAAGCCTTACATGGACAAAACGTTTGAAAAGAATATCATTCTGACACAGACGGAATATCTGACACTTTCCGGCAGGATGCGGCTTCCTAAGCATGCACGAAATAAAAATGTACTGGTCATCGGTGGCAGCGGTTCCGGCAAGACCAGATTTTATCTGAAACCCAACCTTATGCAGATGCACAGTTCCTATGTGGTCACGGACCCCAAAGGAACCGTCCTCATTGAATGCGGGCGGATGTTACAGAAGAATGGATACCGCATAAAGGTTTTCAATACCATTAATTTTAAGAAGTCCATGCACTATAATCCCTTTGCCTATATTAAATGCGAGAAAGATATTCTTACATTGGTAAATGTAATTATAGAAAATACCAAGGGTGATGGTGAAAAATCCGGTGAGGATTTTTGGATAAAAGCGGAGCGTTTGTTGTATACGGCATTTATCGGCTACATTTATTATGAATGCATAGAGGAGGAACGAAATTTTGAAACCTTGCTTGAAATGATAAATGCATGTGAGGTACGTGAGGATGATGAAGATTTCAAAAATGCAGTGGATTTGATGTTCGAGGAACTGGAACAGAGAAATCCAAGGCACTTTGCAGTAAGGCAGTATAAAAAATACAAACTGGCTGCGGGAAAAACAGCAAAAAGCATTCTTATCAGCTGTGCAGCCCGTTTATCCCCATTTGACATTGAGGAACTGCTGGAAGTAACTGCATATGATGAGCTGGAACTGGACATGCTTGGCGAGAGAAAGACAGCACTTTTTGTCATTATTTCAGATACGGATGATACTTTTAACTTTCTTGTGGCAATCATGTACAGCCAGATGTTCAATCTGCTCTGTAAAAAGGCTGATGATGTATATCATGGGAGATTACCCATTCATGTACGGTGTCTTCTGGATGAATTTCCGAATATTGGGAAGATTCCTAAGTTTGAGAAGCTTATTGCAACCATCCGAAGCAGGGAAATCTCAGCCAGTATCATCGTGCAGTCCAAGTCACAGCTTCGGTCCATGTATAAGGATGACATGGATACGATTGAAGGTAACTGCGACAGCACATTGTTTTTAGGCGGAAAAGAAAAATCAACCTTAAAAGACCTTGCGGAACTTTTGGGTAAGGAAACCATTGATCTGTACAACACTACGGATACAAGAGGCAGCGGGGAGTCTTTTGGAACCAATTACCAGAAGACAGGCAAGGAGCTGATGAGTCAGGACGAGATTACAGTCATGGATGGGGAAAAATGCATCTTACAGCTGCGAGGAGTAAGACCGTTTTTGTCCGACAAATATGACATTACAAAACACAAGCAGTACAAATATTTATCCGATTATGATGAAAGGAACGCATTTGATATTGAAAAATATATAAAAAACCAGACGAGGCTTCGGATAACACCGGATATGCAGGTGGACGAAGTCTGGGATTTTGGAAACATAGGGTAACTTGTGGACACCGTGTCCACAGGTCATGGAGATTGCAGAGAAGCGGTCTCTTTTTTAGTTTAAGAAAAATTGGAAAAAGAAAGGAATTACATATGGAATTTTTTGCATCAACAGTAACAGCACTGGTAACTATCGTCACGGCACTTGGTGCGGGTGTCGGTGTATGGGGCGTAATCAACCTTCTGGAAGGATATGGCGGTGACAACCCAAGTGCAAAATCACAGGGAATCAAGCAGCTTGCTGCAGGCGGAGGCATTATCATCATTGCACAGACGGTACTCCCAAATCTTACCGCCCTGTTTGGATAAGGCATGGAGGGAATTTTTGAGAAGCTAAATGATTTTATAAAGGAAATCCTGCAGGAATGGGTTGCCTCGAACCTTGCAGGCATGTTTGCGGATGTCGATGCACAGGTGGGAAGCATTGCCGGTGAGGTCAGCAAAACTCCTGCTACATGGAATGGCAGCATTTTTGGAATGATACAGGGACTGTCCGAAAACGTCATCGTTCCGATAGCAGGCCTTGTGATTGCATATGTGCTTTGCTATGAGCTTATCAGCATGGTCATGGAAAAGAACAACATGCAGGAATACGATTCTGCCATGTTTTTCCGCTATCTGTTTAAGGCAGGGATTGGCGTATGGCTGGTGTCCAACACGTTTAACATCACGCTGGCAGTTTTTGATGTGGCTTCGGATGCAGTAAACAGTGCCGCAGCCTATATTTCGGGAACTACCAGCCTTGACATGGAGCAGACCATAAACCAGATGTTTGAAGCATCCGTTTTGAACATGGGCATCGGGGAACTGATTGCCCTTGGGCTGGAAACCAGTGTTGTGAAGCTCGGCATGAAGGTCATGTCCGTACTGATAACCGTCATACTGTACGGACGTATGATAGAGATTTACCTTTATATATCCGTGGCACCAATACCTTTTGCCACATTTACAAACCGTGATTGGGGTGATATTGGCACGAATTATCTGAAAGGAGTTCTGGCACTTGCCTTTCAGGGATTTTTTATAATGGTATGCGTGGCAATTTATGCGGTACTTGTATCAGGCATTGCATATGCAGACAACGTGCATTCCGCCATTTGGTCAGCGGTTGGGTATGTGGTGCTTTTATGTTTCGCCCTGTTTAAAACGAGCGGTCTTTCAAAAACCGTCTTTCATGTGATGTAACAAATGGACACAGTGTCCAAAAGTGAAGGACTGTCAGGCACAGCCTAAAATATCTGCTGTATTGAAAATATGAATATTTGAGAGAAGTGAAAGCAGGATACACGAAGTGCCTGAAAGAAAGGCTTAGAGAAGCATTACCCGTGTCAAGGGTAGGGTGGAGATTTTCTTCTGCAATGAATAAAGCAGGAGAAAATGTTTGAGGAAGAAAATACTACCCGACCTTGACACAGAACAAATCCTATCATGGATAAAAGGCAAAGGGCACACGTGGCCTTTGCCTTGGCTGATATTTAGGATCAGATTGTTTGTAGTAGGTTAAGTTTTGTCAGAC
>JAZQIL010000149.1:0-2940 GCA_045541055.1 Oscillospiraceae bacterium
CAAGCGTGAGTGCATGGAACGGATTTGCCTGAATCTGGATTGATTTTTAGAACCGTCAGAATAACAGTCAATGCAGTTGAAAATATCCAGATATATCGGCAATTATCATTTTCTTTTCAGTAAGGATTAAAATTTACGAAATGAATTTCAGCCACTCTTTAGATTATTATACCATAAAATCAAAAAATATCATATATTTAAGGAGGTTTTAACATGCAACACAAAAGGTTGACGAGCCTTATCCTGTCAGGAGTAATGGCGTTTTCGATTCCGTTAGGATTGTCAGAGAGCAATTTTCTTTCTAATGTGAGCATAAGTGCAAATGCTGCAACCTCAGCAGATTTTTCCATTAGTCAAAACGGAATAGAATTTATTTGTGCAAGAGAGGGTTTCAGTCAATACTGTTACTATGATGGAACACAGTCGTCAATTGGGTATGGTACAAAATGCGGAACAGCACCACATGCCAGCGGATTGCATTCCATTACCAAAGAGGCAGCAATGACAACAATGAAAAATGAAATCAATAGTTCTTATGTTCCGAATGTAAAAAGACAAACAGCAGGAATTACTATGAATCAAAATCAGTTTGATGCATTAGTAAGTTTCACTTATAATACAGGTGGCGGAACAACAATGATAAAGAACAGTCCACTTGTAAAGTATCTTCATGGTGAACTGACAGAAGCTCAGGCACGTTCACAATTTTCCAACTATATTGTTACAAATTCTGCAACTGGGAAAGTAGACCAAGGCTTAATCAATAGAAGAAACAGAGAAGCTGATTTATTTTTTACTCCAACTGAACCAGAAAAATATACTGTAGCTATGTGTTATAATGCCAATGGTGGTGAGATTGCGGATGATAGTGATTATTATCTGGATGGAGATACCATTCGCAGAAAATCTGATAATTCAGATGAACATAATCATTGGCAGATTGACACAGAAAGCGACTACGGACTTTACAATGCTTCTACGTTCAAACTTACAAGAGATGGATGTGATTTTTTAGGGTGGAGTTTATCTGAAAACAGTGGTACTATCTATGACCAAGATGATGGTAGTGTCAGAGCAAAAGATTTTTTTCCAGATATTGAAAATAGAAGCGGAAAAGTGACCTTCTATGCTCAATGGGGCGGACATGTTATGAATGAAAATGAAAGTGCAGGGCAAACTATTCCAGATGGAAATTATTGGCTTGTGAATGGACTTTCCCGGAATTATTTGGTGGATATTCCAGGGGATAATTATGATACTAAAAATGGAACGAATGTTCAAATGTGCCTTTGGAAAGATAACAACTGGGGCGAGTATGATGTATTTACTGTAAGATATCTTAATAACGGTTTTTATAGTATTACACAACGAAATACTAATATGACTGTGAATGTTGAAAGTGCCTCTCTTCGTCATGGAAGTAATGTACACATGTGGCAGGAAAATGATAACTTTGCTTCACAATGGTCAATTAGACCAACTGCGAATGGATATACAATACAATCCAGATGTAATGCCTTATACCTTGATGTTTCAGGTGGTGGAGTAGAAAATGCTAAAAATTTACAAATGTGGGAAGGTAATGAAACAAGAGCTCAATCATTTGGTTTTGTTCCATATCAACCTCAGCACCCCATTAAAGATGGAAGTATCTATAGAATAGGCACTATCAATGGAGAAGGTTTCTATATCAATGGTGCAGGAAATCCGAGCGACTATAAAAATGGACAGAATGTTCAGCTATGGGATGAAAATGGAGATAATTATTTCCTTTTCAAATTGTGTGACGATGGCTATTACAAAATTATCGACACCCAAACTGGCTATGCACTTGATGTGTATACAGGAGGGGACAATTATGTGGCAAGAGATAGAAATGTACAATTTTACGAAGAAACAGATGCATTAGAACAACATTGGGCAATTAGACCAGCAGAAGAAGGATATTATTATATCATTTCTAAATTAAACGGACACTATCTTGACTTAGATGATGGAATTGCAAAAAATGGAACTAATATTCATACTTGGAGTGCTTCTGGAAATACACAAAAATGGTCATTTATCATAGCATCTGGTGATGTAAATCAAGACGGAATGATTTCTGTAGGTGACATTATTATGATGCAAAAGTATCTCCATGCTAAACAAAAAATTACAAAGGCACAGTTTGAAGTTGCCGATGTAAATAGTGATGGAAAAGTCAACGTGTTTGATTTAGTACTCCTAAAACGTAAACTTCTCTCCAAGTAAAATGGAATTTCTTCAAAATTCTCTGTCGGATAATTTCGGCAGAGGATTTTTCTTGTCTAAAAATATGAATAATATATTTCTAAAATATGAACAAAAAATATAATTTTGGCAAGTGAATGTCAAACAGATGTCATTCAGCAATCTCCTGAAATCTGCTATAATGGAATCATGGAAACGATACCCCAAGAGTATCAAATCCAAATATTATTTCAAGGAGGTCTATTTCTATGAGATGGACAAAGAACAGCGTAGCAGTGATTGGCATTGACCACGGCTACGGTAACATCAAGACGGCGAACACCGTCACACCGACAGGCATTGCCGCTTATGACAGCAAGCCGACATTTGAGGGGAATGTTCTCTGCTATGAGCACAAGTATTACCGTTTGGGCGAGGGACACAAGGCATTCATTCCGGACAAGGTGCAGGATAACGATTTCTACATCTTCACGCTGATGGGCATTGCAAGAGAACTGAACCGTGAGCATATCACCGAAGCAGATGTTTATCTTGCAGTCGGACTTCCGCTGACATGGGTGTCGGTTCAGCGTGAAAGTTTCAGAGCGTATCTGACTGAAAAGAAAGAGGTCACATTCAGCTATAATGACAGGCAGTTTCATGTCTGCATTGTTGGCTGTAAGGTTTATCCGCAGGGATATACGGCAGTCATGGAACAGCTGAATCACA
>JAZQIL010000150.1:0-8078 GCA_045541055.1 Oscillospiraceae bacterium
CGTCAGAGCCACGCAAGCGGACACCACTGGAAATTGCACAGGCAGAACAGCAGGACGCTGTAGAGCAAGCCAGAGCCGTTTACAGGGCATATCAGGAGAATATTCTGAAAGCCGGAACACTCCGGAGCGAAATTCTGAAAGGTCTGTATCAGGGGGAAAGCACGGCAATTCTTCTTTTAAAGGCATTGGAAGTCATAAGCTGTATGACTGGAGAAACTGTGACCTATCAGGTTGCCAAAGACACGCTCATGACCGTATACGGAGAAATTCTGCGACAGCCGGATGCTTTGGAAGTAGCCGGAGCAGAGGTGCGGAAACGGCTTGAATGCCTTGAGAACGCTCTGCAAGGTGCAGACGGTACGGAACGGGAGCGAATCTTACAGGCAATCAAGGCACATAAGGAAAAGTTAGCACAATTTAGTGAATGAATCTGTATGTTTACAGTGTTTACGGGCGTAAACATACGCACAGAAGATTGTGAGGTAATGAAAAATGATGGATAAAATCAGGGACTATGTAGCAACAACAGGGTTCGGAACACAGGCATACACAACAATTGGTTCTGGAGAAGTTCTTCTCTTGTCGAATGGAATCAAGTATGCCCTGAACCAGAGTTACATCAGCTACAAGACTCTCGACAATGCCATTGAAAAATTTCTGAGCAGGGATTTCGGCACTATGTATGGGTATGGTGAGAAAGTGACTGCCGGAAATGAATATGGGGAATATCAGAGTGAACTTTCAGATGGGAACATTTATCTGCATCGAGAGCGTGGAGCAGTAGTGGCGTATTTCCTCTTTGAACGGTGATTCATTCCTTACCGGATAGCGGAGAGTTTGAAAAGCCAGCATCGCATAGGGCAGTCCGCCCAACGCTGTCGGACGGGGAAACCCCGAACCCCATTCAACCGATAGAAAAAGATAGCGAAAATAACCACAGGTGATAGCAAGTTACTGTTGGTTGTGCTATCATCAGGCAAACCGTGAAAAAATGAATGAGAGCAGATTGTAGCAGAATGGATTGCAGTCTGCTTTTATTTTTACCGGAATACGCTATCTTGATGTAACACATTCTGAACACGTTGTGTTATAACACGTGTTATAAGGATAATCATAGAAAATCTGGTGCAAAGATTGGACGGAGCAATCTGCCCCAGAAAGAATGGCTTGCTAAGAGCCGTAGCCATTCACGGGCAGGTAGTACCGTTGTATAGACAGCAACGGTCTACCTGTTCAGAGGGGAATCCCCTCCGAAACCTCCCCAGAGAAAATGACAGACTTTCAAAAAAGAAAAATAAGACTGTTGCACCATTCGCTTTGGTGCAACAGTCTCCTGTTGTTATTCGTTAATCATTTCAGACATCGAGATATTGGAGATAGTAGGTGTTCCATTTTTTTCTCCATTAAATTGTAAAGTAATGCTTGAATTTGCAGGAATAGGAATGTTCCCATTATAAGTACCTGTAATTGTATAATTATTACCAGACTGTGTTACAATCTCAAATTGGTCTGGACTTGGAATAGAGAAGTTTTCAGCGATAAAGCTAAGTTCCCAAGCCATAATAGGATTATCTGTTGTATTGGTAATTGTAATCTGTCCAACAAAACCGCTACCCCAATCATTTAACACATCAAAATCGACAGCATAGCCATCATTCATTGCATTTCTGAAAGAGCATAATGCAAATTCAGGAATTTCACCTGTTGCATCATTTAAAGTATATCCTAATGTTACAGAAGCACCAACACCAATATCTGAATTATACATTTGGCACTTCAAGATATTTTCACCTTGTAATTTGGCATTCCATACGCTTGAGTTTATGATTGTTCCACCAAAATCCTCACAACGTAAAGCCCAGTTCCGGATTGGAGTATCACCGATATTGGTAATTGTTACTGTAATATTTCTGCCTGCTCCCCAGTCACTTGTAACAGCATAATCTACAAGATAGTCTGAAGTTGTTTTTTCAGCGATACCCACAGCAAAAGAGCTTCTATACTGAGTGTGAGAAATCACCTTAAAGTTCCAGCCACTATCACTAGTTGCATTAATAGGATTAATAACTTTAATGCCTCTTTTGCCAAGTCGGTACACTCGCATATATGGTGTGGCAGAGGAAGGACTGATTAAGCCAGCAACAAAATCGCCGTTCTCGTAGTTGGAGTAAGTTGTTCCATCTGGAGCAGTCAATTCCAAAGAGAAGTTTCCAGTTTCATCTGTTATAACAATAAAATCATTGCCATCTTCTACTTCAAGTGGATAGCTATTTGACACTGCACCAGTATTTAGAAGCCCTGTGGTTGTCAAGGTAAGTGTGTAATTATTTTCTATTGCATAGTCGCTGAAACTTTTGGAATCTTTGCTATGGCTGATTGTAAGAGTAAGGTCATTCAAAACTTCTTGCATTTCTGATGTAAGGTTTGCGTCTTGATGAAAAGAAGTATAATACACCTTACCACCATTATTTCCGTAAGGAAAGGAAAATACAAGCGGATAAGTATCATTATTTACTGTGCCATTAATATACACAGTAACATCGTCTTGAAGTGAAGAAGTAATCAGTCGCCAATCAGGTAAATCAAAGTTGATAGATATTGTTGAATTTTCAAATCCAGTTGATTTTAGTAAACCATTATCAATAATGTTGGCACTAACCGTTTGTTCTGGAAGTTCTGTAAATGTAAATCCACGTTCAGGAAAAGCATCTATAAGAACATCTAACGCCCAATCAGAAGCATAAACTGTTCCACCCTGCTCTACAAATCCCTTGACAACATCTTCGTCAATATTTATTTGGTTAGCACAATTGATGAAAAGTACGTCATAATCGCCATCTATGAGTGTTTGCAAACTAACATCATCTGGAACAGTATTCCAGAAAATATTTCCAGCATTAACACTATCTAAGACTTCGCCAATATCATCGTAACCTGAAGAAGTTACTGCTGCATGAATTTGAAAATCTGTTTCCATATCTGTCGCTAAGTATTTTTGCAAATTAGATAATGGCTTATCTGCGTACATTGATTCAAAAAGAATTTTAGAATCTGCTACATCAACTACGCCATCATAATTTAAATCACCCATTGATAAAGAGATAGATTGACTTGTAGAGTACGAATTACCATTTTTCTCAATTGTTACAGGTTCTGTTATTCTATTTGATAGACTATCTGTAATAAAGAAATTCAAGCTTTCATGATTCCCTGTTGCTTCAATTCCCCAATTATATCCATCTGTATATGATGAGATAGGACTACATAAATCATCATAATCAAAAACTAATGTTCCTTGGTATGAAATAGGTAAAGTTCTTGCAATTTTAGACTCGTTATTAACAGTTACAGTTTGGTTGTATACCTTAAGCTTTTTATTTTTGCTTACAGTTTCATTTCTTTTAGCATAAAATTCAAGACTATTCCGCAAATTAGTGTCTATTTCTAATTGTCCAATATACATAGGTGACTTATTTTCCACTTCTATCCAATATACTGTGTTATATCCACTTTCATACCAATAAAAAGCAGGTTCTCTGTTTTGAAATTCATTTAACAGCTTATTTTTATTTTCTTCTGAATAATTTTTATTATCAAGCTCTATTTTTTTATCTTTGATTAATTCTTCTTCCCAATTACCACTAACTGATGAGGTTGCATTTAAAGCATCGTATGCTATCCATAAAAATCCTTCATTATTACTTTCAGACGTACTGTCTACCCCCCACGAGTTAGCAACTTTGAAAGCACCCTTTTCGCAATCTTCAACTTTCTCATTACCATTAATATCTACCCACACATTATCATCATATCCTACAATGGTCATACTATGTGCTCCGCCTTGATAACAACGATATGACACGTTAATTTCTTCACCAGTTTCAAGATTTTTTCCAACAGCCACAACCCACCTATTGTATGTAGAAAAAGTAAGAGCTTTGCCATCTGTGCCGTTTGTACCATATAAAACGCTTTTTATCTCATCTAAGTTTTCAGAAGCATTATTTGCATTTACCCTTATAACTCCATCTCGAGCTATTCTTGTATTTAAGGCTTCTATCATCTTATCTGTTTTAGTTGACCAACTATATAATGGAGCATCATAACCACAATCGGCTATCTTTAAGGCACCATGTTCCTTTAGAAAATCATAAGCCTTATAAAGCGTAGATCCACTATTAACCCCTTGATTTAAAAAATTGAATGTCCATACAGGGGAATATGCTAAATCATTATTTTCTTTTATGTTAATATTATTTAATTTGTTAGCTTCGTATGTGAATTGATAATACGTTGTAGCCCATGATACACATGAGCCTCCTTTTTGCTTTCCGATGGAAGGAAAATAAATACTGTCACTTAAATCACAACTATCTTTATCAATTAATTCACTGGAGCCAGCCAATAAAAATCTGGAATCAAAATTAATAGGTGCTGATTCCATTTTATAGTGCTCCACATATTCTTCAATATCAATTTCATCAATTGGCAATACGCCCTCTTCATAAACGTCTTCATCCAAAGCTATGGCTTTTATTTCATTTGAATTAGCACCCCATATTGCAACCGCACTAATCAAAACAAACAGGCTAAAAATATTTAATTTTTTCATAAAAGTACCTCTTTTAAATTAATCAATCATATGTTTCCCAACTTGTAGGTCTTACTGTGTAAATTTCTTCAAAATTCAAATTTTCTATATCATAAACCATATTTAGTACATTTTCCTTACTACAATCTTTAAGAAAAACATATAATACTTGCCTATTTTCCAAAGGTGGAGTAGCATCTTGAACTTCTTTAATATTTTCCACATTCTTGAAATCAGCAACAGTCCAATTTTTTTTAGGATATTGTTTCTTCATGGTTACCACAACAACATAATTAACAAACACATCATTAATTTCATATTCACATGGTATAAACTCATCAATTTCAATCCGCACGTTTTCAATAAGCTTTTTTTTCATCAGACACAAGTCAAACACATTAAGTTGATTGTCTGCATAGAAATCAGCAGCTTTCCAGTTGGCAAGGTGCGTATTTGGAAAATTTAACAGCCATTTTTGGATAGCAACTACATCTGCAACGGAGAAAGCACCGTCCCCATTAACATCTCCAGCTAAATATTCAGAAGAATCAAGAACATCTAAATTACTTTCCTCTATTTGAAAATCTTCCATCGAAATTTCTTCCGAAATTCCACTCATGGAAGTGATTTGAAACATCATCGCAACACCTGTAAGTACTGAACAAATCTTTTTCAACATGATAACCCCTCCTCTCGATACTCTACTATTGTATTATAACATAAAAATAAAACTTTGTCAACTATTTAGCATTCATTGAGAACTTAAGAAAAATTTCCTAGTAAGCTATGCAATACCATCCAGACAAATTTTTCAAAATTGTAATCATACCAAAGTGACGAAATTTACTCTCTCTAAAAAATGAACAAAACAAAAACAGCAAGCAAGTACTTTGTAGGCACAAATTTTCAATTTGCCCTAAAAGTACAACCGCTTGTTAGGGAAAAATTTCCCTAAAACCCTTGTGCGAATTTTTTTCAGAATCCCCTCTGAATGAATTTGATATTTCAAAATTAAAATAACAGACACTCCCTCTAAATTTTTTCGTGAGAGGAGTTTTATTTTTTCTGGTATCCTCTGCCTCAGCACGTTCAACTTTTTTTCTTTTTACTGGCTCAACGGGGTTCAAGGGGTGTCCCCTTGCAAGCAGCGTATAGTTTGACAAAAATCGTAGATTTGTGGCACACTATACCTTGCTTGCTATTTTTGTTTCGCCCAAATTTTCACTCGCTCAAAATTTCACGCTCGGCAAAAATTTTCACGGCTCGATACAGGCTCTCCAGAACGTCTTACAGCGGTTTTAAAATTAACAACAACAGAAGTTTACACAGCACCTAATCACGGCTCTGTGAACGATTCTGACGGCTCTATTCTGAATCCGGTAAAAGAAAAATCATCATCGACTTCCGGACACAAAAAATCCGGAACAGCATGGAGTGTTCCGGTAAAAAAGAAAGGTGGAGATGGAGAATAAGAAAGAAAACAAAAATCACAGACTTCCAATTATTTTCTATCCACACCCATTATATCACAGATGGACGAACAAGTCAACGAGAATTTTCTTTTCAGACAGCCAATCGCCCACTTTTTCCATCGACAATCCTGAAAAAAATTCGTTTTTGACTTGTACATAACGGAAATTGTAAATTTTTTGTGAACTTTTCAGGGATTTCAGGAAAAAGGGGTTGCCAAAATGCACTTTTTTCGGCATATATAATGGAGGGTTATTTTCAGCCGATAAAAAGAGAATCTGCCCTCTCCCCTCATGCAGCCGAAATCAATCTGAAAAACTGCACAATCAGATACCGCCGTTTTTGTGCAGAACGGAGAAATTTCAAAAAATCAGCAAACTTTTTTCAAAAAAGGGGGTGCATTTGCCACGATTTTTAAGCTGTTATTATAGAGGGGTATTTACTCTCACACAGAAAGGGCAGTCTGACTTGATGAACCGACCAGTAAAGAACAGAGCCGATACGTTCCACTCCGCAACAGTTCTCTCTTTACCAGACTTCTGAAAAACGGCTATTTCCTGATATTCTAAAAAAATAGCTTGCTTTTTGGAAAAATTTATGATATAATAAAGGGGTATTAGTTTGAAAAAAGAACAAGTACCTCTCGTACGCCAATACGAAAGGCACTCAGGGCAGAAAAATTATTTAGCAAACTTTTTCTTCCCCTATTGTATCACTAACTCGGCAATTTGTCAAGTCCCTTTCTGATATAGTTCTTTTTCAGACACAATCCGTTAAAGGAAATATTATCACGAAAGAGGTCATCTCAAATGAAAGTAATCCCGAAAAAAGTAAAATGTGTCGTTTACCCGTTGGACAAACTCAACAAAAGCATATGGCATGGTCTGAAAAGCGAAACATATTCCGTCAAAGTCGAAAAACAGGGCAGTCGTGAAGAAATCCTTGTCACTCTCGCTCTGCGTTTTCACGGCGAACCACTGAACGCATTTGATAAACGTGTATATCTGGCTATTTGTGCCTTGTATAATGCCGGAAATGAGTACATGAGTGCTGGAATGATTTACCGTACAATGGGTGGAAATGGTCGTCCAAATACGAAAAAATTTGAAAAAATTAAGCAGTCTATCATAAAAATGGCTATGGTTCATATTTCTATTGATAATGCAGAAGAAGCCAATAAGTATAAATATCCCCGTTTTCGTGAAGTTGGTGCAAATCTTTTGACTTGCGAATACGAATCAGAAACGGAAATCAAAACCAGAAAGACAGAATATTGCTTACATCTTCTCTCAAAACCACTGTTGATGAGATATGCAGAAGAACATAAACAGGTTACTACATACACTCTGGAACAGTTCCAAATGCCCCTCTCCATGACAGAATTAAATTGTGCTATGGATGATTATTTTCGCCACAGAATTGCTCGTGCATCTGGTAATACACTAAAAATCAAGTACAAATCACTTCTGGAACATTGTTATCTTACAGATAAATATGCCAGAAGAAAAGCAAAAGAAAAAATTCCTGTTTTTCTGGATTTCTATGTAAAACTCGGCTTAATTCATGGATATTCTCTGGAAACCACTGAAATTTCAATCAACCTGTAAAAAGAATATTTCCCCTCTCCAAAGAATAGTGGAGAGGGGTTTTTACGTTCTAAAATGAAAAAAGTGTCCGCCACACACGGACACTCATATGCTTTAAAGCCGACTTTTGACCCACCGAAAGCCGACTTTTGACCCACCGAACAAAAGTTCCCGTTTTTTTTTCACTATATATCGCAAAAAAAAAAGTGTCCTTCAACCTTAAGTATATTTAAGTATATTTAACGGCGCACGCCCGCCCCTTGACTTTAGGGGGCGGACGTGCTATAATGCCTATAAAGAGAAAAAAGATGAAAGTTCTTCTCCTTAGGCTAACAATATTTAGCCTGTAGGAGAGAAAAAGAGCCATTCTTCTGAAAAAATAAGAATGACAGAATCTCGCCCAACCAAAGACCTGATTCCGTCATTCAAAA
>JAZQIL010000151.1:0-25603 GCA_045541055.1 Oscillospiraceae bacterium
TTCATAATGAATGTTTCAATTCTCTTGATGATGTGATAGACAGGCTTTGCCTTACTATTAAAAATCTGACAAAATCTACTATCAAAAGCATTACAGGAAGAGATTGGATATTGTCTATATGATAATAGAGGAATAGTATCAAAAGAAAAAAACTGCTTATGAAATCATTGGCTGTTATGTCTTAGGAGAATTATTTGCATCTGTCTTACTGAAATATGGTCAGAAAATTTTTAAAAACTCTTGACAAGCCATGAAAATTATGCTATAATTAGTCTTAGCTGTTGTGATGACAGTTGATTTTATCCTTGCCTGTTCTCAAAAGCAGGCGAAATCCAGAAGGAGGTGCTAGATAATGGCAAAATTAAACGAATCTTATGAAGCTATGGTCGTTTTCAGCCTCAAAAATGAAGAGGAAGAAATGAAAAAGCTTATCGAAAAGTTTAAGGGCGTGATTGAAAGACACGGCAGCCTTACTGAAGAAGTCAACGAATGGGGCAAGCGTAAGCTCGCTTATCCGATTAACTACGAGACAGAAGGCTATTATGTACTGTACAGCTTTACATCTGCTCCGGAATTTCCGGCAGAATTAAACCGCCGTCTCAATCTGTCTGACGGTGTACTCCGTGCGCTCGTTACAACTAAGTAAGGAAAAATATTGGGGAGGTTCTTTTATGAACAAAGTTATTTTTATGGGGAGATTAGTTGCTGACCCAGAGTTCAGCATGACACAAAGTAATATGGCTATTTGTCATATTCGTATTGCCGTTGACCGCAGTTATACAAAAGCTGGTGAAGAAAGACAATCTGATTTTTTCAGAATCACCTGTTTTGGCAAAACTGCTGAACATGTGAACCGCTATTTTGTAAAAGGCAAGCCGATTCTTGTAGAAGGCAGAATTCAGAATAATAATTATACTGATAATAATGGCGTTCAGCATTATCAAGACCAAATTATTGCTGATAATGTCAGCTTCCTGCTCTCTGACCCTACCAGAACACAGAACGGCAATAATGCCGGTAATTATAATAATTACAATAATTATAATAACCAGCAGAATTACAATAACAATGGCTATAATAACAATAATTATAACCAGCAAAACAGAAATCCTCAGCCTGCCCCTCAGCAGACACCTCCGCCCCCTCAGCAAAATAATGCTCCCGCCGGCGGTAGTGACGATTTCAACGAATTTCAGGAAATTATCAGTGACGGCGCACTGCCGTTCTGATTTGACTGGATAAAATTTCAGAAAGGAGTTACGCTACTATGGAACGTGAGAGAACTGCCCGCCCTTCTAAGCGTCCTCGCAAGAAGGTTTGCATGTTCTGCGTTGACCGTGTCGAAAAAATTGACTACAAGGACATCGCAAAACTGAAAAAATGTATGACAGAACGCTCTAAAATCCTGCCTCGCCGTGTAACAGGTACTTGCGCTTATCATCAGCGTGAATTAACTGTTGCAATCAAGAGAGCAAGACATATCGCTCTTCTGCCTTATGTCAGCGATTAAGAGAAACTTATATATGAAGCCGTCCGGTTTTCCGGTACGGCTTTTCTTTTTGTGATATTTTCACATGTTTGTACATATCATGAATCAAGTCCGGATATTTCCCTAAGAAAGGATTTGATAGCATGAAAGGTCTGACTTCCGCCCAAGTCCAGTCCCTCAGAAAAGAACATGGTTTGAATTCCCTCGCTCAGGTCAGACCCCCTGGCGCATTTAAAATTTTTTTCAATCAGTTTAAAGATGCTATGGTGTTGATTTTAATCATTGCTACTGGTATTTCTGCTTTGCTGGGTGAATGGACTGATGCTGTTACAATTTTGATTATTGTTATTTTAAATGCTGTCCTCGGTTTCATTCAGGAGTACCGCACGGAAAAAACTCTTGAAGCACTCCGTAATATGACCGCTCCTACTGCTAAAGTGTTCCGTGATGATGTGCTACAGGAAATTCCTGCGGAAGAACTTGTGCCAAGTGATTTGATTTCCATAGAAGCCGGTGACTGTATTCCGGCAGATTGTTTAGTACTTTCCGCAAACAGACTCTATGTCAATGAATCTGTTTTAACTGGAGAAGCTGAACCTATTCCCAAATATGCCGGCTCTTTGAAAGAAGATATGTCAGGTCTGCATAAGCCTTATTTAATTTACAGCGGTACGGCTGTCACTCGTGGAAGCGGTACGGCTCAGGTCATTGCTATCGGCAAAAATACACAGATGGGTCAGATTTCGGGTATGCTTTCCGAAATTAAAAGAACAGAAACCCCTCTTCAAAAACGGCTTGGCGAATTAGGAAAAATGTTAGCTTTGATTTGTATCGGGGTTTGTATGGCGGTTTTCGCTGCTGGTGTTTTAAGAGGTGAACCAGTTTTTGATATGCTTATGACGGGCATTTCCATTGCAATTGCTGCCATTCCGGAAGGCCTTCCGGCTACAGTAACAATTGCCTTAGCATTAGCCGTCAACAGAATGATGAAACAGAAAGCCCTTGTCAACCGCCTGCACAGTGTCGAAACTTTAGGCTGTACTTCTGTTATTTGCTCCGATAAGACAGGCACTATCACGGAAAATCGTATGACTGTTACTAAAATTTGCACCCCTGAACAGGAATTTGATGTTTCCGGTAATGCGCTCCGTAAAGATGGAAATATTCTTTTCAAAAATGCGCCTGTCAGCCCGAAACAGTTCCCTGCGCTGGAATCGCTTTTGACTTGTGCCGTTCTTTGCAATAATGCAGAACTCTCTGAAAAAAATTCCGCTGAATGGAGTGCTGTCGGCGACCCTACAGAAACTGCTTTGCTTGTCATGTCTGCCAAAGGCGGTATTTCTTCTAAAATTTTAAACGCTTCACGGCTTGAAGAAGAACCTTTTGACAGCGATTCCAAATATATGAGCGTTCTTGTCAAGAAAAATCAGCAGAAACTTCTTTACGCTAAAGGTGCAGTAGATGTACTTCTTGACCGCTGTGATTTTATAAAAGTGCATTCCGGCAATATTCCTCTTTCTCCAGCTCTCAGAAAGAAAATTCTTGAACAGGCGGAAACTTTATCTTCACAAGCCTTAAGAGTGCTTGCCTTTGCTGAAAAAAAATCTGATTCTCTTGCTTTGTCGGGCATGGTCTTTTTAGGCTTAACAGGAATGCTTGACCCTCCACGGCCGGAAGCCCGTGAAGCAATCCGGAAATGTGCTTCTGCTTCGGTGCGTACTGTCATGATTACAGGCGACCATAAAAAAACAGCTGCTGCAATTGCCAAAAAAGCTGGTTTACTTCGTGGCGGTGAAGTTGTAACCGGTGACGAACTTGATTTAATGACAGATACTCAGCTTGACAGAAAATTAAATAAAATTTCCGTTTTTGCAAGGGTGAATCCTTCTCATAAACTCAGATTAGTCAGAGCTTTTCAGCGTTCCGGAAATATTGTCACTATGACCGGTGACGGCGTGAATGATGCGCCTGCGATTAAAGAAGCAGATGTTGGCGTTGCTATGGGCTTAAATGGTACAGATGTCGCTAAACAAGCCGCTGATGTCATTTTAATGGATGATAATCTTGCTACCCTTGTTTCTGCTGTTGAGCAAGGCAGAGCCATTTATTCCAATATCCGAAAATTTGTCAGATATTTACTCTCCTGCAATATCGGGGAAGTTATCACAATGTTTTTAGGCATTTTAATGGGAATGCCGGTTGTTTTGCTTCCAGTACAGCTGTTACTTGTAAATTTAGCGACAGACGGATTACCAGCCATTGCACTCGGCTTAGAACCTCCTGAATCAGACGTGATGAAACGCCCTCCACGCAAACCAGATGAAAGCTTTTTTGCTGACGGCTTACTGACGAAAATTATCTGGCGAGGGGTGATGATTGGACTTTGTACATTAGGTTCTTTCAGCACGGCATTAAGATTCGGCGGTTCTTTAACGGAAGCCCGTACCTGCGCACTTTTCACATTAGTTTTGTCTCAGCTGATACATGTTTTTGAATGTAAATCCGAACATGGTACAATTTTTAGCGTGCATTACTTTTCCAACTGGAAGTTAATTTTTGCAGTATTGACTTCTGCTTTGATGTTAACTGTTACCATCTGGCTTCCTCAGGCACAAAACATTTTCTCCACTGCGCCTTTAACAGGGAATTTACTTTATCAGGCAATTATTTTCTCGTTCGCTGTTCCTGTGATGACTTCTCTTTTCACAGGCTTTGCGAAAAAATAACCTGACTAACAGGAATTGACTTTTCTAACAGAATATGCTAGAATAAAAACAGAAAGGATGAGTATTTATGACGAAAATTGATTTGATTACCGGAATTTTAGGCGCAGGAAAAACAACTTTTTTACATTACTATGCAGAATATTTTTTAAAGCAGGGCTTGAAAATTGCGATTTTAGAAAATGACTTCGGAGCGGTCAATGTTGACAGAATGATGCTGCAAGACCTCCAGTCTGACCGCTGTCAGATTGAAATAATTGCTGGCGGTGGTGATAAAGACTGCCATAAAAGACGCTTTAAAACTCAACTGATTTCTTTAGGAATGCAACATTTTGACAGAGTACTTGTAGAACCTTCCGGCATTTTCGATATGGATGAATTTTTCGATACGCTTTATGAATCACCGCTTGACAGATGGTTTCAAATCGGGAGCGTTTTAACAATTATTGATTCTGAAATGAAAGATTTGCTTTCTCCTCAGATGGAATATTTACTTGCTTCTCAATCGGCATGTGCCGGAAAACTGATTCTCAGCAAGCGCAATCTTCAGGAATCTGAATTACAGATTGCAGAACGCATTTCCACACATATCAACCGTGCTTTAACAGGCATTCAATGCCCCAGACAATTCAGTTTAACAGATTTTTCTTTAAAGCCTTGGAGCGAATTCACAGAACAGGATTTTGAAACATTCGCTTCCGCCGGTTACAGAAGTGAACGCTATGTCAAGCAGTTAGATTTTGATTCTGTGGAAAGTGAAGTGCATTACTTCCTGCATATTGCTGTACCAGAAGAAAAAATTTCTTCCATGCTGGAAACAATGTTAAATGCTTCCGGTTTCGGAACGATTTTCAGAATTAAAGGCGCACTCCCTCAATCTGACGGAAAAGCCTTGAAAATCAATGCTGTTCACGAAAAAATTGAAATGACTCCTGTTTCCAATGCACAGGCGGTTTTAATTGTCATTGGCGATAAATTAAATTATTCTGCAATAGACGCATTTTTCAGAAATTATAATACCAATCCGAATTATATTTCTATTTGAAAAATTCCCCTGCTTTAAACAGGGGAAATTTTATTCACCAAATAAATCAGAATGTGTTCCTGTTGCTGTTGCAGTAAGTATCAAAACATTATCGTGAATCTGATATATTAAAAGCCAGTCAGGTTCAATATGGCATTCTCTGAAATCTTTGAGATTGCCTGTCAGCTGATGGTCTTTATATTGTAAAGGCATTTTTTCACCTTCTGCCAAAAGATTTAATACTGTAATCAGCTTAGAAATGTCTTTTCCTCGTTTTTTCATGAGTTTGACATCTTTTTTCATCTTATTGGTATATGCAATCTGATACACAGTTATTCCTCCAGCATAGATTTTACAGCTTCTTCAGCAGTTTGATAAGTTCCGTTCAGATTGATTCTGTTTCTGCTTTCATAGATTGCCTGACACATTTCATCAGAAAGTGTGTGATGTTTCACTTCAAAAGGCAAGCCGTTATATTCTAATGAAGCAGTCAAAAAGATTCGCACCGCTGTTGAAGTATCCAGTCCCAGACTTGAAAAAAGTGCATCTGCCTGTGTTTTTAATTCGTCATTGATTCTAATTTGAAGATTTGCCATAATCATTCACCTCGCATTGATTTGTAATGATATTATAGCATAAAACTAATAATTTGTCAATACTTAAAAAATCCCCTGTCTGACGGCAGGGGAAATTTTTTTAAATTGCATCTTTAATTTTGGCGATGGCATTTTTTTCAAGTCTGGAAACCTGCGCTTGTGAAATGCCGATTTCTTTTGCTACTTCTACTTGCGTTCTTCCGCATAAAAAGCGAAGATATAAAATATTTTTCTCTCTGTCCTCCAGATTGTTCATTGCATCACGCATGGAAAACTGGGCTATCCAGCTTTCAGCACTGCTCTGGTCACTCAGCTGGTCAGCCACATAAAGCGTGTCCCCTGCATCTGAATATACCGGCTCATAAATTGAAATCGGGTCGCTGATGCTTTCCAAAGCAATGACAACATCAGCCCGCTTTTCCTGAATTTCTTCTGCAATCTCTTCAATGCTGGGTTCTCTTAACAGCTGATTGGTTAATTTTTCTCTTGCCTGAATTGCTTTATAAGCCAAATCTCTTAAAGAACGGCTTACTTTAATTTGATTATAATCTCTTAAATATCGCCTTAATTCTCCTGAAATCATTGGTACACAGTAAGTGGAAAATCTTACTTCTTTAGACAGGTCAAAATTGTTAATTGCCTTAATCAAGCCGACTACGCCTATTTGAAACAAATCATCTACATCTTCTCCCCTTCCGGCAAAACGCTGAATGACGCTTAATACTAATCTTAAATTCCCCTGAATCAGTTTATCCCGAATTTTTTTATCTCCGGTTTCTTTGAATGCTTTGAGGAGTTTCATTTTTTCCTCTTCGGACATGACTTTCAATTCAGAAGTATTGATTCCTGAAATGACGACTTTATGATATGCCATTCTGCAAAATCCTTTCTGTTTTTGATTTCACTGAAATTATGTACTGGAGATTTGAAGTTTATACAGGAAAAAATTTTTTCAGATGTCAGGATTTGACAAATTTTTCAGGACAGGTATGCTATAATAGAATCAGCAAAGGACGGGACTGCTGATGCAGGTGATTTATCTTGATGTCTTACTTGTTTTTAATTTATACATGAATTATCTGCTGTTATCGCTGACAGCACGCTTAACACATATAAAATTCTCTTTCTTCAGGGGGTTACTGGGGGCATGTTTCGGCAGTTTCAGTGCTTTGCTGTTATTTCTGCCGGAACTGCCTGCAATGCTTTCGATGCTGTTAAAATTTTTCACAGCGTTTCTGATTTGTTTAATAACGTTTGGAAAACGGAACATATTAAAAACTTGTTTTTGTTTTTTTGGAGTCAGTTTTCTGGTAGCTGGGGGGCTGTTTGCAGTTTCGCTTTGCAGTCCGGTAAATTCTGCACATCAGAACGGCTATTATTATTTTGACATTTCGCTGACGTATTTAATAGGTTTTACGATTCTGGCTTACGGTGTATTAAGTTTGATACAGTATCTGTATGACAGAAATCAAATTTCTGAACATTCGTATCAGGTCGCTGTGCGCTGTCGTCAAAAAACGGTTTTCATAGAAGGATTGGCGGATACTGGAAATTCTTTAACAGATTTCTACACTGGAAAGCCTGTCATTATTTGTGACGGTGTCAAGCTTGGCGAAATGGCATATCCTGAACACAGTCATATTTTGCCTTATCTGACAGTTGCCGGAAGCGGTACACTAAAAGTATTTCAGCCTGATGAAGTTGTGATTTCTATGGAAACAGGAACTTCAAAATCTGTTGATGCTTTAATCGGCATTGGCACACAGGAAAACGGAAAAGCAATTTTCAATCCGAAACTGATGAGATTTTGAGGAGGTTTTTGTTATGCATATTCTGAACCGGATTCGACTGTTTTTAAAAAAGCTGTTATTTGGCTGTACAGTGGATTATATCAGCAATGCTGATACTTTGCCACCGCCTTTGACCCGTGAGGAAGAAATTGCTGTTTTTGCGAAATTCTCTGCTGGAGACCCTCACGCAAGAGAAACGTTAATTGTTCATAATCTCCGGTTAGTTGTCTACATTGCTAAAAAATTTGAAAGCTCCGGTGTTTGTCTGGAAGATTTAATTTCTATTGGCACAATCGGTTTGATGAAAGCAGTGAATACTTTTCAGGCGGACAAGAATATTAAACTTGCAACATATGCTTCCAGATGTATCGAAAATGAAATTTTAATGTTTCTCAGAAAAGCCGTTCAGTACAAAGGGGAAATTTCAATTGATGAGCCTTTAAACACTGACTGGGACGGCAACGAATTATTATTGTCTGACGTACTCGGCACGGAAGAGGACATTGTCAGCCGTGGCATTGAATGGGAGGCAGAACAGCAAATGCTTCATCAGGCTGTTGATGCGCTCCCTGAAAGAGAAAAAGAAATTATGGAACTCCGTTTCGGTCTCAATGGAAAAAAAGAATGTACACAAAAAGAAGTCGCTGAAAAAATTGGTATTTCACAATCTTATATTTCTCGGCTTGAAAAGAAAATTATTAAAAAATTACGCTTTGTTCTGGAAGGTCAGATTTAAAGCTTGACAAATCCTGAATTATATATTAAAATAGTATCAGCAGAGAATCTTTCTCTGCTGATTTTTCTCAGGAGATTTGAATTTATGAAAAAATGGATTATTTTACTCTGTACTGCCTGTATGCTTCTCACCGGCTGTACCACGGCAAAACAACAGACAAATTTCACAGAAGCGGAATTGCCTTACGGTGCAACCATGCACGCAGATAAAAACAGCTACACTGTTCCCATGACTTGGGACAGGCGTTTTCTTGACACAGAAGCCGTCAGCAAAATTGCTGATTATATCGGCTCTATTCAAAATCAGGACGGTGATTTATATCAGGCTTCTTCTCTGCCTTTATACACAGATTACCAGCTTCAGGAAGTCTATGATTATCAGAATACACAGGAACTTGTTGACGCTCTGCACGATGGCCTTGTCGGAAAACTTGCTGAAGATTTTCAATTTGACATGATTTATGTCAATGAACTCTCTCAAGACAGAAAATCCGGTGGTTTGTCTGCCATGATTGACCTGCTTGATAAAATTTCTGAAAATGAAAAATTCTCTGATAA
The DNA here is from genome assembly GCA_045541055.1 of Oscillospiraceae bacterium. Lineage (GTDB taxonomy): Bacteria > Bacillota > Clostridia > Oscillospirales > Ruminococcaceae > UBA3855. Next base: position 8,916 of record JAZQIL010000151.1, read on the forward strand.
AATTCAAAATGCTTGGTCACTCCAGTTAGAATGGGAATTTTCTTATAACAACGGCGAAGGCTCTGGCAGAGCGGAAAATCAATATATTTACCTCTTCCAGATTGATAATCAATATTATTGTTGTATGTGAGGTGACATTATGCCCAGATTTTTCACAGAATCCGCTGACGAACATGAAATCATTCTCACCGGTGAAGATGCCCGTCATATCGGGCGTTCTTTAAGAATGCGCACAGGCGAATTTCTAACTGTCTGCTCCTGTGGTATTGACTATTACTGCGAAATTATTAAAATTACAGATGCAGAAGTTTATCTCCGTCCCGTGGAAATTCACCCCTGCGCTTCTGAACCAACGATTCATTTAACCCTTTATCAGGCTGTCCCCAAACAGGACAAATTAGCTGAAATTGTTCAGAAAGCCACTGAATTAGGTGTTGCTGAAATCGTTCCTGTTTTAACTTCCCGCTGTGTCGCAAGACCTGACAAAGCAGACTTTGAAAAAAAACGTCAGCGGTTACAGAAAATTGCTGTTTCCGCTGCCAAACAGTCCGGCCGTGGCATTATCCCCGAAATTCGCCCTCTCCACTCTTGGAAAGAAGCTCTTTCTTCCATGCAGAAACAAGATATTTCTATCATGCTTTACGAGGAAAAAGGCGGTGTCCGCTTTGAGCAAGTTCCGTTAGACAATGCAACAAATATTGGCTTATTCATTGGCAGTGAAGGCGGTATCTCCGAAGAAGAAGCCACACAAGCTGTTTCTGCCGGCTTGCACCGTGTCTGGCTTGGAAACAGAATCCTCCGCTGTGAAACTGCTCCTACTGCTGCCATTTCCATTTTGATGTATCTCACTAAAAATATGTGAAATTTTTTTGAAAAAATAGAAAACCTATTGAAATTTTAAAAAAGATATGGTATAATAAGTCATGTAAACTTGAAAAGAACTGTCCGCAGCAGTTCACCATGTGAAAATTGATTTCGCCCTGCGGAGAAAAGAGGATAATTCTTATGAAAACTTGGAAAATTATTGCTATTATCGCAGCCACTGCCCTTGCAACTGCTGCCGCTGTTGTTCTGGTACTCCAGAAAAGCCGTCAGAAAAATAAAATGCGTTTCGACAGCTCCGAATTTGATGATGATGACTTTATGAATGATGTTTACAATTTCGATGACAGCGAAGAACAGGAAGATACACTTGATGAAATTGCTGAAACCGCAAAAGAAGTCGCTGAAGAAGTGAAAGGAACTGTTTCTGATATCGCTGAAAAAACATCAGATGCTGTCAATGAAGCTGTAGAAAATGCCAAAGATGCTGTAGATGATATTCTTGAAGAAGAAGCTTAATTTTTATCATATTTCTGCCCTGTGTTGTCATAGGGCAGTTTTATTCTTTCAGAATTTTAAAAAAAGCTATTGACAAATTGTTTTATTTGTGCTATAATATATGCATACTAATCAGATATGTTATCGGTAATATCTATGCAATATAAAATTACCGGTCTTTGAAAGGAGTTTTTTATTATGAGCAAGATTTATCAGCGTTTCAGTGACTTAATCGGTAATACCCCTCTGCTGGAACTCAAAAGCCTTGAACAGCAGCACCAGCTTCAGGCCACTGTTCTCGGAAAATTAGAATATTTCAACCCTGCCGGCTCTGTCAAAGACAGAATCGCTCGTGCTATGATTGATGATGCAGAAGCAAAGGGCATTCTTAAAAAAGGAAGCGTTTTAATCGAACCTACCAGCGGTAATACGGGCATCGGTTTAGCTGCCGTTGCTGCTGCCAGAGGTTACAGAATTATTATTACAATGCCTGAAACAATGAGCATTGAACGCCGTAATTTAATGAAAGCTTACGGCGCAGAACTCGTTTTGACAGAAGGCGCAAAAGGTATGAAGGGCGCAATTGCCAAAGCACAGGAACTCGCTCAGGAAATTCCGAACAGCTTCATTCCTTCTCAGTTCACAAACCCTGCTAACCCTGCTGTTCACGAAAAAACTACCGGTGTCGAAATTTGGAACGATACTGACGGAAAAGTAGATATTTTCGTTGCCGGTGTCGGCACAGGCGGTACTATTACAGGTGTGGGAACTTACCTCAAATCTCAGAACCCGAATATTAAAATCGTTGCTGTTGAACCAAAAGGCTCTCCCGTTTTAAGTGAAGGCGTTTCCGGTTCTCATAAAATTCAGGGCATTGGTGCTGGCTTCGTTCCGGAAACTTTAAATACAGATATTTATGATGAAGTCATTACTGTTGAAAATGAAGATGCTTTTGAAACTGGCAGAGCTATTGCAAGAAGTGAAGGCGTATTAGTCGGCATTTCCTCCGGTGCGGCTGTCTGGGCGGCGATTCAGCTCGCAAAACGTCCCGAAAATAAAGGAAAAACAATTGTCGCACTTTTACCGGATACCGGCGAACGCTATCTTTCTACCCCTATGTTTGAATAATCCCATTTCTATTTCTTCTTCCAGAATGCAAGTCTGCAAATACAGGCTTGCATTTTTTTTGAAAATATGCTATACTAATTACAGCTTAATTTTTTGAAAGGATTTTAAGATTTTATGAAACTTGTATTTGCAATCGTCAACAGTGACGACAGTCAGGCAGTCGGAAAAGCCTTGCTCAAATCCGGATTTTATGCTACGAAATTAGCTTCTACAGGCGGTTTCCTCAGCTCCGGAAATACTACTTTCCTGACCTGCATTCAAGAAGAACGCATTGACGATTTAATTGAAGTCATTCGCCAGAAAAGCCATAGACGTACAAAAACTGTTCCCAACAGTACCCCTATCAATTCCGGTGTCGAACTCCCTGTAGAAGTTGAAGTCGGTGGTGCTACTATTTTTGTAACTGATGTGGAAAGATTTGAAAAATTATGAGTTTACCTGTAATTTACGGCAATGACAATAATCTGCATTTTATACAGAATATGCAGAAAAATCAGCGTATGCCTCATGCTTGCCTGTTTTACGGCGAAAAAGGTTCAGGCAGAAAAACACTGGCAAATTATTTTGCAATGACTGCTCTTTGCACTAATGAAAATGCTCCCTGCGGTATCTGTAAAAATTGTCAGAAAATTTTAAAAAATGCACACCCTGATTTCATTTCAGTGGAGCATTCCGGTAAAAAATCAGGCTTTTCTGTCGAAACGGTCAGAGAAATCTGCCGTGATGCCATTATTGCTCCCAATGACAGCAATCAGAAAATTTATCTTTTTACAGACTGCGATGCTATCAGCATTCCAGCACAGAATACTTTGCTGAAACTGACAGAAGAACCGCCGGAACATGTTATATTATTATTCACTGCCGTTTCTAAAAATACTTTTTTAGGAACAATGCTTTCCCGCATGATGCAAATTGCTGTTCTTCCCTGCACTCCTCAGGATTGCAAAAATGCTTTGATGCAAAAAGAATATTCCGTTCAGGACGCTGAAAAAGCAGTTGCTTCCACGGGAGGGAAAAATATCGGATTAGCCCTTGCATGGCTTGAAAATCCTGATTTTCAGGAAATGACCCGTCAGGCTTCTGCTTTTACGTCAGCAGTCGCTCAAAGAAATCAATATGAAATGCTCCGGATTCTTTCCGGCTATGAAAAAGACCGCATACAAGCTGAAAAATTTTTAAACCTTCTGCTGATGCAGTTCCGTGATGCCTGTATGCTTCGTTATGATGCTTCTGTATGTCTCGGCTGTGATATGTCGTCTGCTCAGATGCTTTCCCAGATGCTGACCCCTTCTAAATCTTTGAAACTTTATCAGGCTGTGCAAACGGCTTATGAAGCTTTACAGGCAAATGTCAGCTTAAAACTCATACTCGCTTCACTAGGCGGAACACTTCTGCTTTCCTAAGCGCAACCAGAAAGGATAAATTTATGACTGAAATTGTTGGAATCCGTTTCCAGAACTCCGGAAAAGTATATTATTTTTCTCCGCAGGGGCTTCATCTCCAAATGGGAGAAAAAGTAATTGTAGAAACTGCCAAAGGCTTGGAATATGGGATTGTTTCTATCCCTAACAGAAACATTTCTGATGAAAATATTGCTTCTCCGCTCCGGTCAGTAATCCGGAAAATGACCCCTGAAGATTTTAAAACGCTGGAACAAAATCGTCAAAAAGAAAAAAAAGCTTTCACTATCTGCGAACAGAAAATTACAGCACACAATCTTAAAATGAAACTTGTTGATGTCAACTGTGCCTTTGACAACAGCAAATTATTATTCTATTTCACTTCTGACAATCGGGTGGATTTCCGTGAACTGGTCAAAGATTTAGCTTCCATCTTCCGAATGAGAATTGAACTTCGTCAGATTGGTGTCCGTGATGAAGCGAAAATGTTTGGCGGTTTAGGCGTTTGTGGTCGGGAATTCTGCTGTCGTGGCTATTTAGGAGACTTCCAGCCTGTTTCCATTAAAATGGCCAAAGAACAGGGCTTATCTCTCAACCCGACAAAAATTTCCGGTACTTGCGGAAGGTTAATGTGCTGTTTGAAACACGAACAGGCCGCTTATGAAGATTTACAAAAAATTACGCCCCGTATCGGCTCTTTAGTCAAAACCCCTAACGGAAAAGGCCGTGTGGAAGATGCAAATCTTATCACTGGAAAATTACGCATTCGCCCTGAAAATCCTGATGATGTCCCCTATATCATTGACCGCTCAGAAGTGGAAATTTTAAAAGTCGGAAAACCTCGTGTCACAAAAGAAGAAAAAGAGCTGAAAAACTTAGAAAAATAATTCTTTTTTGTGCATTATGCAGAATATCGGACTCTCTTTTTAGTGAAAGATACAAAATTATCACAAAAAACTTGACAAAATCCGTAAGATATGCTATAATAAATCTATCATAAATCCTACATCCTTATTATTTTTTAGCAGACCTGTTTTACGGTCTGCTTTTTTTATCGAAAAATACCGGAATGCATTTTCTGCACTCCGGTATTACTATTATAAATTCAAAACTAATTTATCAATTTCCTGCCAGTTTTTCGGGGAAACTGTTGTATGTTCAATCGGGAATGTATACACAACCGGCTCAAGATAATCTAAATTTTCTGCATATCTTGTTAAGATTGCCAATACTTTCTGTGCATATTCTTCTTCTAATTTGTCAGCTTCATGACGGGTAGGAGCATTTTTATATTTTTCAGTAAATTCGCCCTGATAATATGTTTTCACTTCTTTTTCGGATTTTTGCCAGAAATCGATTGGAGATACGACTAATACGACTGTATAAGTATTTTCTGCCAGCATCACATCACGGACGTTATATTTCGTATTTTTGAGAATTTTTTCAGCAAGGCTGATATAAGCTTTCTGTGTTTCCTCGGAAATCATATCTGATTTAATGCCATAAGTGTCACGGATTCTCTGACTTAAATTTTCTGCTTCATATGTAAAAAGGCTTTCTGCATCTGATATGGAAGCATTGGTTAATTTCATATAAGCATCATATTCGTTATGATAAGTGCAGTTTAACATTGCTGTGACATAATCCTGATAAGTTTCTCCTGCAAATCCGCACCCTGTTACAAGAATACATGCTAATAATAGCAATGGAAATAATTTTTTCATGTGGTTTCCTCAGTTTCCGATTCAGATTCTGTAAATTCTGATTCTTCTGTTGTTTCCGGTTCGGAAGGATTTAACGGAATGGCATTTCCCTCTTCATCATAAAATGTAATATTATCCAGATAAAAGTCAGATAAATTCTGCAATCCCCAGCGCATGACTAAGACATTTGCATCTTCTACAGTGCTGTCCCATTTTTTCCCCGATTCTGCCAGTAAAAATTGAAATTCTACATGATAGGCATCAGAACGCTGCAAATCATATTCATTCACGCCGGAAGCTGAAAAATCTGCAAAGCCATACCATTTCCCGTCAGCGCACATTGTACCGCCGCCGCCGCCAATCCAGCCAGGGACTTCTTTATATTCGCCGTCATCATTCAAGAACAAGCTGTCTTTGGCTTCTGCGTAAATGTCAAAGCCGATACTGTTCACACTTTCCAGCTGGTCAGGTCTTAATAACTGTGTAACGGAAATTCGTACTTTCTGCACAGCAGTTTTTAAATTTTCAGCAGTCGTGGAATTGTCTGTAAATTTCAGCATATAATTACCGTCAACATTTTCTACAGATAATGTTCCGTCTACAGCAGTATCATCATCATTCACAACGGAAAGAAAACTGAATTTTCCGTCATTGAAATTCACTGCATTAGGGTCAGCTTCCGGAAACGGCGCATGTGTCGGAGGCGGTAACGATTCTGTTTCTGTTTGTACTGTTTCAGTCAGTTCTGCATGAAATTCTGTTTCTTCCGGAGTTTGATTTGACGTGTTCTGACTGCACCCTGTCAGCAGTACCGCACAAAACAAAATCATGATATATTTCTTCAAGAATAAATCACCACTTATTTTCTATTTTGATTTCATTATAGCATATTCTACAGAACGTGTCAAGTCAATTTATAACAGCAATCTGCTTTAACCCGTAAAATTTCATGAACTGTAACCATTCTTTTGTGAAGCGTTCACCGCTGACAGCTATCGGCACTGCCGGAGGACAAGGCACTTGCACCGAAGCACAAATTCTATGTTCTGCCTTTTCCAAAGGAATCTGCTCAAAAGAAGCTAGTCCTGCTTCTCTTAAAGAAACTGCCTGCTCCATAGGCAAAGGCAATTCCGGAATTTTTTCCGCCGGATACGGTTTACAAATTTCCAATGCTGATTCTAAAATTTGAAATTCTTTTTCCTCCATCACCGGAGAAAGCAGAATTACAAGACAAGTTTTATCTGCATATTCACATTCTACAGGAAATGCACAATTTCGTAATTCTTCTGCTAATTTCAGGCCATTTGCTGAAATTGTCAAATGATAAGGCTCTTTCCCTATAAAATGATATTTTTGACTGAATTTGTGTTTTAATGCCTGAATGCGTTCTGCACAGGTCTGTATTTTAAATTTCCCTTCACGGAAAAGCCATTCTGTACATAATTCCAATGACTGCATTATCAAATAAGAAGGACTTGTTGAACCGAACATTTGCATATGCTGTTTCATGCTTCCGACTTTGGAAGCATCTTTCATTTGGAGAAATGCGCCTCCTGTCAATGCCGGCAAAGTTTTATGTGCTGAATCACAGCAATAATCTGCTCCCAAAGCAATCGGATGTAAATTTTCTTTCAAAAATGCCAGATGTGCGCCGTGGGCATTATCTACTAAAAGTCTTGCATGATATTTCTCACATAATTTCGCTAATCCCTGAATATCCTGCATATTTCCCAGATAGTCCGGAGAAGTCACATAAACCGCTGACGGCTTTTCTGCTTCCTGCAATGCCTTTTCAAAATCTGCAAGTGCATAATTCCCTGAAATAATCCCTCCGGATTTCGGATAAACCCATTTCACTTCTAAATCCAGTAAAATACAGCTGTTTAAAAATGCTCGGTGTATCGTCCGCCCAGCAATTATTTTTCTGTTTTCTGCCTTCATCTGTGCAAGCATTGCCTGTATACATAATGTTGAACCGCCGGCACTCCAGCAAGTCGCCGGAATATGATAAATTTCCGCTGTCAACTGTTCTGCTTGGCGCAAAATTCCTTCTGCTTCAAATAAACTGTCTGCTCCTTGAATTTCCGTAATGTCCCATGCATAAGCACATTCCAGCCCTGAAAGCAGACTTTTCCCCTTATGTCCGGGCATATGCCCCCGAAATGTCTGACTTTTAGTATAATTATCCAAAAACTTACTTAAATTTTTATTCATATTGCCCTCTTGACAAAACATGAAATTTCCTGTAGAATAATAAAAAAGAACATTTGTTCTTTTTTGAAAGGAGGTCTTTCATGCTTACACTGATTTATGATTATGAACTTACTCGCTCCCAGCTTCTGAAACGTATTTATGAACTGAATCAGCAGTTACATTCTGCTTCTCTCCCTGCTGTCGAACGGGAAGCCCTTACAGCCAGATGCAATGCCCTCAGAAAAGAACAGGCAGAACTGCTGGAAATAATTTTAGAAATGAAATCCCATCTTGAAAAGGAGGAATTGAACAATGTCCAGACTCACCCGTGTTCCGGAATACGTTCTTGAAATTGACCAAAATCTGATTCGTGACTTTATGGAAACTCCCTGCTCTAACCGGAAACAAATTCAACTTGCTTGTATCGCTTTAAAGCAAATCATTCAAAACGATTTAACCCCTCGTCAGCAAGAAGTCATTCAGCTTTATTATTATCAAAATTTCAACAACAAGCAAATTGCGGAACTTCTGCATATTGATGCTTCCACCGTCTGCCGGACACTTCAGCGAGCAAAAAATAAAATTTATAAACTGATGCATTTTTATATTGATTATCTGAATACTGTCACAGCAGAATAAAACAAAAGCCCCCGCCTTTGCGAAAGCTTTTGTCATGCATCATCATTGGGACGGCGGGATTTGAACCCACGGGATGACGGAGTCAAAGTCCGTTGCCTTACCGCTTGGCTACGCCCCAGTCTCTAAATACTATTATAGCATACTTTTTTTGATTTGTCAAGACCCTGCACACATCTAATTTTTCTGCATAAACTATCAGCAGGAAAGAAAAAATTCAGCCGTATTTGCATAAAAACCTTTTGAAATGCGATACTAACAGTAAGATGCAGGATAGAAATTCCTCAGAACTTTAAAGGAGTTGTGTTTGTTTTATGATGTCCGTGAAACGTGGAGAAATTTATTATGCAGATTTAAGCCCTGTTGTTGGTTCGGAGCAAGGCGGTATTCGTCCGGTACTTATCGTACAGAATGATGTCGGAAACCGTCACAGCCCTACTGTTATCGCTGCGGCAATCACCAGCCGGCTGGACAAAGCTAAATTGCCTACGCATATTTCTTTAGAAGCTTCCTCCTGCGGTTTGCAGAAAGACAGTATTGTTTTGCTGGAGCAGATTCGCACGCTGGATAAGAAACGTTTAAAAGACAGAATGGGCGCATTAGATGCTTCTGCAATGAATCGGGTGGATAATGCCATTTCTATCAGTTTTGGCCTGCATTAACAAAAACCGCTCTGAATAACAGGTTCAGGGCGGTTTTTCCTGATTATACAAAATTTATTCTACAATTGTCCAAAATTTTTCCGATTTGTCAAAAAATATAAATATATTTCTTGACATTTAGTGAATTTTATGATATAATATAAATTATTAAATTATATTTTTCGGCAAACAGGAGTGAACTTTATGAATGATTATAAAATTTTTATTGATGCTGCCAGTGATATTGATATCAACCATATCACACAAAATAATGTCACTGTCTGTCCGATGCAGTATACAAATAATTTCAAAGTCATTGACTGTACCGGACTGGAAACAGAATCTTATATGAGAAATTTTTATGATAACCAGCGAAACGGTGAAACAACTGTCACAACACCGCTTTCACAGGAGTATTATGAAAAAGCATTTGAACCTTTAGTAAGACATGGCATCGGCATTTTATATATCTGTTTTTCCAGTGAGCTGTCTCCTTCTTATAATTCGGCCACATCAGCGAAATTGGCATTAGAAGCAAAATATGGCAAACTGCCGATTTATATTCTTAATTCACGCTCTGCAACCGGCGGAAGCGGTATTCTGGCAGAACTGGCCATTGCAAATAAACAAAGAGGTTACCAACTAGATGCCAATGTTCAGGAATTGTCCGCTTTATGCGGAAAAATTCGCAGTTGGTTTTATGTGAATGACTTGGATTATCTCCGCCGTGACGGAAAAACTTCTGCCAGCAAATCTATTATCGGAACTTTTCTGGGTATCAAGCCCATTCTGGAAATCTCCAGCAATGGTATGCTCCGCCAAATCAATAAAAAATTCGGCAGTAAAAAAGCTTGTGAACTGCTCAAAGATTTGTATGTCGAAAATAAAAATGCTGCTTATAACCCGATTGTGTATATTACACACTCTGACGACCTTGAAAGCGCATTACGGCTTAAAGGAATGATTCTTTCAGAAGACCCCAGCATTATTATTAAAGTCAAAATGCTGTCTCCGATTATCGGCGCACATACAGGCCCTGGTGTGATTACAGTACATCATGTGGGAAAATAATAGGATAACCGCCCTGAATTTACTTCAAGGCGGTTATTTTTAGTTTTCAGTTGTTTCTGCTTCTGTTGGTGCAGTTGTTTCCGGAAGGGTTTCTGTTTCTTTTTCTGTGAAAGAAACAACAACTCTGGGATTGCCAACCGCCCATATGCGAATGAGTTTATCTTCATCTGAATTCAAATCACTTTTCGGAGAAAATGAAATGATTGCATCTGGACTGCCTGTTGCACTTTGCTGTACATTGTAATTCATTAAATCTACTGTTGCAATAATATCTTGTGTGCTGAGATTGTCAAGTTCTTCCTTGTCTCCTACAACGGTAATCGGCATACTGCGCTTAATAATTTCACAGTCATAATCTGACGGCGCATTGACAATTGAAATATTATCCGCTGTAATCCAGAATTCACGGGAGTCAAGCCCTTCACTGTCAAGTGTCAGCTCTACCTGCTGGAAACCGCTCTGATTGATGAAATCTTCTGAAAGTTCTATATCCATTGTTTTCACAAAGTCCAGCGTTATGGAATCCAATGTTACATACCCTACACTCCAGCTGTCACGCTTCACAAATTCTGTATTCGTCTGAGAGGCAAGTGTAATGCTTTCCTGTGACAAGTGCAGACGCTCCCGAAGCCAGTTCAAATCAAAATTATTAAATGCATTCCGGATATCATAGGTTAATGCTAATTCTTTCTGCGTCAGAACTGGTATTGTAATCTGAAAATTCGTTCCCGGAAGTTCCAAATCATCTGTGTCCAGCCGTGCGCCTTCTTCTGTGTAAAGCCGGACTTCTTCTGTATAAAGTGAATATTTGCTGTCAATTGTCATAGATTTTCCGGAATAAACTTCTACACGGGCAATTTCATTTAACTGTGCGGAAGGGCCTGTAATTTCAATGACTGCCGGTTCACAGGTAATATCATCACTGTCAAGGGCATGTCCTGAAGAAACACGAATATTTGGAAAAACTGCTGTCACATCATAGCTTTGTGTTTCTATCTTGTCCAGTTTCACCGCTGCTCTTGACGGCGATATATTTAATGTATTGAAAGAAATATCTGTATCAGAACGGACTTCAATTTCAAAATTAAATTCTCCGGTCGTGCTGATGTTGCCAATCTGAAGATATGCTGTTAAATCTTCTTTTGTCAGTCTGCCTATCTGAGAACGGTTACCTTCCAGCTCAACCGTCACGCTTTCCACATCACAAGACACTGTACTTAATCCGTTCGCTTCTGCAAGTGTGCCGGTTAAATCATCTGAAAGCGGAACATTGTAAAATGTAACATGTGTTGTTTTATACGCCGTGACGGAAATCGAAAACCATATCAGCACAGCACATATGATTGAAAAAATAATGGAAAATGGTTTCGTATCGAAAATTTTCTCCAGAAAATCATGAATCTTGTCCATCCTTTTCATTCCTTTCCTGAGGCTGTTTGCGCAATGGCAGTGGATTGAACGGAAGTTTTTTACTTTCCTGCTGTTTTGGAATGAGCAGTTCTGTTAAAAGCTGTTCCAGCGTTTCACGAGTGAAATCTCTTTTTAATGAGCCGTTTTCTGCCACTGAAATTTGTCCGGTTTCTTCTGAAACGACAACGACAATGGCATCAGAATTTTCACTCATGCCAATGGCTGCCCTGTGCCGTGAACCTAATTTTTTGTTGATAAACGCTTCTTTCTGGGGCATCGGGAAAAAGCATTCTGCTGCTAATACCATGCCGTCACGCATAATCACTGCGCCATCATGCAACGGCGCATTGTGAAAGAAAATTGCTCCTAACAGTTCTTTACTCGGTTCTGCATTGACTTCCACACCGCCTTCAATATGTTCACCAAGTCTTGTCTGCCGTTCAATTGCAATAATCGCCCCTGTGCAGTCTCTGCTGAATTCTGCACATGCATCACAAATTGCTGTAATTGCTTTTCCCCATTTCTGAACTGCTGCTTCCCGATTGGTCGGCGCAAGAAAATTATTCAGCCCTAAACGGGAATGTCCTAATTTTTCAACCGCTCTTCTGACTTCCGGCTGAAACATGATTAAAATTGCTAATATCCCAATGTCAAACACTCTTGTCAAAATATAAGTGATTGCTTTCATATCTATGAATTTTCCTATAATATAGACTACCAGCAGAAAGGCTATGCCCTTGAAAAGCTGTCCTGCTCTGGTTTCTTTAATCAGTTTCAGGAAAAAATAAATAATATAAGATAATAATGCAATGTCAATGAAATCAACTGCTTTCATTGTTCTTACAACACTGTAAATAGATTCTAAAATTTCTGTCAGACCTGCCATCAGGGATTCACTTCCTTTCTGTAATGTATTTTTAAGTACCGGAGAGCCGTAACTCTCCGGATAATATTATTGTTTTGCAATCACACCAGCTAAACGGTCAGTACTCATCATATCTGAAAATACTGACGGCGCATATCTCACTGTTCCGGCATTTGATTCTGCCGTTCCAAGCGTATAATGTGCCAATGGCGAACAATGCAGCCCTGCCCTTAAACAAAAGCCCTTTTCTGCTAATGCCTGTGCCGTTTCATCTGCATTTTTCGTTTTCAGGTTAAACGAAACAATCGGAACATACTTTGCTTCCGGATTCCGGTAAATGACCACTTCCGGAATTTTCTCCAGTCTTTTGCAAAAATGCTCACATAAAGCGGTTTCTGTCCTGAAAATAGTTTCAATGCCTTTTCTTTTGACAAAATCAACTCCAGCCTTTAAAGATGCTGCGCCAATGACATTTAATGTTCCTGCTTCTAAAGCGTCCGGCAAAAAGTCCGGCATTTCCGGCAAGGCGGACAAACTTCCTGAGCCTCCCTGCATTAACGGCGGAATTTGATATTGCCCGTCTGAAAGCAATAATCCTGTTCCGGTCATGCCGTATAAGCCTTTATGCCCTGCTGTGCATAAAATATTGATATTATCTTTTTTTAAATTTATCGGCAACACACCGCAAGCCTGCGCTCCGTCTGCAATAAAGCAAATATTCTTTTCCTGACAAAGTTCTCCTATTTTTTGATAAGGCAGAATCTGCCCTGTCACATTGCTTGCGATTGTACAAATAATGGCTTTTGTATCTGGTCGAATCAGTTTTGCAAAGTTTTCCAGCGTTTCAGAATCAGAAGCTTTCACTTCAGCGATACTGTAGCGGATTTTTCCGGCTTTGGCTAATGCATAAACTGGTCTTGCAACGGAATTATGCTCTAAATTGCTGATAATTGCATGACCGCCCTGCTTCATGATGCCTTGAATTGCAATGTTTAAAGCATGTGTGCAGTTTGCAGTTAAAACAACATTTTCAGGTTCTGCGCCGAAAAATTCTGCGATTGTCTCTCTAGCCGAGTAAATCAATTCTGACCCTCTGACTGCGATTGGGTGGCTTCCCCTTCCGGAACTTCCATAGCGGACTAAAGCCTTTTCCACAGCTAAACGCACTTCCGGCGGTTTGGGAAATGTGGTTGCAGCATTGTCAAAATTCACTGTCATATGCTGTCACGCTCATTTCTGAAACTTTTCAGCGGTATACCGGCATTTTTTAAAATTTGCTGTATTTCCTCCGGCTTTCCGACTACTTTCAAGCCGAAACTGCAACCCTCTCTGGGAACGGTAAATCTTATCAATTCGCATGGATAGCCGTTTGCTGTCAGTAATCTCTGTGCTTTTCTTGCGTAAGTTTCTGACGGCAGAATGGCTGTATTTATCATAGTATCACCCCTCATCAAGATAATACTATATTATATGAAAATGCAGGGGTTATGTGCGGTTATTCGGCTTTTATCAGCAAAGCGACACAATGCGCTGAAATGCCCTCTTCCCGTCCCGTAAAGCCAAGCCTTTCCTCTGTGGTTGCTTTTACACTTATCTGTGAAATATCTGCATGACAGGCTTTCGCAATATTTTTCCGCATTTGTTCGATATAAGGTGCAAGTTTTGGCTTTTGAGCGATTACAATTGCATCTAAATTCCCTAATGTATAGCCTTGTTCTTCTATTAACTCTACTACATGCGCTAATAATTTTAAACTGTCTGCATTTTTATAGTTCGGGTCTGTGTCAGGAAAATGCTTTCCGATATCTCCCAAGGCTAACGCTCCAAGCAAGGCATCTAAAACCGCATGTAACAGCACATCTGCGTCAGAATGCCCTAAAAGTCCTAAATTATGCGGAATATCCACTCCGCCAATAATGCATTTTCTGTTTTCAGCTAATTTATGCACGTCATAGCCGTGTCCGATTCTGATTTGATTCATGAAAGTAATACCTCCGCTATCTGAATGTCCTCTGGTGTGGTAATTTTAATGTTTGTATAATCCCCTTGTGTCATGTAAATTTTACCGCCGACTGCTTCCACTAACTGACAGTCATCTGTGAAATCTAAATTATGCTCCAATGCAAAGTCTACCGCTTCAAAATAAAGCCGTTTCCTGAATACTTGCGGTGTCTGCGTTATCCAGAGTGAAGCCCTTGGCGGTGTATCTGTAATGAAACCATCATCTACTGTTTTAATTGTATCTTTCACTGGTACGCCTAAAGTCGCTCCTCCAAATACTCTTGCATCATGAATTGTTTTAGAAATATGTTCTGTTTTTACTAAAGGTCTTGCACCATCATGTACAGCGATATAAGCAGAATCTTTTGAAACAAGCTTTAAACCTTGCATCACGCTTTTCTGACGGGTGTCACCGCCTTCTGTGATATGGCTTAATTTCGTAATGTTTAAAATTTCTGCAATGTGCTGAATTTCCTGAAAATTTTCCTGTTTTGTGACAATGATAATTTCAGCAATATCAGGGCAGTTCTGAAAAGCCGTCATACAGACCCCTATCACAGTGGAATCTTTTAACGGCATTAAAATTTTATTGACTCCGCCCATACGGGAAGCATTTCCGGCACAGACTAAAATAACCGAAGTATCCGGCATAAAAATTCACCTGCTTTAAATTTGTGATATATATAAATAAGTATACCACATTGAAACTAGTATTGTCAAGAAAAAATAAAAAACCGCCCTGCATTGCAAGGCAGTTTTGAAATTAAGCGTTAAAATCTGTTATCAGACCAACAATATATTTTAAAAGAGTTAAGGCTTCATCAGAATCAGGCTTGCCGTTGCCGTTAAAGTCAATCGCTTTGAGTCCGGCTTCTGAAAGAGGTTCTTTTCCTAAAACGGCTTTATTGATGGTAATGACATCTAAAATGTCGATTTCTCCATCTCCGGAAGCGTCACCCTGTTTGAGTTCTGTTTCTGGTTCTGTGGTATCAGGTTCTGAACTAATCACTTCAAACTTGTAACCATATTTTTTAGCATAGGTTTGTGCTGTAGAATTCTCATACCCATAAATAACCAATTTATCTGAACGGACTAAATGGTTGTCATAAATCTCACAATCAGGATTTTGAATTATCAAAGAAGTCAAGTTATTACATGACCCAAACACATAGTGTCCAAGGCTAGTTACATTGGAAGGAATTGTCACAGAAGTTAAAGCATAGCATTCATGAAATGTGTATTGCTCAATACTTGTTACACCTTTTCCAATCGTGATGGATTTCATAGAAGAACAGCTACCGAATGCACCCCATCCAATGTTTGTCACACTATCTGGAATTTCTATAGAAGTCAAACCAGAACAGCCAAAAAACGCATCAACTCCAATACTTGTCACACCATCAGGGATTTTTATGGAAGTTAGAGCAGAACAGCTAGAAAATGCATTATCTCCGATACTTGTCACACCATCTGGAATTTTTATTGAAGTCAAATTAGAACAGTTAATAAATGCATAATCTCCGATACTTGTCACACCATCTGGAATTTTTATAGAAATTAGACCGGAACAGCTAGAAAATGCATGATTTCCAATACTTGTCACACCATCTGGAATTTTTATGGAAGTTAAACCAGAACAGCTAGAAAATACATTATCTCCGATACTTATCACACTGTCTGGAATTTCTATAGAAGTCAACTTAGAACAGCCAGTAAATGCACCTTTTCCAATACTAGTTACATTCTCAGAAATTGTTATAGAATCCAAAGAAGAACAATAACCAAATGTATCATCTCCGATACTGGTTACACTGTCAGGAATTACGACAGAAGTTAAATTTTCACATTGATAAAATGCAGTATTGCCGATACTAGTCACACTATCAGGAATTGTTACAGAAGTAAGAGCAATACAGCTTGAGAAAGCATTTTCTCCGATACTGGTCACACTGTCAGGAATTGTTACGGCAGTAAGCACATCACAATATGAAAATGCTCTTTTTCCAATACTTGTCACGGGCAATTTTTCAATTTCTGCTGGAATAATTAGTTCTGCATCCACATCACCCATAACACTGCTAACTTCAACATGGTCTTCATATTTTTTATACATTATGCCTTCATGAAAAACCGACATTTCTTCTGCACTTGCTGAAATGCCAGCTGTTTCCTGTACCGGAAGCAACGGCACAACGGCACACATCATACACAAAGCCGAAACCATTGCAATCATTTTTCTCATTTTCATGTAAAATATCCCCTTTTCGGTAATTTAAAAAGTATACTGAAAACTATTATACTCAAAAAAAAAAAAATACAA
>JAZQIL010000152.1:0-4664 GCA_045541055.1 Oscillospiraceae bacterium
CTTTCATTCTATTTTCAGCTCCCTTCTTATTTATGATAGCATTTTTCACTTGTTTTGTCAATCTATATCGACTAATTTATTTTTGCACAGTTCCTAAGGACAGCATGAGATTTACCTGTACCATAAGCACCTTCTACCCAAATAGAAACTTTCTGTTTGCGGGACAGTACAGAAATAGTATCTTTTATCAGTTTGACAAAAGTTTCATGGGGATAATATTTTTTCCACAAATCAGGGTTTTCGTTGATAACCTTCTCATTGACTGCCGGAAAATATTCAGGGTCAATGTTAAAATAGTGATGATACTTTTCAAACATAACATGATACTCCTTTAGAATAATGACAGTACATCTTCTGCTGTTTTTTCGCTGTTCAGATTGATATTATCAAGGTCAAGTGTGAATGCTACACTGATAAATTCTGAATAGTTGATAGCCAGACCATTGAGAATTTTCTCCATCTGCTCACGAGAAAGACCAAAAATTTCAGTCGGGCTGACACCTTCACTTTCAATATCATGGTTCAGCAGTCGGGACAGTGTAAACTGATAGTATCCATCGCAGGCTTCCGCAAATTTATACAGAGAATATAGAATTACACGGGGGTCGGGATTTTCCCAGGGATGACGGATAAACTGAAAACCTTCTTTTGTTTTTCCGGTGACTTCACCAAATCCAACTTTGGAAAATGAAAGCTCTGCTATGTGCTTGAAACTATTAGAAATGTTTCTTGGTCCTGTTTTAGAAGAAGAGAATCCAGATATCATATCTACCAGTTCATTTTGTAAATAGGTAGCATTAAAGTCAAGATTTTTAATCATCCATCTGGTCTGTGTAGAGTATGCCAGATTTGCAAACATCAGTCCCCAGAGGTAATCACTGTCCAACTCATTTTTGAACAGAATCTGTGCAAGGGGAGTCCACGCATTATTTTTATTTGTAATGCCGGCATTTCTTAAAAACTTTTTGAACATCGGGAGCATTGCTGAACCTAATTTAGTCTGCTTTTCTTCAAAGTCTTCCTTATACTTGATATACTCCTGAATCCATTCCAGTTTTACTGGATGTGTTCCATATTCATCGAGGCTTCCTTTTTTCATTTTTCCAGTTCCTTTCGGTAAAATTAGAGAATTATAAACCAAACACCCATTATCAATCTTGTTGCAAAGACCACATTTTATACACGCATCACTAATAGAAACTTTCCCATTTACAAAACTTATGTTTCCATATGGACAGTTTGCTTCACAGTATCTGCACGCAATACAGGTATGACATTTTTTAAGTACATTTTTTATTGCTTTGAATAAAGTCGGATTGCTTTTAGCAGCTTCTTCATCAAAAACAAATTTTTTATAGCCGTCTTTTGTTACACTTACCGTAAAACAAAATGTTGGATTGTTTTCTATATACAAATGGAAACAACCATTTTCATAATCAAGAACACCTATGGTCTTTATCCATTCTTTCCAAGATTCATCATTTGTTTTTAAAACGATAATTCGCTTTGTTTCCACAGTCGTCTCTGTATAATCTCCAATACCAATAGACAGGTCTCTGCCATTTTTTCTTGCTTTCCAGCCTTTATTCTCAATATATGAATTTAAAAGTGATTTATCTTTTCTGTCTATATACAATTCTTTTATGATGTCAATAAATGGTTCAACTTTTTCTGGATAAATACCATGATTGAAAAAGTCGCTTTTTTCGCTTGCCATAGGGCAAAATAGGCATCCGGCGCGGCTGCTGCCCTTCTTATATGCTGCATTAATATGAAGATTTTGCATATATATGTATAAGTACACTTCAGCAGAATTCCATTCTAAAATAGGATAACAGCTAAATTGTCCACTATGCTTTGTTCCAAATGATGTATACTCATATTCACTTCTTCTGGTACTTTCGCTGCTTCTGATACCGACAAACGCCATTTCTTTTAAATTAGAATTTCCTGTTACTTCCCGAAGCTTTAAAAGTTGAGGAGCGGTCTTATGTACACCGCAACACCATCTCATAGAAGATGATGGCATTCCAAATTTTCTCCATGAATCAAGAGGATTAAACTCTGAACGTGCTTCATAAAATTCAATTTTATTTTCCTCACAGAATTTTTTTATCACATCTTTTGCAATATAGGTATCCGGAAATTCCATTCCGGTATCACCAAATAAAACCTTGAATGCATTATGAGGCAATGTTCTCTGAACAATATCAAAAGTTACTTCACTGTCCTTGCCACCGCTATAAGATACATGGAAAAAATCGACTTTATTTTTGAATTTTTTATAAGTGTTATAAACTTTTTTAATTGTTTCTTGAATGAGACTTTCCATGATGGCTCTGTTTTTTTCGACCATTGCAGGAATATCTACAAACTTCAGAGGAATTCCTTCCGGTTCAGGTGCTTCCAGAATATTCAGTTCCGGTGCAGTATAACATGAACCGCCTTGAATTTCAGCTACTTTCCGTCCACGGTAAAAATAGCTGGTTGCTTCTGCCCACATATAAGGATAAGCATCATTCTTTTCATAAATCCAATGCTTATCAAATCCCAATAAGTCAAGTTCCTGATAGTAAACCGGTCTTGGTTCTTTGCTTACTTTCGGGAGAGAACTTGTCAGCAATAATCCTCCTGTTGTTTCGTCCCATTCATAAGAATACATGATATTACCCTCTCTTAGCTCTGGCATGAATAAGAATATTTTCTATGCCGGAATATTTCTTTCTGGCAATGTAGCCTTTTTCTTTCAAATATTGCAGAGCATTTTCTTTATTTAAAACAATTTTGCTTTTTGCAAGCAAATCAATGATTAAATCATTAAAATCTTTGATGCCTGAATTTCTTTTAACGATTGCTCCAACACATTTTTCAGCATTGAATCCTATATGAAAAAGCTGATATTGCTGGCTGTACATTGCAATATAATGCTCCAGAAGATATACATTCCACGAAAATCCGGCATCAGGAAATGCAGAAAAATTTGATACTTCCTGTAAGGAAATATAACTGTCTGCACAGAAACGGCTGACAGCTGTGTCCGTTTCTGTAATCTGAAAACACGCTTCTTTTTTAGAAACAAATTTTTCCTGACTAACACGAAGAGAATTTTCGTAAACTGGCTGAAAATAAATCGGTGTTCCAAGTTCATTTTTCAGCACATTCAGTTCTGCTAACGTAAAAGAATCATGCGTTGATGCAAAGTTTGCAAAAACTTCCTCCATAGAAAACTGTGTATCTAATGAACTGATAATATTTCCATGAAAAGCAAACTGATTTTTCAGATAATAAGCTATTGTATTGCGAAGTCCTATTTCTGAAAAATGTGCCAGTCTTTCCGATAATTCCGGATATTTCTGATTAACAGCTAAAATTAATTCATGTCCGCTGACAAAATGGCTTTCTTCAATTCGCTGCTGGATAAGATTGGAAATGTTCTGAATTTCTTCTTTTGAAAAGTCAATTACAGAAACATGAAAGTATTCTCCCCATGTATTGCAGATAAATTCTTGATTTGCATGAAGAATACTGTCAATTTTTTCAGGTGGAAAATGAGAAAGTGCCTGATAGATTTCAGATGTTTTTACAGGAACAGCCTGTTCAACTAAATAACTGCGAATTTCCGCTGTTAAATCAATTGTAGAATTCTGTTCGCTTGCTATATAATTCTTTTCGTAGTAATAATCCGGAAGCTCATGCATCAGGTAAGATTTCAAAATATCAGCGTCATAAATTCTTTGTCCCAGAAATTTTTCGTTGAAATCATTGAAAATTGCCTGATAGAACAATACTTTCTTTCCTTCTGAAAAGCTATTTTTAATATAAGTAAAAAGCTGCTCTCTTACTTCTTCATCTAACAAACTGGAAACAGAGAAAATATAATCTTCATGCTGAATTCCTATTTTTGTGAGATTTCTACGAACATCAAAACGAATATTTTCATCGTTTTCATTAAGTTCTGTATGATTCAATTCATTCAAAAAATGAATAAATTTTTTTGCATCCAAATTAGAAGAAAGCCGGAATCCTTTAGGAAAATACTGACTCAAGACGGTTTCGTAATTTTCAAGATTATCAGTAACTATTTCCTGTTGAAACATTCCATTCGCCTCCATTAATATTCTGTTGAATTCAGTAGAATTCTGACAATATAAGTTTAAAATATCTTCAAAAAGTTTTGGTGCTTTGCTGAGTCTGTTTTTTCGTTGATAAAACAAATCTTCTATCTTAGACATTTGCATAGAAATACCATTTTCATTTCTAAACGTGTCATCGATTTCCAGACCGATTCTAATGGCACGTTTCCGCAAATCAGTGGAAGCCATTTTTACAGCTTCTTTTCTTGTGAGCAATCCATCCTTAAATTTCATGAAACAGGAAACTAAAATTGCAGTTTCTTCTTCATTCCACAAAATCCTCAGCATAAACTCCACCTACTTTTAACACCATAATCCGAAAAATCCATATACCTTATAATTATATCATAACTGATAAGAAAAATCAATATTTTTTTGTAAATTTTCAAAAATATTATTCTTATTTTCTTATTTTATACCATAGTATGGACGTTTTAAAGAAGATTTATAGATATTAATTGATATATCAAGAATGTCGCCATCATATTTGTTGGTTATGGTAATAGCTATTTTCTGGTATTTATGGTATGA
>JAZQIL010000153.1:0-5153 GCA_045541055.1 Oscillospiraceae bacterium
GCATGGGAGAGATTGCAACGATTCTGACTGAAAAGAAAATCATGCGCAGAAACGGTGAAACTGCATGGACAAGAACAAATGTACAGCGGATTCTGACCAATGAAAAATATGTCGGAGATGCGATTTTGCAGAAGTCCTATATTGTGGACTGCCTGACACATGAGCGCAGAAAAAACAGCGGTGAAAAAACAAAATATTACCTGCGAGACTGCCATGATGCGATTATTGACAGAGACACATGGAACAGGGTGCATCTGGAATTTGCGAGAAGAAGTGCAGAGATAAAAGGTTGGCACAGCGGTAAAAAATACGCTAAGAAATACTGCTTTTCTGATTTGCTGACCTGTCCTTACTGCGGAGGAAAGTATAAGCGTACCATCTGGAAAATCGGAGAAAAAAGTGTAGGTGTGTGGAGATGCGGAAACCGCATTGACCACGGCAGCAGAATCTGTTCCAAAGGTGCATCACTGCATGAGAATAAGCTGCAGAATGCCGTGGTTGCCGTTGTCAATGACATGATTGAAAATCCGGAGAAAGTGGAAGAAGCAATCATGGAGACAATGAATCAGTTCAGAACTGAAATTACAGAAATCGACACACAGCTTATGGACATCAGCACGGAGTTGGAGCGTATCAGCACACGGCGTGATGATATTCTGACGGTCATCACCGGCGAGGCTTTTGAGCAGTTCAAAACGGAACTGAAAGATTTGAACAGTCAGGAGCTGGAACTGAAAGCAAAAGCGGAGAAACTGCAAATCAAGAAAGAAAATGTACAATTTTCCATCAAAAAAGCAGTGACCGCAAGAGAAATGTTTTCCAATATGCTGCCTCTCAGAGAGTTTGATGACATTGCCATTCCAAAGCTGATTGAAAGAATTGATGTGACTGACAAGGAACACATCAAAGTTATATTCTGCGGCGGTGTGGAAGTTGAAGTGACAGTTGAGAAATAAAAAAATTGCCACCCTGCCTGTTTTGAGAGCATATGTTTTTCAGACAGGCGGGGTTTTTCGTCATTTTTTACTTGACTTATGTCGGTGAATATGGTATAATGAAAAAGACGTAAAACAGCGTTAAACTGATGATTACATAAACTCAGGAAAGGAGAGATTTACAATGCAGGAAAATAAGAGAACACTTCCGATGAGTGTGCAGGATTTTGAAAAGCTGAGAGAAGCAAACTGCATTTATGTAGACAAGACAGAATATATTTACACTCTTGTACATGATGTTGCACAGTTCTTTTTAAGCCGTCCACGCCGTTTCGGAAAAAGTCTGCTGCTGTCCACAATGAAGGCATACTGGGAAGGAAAAAAAGAATTGTTTTCTGGTCTTGCGATTGAAAAACTGGAAGCAGAGAATGAGGATGCCTGGCAGCCACATCCTGTATTTTATTTTGATTTTAATGGAGAAAATTACCACCAAATTTTTGTTGAAAAAGTTTTGATTTCTCATTTGAAGCGTTGGGAAAAATACTATGAAATCACAGATGACAGTGAAACACTTGGAGAACGATTTCAGAATTTGCTGATGAAAGTCAGCGAAAAAACCGGCAGACGTTGTGTTGTTCTCGTAGATGAATATGACAAGCCGCTGCTTGATTTAGTTGATGATCCGGAACGACAGGAACACAACAAGGCTGTGTTTAAAGGCTTTTTCAGCAATTTGAAAAACTGTGATGCTTATGTGCGGTTTGTATTTATCACAGGTGTTACAAAATTTCACAAGGTCAGCGTTTTTAGTGATTTGAATCAGCTGAGAGATATTTCACTGAATGAAGATTTTTCCGGAATTTGTGGAATTACAGATGAAGAATTAAGGAAATATTTCATGCCTGAAATTTCAGTTATGGCAAAAAAGAGAAAGATTAGTGAAGAGGAATGCCTGCAAAAATTAAAAATTCAGTATGATGGCTACCGTTTCCATCAGGATGGTGTAAATGTTTATAATCCTTACAGTTTGATAAATGCCTTTTCTGATAAAGAATTCGGTTCATACTGGTTTGAAACCGGAACACCAACATTCCTGTTAAAAAGACTGAAGGAGATGAATTTTGAACCGCATAGGTTTACAGACAGAACACTTTATGCAAGTGCGAGTATGCTGAAAGATTACAGTGCAGAAAATCCCGATCCAATTCCGCTCCTTTATCAGACAGGTTATCTGACAATTACTGATTTTGATACAGATGATCAGGAGTATACACTTACATTCCCGAACAAGGAAGTCAAGTATGGCTTCTTAGAAAATCTGATGCCAGAATATGTGGAAGACTGCGGCTCGGGTTCCGGAATTGATATTTTTACATTCCGCCGGTATATCAAGCAGGGCAATCTTGAAAAAATCCGTGATATTCTTACCACAATTTTTGCCAGAATATCCTATTCAAGCACAAAAAGCAATGATCCGTTTGAGAATTATTTTCAGGCAGTTATCTGGCTTGTATTTACACTGCTCAAACAATATGCAGACTGCGAGATACACACATTCAGCGGCAGAATCGATTGCAGAGTACTGACACCAAAGTACATCTACCTGTTTGAATTCAAGCGTGATAAAACCGCACAAGAGGCTTTGGAGCAGATTGACACAAAAGATTATGCACTGCCATTTCAGGCTGACAGCAGAAAACTTTTCAAAATCGGTGTGTCCTTCGATACTAAAAGCAGAATGCTTGCTGACTGGAAAGTCGCAGAATGAATGATAGAAAACTTTTGCACTTGCCTTCGGGCAGGTGCTTTTTTCTGTTTTTGCACAGTTCTAAGCACTCCACAGTTCTCATAACTCTCAATCCGGCAAAAATTGGCTGTCAGTAGATTGGTATAGAGATGTTTAGCGAACACTATCACTGACAAAGCATTGAAATTTCAGCTGAAAAATAGTTTGAAAGTTTTGAAAAGTTCTGAATGCCTCCAGAACGCACCAGAATGCCCTGTATGCCATTTCGAGCCTTTCAATCGTAAGCTTGCCCTTATTTCTATCGTCGCTCTACGAGCCGTTTAAGCTCCTTTACGGCGAAGACTGATATTCCCCACACGGTCATCTGTTTCCCATCTGTGGACAGAAAGAAAGTCAGTGGTTGGTTTTTTACCCCTTCATTTCGTTACAATCAGCTCCGAATTACCCCAATTCTACGAAATAAAATGCTTTTGTCAGTGGTAGTGTTCGCAAAACATATGCATGGTTCACCATGAGCAGAGAGGTTGAAGTGAAGAATATCCAGATGACTGCGACCGTTCCGGAGGATATTCAGATCTCACTCGGCAAAATCGGTAAGACTACTACTGTTGGAACCCAAAGCGATAATACTGCTGATGGTTCGCTTGCAATGAACACAGGTTTTCTTATGAATACAAGCGGTGTTGTGACAGCTCCTCGTGAAGATAGTGAAGCCAATAATGATATCGACTGGTCTAATACTGTTGATGTCAGTGCGTATTATGGCTTTGGTAAGCTGATTCCTGCATCTTCTATCACAGGTGAAAATATTATCTTCACTCCTGATGCAAACGGCGTTGGTAAAACTGTTAAGTCCACAGCTAAATTCTATCAAGCTGCTACTGCAAATGCAGCTGCAAACGAGAGTACTTTAACAGGCACTGGCGGTACTGTGGGTACTGGAACACTTAATGCAACGGCTCATCCGTATGCGGATACAACAGATAGATCAACAACATGGACAGGAACAACTTATAAAACAGCTTCAGCTTGGAACAACACGAATGATGATGGTTACTACATTGATATTCCTGTATGGCTGAGAACTTCTAGTGCAAGTGTTGATGTTGGTGTGCAGGCTTATGTTGTGGATGCTGCAGCTACTGATGCAGTTAATAAATTGGCAGGTTCTGATACTGCTACAGCTGATAGTGAAAAGCTCTATAAAGCCGTTAGAGTAGCTATCCTTGATTGTACTAATGGTTCGTCCCTCAGTAAACTGATTCCTGTTGCTGATGGTAGTAGTGAAGCTGCTGCTACTGATAAGTATAATGGCACTTCTGTTCTTAACTGGTATAGCAGAACTGCTGCTACAAACCCAGATACAAATGCAAATACTAATCAGGCACTTAAATCGACTGGCACGAATAATGCCGGCGAATATGGTGCACCAGAGACCTATGCTGGCGCAAACACAACAGCGGTTGCAACTTTAACTGGTGGTTCTGGTACTGGTTATGGTACTGCTATAAAGAGAATTATCCGTGTATGGATTTCTTCATTGCTGACACAACACAGAGATTCCGCAACTTCCCAAGTAGTGGATGCGATTGCATCCAAAAAGATTATCCCTTTGTATAATCAAAATATTTTTGATGAATATAATGAAGTGCTTCATAGAAAAAAAGTTTAACTTTCCAGAAGAAAAAATTCAAAAACTTCTTTCAGTAATACGTTCATTTGGCAGAATAGTCAACGCTTCTCCTGTCAGTGAAATCCTGCCTGATATGGATGACGTTATCTTCTATGAAGTTGTCATGGAAAAGCGTGATGATAACGCTTACCTCATTACCGGAAATATGAAGCATTTTCCAAAACGAAATTATATCGTGATGCCTTCTTAAATGATGGAAATTTTAAATCAGTCTTAAAAATCCCCTTCCCTCATCGGAGGGGGATTTTCAACCCCGCAAAACTACTGACTGTATTCATTAAAATACTGTGAAATTCATGTGAAATTATGCAGAAAAGCCAGAAAACCTCTTGAAAAAATCTGTGTTTTGTGTTATATGAGATGAATTCTATACGATAAGTAAAGCGTTACGGAGGTGAGGGTGATGAAACATTCTTCTGATATTAGCGAACTCAAAAAAATGCAGAGAGCCTCGCTCTTGAAAATGATAGTTATTGCTGTGATTGTTGTTTTTAGCTCCGTAGCTTGGTTTGCTATGAATCGGGAAGTAGAGGGTGCAGGCGTGCAGATGACGGCAGATGATTTGCCTTATGAGCTCGAAACACCGGGAGAATCCGGATTTTATAAGAGCAAATACGATCTGTTGCATTCGAATGCGATGGAGTGGAAAATAAGTACTGCTCATAATTTATACTATTCCTCTAAATTACTATAGACAAATTGCTGAAAAAATGATATAATAGAAGCAGGAGGCGAGAGCAAAATGAAAATACAATACAAAATCACAGAGGAAGCAGCC
>JAZQIL010000154.1:0-126621 GCA_045541055.1 Oscillospiraceae bacterium
AGGAGTTAATATTATGAACAGTATTTATGATTTTACTATGAAAGACACAGAAGGCAATATGATTTCCCTTTCCGACTATAAAAATAAAGTCCTGCTTATCGTCAATACTGCCACCGGATGTGGTTTCACTCCTCAGTATGAAGGCTTACAGGACTTGTATGAAAAATATCAGGCACAAGGCTTTGAAATTCTGGACTTTCCTTGTAATCAGTTCGGCGGTCAAGCTCCCGGTTCTGATGAGGAAATCGTTGATTTCTGCCAGTCCCGTTACGGTGTAACTTTCAAACAGTTCTCTAAAATTGAAGTGAATGGCGAAAATGAAGCTCCCCTCTATACTTTCCTGAAAGATAAACAGGGCGGTATGCTCGGCAATAATATTAAATGGAACTTCACCAAATTCTTAGTTGACCGTAACGGAAAAGTCATTGACCGCTTCGCCCCTGTCGACAAGCCGGAAAAATTAGAATCTAAAATTAAGGAGTTGTTGTAATATGCAGGAATATGTTTATGAACCTCAGGGCGTTTGCCCTATGCAGATTACCTTCGATATTGAAGGCGATGTTATCCGAAATATTCAGTTTTTCGGAGGATGCAACGGAAATTTAAAAGCCGTTTCTAAACTTGTAGACGGCTGGACAGTTGAACAGATTGAAGAAAAATTAAAAGGCAATACCTGCGGAAGAAGACCTACTTCCTGTGCTGACCAGCTCGCTAAAGCTGTCAGACAGGCTTATGAGGAATTATCATGAACCAAGATGATACATTAAAATTAGAAAATCAGCTTTGCTTCCCTTTATATGCCTGTTCCAGACAAGTCATTAAAAAATATCATCCTTATCTGGAAGAATTGAATTTAACTTATACACAGTATATTGCAATGATGGTTTTCTGGGATGTCAAGCAAATCAATGTGAAAGAACTCGGCAAACGGTTATTTCTGGATTCAGGAACTTTAACCCCCTTGCTCAAAAATTTAGAAGAAAAAGGTCTCGTACAACGGTTTCGTTCAAAAGAAGATGAAAGAATTCTCCTTGTAGAAATCACTCCCGCTGGTGAAGCCTTGAAAGAAAAAGCTTCTTCTGTTCCTGAAAAAATGAAAGGCTGTATGAACCTTACAGAACAGGAAGCACTGACACTTTATCAATTATTGTATAAAATTTTAACTTAATTGTCCGGCTTTTGCATTGCGTAGGTCATGTGCTTCAATACAGCTATTTTTCCGTCAATTGTACTGACATAATTCCGATTGAAGCCGGAAGCCATTACTTCACACCCATCATATGTACCGCTGTACTCCTGTGACGGCGGTACATCTAATATTTTTTCAAGAAGATTTAATTTTTCTTCCTGATATCCCTCCCCTGCAAAGCATTCATTCACACCAATACAGGGGTTTAATTCCATTCCGCCATAGAGCATGTAATCCATAGAAGCCTGATAAATTACACCATTACTGTTCGGATAAAAATAAAATGCATAACATTCCATATCTTCATGGCATTCTATTAGATATACATAATACATATCCGGATTTGTAACATGACCAATTTCAAAATTAGCCCCGTTTTCATAAAACTCAGAAAATACGCTTTGAATCAGATTTTCCACTGTACCGGAATAAATTTTTTGCGGAGAATGCCAGTTTTCATTTAAAACTTCTTTTATATTTTCTGTTTCCAAACAAGCAATATTTTCAGTATAAGCATCATATTCCGTTTCTGAATTGCTGTCACCTTCTAACACATGTCGCATTAACAAAACTGGATTCATTCCGATTTCTCCTTGATGCTGATAAAGCACGGATACCATTGGAGAATAATTCTGTAAGTTAATTAAATTTTCTTCAAAAAGATAATTGATTTCATGCATATAAGAACTTTCTCCGACAACATGATACATTGTCTGCTCATAATTATCAAATCTTGTCTGAAACTGCTTTTCTATCTGGTCAAGCTGAACAGCCGTTAATTCCTGCCCTTGAGGTAAACTTTCACAAACAGGCAAATATTGAAAATATCTTGCTGCTTTCGTGCGGTCACTTCCTGAAATTGTCCTTCCACAGGAAGTGAAAAGAAAACTAAATACCACTATTATCCATAATTTTTTCATAGTATCACCATCACCAGCCAGATACAGGAAATCAAAATTATCAGCAAGCCGATTCCTGCAACTGCAAGTACTGTTTTTTCTGTCTTTCCGAGTTTTCCCTTTTGAAATAATGCATTCAAACGATATTTTTCCATTAATTTATCTGCTAACAACTGATTTCTGCTAAATTCCGGCATGTTTAAAATTCGCTCCGGCATACGGATTTGATAAGCTTCCTGTTTCATGCGGAGAGCTGTTTCTTCTGAACCGTAATAATTTTTAAGTTCTTCTTCACTGACAAGATTTCCCCAGTAAAGACAGGCTGGCATCAAATTTTTTTCAGGAGATTTTGGTTTTTTATCAGAATTTTCTTTCCATGCAATGAACTGTAACAAATGAAACAACATTTTATCTTTTTTATTATCATGGAATAAATTTTCCAATATTGGCAAAGGAATTTCTTTTTTCTGAATATAACCATAAATTTTATCTATCGTTTCATAGCTTAAATCTTCTGTCACAAAAGCTTTCCCCTGATTGGTTTTCACAGCTCTCACAAATGCAGAATAGGTCAATATTTCTGATTCTTTTAAAAAGATTGGCAATTCTTTAAGCTGTTCTCCTTCACTCTGCCAAAGTTCCAGCATTGGAAGCAATAATTCTGATGGAATTCCATAGCACGCAAATAAACGAAGAAATAGCCTTAACTCTTCCATCTCATGCACACCATATGCTGATAAATACCAAGCTGTCATATTTTTGACGAATGCCGGCTGTATGCCAAATCCAAATTTTATCCTTGAATCCAATTTATGAACTGCTTCTTGTATAAATGCTTCATCTGTTGCTGTAAACAAATATTCTACAGATTTTTGAATTAAACTTCTGTCAAAATATTTATCATAAGCTTTTCGGAATTCTGTTAAATTTTCAGGCATTTCTACAGATAATAATGCAATAAATTCCATCATGCTCACCGCAGGTGCGCCCTTCTGAAAACTTAATGCTTTAAAAATTTGATTTTCTTCACGAAATACTGGTAATTTCTTTAAAAATTTATAAGATTCTGTATCACAAATGATTCTTTCCTGATTTGTGTTGAAAAATTTATAATTCTGATGGCGGTCTTCATCAATCATCAAGCCATTCATAAGCTGTTCCGGCATATGCTTTGCAAAACTTTGCAGTAATCCCGCTGTTTGTTCCGGTGTGAAATTCACCTGATGAAAGGGTGTTGCTCCCGTCAGAAAATTTTCAATTACCTGATGCCAAGCCTTGTTTTTGGTATCAGAAACAAATACGCCGTCTTCATTCCGGAAATCTTCTACTGTATAAATAAAAAACGGCCGTTCCTGAATCTGGTCACTTTCTGATTTTTCGACTCTCAGCACGTTCCCTCTGTGAAAAATATAATATTTATGTGAAATATTATCACACTGACTTAATAAAGGTGTGATTTCTGCAAAGCTTTCCGGTGCATTTTCTTCCCATGCGTAGCCGTCTCGTGCATGGAATACGGTATAAAGATACTTCATGTTTCAGCCTCCGATGCATACTGTACAATCCGGTGCAGTAAATCATCTACATGTCTGGGCTTGTAGAGTTCTGCCTGAATTTTTCCGTTTTCCGCAGGTGTTCCCAACGGTGCGATACACATAATATCTACCTTTTGACCGGATATCTGATTGCAGTAACCAATAATTTCCTGAATCGTTCTGTAAATTGTCTGATAAGTCAATTGATTTCTCTGATGCAGTTTACTGCCTAATTCTTCACATAAAGCTTTAATCATAGACTCTGTATTATCCATAAAATGATAATTTCTAATGACTCTTAATTTCGCTGGGTCGTAGCTGTCCTCATTTTCCTTAGGAGGATACAGCATAATATTATTAGCAGAATCCGGATATAAATCACATTTTGTAAAGCATAAAATAATCGGCTTTGCCTGACTTCGGTTACGGCAGTAACGCTCCAGTTCATTCAGGTAGGAACGCAAACGTTTTAAACCAGCAGTACTTTCCTCTGGTTCTTCCGATTCATAAACTGATGCAATGTCTACTAATACAATCAGCATATCCGACCAAACCGCTCTGTCAATACGGATTTCTTTCGTTTCCTCGCCTCTGGTATCAATTAAATTGATATCTTTATTCTCATTTGTCCGGAAAGTAATCGGCGGTTGTGGTGAAAGTGTTGTTTCCGGAACATTTCCTTCATTTAGAGCTTCTTCTGCCTGCGTGAAATGATTCTCAATAAAAGGCTCTTCTGTCATAAGCTTTAAATGCACTCGATTTTCAGGCTTTCTCATGGCTAACAGTAAATTTGTCTTTCCAGCCTTACTTCCTGCAATCAGTGAAACCGTGAAATTACTTTTCTGATTTTCGTCAATGGATTCCCAAAACGTTTCTGTTCCTACTGTTGTCCGAATCACATTTCTGGAAGATAAAATTAAATGACAGCTGTCACATACTAATTCTGTAGCCGTCATCGGATGAAACGGCTGATAAATAAATAATGCTTTCCCGTCAATTGTAGCAGCATTTGCAAGTTCTTCTGTACTTTCCGGATATTCTTCTTGTAATTTTTCCACAGATTTGACAACAATTTTTAAACCGCTTTTTAATTTAATTGTTTTTTCAGAAGCATCACAGCTTAATCTCTGGGGTTCATCTTCCGGAATTGCAATACCATAATAATTCAGTTTTGTTTTCATAATACTGTCAATTTTCTGACTGTCCAGTCCGATAATATCCGGTGAACAGTCAAAATAATTTGCATTCAACGCTTCAAAATGCGCTGGTATTAAAAATCTTGGTTTAGCAACATCTTTCAAACAGTGTATGCAAACACATTTGTTAATCATTTTTTCAAATCCTTTCTATCTGTATTATTTCAGACGAATATCAATTTTCATCTTTACAAGTGTTTCCTTTTCATTCCACTTGGATTTCACATGATGAAACTGATGATAAAATGAAATCATATCTTCATAATGACAAGCGTATTTATCACTCTTATCTAAAAAATCTTTTTTTTGCAACTCTATAAAAGGCTGTGTCTGGCCTAAAAATTCAGAGGTTAATGTCTTGGAAGTTCGTTCACCATAAGTTTTAAACGTAATCTTTAAGCTTTCAGAGGAAAGTTTCAATATCAGCCCATCATCTTGTAAATTTCCCTCTCTTGGAACACCAAATATATTTTTGGATAAACTTAAATATTCTTCTGTTACGTCTTTATCAGGAAATAATGGTTTCCAGTCAGATACCCGAAATGCCTGCTGATAGCAAATGATTTTATTTTTACGGGCGATTCTGTCAAACAGATTCGGATAAGTCTCTTTTTTACGGAAAGCATTTTTATTTGCTAAATAATACTGAACAATCTGTTTTCCGTTTTTTGGTTCTATTGCAGTGATTTTAATAATCACTTCCAAATTTTTGTTTAAAACTGTTTCATCTTCTTCCATACCAGAAGTAAAATATTTTTCTTCCAATGTTTTTCTGACAGGCAAAGGTTTTCGCTTTAAAGGCTGTGGCTGTACTCTCTGCACTGGAGGAAGTGTTTCTTTCTGTTTTTGAGCGGGTGATTTTTTTCTTCTTAAAGGCGGAATATCTGCTGTTTCCTGTGTGATTATTACTGTTCCTGCTTCACGGACTAATCCTGAACGGATTAAATAATCAATACTCCGGTTAAAATCTTTCAATTCTTTCTGAATTGTATTCATCGCACTGCGCAAGCTCTGAAAATCCTGATTTTGCATATATTGATTTAATGCCTGTACAAAATGCTTCACTTGTGGAAACAGGTCAGACTGATAGTAATTTTCTGCTTTTTTCGCTTCGAGCTGTTCCATTCGTTCACAGCTTCGGCGGAGTGCAGTTTCTGCCGGCTGTACAATCTGATAAGCATCTACTTCGTCCTGCCGGCGGAAATTTGTAACCGCTTGGTCAATTCTTCTCAAATCTTCGCTGATATTCATGCAAGTTCATCCTTTCTGACTGCCTGATTGATATTTTCAGCACATTTTCTGATTCTGTCAAGATGGCATTGTAAATTCTGTGTATCATAACTGCTTAGTGAGACATCACATTTTCTGTGCTGTGTCTCTGAAAAAATATGCAGATAATACAAATGCCATCTGAATTCTTCTGAATCCACAGTTTCTTTCAGCAGTTCATAATCTTCTCGGAATTCTTTCAGATATCCTGAGTCTTCTGGTAAATCCATTCGATAGGCATTTTCTACAATCCGGTAATGTGACAATAATTCTTCCAGCATCCAATGTTCCATATCTGTAATGCATCTGCTGTATAACCCGATACACTGGTCATATGCTCCTGCCATCACTGGAAAATTACGAAACTTTTCCAAACAGCTCAAATATTTCTTTTGAGACTTCTTATCTTTCAGTACAGATAATTCCAAAAGTTGTCTGCTTTCAGGAATTTTCCGGAACGCTGTAACTGTCTGATTCAAATGATTCTGAAACTCTTCCGGCAAAGGATTCATTTCTAAGCCGGAAATACTGTTTTCTGCTAAAATTTCCCTATAAGACGCATACAAATATTCTGCAATTCTTTTTAAATCTTCTGCTAAAACTCTTAAAGGGGCATATAATTCGGACAGCAAAAAAGTAGTATCTGTATCATAAGGATTATCTTTAAAATATCGTACAGGTTTATTCTGCTTTGCTACTGCATTTAAATACGTGTCCAATTCTGAAAAGCTTGTCTGCATCTGATTAGGATAATATTCATTCAGCAAAAACGCTGAATATGTCAAATAACTTCCGAACTCTTTTCTTAACATTTGTGCAAATTCTTTTTCTCCGTGGGACATCCGGAAGGCTTCACATCTTCTGCATAAATCTTTAAATTCTTTTTCCATGCTTCCGCACTGGCGCAGATTTGAAAAAATACGTGTCATTTTTTCCGGTCTGATGCTTTGTGCATCTTTTTCAAGTACTTCAATCCGGCTTGCAAAATAAGTTGTTTTTGCAATCATTTCATGCTGTTCCGGATAGGTTTCCTGAAAATATTTCTCTGCTCTGCCACAAGTTTCCTGAATATGCTGAATATAGCCTAAATATTTAAAACTGATATATTTTACTGCAATTGCATTCACAATACAAATTAACAATGGTATTCCAACATAAATCTCTGCTGTGGAAATGAAAAAATCTTTTGAGGCAGAAATAAACTTCCTGTTTAAAAACATTCCATCGTCCCAAAGGATTACCGGAAATTTCACACAGCATACATATGCAATAAAACCAGCTATCAATAGCAAATGCAGAAATATCACTAAAATGACAGCTTTATTCCCCTTCGGATAGCGTTTCTGTTTCAATCGGTGTTCCTCCCTTCTGAGCAGATGCTTTATCTATAAAATAGACAATGCTGTCAATAAACTGTAAAATTTTCTCATCTTTGCTGTATAATGTAAATGCTTTCTGAATATTTTTTTCTTCTGAACATATTACACCTGTCACATATTTGAAATCTATATATCTGCCATTCTGATATTTTATCACTTGAATTTCATATTCTGGATTATTTTCGCAAACATATCTTTCATAATAATGTTTTAAAACACTTTCTGCCGGAAGATTTTCAGAAGATTTTACAGGATATTCCGGTAAAAGCTTGACTTCTTTCCCTTGTGTATCCAGAATTTTTTCAATCAAACTGGGAACTCTTGCTTCTCCTGAAAATAATCTTTGTGTGATGCTGTTCAAATGCAACGGGCTGACTTCCGACACATCTGTTTCTTTCATATTATCAGGACGTTCCAGAATCAAATCAAAATCTGTTAAAAAACAATATTTTTGAATTTTCTCAAGTTCTCCGGTGTCGGGATTCTGCATTTCAATTTCCGCTGTTCTCACCTGATAATCAAAATATTCTTTTAATTTTGCTTGTTCTTCAGGTGTTAATTTTTGCAACTGGTCATAAAGAAAATCAGTATTTAAACATGCTTCTAACTGAGTTAAACAACTTTTTTCGCTGTCAGCATTTGTCACGCTTGTAGCGGTCATCGCTTCAATCTTACCAGTTGCCAAGTCCTGTATAATGCATCCGCCTTTGATGCGGTTCAATGTTAATAAATCATAAATCTGCATTTCCAGTTCTGTATCTATTGAAAGTTGTACATCATAACCAGTCGGAAACTCCGGTAAAGTTTCATCATGGGAATCCGGATTGATATTCGGGACAGCTCTCATCCAGCCGGATACTCCCTGAATGCCTGCCAAATCGCCGTAAAGATATTTACAAACTCTGTTTAGCCCTTCTTCATAAAACGTTTGATATTCTACAGGTCTGGTTTCCACAGAATAAATCATATTTTTATTTTTGTCTAAAAGCTTTCCCTTTTGTGCGTAAAAATTATAATCTGTAGACTTAACATTATAGCTTTCAAACTCTCTTAACAAATTTTGTCTTGCATTTGCTGTCAAATCATAGCCGTTATATTTTAAAGCAAAACTGCTTTTTGTCTGTATCTGTTCAGGCTCTTCTGTAGAATGTAAGCCAGTAATCAGCTTATAAACAGTATCATAACACACTGTACTAATCAAAATAAACAACATAATTATCAGCATAAACAAAACAAACACTTTGTTTTTCTTTCCGCCAAACCGAATTTCTGATTCTGCCTTTTGGTTACGTTTCATCACAGCTCGCCTCCCTCAGACAGTAAATCACCGGTATCAATAATATCATCATTATCATAATATTCATAAATCCGTTACTAATAAACGGCAATGTCACTCCTGTGAAAAAAATTAACCCGAAATTTGATAATACATGCACTGCACCAGATGCAAATAATAAAATACAGCCTATTTCTGCTATTGTAAACAAACAAATATTTACTTGCTTAGAATGCTTTAATTTATAATTATGCAGATATATCCCTGATAATAATGGCATTAACAGGTAAATCGCTATTAAAGCCGCTGCTGTCCATCTTCCGAATACAGAAATTAAATTCAAATAGGAAAAATCTTCAATTCTCGTGTAAAGCGTTCCAACCATATCTACTGTATAGGGTGCTGCATTCATTCCGGCACTGCTTTCTAAAATTGCCTGATTCATGTCTCTGATTTGGCGATAGCTTTGCAGATTGAATAATCTGTCCAACACGCTCCAAGAAACAAACTGATTTAAAAACCATAATCCTCCCCAGCCAATTACTGCAAAACTTAATGCAATTCCGCCAGCCTCTTTATGATACAGCAAGAATAACATCAATATTAGTGTCAGCAGCATCACAATCATTGTACCGTGTTCCCCTAATAAAAATAATCCTGCCATTAAGCTGAAAAATAAAATTCCCAATTCCCAATATTTCACATAAAGTTCTTTTTCACTCTTTCGATTCTTCCTGTTCCAAAGCATAAAACAATAATAATGAAAGAAAAATAATAATTTATCTACTTCGACAACGGCAACTCTTAAAGAAAGATGTGCATTCAAAAATCCTCGTAATAAGAAAAATATTGGAATATTTAATAAAATATATCCTGCAAATATCAATATCTTCCCATGTGCTAATTTCTTACATAAATAACGCACTTTATCTGCATCAGGATTATGAATCGGCAATATTACAGTCATAATACTCACCATCACTGCAATAGCAATGGTTTCTAATATTGCTGATGTGAAACGTTTGGTATTCAGTCCGCTGATTGTAATAAAATTAACTATCATCACAATTGCTGTCGTAATGAAATATTTCTCTCTGGTGTAAAATTCCTGCAATGCATTATACAGCATAAAAAATATACTTCCTGCTAAAACTGCCGGCTTCATCAATCCTAAAATATATTCTATCACTGCTGAAACATTTTCCGTTTTGAATCCTACAATATATAAATTCATAAAACAGCCGATATTTAACATCAATATCAGATAAGTAATGAAATTACACTGTCTTGTATGCGTTGTTTCCGTTGCAAACAGCTTCTGAAAAAAACAATATTTTACCACGCACATCAGCACTACAAATAATAAATATATCCCTGAAAGACTGACTCTATACCACATCTCCGTTCCGGAATTGAAAAATAATAACGAACATATGAAAAATATCAGACACTCCGGAAGATAGAGATTCCTGAATTTCTGCATCATGTGTCCCCCTTTCAGTAATATAACGCTTGTATCATTAAAAATCTTAATACAGCATCTGATGTATACAGTGTTGCATTATCCAAACGAATACAATCATTCACAGCAGGAATCACTTTGCTGTGTTCTGTCTGACGAATACAGTTTTGATATCTTGAAGATGAAATTGTAATTGTATCATAAATTTCTTTTATTTGCTGTGCGGTCATTGTGGTTCGAATTGGATAACTTCCAGTAATCACTTCTTTCTGCCGAAGTGCTGAAACCAATACTGCGGATAAATATTCATTCTGCATCACTGCAAATTCATTTTCTGAAAGTATTTTAGTTTCATGTGTTTCACTGGTTAAATATTGCTCCAGATTCTTTAAAATAACAGCTGCTTCCGGCAGTGAATAAATCCCTGATTCCTGATAGGTAATTCCAATACATGCCGCCTGTTCTTTGGTCAATGACAGAAAAAGGCTTTTGTCCGGAAGGTTTAATAATGCATCATTTTGCATCACAAAAATATGATTTAACGCAATTCCGAATGTATCCTGAAAAATTGTTTTTATCTGGCTGAAATCTTCTGTATTTAAACACTCCCGAAATGTTTTATAATCTGTACTGCTCCGCATAAGCCTTGAATTGATGGTAATAATATCCATTTGCGCTTCTTCTAAATCCAAAGAAATTAACTTGACTGCACTCACTTGCTGCTGATTTTTGCTAATCACTAATGTCAAAATATCTTCATGCGGATAACATTCCGCTTCTGAAGCAGAAACTGCTTGTATTCCTGTTTCCGCATGATTCTGTATAAAATTTTCTAAATTCACAGAAGATTGCCTCATCACAGATAAAAATAACATCGGTACTGCTATCAGCGTAATCAAAAATGTATATAATAAATGCTCCGCATAAGCAAAAATTCGCTTTTGATGATATTCCGCCATAGGCAGACGGCGCATATTTACTGCTCCAATTACCAGACAATTCTGTTTTACTCCATCTAGAATATACTTATAATTTGTAAACTGATAGGCAAAATATTCCACTTCTGTCTCCGGATTCCGAAGCATGATAAAATTTTGTGGTGTCCTGTAGGCATGTAATGCTTTCTTCTGCGGAAATTCCTCCGGTGAATTGTAAATTTCTTTCAATTCACAAGTAAATTTTCCAAACTTCCGAGAGGTAAATACTAATAACTTTCTTCCAGTATGATATTCTGCTTCCCTGTGAAATAACAGATAGATTAAATAACAAAAGAAAAAAGCAGTCAATATAACTGAAACTAACATCTTCCTGTAAGAAATTGAAAGAATTAACAAAGCAACTGATAATCCTAATGATGCTAAACTTAACACAGGCATGATTTTGACTGTGCGTTCTGAACTAATGAATGTTAATATCCATGCTAACACACCACAGCAACATAATATCAGAAGTAAAATACTAATCATCCTGCTGTCCTCCTTCAATCACTCTGCGAAGTACCTGTTTATACACATTTGTATAGCCGGAGGCAAACTCTGAATCTAATTTTGTGCCATTATGAATATACAGTGTAATTGCCCAACCTTTTGGTAATGCCTTACTGTTAGGCTGTTCGTCCTCCGTGATGAAACCTGTAATTAAAAATCTTCTGAAAGAAGAGCCATCATCTGCTGTACCAGTTTTCACATAAGCTGTATAGCCTTCGTATTCATAAGGCATAATGCTTTTCATTCCGTCCCAAAGAGCTTCCCGATAAGCTAAAGGAATTGATTTGATTTCACTTCCGGCAGGATTTAAATTTTCTTCTGAAATTTCTGCATTTTCAGAATGATTATACTCCATTTCTTTGAGTTTTGCTGTTAAGGAATCACTTTTTATATTCAGGCGGTACATATCTCCTGTTGCAATCGCACTTGTGACGGCATTTAAAAATAACGGCGATGCATCGAAATAATTGCCTGTTGGCTTATCATCAATAATTTGTCCGTCACTGCACATTCCAATGGCCATTCGAGCAATTAAAAATTCTTCCTCTTTTGGGTTTTCTCTCGCTGTATCAATTGCATTCAAAGACGGTTGTCTTAAATCCATCCAATCACATGGATAAGTATAACCTTGTTTAGGTGAACCAAATTCATTAAATCCGAAATATTTATTCATAATTTTGCTGATTGTGGAAAAGCCGTTTTCTGTATCCAGTGTTTCCACAGCATCATCAGGGCTGATATCATAATCTTCATAGAAACTTCCTGAAAATATACTTGCATAGCCTGCCGCAAAAAATGTATTATAAGAATTCACTAAAGAAGTTCTCATATTTTGCCGTTTAGGATACATGCTGTTCGGATAGTTATGATTAAATACATTTTTATTATAGCCGTAGTTAATGACCCCTTCATCATAATAACTTGTATCTTCAAAGCTCATACCTGCATCTAACAGGACAATACTGGACATCAATTTTGCAGTACTTCCGTAATATACACCATCTGAATGATATGTTCTTCCGGTATGCCCAACATACATATCTTGTATCGGAATTATTTCATCTGGTGCGCCTGATGTATGATGTAAAATATAATTCTGATTTTGTATATCTTTCTCTAATAACTCTTCAAACTGCTCATGTGCAGAGCTTAACTTAAATTCTCCATCAGCATAATATTCAATATCATTTGTATAATCTGCTACAGCCTGTAAATTGCCTTTCATATCACTGACAATAATACAGCCATCAAGCTGATTCTCTTCTAAAATAGAAAGACAATCCTCTGTCAGTTCTGTATCTAAATTGATTGCATAGCGAACATTCGGAGCAACAATTCCATTATTTGTGATTTCAGAAATTAACCCGTAAAACTGACTGCCTTCTTCTGAAACATGCCATTTTCCGTCATGCAGTTCTGAAAGAATGTTTCCATTTTTATCAGTTACTTTCGTATCATAGTCGTACTTGGTCTGTAAATCTTCTGTTTCACGAATGACTTCTTCCTGATTCAAAAGCCATGAAACATCTGCTGTTTTTTCAATTGTATGTACATGATAAGATTCCGCCTGACTTGTCCGACTGCATCCCGTCAGCATCACTCCCAGCAGAATCAAAATCACTTGTTTTTTTAAAATTTTCTTCATTTTTCACCCCTGCCCGTTCCGGTATGCACGACAATATGCTTCTAAGCCCTGTAATGTCCAGCTATCACTATTTGCCATATACAACAGTAATATTGCTGTATCTTCCTGATTGACTGCATTATCCTGATTCAAGTCAGCGCATTTTTTATCCTGTGCAGTAAAAGTACTGTTTTCATAGAGATACAGTTTTTCCAATGCTGTCACATCTTCCCAGCTAATCTGAAAATCTGCGTTAATATCCCCTAAATATCTGCTTACTTGTGAAGCGTCCTTCACTTGATAACGATACACTTTATCATAGCTAAAAAAAATCATCACGGATAACAGCAGGCATACGATTGTCATCACAATCACACCAATAATTGAAATTTTAATTGTTTTCATTTCAACCTCCTCGCATTCGGAATGTATACAATGTCCGGAGCATCTGTTCAATATTTTCTTCTGTAGATTCTACAGAAATCACACAAACACCTTCCTGATGGTAATTTGCTGCACTTTTCGGAGATTCCGGAATTGCAATAAACCAATAACTAATCAGTTTTATTTCTTTGCCTGTTTTTTGACGGAAGTCAATTCTTTTTGCAGAATAGCCATTTATTTCCAACGGCTCTTCATATTCATGAAAACTGCTTAATTCAGACAGATTCGCACAAATCGCATGAAGATACTGCTGAATATAGCGTTCCGGCTGTTCCTTGAATCTGGTTTCAAGTGTCATTAAATTTTTTCCTGACTTATCCGAAAATCTTACTACACCGTCATATTCGCCCTTATCATAAAGTTCCAATGCTTCAGGCAAGTATATATTAAACCATAACTGCTCATATAATTCCGGAAAACGCTCTTTCATAGAAACATATGCATTTTCAAGCACCGGAACAGCAGTATCGTCCACACTTTCAAGATAACTTAAACTTTTGACTTCCTGCTGACAGCCGGACATTATAAAAACTGGAATTAACAGCAGTATACAGAAAATTATTTTTTTCATTTCATCCCGCCTTTTTTGTATTTATTATACCATGTTCCAGCAGATAAGTCAAGAAGATTATTCATTTCAAATTGCTTGCAGATTAGAAACAATTATGACAGAACGAATTCAGCATTGCAATTTCTTCTGAAATATGTTAAAATATTTTCAGGAGGTTTCGTTATGAAAAAATTTATTTCTTTTTTGTTATGTAGTATTATTTTTTTAAATATTTCTATCACAGCGAAAGCTTTTGATGCACCACAGTATCTTGAAGATATCATTGCTTTTCAGTCTTCCGGAGAGGGCGCACAATACTGGATAGATACAACTTTAGCTGAAAACGCTGGTATTTCTTCAGAATGGTATATTTTTTCTTTACATCAGTATGGAAACTATGATTTCAGCATTTATCAGGATGCTTTAGAAAATTATCTGGATACGCATGAAATCCGTTCTGCTTCTTCCAGACTGAAATATGCGCTTGCTTTGATGGCATGTGATACAGATACGGCTTATATCAGTGAATCGCTTGAAAATTCTATTGGTCAGCAAGGCATTATGAGCTGGATTTACGGGCTTCATGTCATGAATAATGACTATACCTGTGAAGCTTACACAACTGAAGAGGCTATTCAGCATTTATTATCTGTTCAGCTAGAAGATAATGGCTGGGCAGTTATGGGAACTGTGGGAGACATTGATGTCACTGCTATGGCAATACAGGCATTAGCACCTTATTATCATTCTGATGATGCTGTCAGAACTGCCTGTGATAATGCTTTAACATTTCTTTCTGAGCGTCAGCTAGCTAACGGTGGTTATCAAAGTTTCGGAACAGAAAACTTAGAAAGCACTGCGCAAGTTGTAACTGCACTTTCGTCATTAGGAATAGATGCTGCTTTTGATGAACGCTTTCTGAAAGAAAATCATTCACTTTTAGATGCAATGGATAGTTATCGCCTTTCTGATGGCACATTCAGTCATATTCATGACGGTGGATTTAATGAAACTGCAACAATTCAGGCTTTTTATACATTAGTGGCTTATTATCGTATGCAAAATGGTCAAAATCCTCTTTATGTTCTGGATAAAAAGCTTCCTGTTTCTGAAGCTGAACCGGAAACAATATCAGAAACGATTCCAGAAACAGAAATGCAAATTTTAGAAACAGAATCTATATTTGAATCCGAATCTGAAACAGAATCTACTGAAAATACGACTACAGATACCCCTGTTACAACAATTCAAACTTCCACAGAAACAGCTTTTACTACCAGCAATATTGAAACAACTACTTCCACCACTTCTTTCACAATACAGACCACCACTGTTTTTTCCAGTTCTGAAACAGTACAGACCACAACTACAACGGAAACAGTTTTCACTTCTTCTCCGCCTGTAAAACAGTCTCCTGCTTCCTCTTCTTCAAACTGGAAAATCATTGCATTCTGTATCATTGGCGGTACTGGCTTACTAAGCTGTATTTTATTATTTATATTTAAAAAAAGAAATGTAAAAAATTTCCTGTTTATTGGAATTCTTGTTGCATTGGCTTCTGGAATTGTCTTTTTTATTAAAATTGAAACTCCGGATACTTATTACCAAAATATTTCAAAAGAAAATAGCATTGGTTCAGTGCAAATTACTATTCGTTGTGATACCCTTCTGGATAAAGCAGATTCTGAATACATTCCTTCAGACGGCATTATTTTAGAAATGACGGAAATTCCGCTTTCAGAAGGTGAAACAGTTTATGATATCTTAACACAAACTGCTCAGATTTATCATATTCAAATGGAGCATAACAGCAGTTTTTATATTTCAGGAATTCACTATCTTTATGAAATGCAGTATGGTGACTTATCTGGCTGGATGTACCGTGTCAATGGTGAATTGCCTTCCGTAGGGTGTGCGGAATATATACTTCATGACGGTGATGTCATTGAATGGCTTTACAGCTGTGATATTGGTAACGACTTAAATTAGAAAGGCTTGTTATGATAACTATCCAAAATTCTAAAATCCGAACTATTTTAAAATATTTCATTCCGTTTTTGTGCATTCCAGCCTTAACATTTTTCGGTTCAGTCATTCTCAAAGGGGAATATTATCTTCCAGTTGCTTTTGCAGGCGCATTTTTAGCAATGATTTTATTTCTTGCAGGATTTGAAAAGAAAAAAATCGGTTCAAGAAGATTAGTAGTCGTTGCTGTCATGACAGCTTTAAGCTTTATTGGCAGATTTCTGCCGTTATTAAAGCCAATGATTGCAATTACAATGATTACTGCAATGTATCTTGGGTGTGAAGCTGGATTTTTAAGCGGTGCAATGGCTGCATTATTGTCCAATTTCTATTTCGGACAAGGACCATGGACAATTTTTCAAATGCTCACATGGGGACTGATTGGCTATTTTGCAGGAATGTTTTCAAACCCTCTGAAAAAATCCAAAATTTTACTATGGATTTACGGAATTTTTTCAGGCATTTTCTACTCATTTTCAATGGACGTATGGACGGTACTATGGTACGCAAAAGGTTTTGACTGGAATTTATACAGCTCTGCTTTAATTACAGCAATTCCCTATACAATATCTTATATTTTTTCCAATCTGCTGTTTCTCACACTGCTGGCTGAGCCTTTCGGTCAAAAGCTGGAACGCCTTCAAATAAAATATGGTATTTAAAAAATCTGCTGTACCTGAAAACGGTACAGCAGTAATGATTATTGATATCTGACATAACTTTGTACAGAAGGTGAACTTCCTGACCTTCTTCCGTCCATAGAAACATCTAAGCCAGATGTGCGCTCCATTGGCTGAATTAACACAATTGCAGGATTATTTCCATTCCATTCAAACATGTAAGATTCTCCGGAAGACTGACCAATTAAATTTCTCCATGACAAATCTGTCCGAAGTTCAGGGTCTCCGCCTATCCAGCAGACAACTGCATCAGGGTCAACTTCAATTGTGGAATGATTTTCAGCATTGCTTAATACTAACGGATTTCCGTCCACAATAATGGCAGCATAAGCTTCAGGCCCATTTCCGGTCAAAGTAGAAGTCGCTAAACCTTTCTGAGAAATGACCCCCTGCGCCATAAAACGAACATTATATTTGCAGTCACGGGTAAAGGCTAAAATATTTTCGCTCTCCACGGAAAGCCGTTCTCCGTTCTGGAGATGATAGACAATAACATGCTGTTGATTATTTGCATAGTAAGTGATAGAATCTCCGCTGAATTCGACTTTCATCAAAGGCAAATTTTCACCTGTCATTCTTCTGCCAAGCTGATTCAGCAATGCCTGCCCGAAATTCTGTTCAGGTCCAAGCATGACTTTTGTAAATTTATAATTTTTTTCTCCATAGCATTCCCCTGCAATGAATGCGCCCATTTTGGTAAAAATATAATCACTTCCACCCTGACAAGTGACTTTCAAGGTTAATTCATTCAATGTTTCAAAAACTATCATAACTACTCCTTTTCTAAACATCAACCGGCTTCAATGCCATACATCGCACAAAATCCTGCTAAATCCCGTGCAACTCCAGAACCGACTGCATTAAATTTCCATTCG
Organism: Oscillospiraceae bacterium; assembly: GCA_045541055.1. Lineage (GTDB taxonomy): Bacteria > Bacillota > Clostridia > Oscillospirales > Ruminococcaceae > UBA3855. The sequence goes on from JAZQIL010000154.1 coordinate 17,891, forward strand.
CCTTTATAACGATAAAATTCACCGACTACTAAAGCCGTCACACCATCTGTACTGTCATTCAGTTCCATTCTGGCTAATTCTATTTGATTTTGTTGATTTAACATTCTTAATGTCACATTCTGCACCATGCCAAAATGTAAATTTTGCTGTACTGCTTCATAAATAGTCACTGCAACAGCAATTTTCTGAATCTGTCTGCTAATTTGACTTAAATGAATTTCCAGTTGTGCGCCTGTGTCTGTTTTTCCAGAATAACGGACACTTTTATCAGGACTTTCCGGCTGACCATAAAAGACAAACCATTCTTCTCCAGTTACTTTTTCATTTTCTGCTAACAGAAATGCAGAAACGTCTAAATCACAAAGCGGATTTGCAGTACTCCAATCTAAAACAAGTTTCAGCTGGGCAGGGATTCTGCCGTTTTTATCCATCACAGCGAATTTCTGTCCTCTTCTAAGCAGTGTACTTGTTTCAGGCATTGGAGGTACGACTTGCGTAGAAGATTTTACAGCTGGCTTCGGAACAGCAGTTTGTGTTCTTGGCGATGATACAGCAACCGGAGGAACATTCTGTACGCTTCCAGCCTGCCGGATATTTGCAGAAGTATAGGCCTGCTGAATACGCTCTGGTTTAAAAATTGTATTTTTATCCAGTGCGCTGGTGATTTTCATCGGAATATCGAATGCCATGTTCTGACACACCTTCCTATAGTTATGTATTATGCAGTCATCATATCTTTTAATCCGAACTGCTTCATAAAATTAGATTCTACTTCTTTAAGTGTTGCACTGTCAAGCTTTTCAATTCCTCTGTCAGCAATCACCCATGATTTATCAATTGGAATAATCTGTTCTGCAAGAATATATTGATTATGATGCTTGACATGCAGTTTCATATGTTTTTTCTTACGGGAACAAGGAATAATATAAATCAAATCTGAAAATAAATTATTCACATCATTGGAAAAAATCACACCTCTGCGGATACCTGACTGAATATGTGTACTTCCTTTCCATTCTTCAGGAATCTGTACCCAGACAATATTTCCTCGTCTGTAAAGAAAATTCTCATCATGCAGCATTGCCTGAATTTGTCGGGCATACTCAGCTTTTTGACTGAATGCAGTTTTATTCATTGATAACGCTCCTTTCTATTTTCTCGGATAAATTGAAAAAATTGTGCATATACTCGGCGTTCCAGCGGATGCGTTAAAAACATGCCTCTTTGATATAATAATTGCATACGCTTGGCACGATAACAAGCGGCTTGATGAGATATATGGCATAATTTTGAAATTTCTTCTGGTGTATGAATATTCATTCCCCACAATACGCAGGCAGGGGCAAGCATATCAATTGCAAATTTATCGGCTGCCTGTTCCTCAGCAGGACGGCATTCATCTTCTGAGCGGGAAAATGGAATATCTCCCAAATGCCCTAGCAAAAAATGTCCTAATTCATGCATAATTGTAAATCTTTGTCGGAACATCTGCTGACTTTGATTGACCAGAATAATTGTCTGTTGATTATGTTGCAGTATCATTCCAGATTTACCATAAAGTTTTTCATCAGTTTGATACTTGCATTGAATAGTATATGATTTTACAATTGGGACAGGTGTGATGGGAAGTGAATCAATATCACAGTCAAGCAGACAATTTCATGAAGCATTTCTAGCTTGTTTATAAATTCCATAATCCATAGGTAAACTTTCTGTTATTTTTAACAATCATCAGGCACATCTGGAAGGTCTTCGAGGTCTTGAAGCAATTCAGGAGAGGGGGGGGGGGATTCTGTTTCTTCTGCTCCACGGTTTGCAAAACGCAATGACTTTTGGAAAGAATTTTTCTGTAGATTTGACTGACCGGAATGATGCAAAATCATTTTTACAATTTGCTTATCATGTGCATCAGAAGCACGGTAATCAATCAAAAGCCCATGTTCATCGGCGGAAATTTTTACATAACGTGAATCAGAAGAATCATTTCGGAGCAATAATTCATCAATACTGACATGATAGAAATCTGCAATTTTAATTAACATCTCAGGAGACATCTTACGTTCTCCAGCTTCATACTGACGATAAGTATTGACTGGGATTTTAAGAAAATCTGCAATTTGTTTTTGTGTCAGATGCATTGCCTGCCTGAGCTCTTTCATTTTATTAGACATACATGACCGACCTTTTCTTTGGAGATAGCCTTATTATAACATAAAAAAAGGGCTTTGTCAAGGGCTTGTCTGATTTCATGCAATGAAGCCACGGCAAAAATTTCCGGTCAGCACTGCACTGACCGGATTTTTTATTTAAAATATGTTTTGATTTGTGTATAAAGTTCACTGCTAGCTGTTTCAATGTCTTTTTTTTCGTAAATCACGTCATTGCATACAGTAAAGAAATCATCAATCATACTTCCGGTTTCCAGAATAGGATTCAGTTCACCAAGTGTACAGCCTTCCATTTTCTGAGAGGCTTCATATTGAATTCCTGTTAAAAGATTATCTTTTTTCAATGTTTCCTGTGCCGATGCGCTTAATGGAATTCCTTTTTCAATTCCCTGCAATTCTGCCATCTGAGAGCTATTCATTAAATAATTCAATAATATGCCTGCTTCTTTTGGGTACTGTGTATTTTTGCTGACAGCATACATGGTAGCAGGTTTTGCATACCAGCCTTCTCCTGAACCAGAGCCGTCTATAGATGTATAATCTGCAGCAACAATTTCACGTCCGGAAGAAATAGCAGACCCAAAATAATTTGCAGCATCACTAATCCAAGCCACTGCACCAGCATAAGTTTCATTATCCAATTCCAGACGTTCATAGAAATCTACCTGTGGCATAACATGTTCATTTACCAGACGTTGATAAAATTCTACCATAATTTTAAAATCATTGGCATTAAAATTCAAATTTCCGGTATCCGAGTCAATCATTTTCTTTTTTGTGGTTTGTTCTGTATAGGAAATCAAATACAGCCACATTGGCTTTGAAGCTGCACTCAGCGGATAAATATTATCTGCTTTCATTACTTCAGCGGCGTGGAACAGATCATTCCAAGTTTTCGGCACATCTAAGCCATAATTATCATAAATTGTCTTGTTAATATAAACTGTCTGTGCATTCATGGCAATCGGCACAGCATTCAAATGTCCTTCTTTTAAGCCATAGCGGAGTACATCTTCACTGAACTGTGAAATATCCATTGCATCTAATGTATAAATATCATAATAGCCTTCACCGTCTGCGGAATACTGATTCAGCCAGCCGTAGTTAATCTGCATCACGTCAGCTTCTGTATCGGAAATCATTTGAATCCGGTTTCTTGTTTCATAGCCTGACCATTCAGAATAGCTGCATTTCACTTTAATTTCAGGATGAAGCTGTTCAAATGTTTCTACAGCTTGAATCGTATATTTATTACGAACATCATTTCCCCACCATGAAAGAGAAATTTCAGTTTGCTGTACTTGTTCTGTAACAATCTGGTCATTCGCACATCCGGCAGAAGTCAGCAATACAACACAGCAAAAAACGGCTGTTAATTTTTGAAAATAGTTCATCATGCTGTCTTCCTTTCTTTCTCATCATCAATATTTACGGCAATCATTGTAATTGGGTCAGACAGCATGAAAGAAAACATACTTCCGGCAACAGCAGCAAGTATTGCAGCAACAACTGTCATAATACGAATAGACTGTCTGTTTTCCTGCTGTTCTTTCAAGATGACTTCTGTTGGAATAGAACATATAATATCCCAGCCGACATTACAATTATTCACTGTAATCAAATAATTATCATCCATCACAGCACCGGCTGTACTGGAGACTGCTCCAGCTTTCAGCTCATCTGGCATTGGATAGCCTAATTCATTTTTTTCAGAAGAAAAAATAATTTTATCATTTTTATCCAGCAAACGGGTTGTCATTGCACTAAGCGTTTCCGGATTATCAAATACATCTTCCAGCTCTGTTGTATAGAAAGACATGACTAAAATTGCATTTTCATGAATCTGCTTGACATAGTAAACACGTTCATAATTATTCTTATAGCCTGCAAACCAGCCGTCATGTGTACGTTCTCTGGAAATCATCGCTTTCAGGTCGATAAACATATCATTTCCGAACAGTTCCAGTGTACCGTTTGAAACTTTTCCAAGCTTACTGTTATCCCTGTAGATAATCCCATAATCTACAAAATTTTCCATCAGGCAGAGTTTAAACAATTCATCAGAAATCATTTTTTCCAAATTCAGCTTATCATACTCATTCAGTTTAGAAGTAGTTGCATCATAAGTATAGGCATCTTCAATAGAAAATGCTAATGTTGCCACGCTTTCCATACGAGAAAGATAACTTTCCAGATTCATTTTCAATTGTACATTTAGTGTAGAGGTCATAGAACTGACTTTTTCCTTCATGACAATTTCATTTCTTTGTGCTGTGAAAACAGAAACAACGCCTAATGCTACAATGACAATTACTGTATAGGCAATAATCATCCAAACACGCATTTTACGAAGTTTCTGCAAACCTTGAATTCGTTTTTCCTTTGATGTCATGATATTTGATACCTCCTGTAATTTTATAATTTTATTATAGCATAATAAGGAAAAAAGTTAAGTAATCCAGAGAAAAGGACAGATTTCTAAAGCGTTTTATATTATAAATTTTTATGAAATTATTTTTAATTTAAATCCGGAATGCATAACACATTCCGGATTTCTGCGATTCGTTAATCTTCAGGCTGTAATACTGCATAGCCTTCATCTGCACGCTGATAAACGACATTTACTTTACCATCAGCAGCATTTTTAAACATAAAGAAACTGTGACCCAGCAAATTCATCTGTAAAATTGCCTCTTCAGGAGTCATGGGACGCATTTCAAACTTTTTGTAACGAATGACATTGATATCTGCTTCTTCCACTGTATCTTCAAATTCCTGTTTGAAAGCATTATCCTTGAGTTTCTTTTCCAGCTTGGTCTTATTCTTGCGAATCTGGCGGATAATTTTATCCACAGCAGCATCTAAAGCATCTGTTTTATCCGCAGCAATCTGTTCAGAACGGTAGAGCATTTGATTGTAGCGTACTGTCAGTTCCAGTACAATCTGACCTTTCTGTTCGGTGAGCATAATTTTAGCATCAGCCTCATCGCCAAAGAATTTGTCCAATTTTGCAAGCCGTTTCTGAGCGTATTCGCTGAACGCTTCGGACACCTGCATTTTTTTTGCATTTACTGTAATATTCATGAAAACAGTTCCTCCTTTATGGAAGCGTACTTCCTTTATTTCTATTATTATAACATATTATCTAAAAAAAATCAAGTGTTTTTTTGAAATTTTATCAAAAATATAAAACACTTTCCGGAACAGTTGCAGTTTTGGCTTAAAAGTATTATAATAAAAATATTAAATTTGAAAGAAAGGACTGAATGCGATGCCTGAATTTTTTACCGATTTATGGAAAATGATTACTTCACTGCAAATACCTGATTTAGTGCTGAGTGCAGCAGCTGTGTTAATTTTGGATTTATTTGCAATTGTAATTATCTTTGCCGCTGGCCGAGAAAGCAAGCTTTGCCGGAAACGCTGGCTTAAAGTCAGTGCTGGTTTGGAACTTTGCAGAAATCACGGCGAACAGGAATTTCACTATTCGCTGGAAGCAGATGAAATTCTTCTTGGCAGACACAGTAGTGCAGATATTCAGCTCAAAGACCCTTCTGTTTCCAGATATCATGCTGTGATGACTGTTTCGGGAGGTGTCTGGAGTATTACGGATTTGAATTCAAAAAGCGGTACTTATGTGAATCATCAGAAAATTCAGCAAAAAAAGCTTGTTTCAGGTGACTGTATTCAACTTGGCAATGCAGAACTTTACCTGATGCACCGGCCGTATGAAACTGATGAGGATTTATGATAGGGGGATTTTATGTATAAAAATAAATTATCTTATTCTAAAGCAATAACATTATTATTCATGACACATTTATCTATGCTGGCATTGATTTTCATTCGTGGGAGCGTGGTTGCGCCTTTGCATTTCATTGTGCTTACTGGTGCAGTAATCGGCTTAGATGTAGGTTATTTACTAATCACACTGACTTACAAACAAATGACTTACACACTGGATTTTATGTTGCTTGGCATTTTAAACATCAGTTTAATTTTTCAGTCTTGTTTTGGAGGAATTCAGCTTTCTGTCAAGCATTTAATTTCGTGTATCATGTGTTTAATTTCCTGTGAATTTGGTTTTTTGCTGACCAGAAATCATGAATGGATTCGCAAGCAGAAAAAATATATTTATATTTTAATATTCCTGCTGTTTATTGCAATTATCTTTTTCACGGACAATCAGAAAAAATGGATTACAATCGGCAGTTTTTCCATTCAGCCTTCTGAATTTATCAAGCCATGTTTCATACTGGTTTGTGCGGCTTCTATCGTAGAACTGCATAAAAAGATAAAAATTGGCTTTTTCTATATCTCTAAAGATTCTTTTATTTTATGTATTTTAACAATGCTCATCTTTGCTTTGCAGTGGTGGTGTCATGACCTCGGAAGCCTGCCGACTTTCGGCATGATTTTCTTATGTGCCTTATTCTGCCGTTTTTGTTATCCTAAAGCGAAAATTTCAAAGCGCATGATTGTCATTGCAGGCTTAACAGGGGTACTTCTGTTAATTGCGGCATGGTCATTTGCTCCAGAATATGTTCAGAAACGTTTGCACGCTGATATCTGGGCTGACCGTTATGGTGACGGCTATCAGCAATGTGAAGCTTTAATTGGCATTGCCAAAGGCGGGTGGCTTGGACTGGGTGCAGGAAACGGCTCTCTGTATAAAATTTTTGCACATGATTCTGATATTGTCTTTGCTACCATCTGTGAAGAATGGGGTTTGCTTTATGCCTTTCTGACTGTTCTGCTGATTCTCATCATGCTTATGACCGTCTTAATGAATCCGCCGAAAAATTACTATCATGCTATGATGACCGCTGGTGTAACAGCTTGCTTTTTAATGCAGATGTCTTTAAATATTTTCGGCTCTTGCAATTTAATTCCTTTTACAGGTGTCACACTGCCGTTTCTCTCCACAGGGGGAAGCTCTTTAATGTCCTGTGGCTTCTTGGTAGGTATGCTTAAAGCCGGTCAGTCGCCTTTATTTCATCATGATGTCATGAAACGTAAAAAGCAACGTCTGAAACAGAAACAAGCCCGTCAAGCGAAAAAATCTCAAAAGAAGGTGAACGCATGAAAAGTATTAAACGTGTACAAAAACTGATTAGTGCAATGCTTTTGATTTTTCTTGCTGCATTTGCTTTTTTAATTTACCGTTTGCAGACAGAAGCAGGCTTTTATATTTCAAATGCTTCTAATGTCTCTCTTGGGAAAGTTTACGACAGAAACGGAGATGTACTTTTTGACCAGAATGCTGAACCTCAGATTTATGGAAGTGATTATTTTTTAGATATTGGCAATTTTATCGGAGATGATTCCCGTCAGATGAATAATACGCTTGTTGCACAGAATAAGGGAATGCTTGCTAATTTCAGTTTCATGCTTGGCGAACAGAAAGACGGAAAAGCTGCGATTTACTGCACACTTGACCATAAAGTCAACCGCAAAGTATATAATGCTTTCGGAGACAAAAACGGCTGTGCAGTGGCTTATAATTATAAAACAGGTGAAATTTATATTTGTCTGAGCAAGCCCAGTGTAAATATTTTAAATCATTATGAAGATATTGACTCTCTTGAAGAAGGAAGCTTATTATGTAAAGTCTTTTATCCGACTGTTCCCGGCTCAACGCAGAAAATTTCCACAACTATTTCAGCAATTGAAAGCATGGGTTATGATAATCTTCTTTCTAAAAGTTATCACTGTTCCGGCACTTACACAAATTTAAGCGGTAAAGAAATTCGCTGTCACCTTGAAGACGGACACGGAACACAAAATATTATGGAAGCCTTTGCAAACAGCTGTAATCCGTTTTTCGCTCAGCTTGTAGAGGATGCTTCATTTCCGCTTCATGATATTGAAAGAACTTATCAGAAAATGGGCTATCGGGTCAATCAGGAAGGTGAACAGCACTATCTTGATATTAACGGCATTTCCGCCTATACAGCATCTACCACTCTTGTAGACAAAACAGACTTTAACACACAATGGGGCTGTATGGGACAAGGTGAAACGCTGGTCAGTCCGCTTCAGTTAATGCTTTGGCAAAGTGCCATTGCCAATCAGTCAGGTACAGTTACAAATCCTTATCTGATTCAATCCGTTTCCAAAGTCAGCGGTACAATGACTGATTTCGCCCACACTACTTACAGCAGTCCGATGTTTTCAGCAGAAACTGCTTCCCATGTAAAAGAAATTATGCTTGACAACGGCAGAAAGAATTATGACATTTTTTCTCATGCAGATATTGGAGTCAAATCCGGCACAGCTCAGGTGGAAAACGGCAAAAAAGAAAATTCTTTGCTTGTCGGCTTTGTAGAAGACGAAACTTTTCCAATTGCTTTTTGTATTGAAATTGATGACAGAAAAAAAGGTGAAGTCAGTACTTCGGATATTACAGAAATACTTCTTGAAAATCTCTACGATGCATTACATTCTGAGGAAAGTTAATCTTTTCCCGTTTCTGAATATTCAGGAACGGGAAAATTTTTTCTGAAAATCCCATAAATTCACCTAGGTTCAAACGTATAACAAATAACAGAATTTCTGTAACATTTTTGAAAAATTTATCACTAACTAATAATAGAAATTTTTCTTAAAGGAGTGTATTTTTTATGAAACAAGTATTTAATCCGTTTCTCCCGTTATATGAGTATATTCCTGACGGTGAACCGCATATTTTTGGAGACAGAGTATATTTATTCGGCTCTCATGACCGTGAAGGCGGTGACACATTCTGTATGCTGGATTATGCCGTTTATTCTGCTCCTGTAAATGATTTAAAAAACTGGCGGTATGAAGGATTGATTTATCATGCAAATCAAGACCCGCTTTACAGCAAAGATTTATCTTATATGTATGCTCCCGATGTTGTACAGGGAAATGACGGAAGATATTATTTATACTACTGCCTTTCCGGAAAATTTGGAAAAGGCGGTTACCAAGGTGTTATCAGCGTAGCCGTCTGTGATACACCGGCCGGAACTTATCACTATTTAGGATTTGTCAAAAATCCTGACGGTTCACCAATGAAAAGTTATATTTGCTTTGACCCTGCTGTATTGAATGATAATGGTACAATACGACTTTACTATGGAACAGCTTACCCTTATGAAGAAGAACCGGATTTCAAACAAAATCAGGAACGCATTCAGGAAGAATGTGATATGTTCGGCAAAACAGAAGATGAAATTTTAAATACACCTGAAAGCGTTATGGGAGCAATTGGCTGTACGCTTGAAGATGACATGCTGACAATTAAAGACCCTCCAAAGCATATTATTCCATATGCAACAAAAAATACCAGCTTTGAAGCCCACCCTTTTTTTGAAGCGTCTTCCATGCGGAAAGTCAGCAGAAAATATTATTTTGTCTACTCTTCATGGCAGAATCATGAATTATGCTATGCTGTCAGCGATTTTCCTGATAAAGATTTCACATTTGGCGGAACAATCGTTTCAAACGGGGACATTGGCTATCAAGGAAGAACTCCTGAAAACCGCTTAAATATGACAGGAACAACCCACGGCAGTATCATTCAGATTCAAAATCAATGGTATGTGTTTTATCACAGATTAACTCATAAATCAGATTACAGCCGTCAAGCCTGTGCTGAACGGATTCAAATTCTCCCTGATGGCTCTATTCCTCAGGTTGAAATTACTTCCTGCGGTTTAAACGGCGCACCTTTGGAAGCTTCCGGCACATATCCGGCAGTAATCGCCTGCAATATTACAAACGGCTTTATGCCTCATGGCTCAAATAAACAATATACAGAGCATTTCCCCCATGTCACAAATTTAAATAATGACAGATTCATTGCTGAAATTTCTGACAATACACTTTTAGGCTATAAATATTTCCATTTCCCCAAAAATCAGAAAAATATGAAAATCCGGCTTTGCTATCGTGCTGACGGTCAAGGCAGTTTCAAATTTTATACAGATAAAGAACTTACAATGCTAGCCGGTGAAATTTCTATTGTTCCTGCGGAAATCTGGACAGATATTACTGCTTCTCTGGAAGTATTAAATGATATGACCGCACCGCTTTTTTTAAAATATTCCGGTACAGGAGAAGTCAGCCTGTTAGAATTTGAATTCATCTCAGACAGCTTTAACCCTGATGTTGAAAAGTCTGATAAATCTGGATTTTTCATGGCATTATGCCTTGTTGCCGGAGCAGGTATTTTCTTAGCCGGTGCTTCTTTCTTAGGAAGAATGTTAAATCAGGAAGAACCACCGAAAACCATTACTACTATTGAAGCAACAACAGAAAAGCCGACAGAAACAATTTATTTTCCTCCGTCCGCCACAGAAACGGAAAATTATAAATCTTCTAAAACAACAATCACAGAAACGTCTGAACCATTTTCCTATACTTCTCCCAGAAATGGATATAATTCAGGAGAATATGAAATCGGAAAAGACATTCCATCAGGCACATATATTGCAGTAAGCGATGATGCATATACCACATATGGAGAATTTGTATTCGGTGTATATGACAAGCCTTACCATGAAGGGCAAAATATGTCTTCTATTAACAAAAATGTACATCATCAGAATAATTATTATATCGAACTGGAAGAAGGGCAGTATATTCATTTCAGCCATTCTAAATTATATCCTTTTTCTGAAAATGCTGATACATTTGACCCGTATCTCTACAGCGGAATGTTTAAAGTATATCAAGATAACATCGGAGATGGCGTTTATACTTTAATTGCAGATTCTGACTATTCCGGAGAATATGAAATTTATGATGATATTCATGCAAATGCTGAACCAATTGCTTCCGGCTATCTTGAAGAAGGCGAAACTGCTGAGATTATACTAGGAGAAACAGATTATTTAGTAACAACATTTTGTCACGTCATTGAAGAATCTTATGAAGCAGGAGCTTATACAGTCGGCTACGACCTTCCGGCAGGGCTTTATGTAGGCGTGAATGACTATCATTTAGACAAATTTCTACTGGAAGTCTATGACGAAAATCATCAGGTCATTGTAGGAGGTTATACAAATAATTCTCGTTATGTCTGGCTGAAAGAAGGCGAAAACGTTGTTATTCTGGACGGAACACTTTATAATGCCAAATATACCCGTGAAATCCCTTATCCCTATGGAAATGATGGTATGTACTGGGTAGGACATGATATTCCGGAAGGAACTTATACTATCTGGGGCAACTCTTCAAATGAAAAAAATCAAATGGCAATTTATGATGAAAATTTAACTCTTCAATCTGCAAAATCCATTCAAGATTCTGAACAAATTGAACTTCATGCAGGAGAATTTATTGACATGAAAGAATGCTGGCTTGAACGGCCTGCGCTTTTTCATTAGTTTTTCAATTTAAAATCTGTAGAAATCCTGTGCATTCTGTCCCTTGACAAAATTTGTTTCAATCTGGTATAATAAATCCTGTGAAAATTTTATTTTCTGAAAGGAGTTACTTATGCCAAGAAATCAATTTGAACGTATGATGTTTGCACTGTTTACAGTAATTGTTACTGTTCATGCTTATGTATTCTACAGTCTGTATGTCATCAATGGTGAAACATTTACAAATTTAACCGGAGAAGCACATGTTTTAAATGCTGTAAAAGCTATGGGAGGTGTTTCTGTTTTAGGGCATTCCGTACCAATATGGGCAGTCATTTTAATTGAATTTGCACTTGCTTATACGCTTGAAGTCACAATGGGAAGTCCCTGTTCATTTAAGCTTGCCTGTAAAGTTTTCAATCCAAAAGAAACAAATCCAGTACTGTTTGAAACAGCAATTATCTGCGCAACAGTCGGGTTAATGTGTCCAGCAATGAGCTTTATTGCAGCAATTTTATACTATCCTTATTCGTATATAGATTTTAATCTCATTACACTTTTCGCAAATTGGCTGAAATTAGTATGCTATAATTTTCCGTTTGCCTTTTTCAGTCAGTTATTTTTTATTCAGCCCTTCATCAGAACAATTTTCAAACTTGTTTTCCGGAGAAATGAAGCTCCTGCAACAGCTTAAATAAAATCAGCCCTGCATTTTTACAGGGCTGATATTTTTTATTTTAAAACGGCTTTATGGAAAATTTTCTTTCCTTTTTTAATAATGACTTCATTATCAAGAGAAATCAAAGCATTCGGGTCAGTAATTTTTTCACCGTTAATGGAGATACCACCCTGCTGAACATTTCTTCTTCCTTCAGATTTAGAAGGAACGAGTTTGCATTCTGACAGCAAATCTAAAATGCCAATTTTTCCATCTGTGAGCTTATCCGCTGAAATTTGAGTAGAAGGCATATTTTCAGAATTACCTGTTCCACCGAAAACGGCTTTTGCTGCTTCAAGTGCTTTCTTCGCTTCTTCTTCTCCATGAACGAGTTTTGTTAAGCTGTAAGCAAGCAGTTCTTTTGCTTTGTTAAAGCCTGCACCTTCGAGATTTTTTTCCATTTCTTCAATTTCTTCAATTGGCTCAAAAGTCAGCATTTTCAGGCATTTTATCACATCTGCATCAGCAACATTGCGCCAATACTGGAAAAATTCATAAGGACTGGTTTTTTCAGCATCAAGCCATACAGCTCCTTTTTCTGTTTTACCCATTTTCTTGCCTTCAGAATTCAGCAAGAGTGTAATTGTCATAGCGTAAGCATCTTTACCAAGCTTTCTTCTGATAAGTTCTGTACCGCCTAACATATTAGACCACTGGTCATCACCGCCAAACTGCATATTACAGCCGTAATCCTGATACAATCTGTAAAAGTCATAACTTTGCATAATCATGTAGTTAAATTCTAAAAAAGTCAAGCCTCTTTCCATTCTCTGCTTGTAGCATTCAGCGGTCAGCATTCTGTTTACAGAAAAATGTGCGCCGACTTCTCTCAGCAAGTCAACATAATTTAAATTCATCAGCCAGTCAGCATTATTTACAGCAATTGCCTTATCATTGGAAAAATCGATAAAACGGCTCATCTGCTTTTTAAAGCATTCAATATTATGAGCAATGGTTTCAGGTGTGAGCATTTTTCTCATATCCGTTTTACCGGAAGGGTCGCCAATCATGCCCGTACCTCCGCCAAGCAGTACAATCGGCTTATTTCCAGCCATCTGGAGACGCTTCATTAAGCATAATGCCATAAAATGCCCTACATGTAAAGAATCTGCTGTCGGGTCAAAACCAATATAGAAAGTAGCTTTTCCAGCGTTAATCAGTTCTTCAATTTCTTCTTTATCCGTAAGCTGTGCAAGCAAGCCACGGCGTTCGAGTTCTTCAAAAACAGTCATTTATATTTCTCCTTAAATTATATTTTATTCTGCCGGAGACAGAACATGTTCAATCTTATCAGGAACGAATTCAGAATTATCATATACTTTCCAGAATAAAATTCTGATTTCTGTGCCTTCCACCGTACCAAGGCGATAATTTTGTGAAGCTTGTTCATGATGCTGAATCACACTGTAAAAGACGGCTTTATACTGAACTGTTCCGCCTTCTGTATGTTGTATTTTCATCGGAATCAGCATTGCCAAAAACAGCACAATCAATAAAAGCAAAGCTTTTTTTCTGGATTTCTGGTCAAGTTTCACGTCATATCCCTTTCAGCATAAGCGATGGCATGACATATCCACAGCATAAGCATATCACACTTCTTTCTTTTTGTATCATAATGATTATAGCATATTTTAATATATTTGTCAATCCGGAAAAAAATTTTTTTCAGCTATTGACACAAGATTGAAATTCATGGTATAATAAAAGTGTAATTTTTAAGAAAGGAGGTAATTTTATGAGCAATATCAAAAAATATGTTGCTGAGGCAATTGGTACAATGACACTGGTGTTAATTGGTTGTGGCACTGCAATGCTGACAGGCTGTGAACATTGGGCAGGCTACTTGGCAACCGCATTCGCATTTGGTCTGACAATTGTCGGAATGGCTTATTGTGTAGGCAATATTTCAGGATGTCATATCAATCCGGCAGTTTCTTTAGCAGTCTTTATGAATAAGGGCATCACTGGTGCAGAATTTGCAGGCTATGCAGTTTCTCAATGCATTGGTTCTTTGCTAGGTTCTATTCTGCTGATGATAATTTTCGGCTTAGGCAATGTAGAAGATGCAACAGGCGGTTTTGGCTCTAATGGTTTAGGCGGTGTAAATGATAATATCATTGCTGGCTTGCTGGTAGAAATTTTGCTGACATTCATCTTTATTCTGACAATTTTAGGTGTTACGTCTAAAAAGGCAAATCATGGCTCATTTGGCGGTGTGGTTATCGGCTTTACATTGGTGCTGGTACATCTGTTAGGTATTGGCTTAACTGGTACTTCTGTCAATCCAGCCAGAAGTTTAGGTCCTGCAATTATTGCAGCAGTAACAGGAAATACAACTCCAATTGCGCAAGTATGGGTATTTATTGTAGGTCCTTTCCTTGGTGCATCTCTTGCAGCAGTAACACACAAATTCCTTGAATCTGAAAAATAATTTTTGTCTCTGAAAAATGAAATCCGTCCAGTATCGAAATACCGGACGGATTTTTCTATAGGTTACTCTTTCTCGTTATCTTTTTGATTAGCAGATTCCTCTGCAAGACGAATAATTTCTACTTGTTCAATGCGTTTTCCGGACATTTTCATGACACGGACTTTCAAGCCGTCACTTTCAAAAGTATCGTCCTGACTTGGAATTTTTTCAAGTACTTCCATGACCCATCCGCTGACGGTCATTGCTTCAAATTCAGAATGCACATGCAGTACTTCAAACACTTTTTCCACATTTGCTTTACCGGAGACAACAAATGTATTTTCGCTGACTTTAGAAATTTCTCTGACAATTTCGTCATGTTCGTCCCAGATTTCGCCGACCAGTTCTTCCAGAATGTCTTCTAAAGTAACTAATCCAACAGTACAGCCGAATTCATCCATCACAACAGCAATATGCAGCTGCTGTTCCTGTAATTCTTTTCTTAAATCGCTGATTTTTTTGCTTTTCGGAACAAAAATAGCTGGTTTGACAATTTCTTCAATATTTGTTTTACTACGGAAAGCGATATTAAAGAAATCTTTATGATACAGAATACCAGTAATATTATCAATTGTTCCTTCATAGACAGGAAGGCGTGAATAGCCGGATTCTGAAAAGACTTTTGCAGCGTCTTCTTTTGAGATATTGGAAGGAATGGCTTCGATATCAATTCTGGGGGTGAAAATATCTCTTACTTCCAGTTCATTGAATTCAATTGCACTGCGAATGAGTTCGCTTTCGTCCTTATCGATGCCGCCGCCCTGTTCCGCCTCGTCTACAATGGTTAATAATTCCTGTTCTGTAATGCCGGAATCTTCAGAAGATTTGAAAATTTTAGAAAGCAGGGTCTGCCATTGTTTAAAAATAAATGTAAACGGGGTGAGAATTAAAATTAAAAAATTCAAAAATGGTGCGGAAAACATTGCAATTGTTTCAGGGGATTCTTTTGCAATAGTTTTTGGAGAAATTTCACCAAAGATTAACAAAATCACTGTCATCACGACAGTGGAAACCGTTGCACCGAGGTCATTATCGTTCAATAACCGAACAAATAACAGTGTAGCGACTGCGGAACATAAAATATTAACGATATTATTTCCGATTAAGATGGTAGATAACAATTCGTCATATTTTTCAGAGAGTTTCAAAACGAGGGCAGCTTTTTTATTACCGTCCTCGGCTTTATTTTTCAGCCTGACACGGCTGACGGAATTGAATGCTGTTTCTGTTGCAGAAAAATACATTGAAAACAGCACACAGATGATAATAATTAAGATAGACATACCGTCTCCCATAAATGAAAATATCCTTTCTAAGCATAATGATTCAAATTCCTATGCTATAGATTATAATCTTCTGGAATGATGGAAGCGGTGAGGATACGGGACACCGGTATCATCGGACTGACTGGACATAATGACCTCCTTTCTGAGTATACCTGTTATTATAGCACATTTCAGAAAGAAAGTCAAGTATATGTGCAGAATTTCAGGAAAATTCATACAGTTCAGTGGGAGAAACAGTTACTGTATAAGTTGTCTGGGAGGGTTCTGGGAGCATTTCCTCTGTCATGACAGGAATTGTGACTTTTTCGCCGTAGCGGTCTTTCCACTCTTCTGGGGAAAGAAATTCATTTTCCGTTGTTTCGGTTTCTTCTGTAGATTCTGTTGTATCTTTGGATTCCCAAGCACATTCTGTACACTCTGTATGGCATTCTGTCACAGGACGTTCTATTACTTCTGTACTTTTTTCAGTTTCCGGCATTGTTTCTTCTTGTGTTTCTTCCACGACTTTTTCTGTAGCTTTTTCGGTAGGTCTTTCCGTAGCTTTTTCAGTAGGTCTTTCCGTAGCTTTTTCAGTTGCTTTCTCTGTAGCTTTTTCACTAGGTCTTTCTGTGACTTTTTCAGTTGCTTTCTCTGTAGCTTTTTCGGTATGCGTTTCTTGAGAAGGCGTTTTCATTGTTGTTTCTGTCTGCCTGTGAGAAACAGCAGAAGTTTTTGAAACAGCTGTTTCTGTTTTTTCTGTTGGTACAGTTGTTTCTGGTTCAGGTTCTGAATAAATTACATCTGCCGGAACAGCAGAAGTATACAATTCTTCCGGAACAGTTGTCACTGCTGTACTGATTTCTTCCATAACTTTAGAAATCGTAGAAGCAGTTTCTTCCACATCACTTGAAGCCTGTACAGTGGCTTCTGTATCAATTGTTTTCGTCATTTCGTCTGTGGTCATCGTGGCAGTGGTTACACTTGCATTTTGTGAATCAGAGGGGACATTCAAAGGCTTTTCCAGTTTCATAAAAACAGTCACACCCAGCACACAGGCTGTACACACTGCTGAAATAGATACTGTCTGTTGAATTTTTTTCATTTTCCGCTGATGTGCCTTTGTAGCAGAAATCACATTCTGATATACTTCGTCATATGTTTTCAATTGAATACCCCTCCTTTTCTAAAATTTTCCGGAGTGCCTGCCGAGCCTGATAGCTGACAGCAGTCGCCTGACGTTCTGAGCATTTCATGACTTTTGCGCATTCCGGAATTGTAAGCTGTTCAAAATAACGCAGAAATAAAATTTCCCGATATTCGAGTTTTAACTTCTGCATTGCACGATGCAGGGTCTGAGCAGATTCTTTCAATTCCATTCTTGCTTCAATTTCCTGCATTTCATCTTCAACATTTTCCGTCAACTCCTGAGACATATCGGTACGCCGTTTTTGTTTTCTGAGATAATTCACAGAAAGATTACGGCATATTTTAAACAGATAGGCTTTCAGCTGGTTTTCGTGCGTGAGTCTAGGACGGTGTATGGAAAGCTTGATTAAGGCTTCCTGAGCGATATCTTCCGCATCAGAGAGATTATGCACATAGCTGTTTGTAAATAGCAACATACTGTCCCAGTATAGCTTCACTACTGTTTTTAATGCCGATTGTTCCCCTTGAAGAAAACGGAGATAGCTTTCCAGTCCACCCTCCATTTTATCCTCCTTGCAAGTAGGTTTCTAATTATATAACAGTCGGGCTTGAAAAATATTGGATAAATTTTTAAATTTTGTCATAAAAATTATTTTTTCAACTTTTTTATAATAAAATATAGCTATTTTAAACAAATCAAGGGCGAAAAGCTTTAGGATGGACTTCGCATCCTTCCGGAATCACAGGCTTTTCAAGTTCCGGACATCCTGCAAAGGCGAATTTATCAATAAATTCCAATTTAGCCGGAAGTATGATTTTTTTCAGACTTGTGCAGTCACAAAATGCATATTTTTCTATTCTTTTCAGACTTTTCGGAAGATGCACCGTTTTTAAACTTCCACAATCGTTGAATGCCATGAATTTAATGATTTTCACAGAATCCGGAATTTGAATTTCTTCTAATGCAGAACACCCGCTTGCAAAACATTCCGGAATGATTTCCAATTCTGATGGAAGTTTTAAAGAAGTTAATTTTTTACAGCTCATAACCGTGCCAAGCCCCAATTCTTTGATAGTATCAGGGAAAGAGAGTTCTTTCAAAGATTTGCACCATGCAAAAGCGTGTTCATCAATTCGCTGAAGGCTATCCGGCAATAAAAAACTTTCTGCTGATTCCTGCACATTAAAGACAGCCCATTCCAGTTCTCTGACCGTATCTGGAATTTTCACTGTTCCGGATAACGGCAGATTATGCAGACCTGCAAGATAAACTACAGGAAAATTTTCTATATAGGCTGGTATTTCAGCAGGATTCCCTTTTTTGAAGCCTTTAATATAAACTTCCTTATTTTCAGAAACAATATATTTAAAGCCGTCTGTTGTCAGCTGATAGCTATAATTTTCAATCTGTTCCCGAAGTTTTTTCGGCATTGGAATAGAAGCCATAGAAATTTTTTTCATGAAGCGTTCACCTCAGCTGTAAAGGTCTTTGAAAATGTACAGGCAATCCGTTTTTCATCATAATATTGACTTCTCCCTGAATCAATGGCAGAAAATAAGAAATTGCTGTATCTGTAATTTGATTCTGTTCAGGGGCAATCCATGCAGAAGGGAATTTTTTTTCTAAGTTAGCAACATTGGAAGCGTCTGTCATTTCAATCGTAACTGCATAAGGCATATTGCTGATTCTTCTGAAATACATCATTTTTCCAGTGAAGCCCTTTAAAGCAGTGCTTAAAGCATGTCTGCCGATTCGTTCTGCTTCGTCAATATCTGTTTTAGAACAGATATGAGAAGAGCATCTCTGCATTACATTCAGTTCAATTGAACGAACTTTACATCCAATTTTGTTGGAAACTAATCTTTCTAAATATTTTCCTACTCCGGAAAGATATTTATGACCGAAATTATCTACAGCACCGGACTGGAATTCTGCAATTTCATCTTCTGTATTTAAAGAAACGCCTTCAGATACAGCAACTACAACTGCTTTGTGTTTTGCCATTTCCTTGCGAACATCTTCTATAAAGCGTTCAGAAGAAAAAGTGGATTCCGGCAGATAAATTAAATGCGGAGCTTCTTCACCGTTTGCTCTTAATACACAGGTAGAAGCCGTCAGCCAGCCGGCATGACGACCCATCACTTCAATAATTGTTACAGAAGGAATACTGTAGACACTGCTGTCTCTGATGATTTCCTGAGCTGTTGCCGCCACATATTTAACTGCTGAACCAAATCCAGGTGTATGGTCTGTCACAGGTAAATCATTGTCAATTGTCTTTGGTACACCAATTACTTTAATCTCTGAATTCTGTGATTTCAGATAAGAAGACAGCTTGACCACTGTATCCATAGAATCATTACCGCCAATATAAATAAATACTTCAATCCGGTGTGTTTCCAGTGTATGCAGAATTTTTTCATACACTTCGGGTTCTTCTTCATAATCCGGAAGCTTATAACGACATGAGCCAAGCATTGTAGAAGGGGTCTGTCTTAACAGTTCCATATCTTCTGTTGTTTTAATAATAGACTTCAAATTTAAAATTTCATCGTTAATAATTCCCTCAATGCCATTCAGTGAACCAAAAATTGCATCAATATCTTCTGTTAAAAGTCCCTGTTTAAATACACCTACTAAACTAGCGTTGATAGCACATGTAGGTCCGCCGGATTGTGCAACTGCAATATTCATAGTAAATTCTCCTTAAGTGATAAATTTCAGACAGATTTTTTTCATCTGTCATTATTATACCAGATTTTACAGAATATTGCAAGTCCTTCTGAAAAAATGCTTTACATTTTCAGAAATCTATGCTATAATAAGTTATATTATGAAAACGGAGGAATGCATTTTGAATTCTGAAACTATCAGAAATTTCTGTATTATTGCACATATTGACCATGGGAAATCTACCCTTGCTGACAGAATTTTAGAAAAAACAAAAACGGTTGCCCAGCGTGACATGGAACAGCAAATTCTCGATAATATGGATTTAGAGAGAGAAAGAGGCATTACTATTAAAGCCCGTGCTGTCCGCTTGAATTATCAGGCAAATGATGGAAAAACTTATATTTTTAATCTGATTGATACCCCCGGTCATGTAGACTTTAATTACGAAGTTTCAAGGTCTTTAGCTGCCTGTGAAGGTGCAATTTTAATTGTAGACGCTTCACAAGGGATTGAAGCACAAACGTTAGCAAATACGTATTTGGCAATTGAACATGATTTGGAAGTTGTGCCTGTCGTGAATAAAATTGATTTGCCCTCTGCCCAGCCTGAGAAAGTTTGTCAGGAAGTCGAGGATATTATTGGAATCCCTGCAATGGACGCTCCTAGAATTTCAGCTAAATTAGGCACGAATATTGAAGAAGTTCTTGAAAAAATTGTAACGGATATTCCAGCTCCTAAAGGTGATATTTCTGCACCTTTGAAAGCGTTAATTTTCGACAGTTATTACGATTCTTATAAAGGCGTTATTATTTATGTAAGAGTGAAAGACGGTTCTGTGAAAGTCGGTGATACAATCAAGTTAATGGCAACCGGCTCAGAATTCACTGTGACGGAAACAGGCTACATGACCACTGACCAGCTTGTGAATACTGGAACACTTCAAGCTGGAGAAGTCGGTTATATTGCCGCTTCTATTAAAAGTATTGGAGATACACAAGTCGGAGATACTGTTACATTAGCAGAAAATCCTTGTAAAGAAGCTCTCCCAGGCTACCGGAAAGTCAATCCTATGGTCTTTTCCGGCATTTATCCGGCGGACGGCGCAAAATACGGTGATTTAAGAGATGCTCTTGAAAAATTACAGCTGAATGATGCCGCCTTATCCTTTGAGCCGGAAACTTCTGTTGCTTTAGGATTTGGCTTCCGGTGCGGATTCTTAGGGCTTCTGCATATGGAAATTATTCAGGAACGCTTAGAAAGAGAATATAATTTAGATTTAATTACAACAGCTCCCTCTGTTATTTACAAAGTAACTTTAACAGACGGCACAGTGCAGTATATTGACAACCCGACAAATTATCCAGACCCTTCTGTATTGGCTTCTGCTGAAGAACCTATGGTGAAAGCAGATATTTTAGTTCCTTCTGAATTTGTCGGAAATGTTATGGATTTATGTCAGGACAGAAGAGGCACTTTCAAAGATATGCAGTATTTAGATGATACCAGAGTTACTTTAAAATATGAACTGCCTTTGAATGAAATTGTTTATGATTTCTTTGATGCGCTCAAATCCAGAACCAGAGGTTACGCTTCATTTGATTATGAGTTAATGGGCTATGCACCTTCTAAGCTGGTGAAACTGGATATTCTCTTAAATGGTGAAATTGTAGACGCTTTAAGCTTTATCGTTCACGCTGACAAGGCTTATGCAAGAGCCAGAAAAATTGCTGAAAAATTAAAAGAAAATATTCCAAGACAATTATTTGAAGTGCCGATTCAAGCTGCTGTCGGCGGTAAAATTATCGCTCGTGAAACCGTTAAGGCAATGCGCAAAGACGTTTTAGCAAAGTGCTACGGCGGTGACATCACCCGAAAGAAAAAGCTCCTTGAAAAGCAGAAAGAAGGCAAAAAGCGTATGCGCCAGTTAGGTACTGTTGAAGTACCTCAGGAAGCTTTCATGAGTGTTTTGAAATTAGATGAATAAGGAGGCATTTTCTTGAAATATACTTGTCCGCACTGCGGTGAAAAAACGTTTAATCCGCTGCAAAAAGCTTTAGCCGGTTCTTATCGGAGTATGGGGAAACCCTGCCCAAAATGCGGAAAAAGATGCTGCAATGGAATGGCTTCTATTTATTTCGACAGCATAATTTCTACAGTAGCACTAATTGCAATTTTAGTTATTTATTTTAAATTTGATGCATCTCAGAAATTGGAAAGCAGTATTATTATTGCGGTCATTATTGCAGGAAGCTTTTTATTAAGCTTTTTATTCCGAATGTTTTTTGGAAAATTAGTAGAACCTATCCGGCGAATGCAATGACAGGAATTTATATTCATATACCGTTCTGTGCCAGAAAATGCCCTTACTGTGATTTTTATTCTGTTGCTTACAGAAAAAATTCAGTAGAAGATTATATTCAGGCAATTATTAGAAATTTAAATTATTATCAGATTTCTGATTCTGTAGACAGCATTTACTTCGGAGGAGGAACACCTTCTTTGTTAAGTGTTCAGCAAATTTCTGCAATTTTAGAAACTTGTGATAAAAATTTCAAGTTAAAAAATCCCGAAATTACGCTTGAATATAATCCCACAAGAACGAATTCAGAACATTTAAAAAATTTGCATTCTGTCGGAATTAACCGGCTTTCGATAGGAACACAAAGCTTTTCAGATGCTGAACTGAAATTATTAGGCAGAACACACACAGTAAAACAAAATTTAGAAACAGTTCAAAATGCTGTGAAAGCCGGATTTCAAAATATTTCCTGTGATTTAATGTTAGCACTCCCCTATCAGTCAGAACAAATTTTAGCTGAAACACTGGAAGTTTTAAAAACTTTGCCAATTCAGCATGTTTCAGCGTATTTACTGCAATTAGAAGAACATACAGAATTTTACACAAATCCTGAAATTTTAAATAATCTGCCTGATGAAGACAGTTCCGCAGACAGATATTTACAAACAGTTTACACTCTGAAAAATGCTGGCTTTCAGCAGTATGAAGTTTCAAGCTTTGCAAAAACTGGTTTTGAAAGCCGGCATAACCTGAAATATTGGGAATGTCAGGATTATTTAGGCATTGGAGCAGGTGCGCACTCCTGCATGAAAAACAAAAGATTCTATATCGAAAAAAACTTGGAAAAATTCTGTCAGGATAAAATACAGCAAGAAATCTCTGTTTCTGAAGATGCCGGCAATCCGGAAGAAAAACTCATGCTAGCACTTCGCACCATAAAGGGTGTACCACTGGAAGCCCTTAGCAAAAAAGCCCAAAAGAAATCAGAAATTTTAATGAAACATAATTATATTAAATCAGAAAATGACTGGATTCATCTTACACCGGAAGGCTTTGCTGTCTCGAATGCTGTCATTGCCATGCTGTTAGAATAAGAAAACCGCCCTGTCAAGAGCGGTTTTTTTGATTAGAAATTATATTCAAACGGGTCATATTTTTTGAAAGAAGCGGCATTTCTGGTAACATTCAATGCATTTGACCAGTCATCCATTTTCGCTTCAAAGTCTTTATTATATTTTGCATAGCTTGCATTTTCGATAGCGGAAGCATTCCAGAGGTCTTCTTCTGTCATACGGTCTTTAATGTCATAACGAGTGACTAAATAATATGTTTCGTCCTCTTCTACAAGGTAAACTTTACCATAATCGGCTTCTTTAATTTCGAGAAGCTTATTATAGACCGTTTCATCAGGCGTATAAGAAATATCTTCTTCATTATCATAATCTTCTTTGTTGATGACAGAGATAATATTTTCATTCTGATAAGGAGCTTCTGTTTCAGTTTCTGTGTCAGTCTCTTCTTCTAAGAGTGCATCATCTTCAATATCTGTGTTAGAATCTGTTGTTTCCTCTTCTACAGCAGAGTCGTCAGCCGTTTCGGAGTCTGTTGTTTCGTCCTCAGCATTGGAATCAGAAGTTTCCGTCTCTGCATCTGTTTCGTCAGTTTCACCAACAGAATCAGAAGCAATTGTTTCTTCTTCTGTAATAGTATCTTCTGTAGACGGTTCAGTCGTATCTGTGGTATCTTCTTCTTCGGAAGTCACTTCTTCCATTGTTACAAATTTGGGTGCATTCTGTGCAGCAACAGTTTCTTCAATAATCGTATCTGATTCTTCCTCAACAGCAGCGGTTTCTTCCGCAGCAGCAGACTCTTCAGCAGCAACGGATTCTTTATAAACTGCATAATCTTCCTGAATGGCATCCATTTCAGCCATAACAGCCTCTGCACCGCCGGATTTGTAAGCAGTATCCGCACGTTTCTGATAATCTTCTACAAGCTTTTTCATTTTCGCCTTGTCATCAGACTTCAGCAAATTGCCTTCTCCGTCATGCAAATCAAATACAACATACTGCGCACGGATATTATTTTCAATATAATAGTCTTTGAGTTCGTCTTCTGTAACGCCTTCTTCACCGCCGACTGCATAATAATAATCAAAAATTTCCTGACTCTTGTAGCTGGAAATCATAACTTTCTCGAAAGATTCCTGACTAATGCCGTTTGCAGTCATGGTTTCTTCATAGCTTGCCCAGTAATAATCCATCATACTGTCAATGCTTGCATTGGTAGTAGTATCAAGTGAAAGACCTAACTCCTCAAACTTTGTTTCTGTAGCGACAAAATCAGCACAGTATTCCACTGCTTTATCCTCACACCATGTACGGACATCTTTTCCCTCTAATGTAGAAGCTTTTACAGCCTCTGTGTCTTCTGTGTCCAAATCTTCATGTTCTTCTTTCAGCTGGGAAAGGGCATTATTATAAGCAGTATTCAAATAATATAAATACACTCCTGCCGGAACGACATAATCACCGATTGTCATAGCAGTCGTGATATTTTTACAGCCTGTGCAGACTGCGACCAGACTTAATGCCGTCAAACCGGCTGTGATTCGTTTCAAAACTGACATTTTGCATACCTCCGATAAATTTTCAGTCTTTTTTTATTATACTACAGAATCTGCAAGAAGTCCATAGCTTTTTAAAATTTTTTTAGAAATTTCACATAATTTTCAGAATCTGCTTGCAATTGTTTGGAAGATATGATATAATCAATAATAACTTCAATCAGAAAGGTGATTTTTTTATGAAAAGAGCATTGATTACAGGAGCTACTTCCGGAATTGGTCTGGAAATGGCAAAATATCTCCATCGTCATGGCTGGCAGTTAGTACTTTCTGGCAGAAATGAAAAGCGTTTAAAGATTATGTCAGAAAAATTCGGCAAAGAAACAAAATATCTTGCTTTAGATTTGTCTGAACGCAACGCACCGGAAAGATTATATCAATTCTGTCAGGGAATGCGGATAGATTTTTTAATCAATAATGCAGGATTTGGCATATTTGGAGCATTTACAGAAACAGATTTGAAACAGGAATTAGAATTGATTGATGTAAATATCCGAGCAGTGCATATTTTAACAAAGCTGTTTTTAAAAGACTTTGTCAAGCGTGACAGAGGGGTGATTCTGAATGTTGCATCAAGTGCAGGTTTTTTAGCAGGGCCATTATTATCCAGCTATTACGCATCGAAAAATTATGTTGTCCGTTTAAGCACAGCAATTCGGGAAGAACTTCGCCGTCAGGGTTCTCATGTACAAATTAGTGTACTTTGCCCAGGCCCTGTAGATACAAATTTTAATCACCGTGCAGGGGTAAATTTCTCTGCAAAGCCTATTTCAGCGTGTTATGCTGCGGAATATGGCATTGAGGGTGCATTGCAGGGAAAAGGCATTTTAATTCCCACGTTAGGCATGAAATTAGGCATTATTGTTTCTAAATTCGTTCCCGAAGAAATTGCTGTCAGATTTGTTTATGAACTCCAGAAAGCAAAAAAACCTTAAAAATTCAGATATGAAGCAGGTTTCTCACAACAAACCAAATACACAGAACAATTAAAAATATAATATTGATATACTCTGGCGGTGCAAGCAATTTCTTTTCCCCTGTCCGGAGATAGTGCATTCCTGACTTAACAGCCACATAACTCAAAAATAAAAATTCCGCTGGAAAGAGGTAATTATCTGAAAAAGCCTCTTTCCAGCGGAAATGCATATAATCCATAACCGCATGTGTATTTCCGCACCCTGCACAGCGAAACCCAGTGATTTCATAAAAAATACATGGAATTCCGATTCCTGTCCGTTCTTTCAGAAGCAAAAGTACCGCCAGCGGAATACATAACAGCAATAAACTCGCCAGTCTGCGAAATAATTCCTTATGCAAGCTTATTCATTTCGTCCTGCACCATTGCAATCATAACAATAGGACAAACTAAAGAAAGAACAATATACAACGCTTTATTATCAGAAGTTGAAAGCCCTCTCTGCGCTTTTACTGCATTCAAGTTATCATCTGCATTGATAGCAAAGATAATACCACCAACATAGAAGAACATTAAAATAAATTGAATGACAGGTTCCATATTGCCGACTGCTTTTCCACCTGCTTTATACAGTTCGTTTATTGCATTCCAATACCAGATAATTCCATAAATTCCACAAGTGATAATTGTTAAAATCACAACAGTTGCAACCGATTTTTGTGTAAACATAAAAAACTCTCCAATCTTTTATCATGATAAATTTAGTATAACATAAGATTATCCTAATGTCAAGACTTAATTTTTAATTTCTTATAAATCTATATCTTTCACAGTCACAGGGAGAACTTGTTCAAAAACAGCGAAAAATTTCACAGGAATATATTTATCCAGATGACATTTTCCAAAAAACCATTTCCGATAACTGCAAGCTTTCACCATATCTTCAAAAAAAGTGTGAATTTCAAGTCTCTGCCCCACATCTACCCCAAGGCAGTCTTTTAAAGAAGCCGGTGGTTCATGTGTTAATACATAATCCACTTTGTTATGATGTTTCTCTAAATTCGCCACTGCGTTTGTCACTTCTTTATGAGAAGGGCGTTCCTGTTTCCACCATGTTTCAGAAGAACGGTATTCATAATCCTGACTATGTCCCCCGCCAAATACAAAAAATGTCCGCTTTTCAATTTCAAAAATCTGCCCCCTTCTAAGATGAATAATATTCGGAGCGATTCTGTGAATTTTCCCGCCATGCCATTTTTCTTTAGGATACTGCTCCAGTAAATCGAAATTTTCATGACAGCCATCAAGAAAAGCAACTGTAAACGGCAATTCTGACATTTTTTTCAGCACCTGTTTTTCTTTTTTGCTTCCGTCCCAGATAAACCCAAAATCTCCGCAAATAATCAATGTATCCTCTTTTTTAAGCTGACGAATTGCTTTCTCTTTAAATCTTTCCCATTCGCCGTGCATATCTCCTGTAATATAGACCATACAATTTCACTCCTTAAATTTTTCTTTTGTTCTGTATTTATTATAACACGATATACAGACCCCTGTCAAGAAAATTCTTATTGACAAATGCGCATATTTATGTTAAAATATAAGAAACTAAAAAAGATTCTATAACGGGAGGATTTTTCATGAAGAAAATTCAAAAACTGCTTTCTGTGATGCTGTCGATATTGATAGTCTGTACTTTCTGCACATCACTGACCGGACAGGCAGTTTCTTTCACGCCGAATTTTGAAATCAACAGTGCTGCCGGAATGCTCATCAATGTCGATACCGGTGATGTCATGTATGAGAAGAACCCTGATGAACAATATATGCCCGGTTCTCTCGTACAAATTCTTGAAGCCGTCATTGTTCTTGAAAAATGTAATGATTTAAATCAGTCACTTACCTGCGATTTAGAAATGATTAACCGCTATATTGACACGGACTATAAAGACGATTTGCGATTTGCAGATATTCGGCAGGGCGATACACTGACAATTGAAGAATTATTATATGCACTGATGCTGACATCTTCTTATGAAGCGGCTGTTATGCTTGCAAATGAATTCGGCGGAAGCGTTGCAGGCTTTGTAGACATGATGAACGCAAAGCTTAAAGAAATCGGCTGTACTCAGACAAATTTCACAAATGTAACAGGGCTTTATGATACAGCTCAGGTTACAACTGCCAGAGATATGACGAAAATTACACAGTATGCACTCTCTGTCAGCAAATTTATGGAATTCGCTGGTGCTGTCTCTTATGCACCAGAATCTCCAAACGGTGACCGCCATAAAGCAGAAGAAGAATGGGTCTGGACACATTCCAATGCCATGATGCATACCAATTCTACCTACTATCTCGAAGGCACAAAAGGTATTAAAACTGCAAATCTTGCCCGTCAGGGTCGAAATATTATCTGTCTTGGTGCAAGGGACGGTAATTCTTTCTTAGTTGTTTTATTAGCTGCACCTTTCAATGATGCAGAAGGTGTTTTGAAATTCTATCATATGACTGATGCAACTGACCTTTTAAAATGGGCATTTGACCATTTTAATTATCAGACTGTTCTCAGTGAAAGTACTGAACTTGGACAAGTGACTGTTCAAAACGGCGAGGGCGTAGACTATGTACTTGTCAAGCCGGCAAAATCTTTCATGACTTTATGGTATGACGGCGCAGATGTGAATGCTATTGTACAAGAAGTCAAGCTTGAAGATAATGTTTCTGCTCCAGTGGAACAGGGCGAAAAATTAGGAACTGTCACATTAAAATTTTCCGGTCAGGAACTGGAAACAATTGATTTAATTGCTACTTCTTCTATCAAACTTTCAGAAGGAAAATATTATCTCGCATTAGCCAAACATTTTCCGCAGACGGAATGGCTCACAAGAGGTATTTTCTTAAGTGTGATTCTATGCGCTGTGTACTTGGTATTATGCATTTATGCACATGTTCTTTATGTGCAGAAGCCGAAATCTCCTGAACCAGTACATCTCCGTCCAAAGGCTTCCGCTGTCAAAAAAGAAGCTGAAAAATCTAAAAAGAAATCTTCTGGTAAAAAATAAAAATAATCCGGCTTTTCGCAGCCGGATTATTTTTTATACTATAATATCTGCAAGCTGAAATGTTATCACTTTCGCTAACTGATTAAGATTTAATTCCACTTGCCAGCCAATTTTTCCGGCACTGAAAATAATACTGTCCTGCAATTCAGCAGATTCTTCAATCACTGTCGGGAAAAATTTTTTCATACCGATTGGCGAACAGCCTCCATGAATATATCCTGTTAAGGGCAAAAGTTCTTTGGATTTTAACATGCTGATACTTTTTTCATTCACAGCCTTAGCCGCCTTTTTAAGGTCAAGTTCTTCTGCAACTGGTATCATAAATACATAATGCGCTCCTGTCCCTGAAATAGTCACCAACGTTTTAAAAACTTGTTCCGGATTCTGCCCTAATACTGTTGCAACTTCAATACCGCTGACAGCAGCAGTATTCATATAATGATAACTTTTATAATCAATTTTCTTCTGGTCAAGAATCCGCATGACATTTGTTTTTTCTGTTTTAGGCATTACTTGTTACCGCTAAGGAATTTTTCTTTCAAGCCTTTAACAGAATTGTTAATCTGTTCATCTGGCAGGTCAAGACCTGTAATACCTTCTAAAGCCTTAGCAGGATTCTCTTTAAGATTTTTGACAAAATCAGGGTTTTCCTTTGCACGGGTAATGAGTTTATTCACCTGTTCAGCGGGCAGTTTTATACCAACGACTTCTTCTACAGCTTTTGAGGGATTTTCGCTAAGTTTTTTCGCAAAATCTTTATCTGTAGCAACCTTTGTGACGAGTTCTGTTATTTTTGCTTTCATGTCCATAAAAATTACCTCCAAGAATTTAATATAGTTTTATCATATCATATTTGGGGGGATTTGTCAAGAATCTGCACAAAGTTCTGTCATTGCAAGAGCCATCATTTCTGCATCTAACATGAAATGCTTTAATTTTATAAATTCCTCTGCGCCGTGCATATGCACATCTGTGTCGGGGAAAGTTGCTCCGAAAGCAACTCCGCCCTCAATGTGATGCACATAAGTACCTCCGCCGATTGCTAAACACTCGCCTTTTAAGCCTGTTACATTTTCATAGACTTTTAAAAGCGTCTGTACAAACTTTGAATTTTTGTCTGTATGATGGGGTTCGTCACATATCAGAGCTTCACATTTTATAGGAGAAAGAGCTTCCTGCATTTTCTGAATGATTTCTGCACCTGTACAGCACACTGGAAAACGAATATCTACATAAGCAGTCATTTCAGTTTCATTCATTTTCATGACACTGAGGACACATGTCAAACTGCCGGAAAGGTCATCTTTTGCAGCGATTCCGCAGGATTTGCCGTCTGTTTCACCGTGCGGAAAGCATTTTGCTAATTTACGAATAATATCTGTCTGCTGGCATTCCGGAAGCAAGAATGTATTTTTCAGCAGATGCAGTAACTTTGTCAATGCATTTTCGCCCTGTTCGGGAGTAGAAGCATGAGCATTTCTGCCCTCCATCGTGATAGTGTTGTGAAATTGTTCAGCAACTGCCTCTGCTTTTGCTGGAACAGCGTTAATCACATCACCAGCCTGTAAATGCATAATTTTTGACTTGCCGTCTGTAAAGTTTGCAGAAAGCTTTAAACGAATCATGCCTTTTTCTAAATTGATAACCGGATAATCGCCGTCAGGTGTGAATACCATTGGAGGAAGCGTTCTGTGCTTCATGTAATAGGCTAAATCTTCCGAGCCGTTTTCTTCATTCGTGCCGAAAATGAAACGAATGCCTGATTTCATAGGAATATTTAAATCTTTTAAAGCCTTCAAAGCAAATAAAGCGGCAACAGCAGGCCCTTTATCATCAGAAGTGCCTCGCCCGTAAAGCTTATCTGTCTCCGGTTCGTAAGTCATTTGATAAGGGTCATGTGTCCAGCCATCTCCCTCCGGTACAACGTCTAAATGCGCTAAAATACCAAGTTCTGGTTTTAAGTCGTTTAAATCTGCACTGCCTGCATAATTTTCAGCGTTTTCTGTCTGAAATCCGAACTTCTGACAGAAATTCAGCATCAAATCAAGTGCTTTTTTCGGTTCTGTTCCAAAGGGCGCATTTTCAAGCGGTTCGCCCTGTACACTCCGGATTGCAATGAACTTTTCCAAAACGTCAAGCATTTCCTGTTGATGCGCTTCTAAATAAGCATGAATTTCTTTCTGATATTTCATTCTAAAACCTCCATAATAATTATAAAATCAGCTTTCTATATTATAGCATGTTTTTTCCATTCTTGCAAGTATTTTTTGATTGTTTATGACTGAAACAATCCTTGACATTTTTGGAATTTTGTACTATAATATTAGAAGTGCGCTATAGCAAAAAACTATTAAAATCAGAAAGGAAGTTATTGATAATGCTGGAACTTAGAAATCTTTCCTTCCGTGCGGAGGATAATCAGATTATTCATGACTTGAATCTTAAAATTGAGGATAATAAATTTATTGTCATTACCGGACCTAACGGCGGAGGTAAATCTACTCTTGCAAAACTTGTCGCTGGTATTGAACGTTCTACTGCTGGACAGATTCTGTTTGACGGAACAGATATTACAAATATGAGTATTACTGACCGTGCTAAAATGGGAATTGGCTTTGCATTTCAACAGCCTGTCCGCTTTAAAGGCTTAACTGTTCTTGATTTGCTTAGAATTGCTAAGGGCAAACATCTTTCTGTTGCAGATGCCTGTGAATATCTTTCAGAAGTCGGTCTTTGTGCTAAAGATTATATTCATCGTGAAGTGAACGCTTCCCTTTCCGGCGGTGAATTAAAAAGAATTGAAATTGCTACTGTTTTAGCCCGTGATGTGAAACTTGCACTCTTTGATGAACCAGAAGCAGGAATTGACCTGTGGAGCTTTCAGAATTTAATTCAGATTTTTGAAAATATGAGAAAATCTGAAAAAAATCGTTCTATTATTGTCATTTCCCATCAGGAACGTATTTTAAACATCGCTGACGAAATTATCGTTCTCGCTGAAGGAAAAATTCTCAAACAAGGCGGAAAAGAAGCCATTCTCCCAGAAATTACAGGTACAAAATACGCTTTGAATGCCTGTCAGAAACTCGCTTAAGGAGGTCACGCACATGCAGAAAATGGACGCAGTTCAGAAAAGATTATTACAGGAAGTTGCCGGTCTTCATGACATTCCAGAAGGGGCTTATAACCTTCGTGCAAATGGTGAATCTGTCGGCAGAAACACGACTGCTAATATCGACATTCAATCTAAACCCGAAGGCTCAGGCATTGACATTCATATTAAATCCGGAACAAAAAAAGAAAGTGTTCACATTCCTGTTGTTCTCAGTGAAAGCGGTCTGAAAGAAACAGTTTATAATGATTTTTATATTGGAGACGACTGTGATGTTTTAATTGTCGCTGGATGCGGTATCGACAACTGTGGTACACAAGATGCGGAACATGACGGCATTCATCGGTTTTTCATCGGAAAAAATTCTCATATTCGTTATGTTGAAAAACATTATGGTTCAGGTGAAGGCACTGGGAAAAGAATTTTAAATCCTGTCACAGAAGCTTATCTTGAAGAAGGAAGCTCTATGGAAATGGAAATGGTACAGATTAAAGGCGTAGACTCTACTCACCGTGAAACAATTGCTGAACTTAAAAAAGATGCTAAGTTAATTGTTCGGGAACGTCTTATGACACATGGAGTTCAGGAAGCTTTCAGCGTTTACAAAGTCTGTCTCAATGAAGAAGGTGCTAGTGCAGATGTGGTTTCCCGTTCCGTTGCAAGAGATAACAGCTATCAAAAATTAGATGCTTGTATCGTTGGAAATGCTCCCTGTTCCGGACATACAGAATGTGATTCCATTATCATGGACAATGGCCGAATTTTAGCTGTTCCCTCTTTGGAAGCAAATCATGTTGATGCTGCACTTGTACATGAAGCAGCTATTGGAAAAATTGCTGGCGAACAGCTTATGAAGCTTATGACTTTAGGTCTCACAGAAGCGGAAGCAGAAGAACAAATTATTAACGGCTTCTTAAAATAAGCAAACGCAAAAACAGCGGTGTGAATGCACCGCTGTTTTTGTTAAAAAGGAATTAAATTTAAGGAAATCACAAATTTAGGATTAGTTACGTCCGCCAGGACCTCCGGGCTGCATACCACTTTCAGAAGCCTGACCAAGGGCTGTACCGCCGGAAAGTGTTCCGCCTACTGTTACAGACTTATCGCCAGCCTGTGCCATAACAGTTGTACCACCGGAAACTGTGCCGCCAGACTGTGCAGATGCGCTGCTGCCACTCTTAAGACCGCCGCCACTTGCTGACATAAAGGACACAATCACATTACCAGAATTATCTACAAAGCTGTATCTGGTGTTCAAATTTGTATTACCACCAGTCATGCTGATAACATTACCGCCATTATAATTGATAGAATATCCGCCGTCACCACAGTCAAGAGGTTCTTGACCATTTGCGCAGTAGTAACCGCCTGTAATGTTGATATCTCCATTAGAGTCAAATGCGTCATGGTCACCATTTGCAGAATTCAGAACAACCAAACCGCCTTTCAGATTCATTGTACCTGTGGAAGAACTCATCATTCCGCCACCCCAAGGATTGGTATTTCCATTGCCTGAGCCGTCTGCACCGCCTGCTGCGTTGTAACCATCATCACCAGAAACTACATATACTGAACCGCTGTTCTGGTTAATTGTAACACCTTCAATACCTTCATAGCATTTCGGAATGTAAATCTGTACATTATCAAATGTATTGCCAACAGTTTCGCCAATATTCAGTTCATGGTCAGAGTGTGCGCCATCATCAGCAGACTGTAATGTCATTACACCACCGTACAGATACATACTTCCGCCACAGTGTAAACTATCATCAGAAGAATCAATTGTTAATGTACCGCCGTTAATTGTTAAATTACCACCGGACTGCCAAGTTGTACCTGCTTCATCATAAAGACCTACAGATTTAATACCCTTAGCAGAAATATCAGTTTTATTGGCATTACCGTCCATGCCCATTCCACCGCCCCACGGATTTGTGGAAGTGGAAGAAGAACCAGAACTGCCGTAAGCACTACCCTGATAGGTGTAAATTGTTACATCGCCGCCGTTCATCGTGAATTCCTGTTCAGCCTGAATGCCGTCTGCATAGGAGTTAATATTCACTGTACCGCCGTTAATAATAACAAAGCCCTTGCCTTCATCTGTTTCAGTGGATTTAATGCCGTCACCTGCGGAAGTCTTTACAGTAATATTCAGATTAGAGTAATCTCTATCACCACCATTTGCTACAAGCGTGTCAGGGTCACCGATTCTGACAGAATTACCGCCTCTGATACCGTCATCTACAGCTGTTACCTGAATGTCGCCATTCCAAAGTTTCAAATCATTCTTAGAAACGATACCATCTTGATAATTACCATTTACAATTAAAGTACCTTTTCCTTTAATCTTAAGGTCATCTCTGGAGAAGATAGCAGCATTGATTTCTTTTACTTCACCGGAGCTGTTTGTATAGCTGTCTGTGTGTGTTGTGCCGTCAGAAATGGTATTTGTTGTTCCTTTCTTCACAGAGATAGTCACTGCATCACCGACATTTTCAACATAAACAGGAGCTTCACTGGTATTGGAAAGTGTTAAGCCTTCAAAGCTTAAAGTTACAGCTGCTGTTGCATCAACTGTATTATCTGTATTGACTTTCAGCTGACCATTATCAGCAGTACCGCTTACAGTGTAATCACCAGCTGTGGTAATTGTAACATAAGTACCGTTTACACTAACATTTGTGGGAACAGTTACTTCTGCACCGTCTAAATCATAAAGTTTAACTGCATTATTTTCGTAAACGATAGAAGCAACAACACCCTCTGTAGCGGTTGGAGTTGTTTCAGTTGGCTTTTCTTCGGAAGTCTGTTCAGTTGCTTCAGTTGTTTCAGTTGTTTCAGTAGGTTCAGTGGGCTGTTCCGGCTGTTCAGACTGCGCTGAAAGAACTGCCTTCTTGTGAGAAATCAGGTCGTAAATATTTACCTTCTTATCACTGTTCATATCTGCATTATTAAAAGCTTCCTTAGAGATAGTCGCTTTTTTCATCAGATACTTTTGAAGCAGTACAACGTCTTCTACGCTGACTTTTCCGTCAAGGTTTACGTCACCAGTCAAAGCTGCGGAACTGGAGAGCATTGGCAGAGCTGCACACATTGCACCAACTGCGAGAATGCCTGCTAACCCTTTACTGAAACGATTACTTTTTTTCATAATAAATTTCCCCTTTACTTAAAATTAAATATTTGATTAAACTTATTGTTTTCAGCTTGTTCTTTAGGAATTGTCTATATTATACAGACGAAAACTTAAAGTTTTCTTAAAAAATTATAAAATTCATTATTTTTTTTGAAATTTTTTGTACAGGTAGAAATTTTGACCTATCTTTCTTGCATATTTCAATTATCAAGATTGTTAATTTTGTCAGAATTCACAGCATTTCAAAAGTTTCATTCCTTAAAAATGCTGAATAAATTGAAATTTCTTTAAAATCTGACAGAAAAAGCTTGCAGTTTTTTTTCAGTTGTGCTATAATAGATAAGGCATTATAAAAACTAGAAAGGAAAGAGCAAACTTGAAAACAAAATTCTTGCTTCTGATGGCTGTTTTCTGTTTTTTCACAATGGCTGGCTGTCAGAGTGCTGCATCTGGCAAACGTGAAGAAGTAAATGTTATGACTATCCCTGCTGAAAGTTTCCCAGAAATCCCGACTCAAGCCCCTGCAACAGAACCTCCACCAACGCAAGCTCCTACTGAACCAGAAGAAAAATTTGATTATACAATCTGCTTTACAGGAGATATTAGCATTGAAGATGGTGCTTATACTACAAAAAGATGGATTTCACATGACCGAGATACATTTTCCTGTTTTGATGAAACTATTGTCAGACACATGCGTGAAGCAGATATCTGTCTTGCAGATAATGAATTTCCTTACACAACCCGTGGCACACCTAATTATGGAAAAGATTACATCTATCGTGCAAATCCGGAAAATATTTCTTTGATGGAAGAACTCGGAGTTGATGTTCTTGCTCTGGCAAATAATCATATGTATGATTATGGTGCAGAAGGGCTTCTGGATACTCTTGACACGATTGATAAGACGAATATAAAACGTGTCGGCGCAGGAAAAAATATTGATGAAGCTTCTGCTCCGCTTTATATGGATATGAAAGGGCTGAAAGTTGCATTCATTTCCGGTACTCGTATCGAATGGGAAGAATTTACCAAAGGAGCTACTGAAACAGAACCGGGGGTATTTCGTACTGTTGACCCTGAACTGCTTTATCAGCGTGTGAAAGAAGCCAGAAAAGAAGCAGATTTAGTTATTGTTTACATTCACTGGGGGATTGAAGGCACGGAAAGACTTGAAGATTATCAGGAAGAAGTCGGTAAAAAATTGATTGATGTCGGTGCAGATGCAGTAATTGGAAATCATACCCATTGCTTACAAGGAATTGAATTCTATAAAGATAAACCTATTGTGTATTCTTTAGGAAATTTCTGGTTTAACTCCAAAACACAGGACAGTGTACTTGCAGAACTTCATGTATGGGGAACTCGTTCTAATTATGAAATGGAACTTCATTATCTGCCAGCTTTACAATCTGACTGCACTATCTCTTATATTTCCGACCCTGAAGCCCAATATGAATATTATCGTCATCTGGAAGAAATTTCTCCTAATATCATGTTTGATGAAAAAGGCATTGCACATGAAGTTCAGGAAACAACAGAAACAACTGAATCTAATGAAGATACTAATGATACTGATGATGATTAAAAATAAGACGGTTCTGCTTGTTCAGAACCGCCATTTTTTTAAATAATTTTGCAGATTAAAGATGCTGTTTCAATGGAAGATTCTGCAATTTCAATCGCTTGCGAAAGCCTTTGTTCTGCAAGTTCACAAAGAGTTTCTGATGCACTGTGAATCAGGCATAAAGGCTCACCTTTTCGGACTTCATCACCGATATGATGCCAAAAAGTAATTCCTGCACCATAGTCAATTTTTTGCGAAGAAGCTGTTTTTCCTGCGCCAAGTTCTAAACAGGCAAGCCCTACCTGTTCACTGTTGATTTTTGTTAAATAGCCGTTCTGAGAAGCATAAAATATTTTTTTAATTTTTGATTCAGGAAGTTTTTCAGGATATTCTGTAACAGAAGCATCACCGCCCTGTGCCTGAATCATCTTTGCAAACTTTTCTAATGCCTTTCCGGAAGTCAAAGCTTCAGAAGCCAGCAATCTGCATTGTGTTAAGTCCCCTTTTCCGGAAAGCTCCAGCATCTGTGCAGAAAGCTCCAAGGCTAGTTCTGACAAAGTATTTTTCACATTGCCCTGTAAAATTTCAATGACTTCTTTTACTTCAAGTGCATTTCCCACCGCACAGCCTAAAGGTGCATTCATATCTGTAATGACGGCTCTGCATTTTTTACCGGCAAGCTGACCGGTTCTAACCATTGCAGAAGCTAAATTTTCAGCATCTTCTAAATTTTTCATGAATGCACCGTTTCCGCATTTTACATCTAAAAGAATACAATCTGCTCCAAGTGCTAATTTCTTACTCATAATACTGGAACAAATCAAAGGAATGCTGTCTACTGTAGCAGTTAAATTTCGTAATGCATAAATTTTTTTATCTGCTGGAGTTAAATTTCCGCTTTGAGCAATTATTGCACAGCCGATATCTCTGACTTGTTGCAAGAAATTTTCCACAGGCATTTCTACAGAAAATCCTGCAATACTTTCTAATTTATCAATTGTACCCCCAGTAAAACCAAGTCCTCTGCCGGACATTTTCGGCACATGGCCTCCGCAGGCGGCAACAATCGGAGCAATTAACAATGTCGTTTTATCGCCAATGCCTCCGGTACTGTGCTTATCAACGGTCACTGCACCAATTTCAGACAAATCAAGACATGTTCCGGAATCACGCATGGCAAGTGTAAGAGCTAATGTTTCTTCTTCTGTCAAACCTTGACAGCAAACAGCCATCAGCCATGCAGACATAAGATAATCCGGAATTTCTCCTCTTGTAAACTGATTTACAAGCGTTTGAATTTCCTCTGTTTGTAAAGGCTCTTTTCTTCTTGTTTTCTGAATCAAATCGTAAATTTGCATACACAATCACCTCTGAAAAAATTATAGCATACAAAGAAAAAAATAACAAGTATTTTGTATGAACAGTTCATTTCTTCCCATACTGTTTCATGAAGAAACAACAGGAGGTTTTTTACATGAAAAAATTAGAAACTGCTATGTGTATCGGCTTAATTCTGAGCATTTTTCTGGGAAGTCTTTCAGGATTCACACACAAAATAAACGATTTGCAAAATCAAGTGCTTCGTCTGCATATCTTAGCAAATTCTGATTCTGAAACTGACCAGCAGTTAAAACTTCTGGTACGTGACAAACTTTTGGAAGAATCAGAAACATTATTTTCCGATTGTGAAACACTGGAAGATATGAAACATTGTGTCATTCAAAAACAGGATACCATTCGCAGAATTGCAGAACATGTTTTGCAGGAACACGGCTGTCAGGATTCTGTATCTGTGCAGTTAGTCAATATGCCGTTTGATACCAGAGAATATGAACAATTTACCATGCCTGCCGGAAGTTACGATGCCTTAAGAATTTTAATCGGAAAAGCAGAAGGGCATAACTGGTGGTGTGTGATGTATCCGCCGTTATGTCTGCCTACTGCTGAACCAGAAACTTACTTTGATGAAGAAACAGCAGAATTTTTAGAACATCCCCAGAAATATGAAATTCGTTTTAAATGTGCTGAACTATGGAATCAGATGAAAAAGAAAAACAGCCCGATGTAAAAACACCAGACCATTTTTCAAAGAGAGATTTTTATGAAGCTTGATTTTTATGTTAGCAAACCAAGAAGCTTTACTGTTTCATCGGGAAGGGTGGTGCTTCCTGAGTACAGTACAATTATAACATATTTAAACAAAATTTTCAAGAACTTTTTGTGAACAAAATGAAAAATATATTTGAAATTTCTCTTGACAAATGTGTAATTTCGTGATACAATTATACCAATAGGAGATACCATTCACTATTCATCAGAAAGATACCTCTAAATTCATATTCTCCATAAAAGAGTAAAATCCCTGCTTTTTAACCAAACAGGGATTTTATTCTTTTTAAACAGTTTTTGCCTGCTGTGTTTTTCTGCGTAAAAAATTCCGGAAGCGTTTTGGCTGCGGAAGCATGAATTCCATCACAGCACAATATTTATCTACAAGTGTGATTAAATATGTTTCTGCATAGCGTGGAAATGCAAAGGTCATCGGAAACATATGATTTTGTATCATATCTTTTTCTCTTTCATTTAATGTTAAAAGCTTTTCAGCGTTTTGAAGTGCAATTTCAGGGTGGTGCTTGCTGTGGCGGACTGCTGGTCTGCTGTGTGTGTAAGATTTCGTATCATAGAAATACAAATCGTGTAACAGTCCCGCTCTTGCAGCAGATTTTGCATCTAAATTTAATGCTTTACATAATTTATAATTATAATAAGAAACATTCAAGCAGTGCTGAAATCTGGTTGTCATAATGTGATGGCGAAATGCCTTTAACTGCTGAACCTCTTCTAATTCCAGCAAATCTGCAATCAATGCATAATATTCAGATTCAGAAAGATTTTTTCGTGACCCAGTTGCTTTTAAATGCTGCATAACAAAGGCTTCCTTTCTTAGAAATTATATCACCTGTTCGCCGGTTTTTAAGCTGACGAGCTTTTCTTTCCAGTATTTTCCGTAGGCCATTTCCTCTTGTGCGCTGATACGCAAAGCTTCTCTGACTTTCATTACTTCATGAATAATAACCCCATCTTCTGCAAGATTATCATTTTTCCAAAGCGTATGCAGTGAACTATTCACCGCTGTAATGCCCTTTCCTGAAGCAATATATAAAATTTCTTCGTACAGAAAGAAATATCCAAAATAAGAGCCGACTTCCATTGTGACTGAACCAAGTGTATCCAGATTTACAAAAATAACTGTACTTCCAGACCCAATGCATAAATATTTTCCGAAAATACATGCTTTATCAAAATATTCTGAAATATCATCTACTTCCGCTGTCAAATAAGGCACTTCATTTTTCCGGACATAATATTTCTTACCGTTTCCAAATGTCACCCTTTGAATCACGGGTAAATCCAAATCATCTTGATGTTCTTCAAAATTTTCACTCAACTGATATTCTGACATGATGCTGTCCTTTCTAATCATTGATATTCTTTGTTTATTATACCACGGATTCCCTGAAAAGTCAAGTCAGCTCTTTAAGTGTTTCGGAATTTTACTGGATTTGTAAATTTTTCATAAATATCTTGACAAAATTCTGTCTCTGTGATATAATAAGTACAGTCAGAAATTTTCTGATAAATATTTTCAAAATACAGGCAGTCGCATAGTTTAATTTTTATGCCTGTAAAGAAAGGACTTGAATACCCATGAGCTTTATGAAAATTGTGAATGTGTACGGCAGAGAAATCCTCGACTCCAGAGGCAATCCTACTGTAGAAGCTGA
The DNA here is from genome assembly GCA_045541055.1 of Oscillospiraceae bacterium. GTDB lineage: Bacteria > Bacillota > Clostridia > Oscillospirales > Ruminococcaceae > UBA3855. Next base: position 58,173 of record JAZQIL010000154.1, read on the forward strand.
AATCACTCTCGAAGATGGTACTGTTGCAAGAGGTACAGCACCTTCCGGCGCATCTACCGGCGAATTTGAAGCACTTGAACTCCGTGACGGTGACAAGGGCAGATACCTCGGCAAGGGCGTACAGAAAGCTGTTGAAAATATCAATACTACTATCAAAGAAGCTATCCTTGGTATGGACGCTTCCGACATTTACGCTGTTGACGCTGCTATGATTAAGGCTGACGGCACAAAGGATAAGTCTAATCTCGGTGCAAATGCTATTCTGGCTGTTTCCATCGCTACTGCAAGAGCAGCTGCTACTTCTCTGAACATTCCGCTGTATCGTTTCTTAGGCGGCATTCAGGGTACAAAGCTCCCTGTTCCAATGATGAACATTCTCAACGGCGGCGCACATGCTGACAGTGCTGTAGATACACAGGAATTCATGATTATGCCTGTTGGCGCACCTTCCTTTAAAGAAGCTCTCAGATGGTGTGCAGAAGTATTCCACAAACTCAGAGCTTTAATCAAGGATATGGGCGATGTAACAGCTGTTGGTGATGAAGGTGGCTTTGCTCCTAACAAGCTCAAGAGCGATGAAGAAGCAATTGAAAAGATTCTGGAAGCTATCAAGGCTGCTGGCTTTGAACCTGGTAAGGACTTCATGATTGCTATGGACGCTGCTTCCTCTGAATGGAAGTCTGAAAAAGGTAAGGGCTTCTACAAACAGCCGAAATCTGGTAAGGAATTCACTTCTGATGAACTGATTGCTCACTGGGAAGCTTTGGTTGACAAGTATCCGATTATCTCTATTGAAGATGGTCTGGACGAAGAAGACTGGGAAGGCTGGCAGAAGATGACCGCTAAAATCGGTAATAAAGTACAGCTCGTTGGTGATGACCTGTTTGTTACCAATACTGAAAGACTTTCCAAGGGTATTGCACTCGGTGCAGGTAACTCCATTCTGATTAAACTCAACCAGATTGGTTCTGTATCTGAAACTCTGGAAGCTATCAAGATGGCTCACAAGGCTGGCTACACAGCAATTTCTTCTCATCGTTCCGGTGAAACAGCTGATACCACAATTGCTGACCTCGCAGTTGCTCTGAACACCTGCCAGATTAAGACAGGCGCACCCAGCAGAAGCGAACGTGTTGCTAAGTACAATCAGCTTCTCAGAATCGAAGAAGAACTCGGTGCTGCTGCTGTATATCCGCAGATGGGCGCATTTAATGTTAAGAAGTAATTTCTTCTTCACATTTACATTCAAAAAATTTTCCCCTCTGTTTTCAGAGGGGATTTTTTAATAACTGTTGTAAGTTGTAAACCATTGCAGAGAACTGTAAATCCATTCTTGTGCTATGTGGGAAGTGTCTTTTTCAAAATTTTCATCCAGAAGAAAATCAGATGCACCACAAACCACAACAGCAGTATTATTCTGCACAGCATCCAGCGAATATACTAAAATATTAAGCTTTTCATTTTCATAAGTCAAAGGGTCATCTTCTACTCCTCCGAATGGTTCACCAATTACAGTTTCAGCTGTTTGCAGCATGACATCTACAAACATTTCATCTGTTGCATAGTCTCCTAATAAGTGAAAACTTCTCATATTCTGCATATAGACAGGACTGTTCAGCATAGACTCTTCATAGGCTGTCATGCGGTCAGGCTGAGAAATAATATTTAAACGAACTGCATTATCTTTGATTCTGAAATTATCTGTTTCTGTAATTTTATCATAATCTAACTGAATACAGTATGTTTCCAGAAAGTTATTTAAAAATTTATATCTGGTTTCGCTTTCTGAAGCAGGAAGCAGTAACAGCATATCCCCGCCGTTTTGTTTATACTCTTTCAAAATTTGAAATTCTTCCTGTGTAATATCCTCCTGAGGTGCATTGAAAATTAAAATGCTGTCTTTTATAGGAATATTTGAAATTTCTCCTTCATTCCAAATAAAACCGTCTGCTTCAAGCTGTGTGCGAAATTTTGTCAATTCTTCAGAATTTTGTGTGCCGTGGTCAGTCAGATAATAAATTTCAGCCGGAACGGTTTGTTCTGTAGCTTGTTCCGTTTCTGATGCGGTTTCTGAACTTTGCCGTAAAGCATCAATATCAGGCATTTCTTCAGAAGTATTCTGACTGCATCCTGTCAGCATGACAGAACATAACAGCAAATAAAATAATCTTTTATGAAGTTTCATGTACCTGTATTCCTTTCTTTTCATAATTAACTGTTAAAATTCCTGTGCATACCAGTATTAAAGCCGTCAGCCCCTGCCAGCTGAATGCACCCTTTTCATGCAGAATAATACTTGAAATAATGACTCCGCATAAAGGATTTAAAAAACCAAATACTGTGACTTTTGAAACAGGATTATATTTAAGTAATACTGCCCATATAGAATAAGCTGCTGCTGATACGAATGATAAGTAAATTAAAATCTCCCATGCCTTTGAAGTCATTTGCAGTGTTCCGCCGGATAATGCTCCAAACAGCCACATAACTGCTCCACCGAATGTAAACTGCCAGCCACTTAATAATACTGGGTTTTCATGATACTGTCCTGTAAAGCGTTTCATGAAAACACTGGAAAATCCACTTGCTATTGTACATAAAAAGATAAAGCCGTCTCCTAAAAGATTTAACTTGAAGTCTAATCCACCGAAATTTACTAACACAATTCCGGAAAATCCTATCAAACACCCAATTATTTTTTTAGCTGTCAGCTGTTCCTGATGAAATAATGCTGAAATAAATATCGCTGTAAAAACATTAGAAGCAACAATAATTGCAGATTTCACTCCGGTTGTATGCGCTAATCCAATATAATAAAAGAAATATTGCAGAATTGTCTGAAATAAACTAATTATCCCAATTCTGGGAATACTTTCTTTCTTCGGAAGTAAAATCTGCTTTTCAGCAATGCTCCCAACTACTAAGGCCATCAGCCCCGCAATAAAAAATCGAATTCCTGCAAAGACCATTTGAGAAGCCCAATTTTCCGGGCGAACTTGCATTTCTGCATAACCCATCTTAACTCCTGCAAAAGCACTCCCCCACAGCACACAACAGACCAGTGCCAGCAATGCAACAATTCCCGTATTTGTTAATTTTTCTGATTTCATAGCTGTCCCCTTTCCAGATTTCATCATAACATATTTTTCAGAATTTGTAAAGCTTTCCGGTAATTTCTCTATTTTTGACAAAAAAGATTGACTTTTAAGAAAAACTATGATATAATATGCTTATACCGCTTATAGGAGGTTATTTTATGAAAATCGAACTCCAGACAATCAATCAGAACGTACTTCAAAATACTGCTGAATTCATTCGGAAATCCAATGCCGACTATCTCAGAAGCCTTGAGAAAATCGCTGATGATATTGCGTTACATCGTGATAAAAAGCCGATTATCTTACTTTCAGGGCCTTCTGGTTCAGGAAAAACAACTTCCGCTTTAATGATTGAAAAAATTCTTGATGACCGTGGCATTGAAACACACACGCTTTCATTAGATAATTATTTCAGTCCTCTCACTGAACAAGAAAAAGAATTATTTGCAGTCGGTAAACTTGACCTTGAATCTCCCAAAAGAGTTGACAGCCCATTTTTAACGGAACAGCTTAGAGAAATTTACCACTGCCGGCCAGTAGAACTGCCAATTTATGATTTTAAAGATTCTGTCAGAATTCAAAGCGGTAAAATTCTTCACCGCAAACCCGGTGAGCTTGTTATTTTAGAAGGGATTCACAGTCTGAACCCTGATATTATCAGCTTTAAAGACTCCCGAACAGCGAAAATTTACGTCAGTGTCCGCACCAGAATTTCTCAGAACGGGATTTTATTGCATCCTTCTAAAATCCGTTTAATGCGCCGTTTAGTGCGTGACATGCTGTTCCGGAAACGCTCTTTCCATGATACGCTGATGATGTTTCACAGCGTGGAAGAAGGCGAAAATAAATATATTATGCCTTATAAATATCGTTCAGATTATGACGTAGATACATTTATGCCTTATGAAATTTGTGCTTACAAAGAATTTTTAACAGAAGCCTTCCGCCAAATGACAGATGACCCTCTTGTAAAAGATATGCTGAAATTTCTTGAACAAACAGAAGCCATTCCAAAAGAAGCAATTCCACCAGATTCTCTGATATGCGAATTTATTGGAAACAGTCAATTTTACTGATACAAATCATAACAGGGACTTGCAAAAGCCCCTGTTTTTGTCATAATTATAATTTTTTCTTTTCATCTTCAAGCATACGAATTAAATCGTCAATCGAATCATTGGAAGAACGAGAAGAACTGCTTTTTTTGCTGGCATTCAAAATATCATCAATATTCGGACTGCTGTAAGTTGGTTTTGGTGCAGGTTTAGGCGGTTCAGGCTTAGGAACGGGAGCAGGCTGTACCGCAGGTTTAGGACTTAAAACTGGCTCAGGATTTGGCGAAATTACAGGTGCAGGCTGTAATACATTTGGTACAGTAGCAGCTGCCGGCATTGTCTGTTTTGCCTGTGTTTGTGCCTGTATTCTGGCTTGTTCCCGAATTTGTTCAGCAGAATAAACCTGTGTACCCTCTTTTGGCTGTTTCGGGTAAGGTTCTTCAAAAACTTTAAGTGCCTCTGCTTCAATTTCCTGTCGTTTCAGCTTCATTGTCTTTTCACGTTCCTGCACAGCCTTCTGATAAGGAGAATTTTCATTCACAGGTTTTGCAGTGAAATTTTCAGAAATAGAAGATTTCTTTTCTTCAAGCGTTTCTGGTGCAGTGGCTGGCTTATCTGGATTATACAGCGGACTTTCAAAAGTTTTTTTCTTTTTCTGTTTAGGCTTTGGAATTTCTTCCTCATCTTCAAAATCAAATTCTTCGTCTTCCATATCCTCAACGTTTCCACTGGCGATATGCACTAACAGCATGATAATCAAAATTACACACGGTGCAACTAACAATGCCATCAAGCCATTTACAGTCCTTGCAAAATTAATATACCAGTACAGTTCCGGACTTGCCCATACACACACTGCAAAAATATTTGTTCTGGGAATTGCGGAATCTACGCCCTGTTCTTTCGCTGTTCCCGGATAATAATTGACAGTACCCTCTTCTGCTTCTTCGATTTTATAAACTTTTCTGATTGCAAGTGTACCATCTGCCAAATAGCAAAGCACTGTATTTCCTTCATGCAATTCTGAAATAGTCGCCGCTTCCGCCGCAACTAAAGAAGCTTTTGGAACAGTTGGTTCCATGTCATCAGAATCCTGCATATACAGATAATATCCTGCAATTCTTGGCACTCGTTCACCTGAGAATACCAAATTCACCGTTATTGTACATGCAACGACAATCAATAACAAAAACACTAGTAATCCGCTGAAGAACGAACTTTTTCTTTTTCTTTTCATAATTTGAATCTGACTCCTTTCTGTGATATTTCAGTCAATATTATTATATCACAAACGAAAGAAATTTGCAAGCATTTATTTACAAAAAAGACGGCAACAGATGCCGCCTTTTCTGTTTATATCAAAAGCTCAGTAAATCAGCCTTTTTTCATCATGCTTTCTACTTCAGCAGCGAAATCATCAGCCTTTTTCTCGATACCTTCGCCAAGCTCAAAGCATACAAAGCCTGTAATCTGGATAGGAGAGCCAGCTTCTTTTGCCTTGCTGTCAACATATTCCTTCACAGAAAGCTTGTTTTCCTTAACGAAAGCCTGTTCCATAAGGCAAATTTCAGAGTAAATCTTGCCAAGTTTGCCTTCTGCAATCTTTACTTTTGCCTGTTCGGGCTTGCTAGCAAGCTTGGGGTCTTCTTCCATCTGCTTGAGAATAATTTCTTTTTCTTCGTCAATTCTGGACTGCGGAACATCTTCACGAACCAAGAAGTCCGGATGCATTGCAGCAACCTGAAAATCGCAGTCTTTCAGAGCTTCGAGTACAGCAGGCACTGCACCAGCTTCAGTTTTAGCAGCGGTGATAACACCAGCCTGACCGCCCTGATGAACGTAAGCAACAACTGCATCACCTTCGAGACGTGCAAAACGACGAATCTGAATATTTTCACGAACAGATAAGAACAGTTCCTGTAAAGCTTCTGCTACAGTCACAGAACCGCCGGAAATTGTTTCAGCTTTTAAAGCTTCTACATCAGCAGGATTCTTTTCGATAACAGTTTTTGCAACACTTTCAACGAATTCTTTGAATTTCGGATTTTTTGCAGCAAAGTCTGTTTCAATATTGACTTCTACAACAGCACCAACTTTATTATCTTCGCTGACGAGTGCGAGAGCTAAACCTTCAGCAGCAACTCTGCCGGCTTTTTTTGCCTGAGTTGCGAGACCTTTTTCACGGAGCAGCTGTACAGCCTTATCCTTATCGCCTTCTGCTTCAGTCAGAGCCTTTTTGCAGTCCATAATGCCTGCACCGGTCATCTGACGGAGTTCATTAATCTGTGCTACAGTAATAGGCATAATAAATTCCCTCTTTTCTAATAATTTTAATTATTCTGCTTCTGTAGATTCAGCAGGAGCTTCTTCTGTTTCAGCAGCGTTAGCATCTTCCGCAGCAACATCATCAGCACCCTGACGGCCTTCGATGATAGCATTTGCAATTGTACCAGCAATCAGTTTCACAGCACGGATTGCGTCATCATTACCCGGAATGACATAATCTACTTCATCAGGGTCGCAGTTAGTATCCACGATTGCAACAATCGGAATATTGAGCTTCTTTGCTTCTGCAACAGCAATTTTTTCTTTTCTGGGGTCAACGATGAAGAGCGCACCAGGGAGCTTCTTCATATTCTTGATACCGCCCATGAACTTTTCAAGGCGTTCAATTTCCAGATTGAGTTTCACAACTTCTTTTTTAGGCAGCAGTGCAAAAGTGCCGTCTTCTGCCATTGTATGGAGCTGTTCCAGTCTCTGGATTCTTCTCTGAATTGTTTTGAAGTTTGTCATCATACCGCCGAGCCATCTAGCATTGACATAATGCGCACCAGCACGAACTGCTTCTTCCTTAATGGATTCGCTAGCCTGCTTCTTTGTGCCGACAAATAAAACTTCTTTACCTTCTGCGGAAATATTGCGTACGAACATATAAGCTTCATCGAGTTTCTTAACAGTTTTCTGCAAGTCGATAATGTAAATGCCGTTACGTTCTGTGAAGATATACGGAGCCATTTTAGGGTTCCATCTTCTGGTCTGATGTCCGAAATGTACGCCTGCTTCCAGCAGCTGTTTCATTGATACTACACCCATTTGTAGTTCCTCCTAAAATAAATTTGGTTAAATTTGAATCCTCCGCCCGCTGACGGTCAGCGACCTGTTGCCAAGCACCCTGCTGACAGAATGACGAACGTGCGAAATCTTGTTTATTATATCATATTTTTCACAGAATTGCAAGCGAAATTCAAAATAAATTATGACAGATTTTTCATGTTGAAACTATACATTTTTAACAAATATTATTTTTTCTTTTCGTCATCATCAGAATTTTTGGATTTTTTTGATGAGACTGCGCCTGTAATACCTACCAAAACAGCGGCTACTGCTGCCAAAATAACCCATAATATAATATTTCTGGAATCTTCCGTAGCTGGAAGTTCCGCCATAAGATACATCAGCATACTAACTCCTCCATTATGTTAAGATATTTTTATTATAGCACATTCTGCACTTGTCGTCAAGCACTTGCAAAACATTCAGAAATATGCTATAATGATTATGAGGTGATTATTATCGAATTAAATTTAGAATCCTGTACACTTTGCCCGAGAAAATGCCATGCCAATCGGTTAATCCAAAAGGGCTTCTGTGGTGGAACAGATGCGCTTCATGCTGCTTCAGCAATGCTGCATTTCTGGGAAGAACCTTGTATCAGCGGTACAAATGGTTCAGGTACTGTATTTTTTTCAGGTTGTGCATTACGATGCTGTTTTTGTCAGAATCAGGAAATTTCTTTACACGACTATGGAAAAGAAATTTCCATACAAAGGCTTTCTGAAATTTTCTTGGAATTGCAGGAACAGGGCGCACATAATCTTAATTTAGTTACAGCAGGGCATGTTTTGCCATGGGTGATTCCTGCGCTGGAAGCCGTGAAAGAAAAACTTTCCATTCCAGTTGTTTACAATTCAGGAGGCTATGAATCTGTTGCTGCTTTGCAGTGGTTGGACGGCTTAATTGATATTTATCTTCCTGATTTCAAATTTTTCTATCCGGAAACAGCACAAAACTATGCGCACGCTCCTGACTATCCTGAAATTGCAGAACTTGCCTTAACAGAAATGCTTCGTCAGACCGGCAAGCCCGTTTTTCAGGAAAATCTGTTAAAAAAGGGCTGTATTCTCAGACATTTAGTGATGCCTTCCCATCGGCATGAATCAATTGCATTATTAAAGCATTTAGCAGAAAAATTTTCCACAAAACAGTTTTTACTCAGCTTAATGGCACAGTATACGCCCGTCCAAAATTCAGATTTTCCTGAACTGAACAGGCGCATTACAAAAATGGAATATAACAGCGTTCTCAAAGTTGCTCAGGAATTAGGCTTTTCAGGATTCTCTCAGGAAAAATCTTCTGCAAAGTCTGAATATACACCTGATTTTGCATTGCAGGGCTTATAATTATCTGTAGAAAATCTGTGTGGTTTCTTCAAATACTTCTATTCCGAATTCTGTATCTTCATTCAGTTCTGCCATCTCTAAAGACGGACAGTTACAGAATGCCCAATCTCCGATATGCAATAAACTATCCGGAAATTGTACGAAATTTAAATTTTCACAGTTTTGGAAAGCATTTTCTCCAATTTTCAGAAGTGTTTTCGGCAAATCAATTTCTTCTAAAGCATTGCAGTCTGAAAATGCCCAGTCATCAATTTCTTCAAGTCCTTCTGAAAAAATCACTTTTTTCAAGAAAGCACAATACTGAAAGGCACTTGCACCAATTTTTTTCACACTTGAAGGGATTTTCACAGATACCGCCTGACAGCAGAAAAAGGCATTGTCTGCAATTTCCTGAACACCGTCCGGAATTTTTATCGATTCACTTGTTCCCTGATACCGGATTAACACTTGATTTTCAATTTCAAAATTCTCTTCCGGAACAGTATTTTCTTCGGGAGCAGTTTTCTTCTGCATAATTTGATTTAATAATGTAGCTAACCGTTCATAGAAGACTGTTTTCTGATTCATTTCGTCCTGTGCTTCCTGAACAGATTCTTTGATTGACAGTACTAAAGCTTTCATTTCCGTGCCAAGCTCTTTCTCAGACTCTTGAAAAGGCTCTGGAAAACCTCTTTTGACGACTGTATTAAATGGGAAAACGCCTGCGCCCAGCTTTGTTTCAGGCGGAACAGTGACATTTTTCAAGTGTATATCTACTTGTGCGAAAGCATTGTTTCCAATCCATCTTACTGTTGACGGAATATAAACTTTTTCCAAATAATCACAATGTACAAAAGCTTCTTTTTCAATCTTGGTGACACCTTCTGGAACAGTAACTTCTTTCAAGCTTCTGCACCAAGCAAAAGCACTTTCTGGAATGACTTTCAAACTGGCGGAAAGTTTTATTTTCTCCATCTGTTCACAGTAAGAAAAAGCATTTACACCTAACTTTTCAACTGTATCTGGCAAAATCACTTCTTTTAGGCAAGGACACTCAGAAAATGCCATACTTCCAATACTCGTGACAGTATCCGGAATTTTCACAGATTTCATAACCCCACAATAATGAAAGGCATATTCTCCAATCCTTACAATACCTTCAGGGATTTCTACATGTTCCTGTATTCCTTGATATTCCTTTAAGATTTGATTTTTTACTATGAAATCGCTGGAAATGTGCTGGGGGTTTATTTCTTTTGCAGACAGCGCAGGAATGTCAGAATAAATTACTTCCGTATTTGAAGGAAAAGCATTTTCTTCAATCACAATCACTTTAGGAACATTGACTGTTTTTAAAGCACTGCAAAATTCAAAAGCATTTTTCCTGATTTCCTGCATACTTTGCGGAATGCGAATAGTTTTCAGATTCATACAGTTACAGAATGCACAAGTTTCAATTCGTTTCACACCATCAGGCAAATTTAACGAAGTTAAGCTTGTACAGTTGCAGAAAGCATGGTCTTTCAGTTCTGTCAGATGTTCCGGAAGATAAACTTTTTCTAAATTCTGACAATTATAAAATACCCAATCTTCTAAAATTTCAATCTGTGCCGGAAGAGCTATTTCTTTCAATTTCGCACAGCCAGAAAAAGCTTTTGAACCGATTCTGGAAATTTGATAAGGAATTGCGATTTCTTCTATATTTTCACAGTTGTAAAATACATTATTTCCGATTTCAGTAATATTTTCATTTAGTGTAATGGTTTTCAATTTGGTACAGCCTGAAAATAATTCGTCTTGTAAATTCGGCACATATTCCGGAAAAGCAATGTTTTTCAATTCCGCACAATCTTTAAATGCGCCTTTTCCGATTTCTACAATATATTTCCCGAAATTCACAAATTGCACATTTCGGCATCCAGAAAAAGCATATTCTTTGATTCGCTCCAATTCCGAAGGCATTTCTAAACTTTTCAGATTTTCGCATCCTTCAAATGCGTTTTTCCCAATAATTTTCAGACTGACCGGAAATTTTACTCTGGTTAATTTCTTCTTATTTTGGAAAGCATAATCATCAATTCTGACGATACCCTCCGGAATGGTAACTACTTCATTAGAACCCTTATAATTTACCAAAACATTATTTTCAATAACAAAATCTTTCAAAGGGTCTCTGCGAAATATATTTGGAAATGCCATAATTCTCCACACTCCTGTTATGATTGATAAATCGTAATAATAAAACCGTCCACATTATTTCCGGAAATATCATAGGAAGTCTGCGTTGAAGGTACAGAAAATACTGTTGTTTCACTGCTCATATCGGCTGGTACAAAATACATGCCATAAGATTTTCCATCAGCTGAAATTGTCAGCATATTACTTACAGAATAATGGCGGATTTCCTGTAAAAATTCCTCCAGACAAATTTCCTGTTTAGCCATGTAAGCTGCTGGTGCAAGCCCTACATACCGAAATGTTGCTGTTCTTCGTTCTGTAATCCCATCATCAAAATATTCCTCTTTTCCCTCCGGATAGCGTAAAACAAATCCATATTCTGAAGCATGTTCCAACAGCCATGCATAATCTCCTTCCGGCTGATATACATGAGAAGTACCTGTTTCCGGAAATACTCCAATTGTCAGCGTTCTTCCCGTCTGAAAGTCAGGGTCATCTGCTTCGGGCTTGTACCCTCCAATCATTCTGATATCCTTATGTCCTGTTGTCTGACTGAATGTTTCAAACCATTTATCCATTGCCAGAGCTGCAACTTTATCCAGTCCGACTTCCCAGTCAGAAGCTGTATATGGCTTAATTTCTGTGTCTTTTGTATCCAGAATGCTTTTGATTGTAACAAACTGCACTTCTGTAGAATTTCCATTTTTGACTGCATCTGCATCAATCCGGCATGGAAAAGCGTGATTCACCAGCATCATATGACCGCTGTGAACCTTGCTTGTTGGAACAGAAACTTCTGAATAATTTTTCTGTTCCTGTGCATCAGCAATTTCACTTGAAATAATCACATCTTCTGCTAAATGGTGTTTTGTTTCGACAGAATCTTTTTTATTTCGGGCGCATTTTGTGATGCCTGAAATCAGCAGTATCATGCAAAGCAGCAGTACTCCTGCTCCAAATAAACGGTCATAACGGGCATGTCTGCGCTTTTTCTGGTTTGCCATAGATTTCTTCCTTTCTGACGGAATCTGAAATAAAAATACCATAATCTTAATTATAGCATAAAAATGACAGATTGTAAACACTTTGACACAAATTTTTTAATGAAATGAGGTGGGCTTTTTGCAAAAATTTTCTTTCAAACACAAAACACATGAAAAATTTTATTATTACAGAGGCAAATGCTTAAAAATTTTAATGCATGGTCTTTTACATATCCGGCTGTTATTCCGCTGGACAGTATTATCTTTAATTTTAGGGTGTGTGCTTGGTGTTATTGGTACAGAATTCGTGAAAAGTATCAGCTGGAGTACAAAATTCAGAGAGACACATCTCTGGTGTTATGCGCTTCTTCCTGTGGGGGGATTACTGATAGTATTTCTTTACAGGGTAACGCATGACAAGCATGATAAAGGCACAAATATGATTTTAGCTTCATTACGTTCAGAAGCGCAGATTCCTGTACAAACTGCACCTTTAATTTTTATTTCTACTATTTTAACGCATTTCGTGGGAGGAAGCGCAGGACGTGAAGGGGCTGCCTTACAGCTTGGCGGAGGGCTTGCGAATATGTTCGGAAACTGGCTGCATATGCGTGAAAAAGATAAGCATATTTTAATCATGAGTGGCATGAGTGCAGCATTTTCAGCCATTTTCAGAACGCCGGTAGGTGCAGCAATTTTCGCTATGGAAGTAGGCTGTGTCGGTACAATGCAATATGCTGCTTTAGTTCCTTGTGTGGTATCTTCTTTAACTGCATCTTACATTGCAGCGAAATTAGGTCTCCCCTTAGAGGGCTATGAAGTCAGCCCTGTTCCTGAATTAACTCCTTTCACTGCTGTACAGACTGTTTTACTTGGCATTTTCTGTTCTGCACTGAGCATTTTATTCTGTGTGATTCTGCACAGAACAGAACACTACATGAAAAAATCTATAAAAAATCCTTATTTAAGAATTTTAGTTGCCAGTATTGTTTTGCTGTTAATGGGTCTTTTATTTCAGTCCACGAAATTTTACGGTACAGGCGGTGCAGTGATTGCAAAGGCTGTACATGGTGAAACTATCTGGTATGCCTTCATTGTGAAAATGCTTTTTACAGCAGTAACTCTTGGCGGAGGATTTAAAGGCGGTGAAATTGTTCCTTCCTTCTATGTAGGTGCAACTTTTGGCTGTTTATTTGGTCAAATTGCAGGATTATCACCTTCTCTTTGTGCAGCGGTCGGCATGATAGCATTATTCTGCGGTGTGACAAACTGTCCTTTAGCGTCTTTATTTATTTCAGCGGAATTATTTGGGTTAGGCTGTGTACCTTACTGTTTGCTTGTGATTGCTGTCAGCTATTTATTATCCGGTTATTACGGACTTTACAAAGAACAGCAGTTCTATTATTCTAAATTCACAGATGAACATATCTCTCATAAAACCAGAAAGTAGTTGATATTTATGAATCAAATTCAAGGTGTAATTTTTGACATGGACGGCTTAATGCTTGATACGGAAAAATTACTTGCAAAATATTGGATTCAGGCGGCTCAGGAAGCCGGCTTTCCAATGCAGTTAGAACATGTACTTGGTATCAGAAGCCTTTCCGCTGTCTATGCAAAACCAAAATTACAAAACATTTTCGGAAAAAATTTTAATTATGAAAAAATCAGAGCAAGAAGGCGGGAACTCACTGCCCAGCACTTAGCACAATATGGCATTGAAAAAAAATATGGTCTTGACGAACTTTTAAACTATTTAAAAAATCATCATTACCGAATTGCAGTTGCTACCGCTACCGACCGTCAAAGAACAGAATTATATTTAACACAATTAAATATTATCAATTATTTTAATGCATTCATTTGTGGTGATATGGTTAAAACTGGTAAGCCTGACCCTGAAATCTATCTTCAGTCTGCAAAGGCTTTAACTCTTCCGCCCGAAGCTTGTCTCGCCTTAGAAGATTCTCCAAATGGCATTTTATCCGCCTATCATGCAGGCTGTAAACCTGTTATGATTCCCGACCTCTCACAGCCAGATGAAGAATTAAAACCCTATTTATATGCCTGTCTGCCCGATTTATCAAAAGTCATTGACTTACTGGAGGAAAATTATGACAAATAAATTTAATCAGTTTGATATTCCAAATTTATATTATTTCATTGCAGAAAATTATTTTACCGGAAGCCGGAAAGATTTTAATTTTAAAATCAATTCTGACGGCTCTGAAATGAAAGTCACCACATGGCATGGATTTATATGCTCCGACCTTGCTGAACCGGAAGCATCTAATACGTTTCCCGTCACGCAGGAAGGCCATCAGGCTATGCTTGACTGGCTTGAATCTGTTTTCCAGAATCAAAAAAGCCCTGAGTAATTTCAGGGCTTTTGCTGATTAGTCAAGAATTAAACTTGAACCTGTCATTTCAGCAGGCTGAGGCAGTTCCATCAGCTTTAAAATTGTCGGGGAAAGGTCGGCTAATACACCGCCTTCTTCACGGACTTTTCTCTGACCTGCACCAACTGCAATAAATGGTACAGGATTTGTTGTATGTGCAGTAAATGGTGAACCGTCTGCTTCATACATTTTGTCAGCGTTGCCGTGGTCTGCTGTAATTAAAGCAACACCGCCCTTTGCTAAGATAGCATCTACCATTTTTCCAACACATTCGTCAACAGCTTCCACAGCCTTGACAGCAGCATCAAAAATTCCAGTATGTCCGACCATATCACAGTTTGCATAGTTCAGAATAATCACATCATACTTATCAGAAGCAATCGCCTCCAATACGGCATCTGTTACTTCATAAGCACTCATTTCCGGCTTCATATCAAATGTTTCTACATCAGGAGACTTAATTAAAATTCTGTCTTCGCCTTCAAACTGCTTTTCTTCACCGCCATTAAAGAAGAATGTCACATGTGCATATTTCTGTGTTTCTGCAATTCTAAGCTGTGTTTTTCCACACTTTGCAAGATATTCTCCTAAAGTCATTGTTAATTCTTCCGGAGGAAAAGCAACTTCTACATTCGGCATGGTTGCATCATACTGTGCCATGCATACGAAATGTACAGGAAAATAACCATTCTTTCTTTCAAAACTTTTAAATTCAGGGTCAACAAATGCTCTTGTAATCTGTCTTGCACGATCAGGACGGAAATTCATAAAGATAACACTATCATTTTCTTTTATCATGCCGTTCTTGTCCACAACAGTCGGAAGCATAAATTCATCTGTCACTTCATTTGCATAAGAATTCTTAATTGCCTGAACAGGGTCAGTTTCCTGAACACCTTCACCGTAAACCAGTGCAGAATAAGCCTTTTCTACTCTGTCCCAAGCGTTGTCTCTGTCCATTGCATAAAATCTTCCGGCAATTGTTGCAATTTTACCAACACCGATTTCATTCAGCTTGTCAACAGCTTCCTGCATATATTCCGCTGCGGAAGACGGAGGAACATCACGACCGTCTAAAAAGGCATGTACATAAACTTTTTCTAAACCAAACTTTTTTGCCATTTCTGCAATGCCGTAAAGATGTGTCATATGACTGTGAACGCCTCCGGGAGACAGCAAGCCCATCACATGCAGTGCAGAATTATTTTTCTTCGCATTTTCCATGGAATTTACTAAAGCCGGATTTTTAAAGAAATCCCCATCTTCAATTGATTTGGAAATTTTCACTAACATCTGATATACAATTCTGCCCGCACCGATATTTGTATGACCTACTTCAGAATTACCCATCTGACCGTCCGGAAGTCCGACACAAAGTCCGGAAGCTCCAATAATCGTGTTCGGGCATTCTTTCAGATATTTATCTAAATTCGGCGTATTTGCTGCCATGATAGCATTGCCGTAAGAATCTGGATTATAACCGAATCCGTCCATAATAATTAAAGCAACAGGTTTTTTTGACATAATTATCAGCCTTTCTATTCAATTCAAAATGAAGGGAGACCGGAAAGTCTCCCTTTTTTAAGCGATTCAGAAAAATCAGCCGTTTACAGCTGCCTGAACAATTACATTAAAGTCTTCTGCTTTCAGAGAAGCACCACCGATTAAACCACCATCAATGTCAGGCTTTGCAAGGAGTTCAGCAGCATTCTTAGCATTCATAGAACCACCGTACTGAATTGTTACAGCCTGTGCTGTTTCTTCATCATAAAGCTTTGCCAGCTGCGCACGGATAAAAGCACAAACTTCCTGTGCCTGTTCCGGAGTTGCTGTTAAGCCTGTACCAATTGCCCATACAGGTTCGTAAGCAATTACAACCTTCTTAATATCTTCTTTAGAAACTTTCCAAAGGTCAAGCTTAATCTGACGAGCAATTACTTCTTCTGTGATATTGCATTCACGTTCCCACTTCAGTTCGCCAACGCATACAATCGGTTTTAAGCCAGCAGCAAGTGCAGCAGCAGTTCTCTTGTTGACGGTTTCATCTGTTTCACCGAAATACTGTCTTCTTTCAGAGTGGCCAATAACTACATATTCCACACCAACTTCTACAAGCATATCAGCAGAAATTTCACCTGTGAATGCACCGGATTTTTCAAAGTGTACATTTTCAGCACCAACTTTGACATTAGAACCAGCAGTTACATTGACAGCAGTTTCTAAATTAGTAAACGGTACACAAGCGATAACTTCAATCTTGCCTTCTGCATTAGCAACTAAGGGCTTAATTGCTTCTAATAATTCTTTTGCTTCCGGTCTGGTCTTATTCATTTTCCAGTTGCCGGCAATAATAGCTTTTCTTACGTTTTTATTCATAAAAATTCACTCCTGATTGATAATTACTTTTCAGCGATAACGGCAACACCAGGCAGAACCTTACCTTCGAGATATTCAAGGGAAGCACCGCCACCTGTGGAAATATGGCTAATCTTGTCAGCAAAACCGAGTTTCTTTACAGCTGCTGCGGAATCTCCACCGCCTACGATAGTAGTCGCATCTGTTTCAGCTAAAGCCTGTGCTACTGCGATAGTACCTTTTGCAAGTGTCGGGTTTTCAAATACGCCCATAGGTCCATTCCATACAACAGTCTTAGCAGTCTTGACAGCATCTGCAAATAATTCCTGTGTCTTTTCGCCGATGTCTAAGCCCATCTTGTCAGCAGGAATCTGACCAGCTGTAACAGTTTCTACAGCAATTTCAGCATCAATCGGATTCGGGAATTCAGCAGCTACAGCAGTATCTACCGGAAGCAGAATCTTCTTGCCAAGTTCTTCTGCTTTTGCTAACATCTGCTTGCAGTAATCAAGCTTTTCGTCATCTACCAGAGACTTCCCAATATTTCCGCCCTGTGCCTTAATGAATGTATAAGCCATACCACCGCCAATAATCAGTGTATCGCACTTTTCAAGCAGATTAGAGATAACATTCAGCTTATCAGCAACTTTTGCACCGCCGAGGATTGCAACGAACGGGCGAACCGGGTCTTCTACAGCATTGCCGAGGTACTGAATTTCTTTCTGCATGAGGTAGCCGACAGCAGTCTTTTCTACGAATTTTGTGACACCAGCTGTAGAAGCATGCGCTCTGTGAGCAGAACCAAATGCGTCCATAACAAAAATCTGATTATCTACCAAAGCGGCTAATTCCTTAGAGAATTCTTCACCATTCTTTGTTTCTTCTGCGCCACGGAATCTGGTGTTTTCGAGAACGACAATTTCACCGTCATTCATTTCAGCAACAGCTTTTTTCGCATTTTCGCCGACAACAGTATTATCTTTTGCAAATGTTACCTTAGCGGAAACGAGTTCAGCAAGTCTTGCAGCAGCAGGAGCAAGGGAGAACTTATCTTCAGGGCCATTCTTCGGCTTGCCGAGGTGAGAACACAGAACAACTTTTGCACCGTTTTCTGTGAGCTTGTTAATTGTCGGAAGAGCAGCCTGAATTCTGTTATCGTCTGTAATAACACCATCTTTCAGCGGAACATTAAAGTCTACTCTGACGAGGACTTTCTTACCCTTTACATCAATATCTTCTACTGTAACTTTGTTTAAACCTGCCATAATAATGACATCCTTTCACATAAATTTGCTGTTCAAAAACAGCCTGCATTTTTATTATACACTATTTCGGAAAATTTTGCAATAGGAAATTGTAAATTTTTTATGATTAGTTTTCAAAAAAGAATGTTTCTGCCATAGAACCAAGACCATATTTTGAAAGCAGATGTTTCAAGCCGTCCTTGACCTGTTCCGTGCTGAACTGATGTTCTGTGAGGAAATCTTCATCAAATTCGCTCAGACGAGAATAAAATGTCAGACCAATCAGCAAATTATCTAATGTATTTTGTTCTAATAATTCTGACAGTTCCTGTTCTGCTTCCTGAATTTTTCCAGAAGAAGATTTTTCGATTAAATTTTCCGCAGTTTTTCTGGTTTCAGAATCCTCAATCAAATAGGGAGAAAGTTCTTCTGTTTCGATATGAAATATCAGCTTTACAGCAGCACGGACACAATCACGTACAAGTCTCATAATATAATCCTGTTCAAACATAAAAAACACTCCTTGGAATTTTTGATTATTATAGCATAAATTTTACTGCATGTCAAGAATTTTGATGAAAAACTTGACAAATTTATCATAATGCATTATAATAATAAAAACTACCGAAGGAGTGTGTATGTTATGAATTTACCAAATGACCCTGCTATTCTGCTCAGCTTCTTAAATACACAGCTGCGGGATAATTATCCATCTCTAGAAGAATTTTGCAAGACAAATGATTTTGATATGCAGGAAATTTTAAACAAACTTGCAGGAATTGGCTATGCTTATGATGAAAATCAGAACCGTTTCCGCTGAACCGGCATATTATGTTAATGTTTCTTACAGTAGTTGAAAAGGAGCAAATTTCATGAATCAAAACCATAAAATCAAATGTATTTGCCGTCTGGAAAAAAATCAATTTCAACAAAAAATTTTCGTAGATAATCAAATGCAATCCTCTTCTTTTCTGCCGGAAATTTCATATGCTTTACAATTTTTCAATGCCTTTGCTCCGGAACAGCTGCTTCGTGAACTGACTGCTCATGAAGAAAATGCTGTGCTGATATTCCGTACAGATTCTGCTCAGATACATGTCTTTCAGGAATTTTTTACAGATTCTACTTGACATTCTATTAAAAATATGTTAAGATTGTATTATATTACAAATTATCATAGGAGGCTTTTTTATGGATAAAACAGAGTTAAAACTCAAATTAAAACAATTCGGCTCAAGTTTCAAAGATTCTGCCGGAAAATTCACCCGAAGTGCAATGGAAAATTCTAAAAAAATGACTGAAAAAGTGAAAATTCAAAATAAAATCCGCAAAGCAGAAAAGAAACGCAAAGAAACTTATATTGCTATCGGTCAGAAATATCAGGAACTTTATGCAAGTCAGGCAGACCCTGAATTTTTACCTTTCTTAGAGGCGCTTGCTGAGGAAGAAGCAATTATTTCAGCTGCCTATACAGAACTTTCCGCACTGGATAATGCGGTCATTTGCCAGAACTGCGGAAAATATATTTCTGAAACACAGAAATTCTGTCCTTACTGCGGTGCAAAATCTGAAACCTCCAGCACTGTTGAAGCAGAAGTTCTCTCTACTGAAATTGTTGAATCTGAAACGGATATAAAGTCTGAACCTGAAACAGATGAAACTTTCTCCAGTATTGACTGACAAGAAATGTTAGCCTATTCCGTTTTCCTCTTCTTTCGGAAATTTGCTTACATTATAAAATAGCAAAGAGACTGCCCAGAAAGCAGTCTCTTTGCTATTTTACTGATTTTCAGCCAGTTTCACTTTAAGATTTAATTCATCACTAAGCACTTTCGGCATTTTAAATAAAAGTTCCTGTTCATTTCCGGTAATCTGTAAATACTGATAATTTTCACTCATTAAAAAATCAATTGCATAAACCAGCATTTCTTCCCCATTGACTTTTAATGTTTTTGCCGGAACGTTTTGATTTTGCTGGTAATACTCCCAGTAGGAAATTTCTGCAAATGTGCCGTTCATTTTCGCATCAGATACCACATCTGCAAAGTCTGTTGCTGAAACACGTTCTAAATTGTTAAGATACATTTCCACTAAAGCAACAAAACTTTCTGCATCCTGCATTTGCAGTTCATTTCCCTGATAGTACAGTGCTAAATTAAAATCTGCATCAGAAGTAACTTCCTGCTGAGTAACAAGTTCTGTTTGTGGGAGTGTGGTTTCTTCTTCTGAAAATGCCGTTTCCGAAACAGAGGTATTGGCTTCTTCTACGAAATCCGGCAATAAATCTGCCTGATAAGCCTGATGTACTAACTGTTTGAATTCACTTCTGTATTCGTCTTGAATATCCGTCTGATTTAAAAGTTCCTGAATCTGAAAATAGCTGGAAGTGCCGGCATACTGGCTGTTTCTAAGAAGCATTCCAAATTCTGTAACAGCTGCTGCAAATGCTTCATTTTTCTGAATCTGTTCAGAATAGCTTGCAGATTTAGTAATATCAAATTCTTTTAACATGCTTTGATTGCCGTCAGGTTCTTTGTAGCGCATGGCAAGCTTTAAAAGTGAATCAGCGTCAGATTCTGCCGGAATAATTTCATATAAAGCTGTGACAGAATGTCCTGCACCGATTTCACCAGCATCAACTTTATCATTATTAAAATCTTCATTGGCAAGTACTCTGTTTTCATAGCCGATTAAACGATAGCTTTGTACCGTTTCAGGATTGAATTCAAGCTGTAATTTCACATCTTTCGCTACTGTGTAAAGCGTTCCGCCCATTTCCTGTACAAGCACTTTCTGCGCTTCAAGTTCGCTGTCAATGTAAGAATAATTACCATTGCCGTTATCTGCTAATGTTTCAAGTCTGTCATCTTTTAAATTCCCGTAGCCAAAGCCTAAAACAGAAAGATTGATTCCGGATTCTCTTTCTTGCTCAACTAAAGCTTTCAATTCTTCCGGAGAAGAAACACCAACGTTCAAATCTCCGTCAGTTGCTAAGAGAATTCTGTTGTTTCCGCCCTGAATAAAATATTTCTGAGCAATTTCATAAGCTTTTTTAATACCAGCTTCCCCAGCAGTAGAACCTCCTGCTTCAAGATTGTTAATCGCATTTGTAATTTTAGCAGTTTCGTTGCCGGAAGCACCTTCCAATACAACAGATTCATAACCTGCATAAGTGACAATAGAAACTCTATCATTTGCATTAAGATTTTCTGATAACATGTTGACAGCCTTCTGAACCAGTCCAAGACGGTCTTCTCCATACATAGAACCGCTGACATCAATTAAAAAAACTAAATTCATCGGCGCACGAGTACTTAAATCAATTTTATCTGCTTGTAAGCCTATCATCATCAGCTGACTTTCCTGATTCCAAGGACAGGGGCTGACTTCTGTCGTGACGGAGAAAGGCGCATCATCTTGCGGAACAGGATAATCATAATTAAAATAATTTATCATTTCTTCAATTCTGACCGCTTCGGGAAGATATTCATAATCGCCGTATTCAATCATTCTTCTGACATTCGCATAAGAAGCGGTATCTACATCAATTGAGAACGTACTTGTATTTTCGTCAGCCGTATTGACAAAGCCGTTTTCAACAATTTCAGCATATTCTTCCTGACTGACTGGTTCATCCAAATAGAATCCGTCATCAACATCGTCAGCATATTCTGCTTCAATAACAGCACTATTTTCAACATTCTTTGTATTATTTCTGGGAGACTGTACAATTGAAGCATTGTCACCGTTATCAGCAGAAAGCGTAGGAGCTTCTTCTTTGTTTGATGCACCGCAGGAAGCGTAAAAGACCGCTGTCATGCAAATCGCTGTAAAAAGCGCAGTTTTTCTAAATTTTTTCATAATAAAACCTCCTGATTATAAGCTTTCCCATTTCTGGAGTAAAAGTTCTAAATTCAAATCTCCGGTAAGATACATCCGGTCATAAAAATAATCATCTTTAAATTGCTTGTCATATAAGACAGGTGAAATTTCACCCTGCATGAGCGTATGCCAGCCGTTTGGAATAATCAGCTTGTTATCATAAGTCTTTTCAATCTGAGGAGCGCATTCACAGGATAATGTATAATTCTGATTCTGCATATAAACAGGAATTACATATTCATGATTCTGTTCTAAAAGATAAGCAGAATTTGTTTTAAGTGTAATTGTCTCCTGTGAAAGTTCTCCGCCGTAAACTGCTAAAATTTCCAGTGTGTAGCGCATTTCCCCAGAATCTTCCTGTATACCGTCCTTTACCCGAACATCTAAGAAAAATTCTGTTTTCTCTAAAATAGCATCTTCTTCAAAAAGCTGGTCATTCGCTCCAAGCAGAGAAAGATTTACCTGTGAAGCAATTGCTTTCTCATGTGAAATATTTAACTCTTCATAGTGTAATAATTTTGTTTCTTCCTGTAGTTCAGCATCTGCATCATCTGCAACAGCGTCCGCATAAGAAGAATTATCTTGTTCAGGTACATGTTCCATCTGTGTGGCTACTCTGGGACGAATCAGCTGTACACCAGCGATAACCAGAAGAAAACATGCTGCAATGGTTAAAAACTTTGTACCCGCAGTCATGCGGATAGTTCTTTTCACAGGCTGAGAAACAGGCTGTTCAGGCAAATTTGCTTCAATTTTCTGCCAGAGGGCATTTTTATCAGGAATATTTTTCTGCATATCCCTTTTCAAGTTCTCCTCTATTGATTTTCTAGTCATATGAGCTGTCCCTCCTTTGCCAGTTTCTGTAGTTTTCCGATAGCGTTCCGGTATTTCCAGGCGACTGTGCCGAGAGGTCGTTTCAATATGACCGCAATTTCCCGAAAAGTAAGCTCTGCTGCAAGATGCATTTGAATAATCTCCTGTTCTTCCTCTGCTAAAAAAGAAAGCAGATGTGTCATATGCATATTTTGAATGGTTGTATCTTCGGCTGTAGTATGTTCTGTAAAGGCATCTGTATTCAGCATTTCCACATCTTCGGAAGGGGTCATTTTTCCAGCTTTCCGAAGATAGTCAACTGCCATATTACGGGCGATAGCTGCTATCCAGCATTTATGTCCGTTTCCGGTGTGATAGCTTGATGCACATTCCCAGAGTTTCAAGAAAAAATCAGAAGTCAAATCCTCAGCGTCCTGATGATGATGTACTTTACTCAGAAACAGTCTGTAAATCCTGTCGCCGTACGCATCGTAGATTGTTTTCAGACCGGTTTTATCTCCTGAGCAGATTTTTTCAATAGCCGCATCAAATTGTGAATCTGTCATAATGCAGCGAAATCCTCCTTTTCTGACCGGAATTTCACCGGTCTGTTAATAATACGTCTGGAATCTGTTCGATTTATGGAAAAATCTGCATAAAGATAAAGGAATTTCTTTATGCAGATTTGTGTAAAATTGACAAATCAAAAAGGGGCTACTTCCGGTGCGTCCGCATAATCTATATTCGCTTCTGTTTCCGGAAGGGTTTCAATAATTGGGTCAATCACCTGTTCTTCCGGTTCGGGAGGCGGTACAGGGTCAGGCTCTACAATTTCCGGTTCTGGCTGTGGTTCAGGCGGTGGAGGTGCAGTTTCCTGCGGTGAAGTGAAAAGTTCTGTGGGTACTTCCGTTTCCGGTTCAGTATGAAAAGAAGGCAATGGATTTCCTGACCATCCGCCTGTACTGAGAACCGCATTTGCTGAACCTACACTGACTGACAGCCATACCTGACTGCCCTGAAAGACTGTTGCACCGGCAGGAGGACTTTGAGAAATCACCATATCTAACGGCTTTTCCTCTGTGGAAAGGTACACCGCCATGCAGATAAGCCCTGCATTTTCCATCACAGTTCTTGCATCAGAAATACTCATTTCTGTACAGTCAGGGACTTTCATCGGAATGGGAACAGTTCCTGAACTATTATGTTTCTGCACAGCGGGAGGTCTGCTATTTGGTTCAGAGTCTTTTTCAGAAAGCGTGGTTAAAATTTCCTGTGCTGTTTCAGATTGATAATACTCTATCCAAAGTTTTGCAATTTCTTTTTTATTTTTTGAAATTTTCTGGTTCACAGCCGGTTCTTCGTCTTGAAAAGTCAGGTCAGAATCTTCCGGAATGGGCAGTCCGTCAGCATAAAGCTTTAGTGCAATGCCGAAATCCGGATATCGTGCTTGAAATTCTTCTGTTAATCGTTCATAAGCCGCTAATGTATTCCATTCTGGTGCAGTTTCCGGCAGGGACATTGCCACTGTAATGACATTAGGCTGCTGGGTTTCAGTTTCTGATTTATGGCAAGATACAGCTGTTATCAAAAACAATCCTGTCAGTGCTGCACAGAGCATCTTTTTTTTACGCTTCATCAAAATCACTCCTGAGGTAATCATATATTTTGATTATAGCATAATTTATGTAAAAAGTCAATATTGACAAAAATACCGCTGAACCTGAAATTCAGCGGTATTTTGAAATTATTTGCTCAAAAGTGATTTTTTCAGAAGAATGAAATCATAAATATTCACTTTACCATCTTGATTGAAATCTGCATTCAAGCTTTGTTCCTGAGAAAGTGTACCTGTTTTCAGCAAATACTTCTGTAATGTAATGATATCCAGAACGCTGACAGAATTATCCTGATTGATATCACCAACTAAATTTTCCGGTTCGATTTCCGTAACTGGTTCAGTTTCTGATTCTGTAGGTACAGGAATCGGTTCGGTTATGGTTTTCCAACTTTGGCAGGAGTGATTTGTATTTTCCCACTGCTGAACATTTGCACCGGAACTCGTGCTTGCAGAAGCGATTTCTACAAAACAAGCATCTTTGGAAGCTCTTGTTAAAATCTGATAACTTCCGTCCGGATTCTTGGAGAATTTAAACAGCATTGCACTGTCTTTTGTAGAATAGGGTGCAATCACAATATTTCCGCCATTTGCACTGCTTGCAGCTCTCAAAACATAATTAGAATCAGCAACACTGCGGATATAATAATAGTTTCCTCCTCCTGAGAAAGCTTGCAATGTCCATTTTTGACTGTTGAAATGTCCGGTTGTCCACTGCTGAACGTTTGTATTTTCTTCCATTTTACCGGCTTCAATATCCATTACCATGCCGGAATTGACATTTTCAAATTCATAAAACAGATTGGTATCCATTTTAGAACCAGGATTTGCAATTGATTCTAAAACCCAGTCCTGACAATCTGCGCCGTTAATGCTCCACTGCTGAACATTATCGCCTGAACCTGTTCCAGCATTTGCAATTTCAACAGCAGATTTTTCACCGGAAATTTTTGTTCTGATTTTGTAAGAGCCATCAGCATTTTTTGTCAGCATGAATTTTTGATTATCACCACCGTTATACTTGTAAATATCAATATTTGTACCATCAGCATTTTTCTTTCCGGCCACATCAAGAGCATAAGTACCTCCATCTCCAACAGCAGAAATGAAACTGTAATAGCCATCTCCTTCATCAATCACTTTCCAAATATCATGTGTGACACCGTCAGCAGTTCCCCATTGCTGAACATTTGTATTATTTTCAGCCTTTGCACCATCTACCTGCATGTAAAGTCCGGAATGAACGTTCTTAATTCTGTAAGTTGCACCATTTGGAAGGCTGACCGCAGTTGCTGAACTGAACTCTACTTTTTTTAAGAAAGGAGACTCATATTTGGTAGAAATCCAGCTTGCAAAATCTGCATCTGTAATATATTTCATTTGAGAAGCTTTGGAAGCATCTCCGGAATAAGAAGTACAGAAAGCCTTTGTATCTGTATTTTGGGTATTATAAGCATCTAACAGTTCATATCCGTAATTCGATTTATTCGGATACCAGCTGGAAATTTTCTTTGGAGAAAAGCTGATTTTAGAGGGTGTGCCGTTTGTTGTTTCCGAAAGATAAGAATCCGTATCACGACAAGGGTCATTTCCTCCTCCCATTGTTAAAGCTTGCTGTAAAGTATAGCCTTGGAATCTGTTGTTTTCAGAAACCATATCAGAACCGTCACCGCCGATAATTCCAGTAGTTCCTGAACCATTGCTGTCTTTTCCATAAGCAGAATAATAGTTATTATAAATATGTGCTGAACCGTTACCAAGCTGAGGGCATCTTCTGACATCTTCATCCCACCAGTTAAACAGTAAAGTTGTCCTGTCTCTGGTAATTTCAGTGTTTTGTGTGCCGTAAGCAACTGTCCAGTATCTGTGCTTTAAATGACAATATGAAATTGTCACATAGTCTGGTGAACGATTCAAGTCCTTTGCATCCATGTAAGATTCATAAGGTGTGTTAATCCAAATAAATTTACCTACTTCATCCTGACCGTTTCCAGTCCTGTCATAGCTTAACTGGGATTCAAAATAAATATGGTCAATCCAGATTTGTCTTGAAGACCAGACATTGATACAAATTCGGTTTGGAACATTTTTAGCAATCATTTTGACATTGCGAATGACAATGTTGTCAGAAGGCTCATCATTTCCATACTCATTGTTTGTTCTGAGCCAAGGGTCATAAAGTGTATGATTTCCATAACAGCCGACTAAAGTCTTATTATCTCTGATTCTGGTATGAGAATGCTGCTGCATGTCAATGTCAGCCGTTAAAACAATTGTTTTTGGTTCAGCAGAATCCAGTTGTTTTATCAAATCTGTATCTGTTGAAACATAAACTACTTCACCAAGCAAGCCACCAATTGTACCAGCTTTTTCGCCGGAAGATGTCATTACATTGGCAGCGTAGCCCTCTAAGCCGTCTAAATTTAATTTATATTTCTGATAATCTGCTTTAGAATAGCTTGCAAGACTGAATCCTGTCCCCTCCGTGAAAGTTAAAGCTTTTGAAGAATCAGCATTACTAGTGATTTTATAATAAAGCGTGTAGCCGTCAAAATCATTTTGAACGCCTTCAATTTTCCAACGCTGATTTGCGCCGTCTGTATCTGCTTCCAGTGTAACAGTATTTCCTGTAGCCGTCAGCACATAGCCATTAGAAGCATTGACAATTTCAAACACACCTGCGCTGATGTAATTTACTGACCATTTTTCATTGACAGTGCCGTTTTGTTCAGCAGGTACGAGTGAAGTACCAGAAGCATTGACATTTTGGTTTGTATCGAACATGCCAAGCCGAAAATACTGCACTGGATAAGAAACTGCTGCTTGTGCAGAAAGTTGTTTTTCTGACGGAACTGCAAGGCATATCGTACAGCCCATTGCTGCTGCCGTCAGAGCAGAAAGCATTTTTTTGATATTCATACAAAATTCCCCTTTTAAGTTTAATTTTATTTCTGAACAAATTATAACTGGTAATATCATAACACATTTAGTTAAACATTACAATGATTTTTTTAATTCTATTTATTGCAAAAATGATTTTCTTGTTTTTAAAAGCTGATAAAAAATCCTCTCCCTCGAAAAGGGAGAGGAAAATATTATCTGTCTTTTAAGATAATAATCGGTATCGGCGGACAGTTCTGCCTGTTTACAAAAGGCATCTCAATGACGGTATAACGCCCACTGTCAACCGCCGGCAAAAATGACAGAAGCGCATCCCGTTCAGCAAAGCCGTTTGTACTGCCGTAATATAAAATTAACGTCATTAAACCGTCAGGCTTTAAAAGCTCCAGCCCTTGCTGAATCGCTTGTATGCTGGAATCCGGCTTGGTGAAAATTTCATGATTGCCGGAAGGAAGCCAGCCGAAATTAAACGTAATACAAGAAATTGTTTCCGGCTGAAAATAATTCTGCATATTGGCGTGACTGTCAAGAATCACATCAAAATTAGTTCTATGATGCTGCAATAATAATTCTCTGGTGCTGTCAACCGCTTCCTGCTGAATATCAAAAGCAGTCACATGACCGGAATCACCGACTAATTTAGAAAGAAACAACGTGTCTTTTCCCCTTCCGGCAGTCGCATCAATACAGAAATCTCCCTCTTTGACATGTAATTTCAGAATATGCTGAATTATTTGTAATGCGCTGAAATGTTTTCTAATATTTGCCATAAATACTCCTTAAATTTCATTCAATCCAGCACATGCGCCTGATAAAAAGCAATCCATTCTTCACGGTTCATATCAGGAATTTTATCATATAATTCCAGCATTAAGCGGATTTCAGCAACAGTACGAGCCTGTGTGTTAATGCTTTTCTGCGGATTGAATTCAATATCTGTGAAATAATTATAATTTTTTATCTGCTGAATTTCGTCAGGGGTGAGGGATTCTTTCACAGCCTGAATATAAATAAAATCATAAAAAGCCGTTTTCGGTTCTAAGCCCCATGTCACACCCTCAAAGGAAAAGCCCTTTAATGCGCCGGAATTTCTCAGGCGTTTATCTTGTTTGGCTTCTTTCGGGGTGACGTGAAGCAAATCTTTATATGCACCACCATTTTCAAAGACTTTCGCACTTTGAAAGATATTCTCTAAAAAACAGCCTTGATATTTCAAGTGAAAGGCACTCAATTTCACGCCGAGTTCTATTCTGCCTTTGGTGCTGATTTCCAGCGGATTGGCTGAGGGATATAAATTTTTGATATTTTCCAGCAGACTGTCAGCATTTTTCTGTTTTTGAGAAAAGGACATGCCTGAAATCCATTTAAATTCGATTTGTTTTGCAATTACTTTTTGATTGGACGTAATGCAAAAAGCAGGTCTTTTCGCCATAGAATGCTCCTTTCAAAGTTTAGTGATGCTATTATTTTTCTTTCAGCAGTCTGACTTGTTCACGGAATTCTTCTACAGAGAGTTTTGCTTTTTCAGCAGCTTTTTCTTCCATGATTGCACCTTAATCGAAACTTCTTAAGGTAATCAATATTTGCGGATAATCACGCCATCATTTTTCCAGATACTGTTTTCAGGGACAACCCCACGCACACAGCTTGTGGGGTAAATATTTGAATTTTGCCCAATCACTGTACCAGGATTTAAAACGCTGTTACAGCCGACTTCCACGAAGTCGCCAAGCATAGCCCCCATTTTTTTCAAACCTGTTTCCAGCGGTTCACCATCTGTTTTGACAACAACAAGTGTTTTATCTGACTTGACATTAGAAGTGATAGAACCAGCTCCCATATGAGAATGATAGCCAAGAATACTGTCTCCTACATAATTATAATGTGGTGTCTGGACGTTGTCAAATAAAATGACATTTTTTAATTCCACAGAGTTGCCGACAACGCAATTTTCACCGATTAACGCACTACCACGGATAAAAGCACAGTGACGGACTTCCGTATTTGCACCGATAATGCAGGGCGCACCAATGTAAGCACTTGGAAAAACTTTTGCTGTTTTATGAATCCAGACATTTTCAGAAACATAGTCATATTCTTCAAAGTCAAGCGTATTGCCTACAGAAATAATCATATCTTTAATGCCTTGCAAAGCTTCCCACGGATACTGAAACTGTCGAAGATAGTCCGCAGCTAATGTATAATTTAAATCATATAAATCTTCAATTGTAATGTTCTGCATAATAAAAAGCCTCCTGTGATTGAATTAAAATGGATTAATAATACTCTTCCCATTTATCGGGTGAGAAATAACCTCTTGGCTGCCCCGGCGCAGACCAAGGCTGTGTTTCTTCTTCTGAAATTTCATCTTCTTCGGTTTCTGCATCTGTTTCTTCTTTCACTGCTTCTGTATCTTGTACTTGTGTTTCCACTTCCGGCACAGTGAAATTTTCATTTCTAAAATCATCATAAACATCAGAATTATTATCCTGTGTTTGCTCAGAAAGCGCATCTGTTAAATCATTTTGATTCCACATGACATTAATATCTGCATTGCCGTCAATGCCATCAATCAAACCAGTGTCACATCTCTGCCACATCATATAATTTCCGGTATTCTCTATTTTATCAGTATAGTGTGCCAGCCAGATTTTATCTGTTTTAGATGTTTCCCAGACATTTTCCAAATAAAATTTGCTGGAATAAAGCATTGTGTCAAAGCCTTTTTGATTCATTTCTGCTGCAAAGGACTGATAAATTAAATTCAATTCATACAGATTGATGTCATATCTCTGGAAATTTGTAAAATCTTCCCAGTCAAATGCAACAGGAAAATCCAGCTTTTCTTTTCCGAGTTTATCTGCAATCCAATCTGCATCTGCCCGAATCTGGAAAACAGAATTATCCGTTGTATAGAAGTAAACCCCAATTTTTAAACCGGCAGCCTTCGCTGCTTTCAGATTTGTTTCAAAATAATTATCTTCTGTAATATCGCCGTCAATGCCTTTTCCGATTCTGATAAAAACAAAATCACAGCCAGCTTTTTTCAGAGCATTAAAATCTACATCTCCTTGCCAAGAAGAAATATCAACTCCAAAAGTAACACCTTCCTGACCAGCGAACTGTTTTTTAAAAGAATCAAATTTAACAGATTCACGGTTACTGGAAGAATTAGGATTTGTATCCCCTACAACGACATTAAAACGGCATGTAGACTCATTACCGGAAGCATCTATTAAATGTGCTGACATAAAATACTTCCCCGGAACAGCAGTATTGACTTCGCCGTCATAGGTTAAAGAAATATTTGTGTCATAATTATCCCCATAACCAATTAAATCCCTGAGGTCAAATTCTTCACCAGTTTTAATAAAAGCATCTTCCCCGTCATTTAAAATAATCGGCGGAGTAGTGTCTCTGACCTGATAAGCAATTGTTTCTTCACGAACTTCCGACCCATAATAATAAGGAATGACGACTTCAAATGAACCAAGTGTGCCAGTATTGATTTTCATAGCAGGGTCTTTTAACGTAACATTAGAATAAGTAATAAAATCTGAAGCAGAGACATCTGTATTCACTTCAAGGGTTTCAGGATGGCTCATATAGACGGAATCAGGTTTTGGAGCTTCTGTCGTAGCTTCTGTAAGAACAACTGTTTCAGCAGAGGGCATCATCTGCGGTATAATATCAGATTCCTGAACGGGTTCTGTTTCTGTATGGCTGGACTGTTCCGAAGCATTGCAGGCGGAAAAGAACAGGCAGAAACCGCACAGGGGGACAAGTATTTTTTTGAATTTCATTTGGAAGACTCCTTCATTTTTTGATACTGCTACTATTATACACGATAATGGAAGAAAAAGCAAGCCTTTTTTTGACACTGGCGGATAAGCTACAAAGAATTATTTCTCACTAAGCAACAGCCGTTTCAGCTGAATGAAATCAAAAATATTCACTACACCATCATTGTTCAGGTCACATGCATTCCGGTCAGAAATTGCAATTTCATAGTGATGCAGCCATTTATGCAAAGCAATCACATCTGCAACATTGCAAACACCATCACGATTGGCATCACCTTTCAGCGTTTTTTCAACCTGTTCGCTGACAGCTTCTATGACTTCTTCTGTTTCAAGGCAATACTGCCAAAGGCTTCCGTCTTTGCGGAGAAAATAAACATAGCCTTTTTGTGTTTCAGTATCGTATTCTGCACAAATTGCCTGTTCACTGTCTGAAACTGCATAACGCTTATCACAGAATGCAATGGTTAAAACGTCCTCCTTTGTTAAGAACCATCTTATACAAGCTTCACTTTCAGAAAGTGGTTTTTCTTCTCTGATTGTATAATCATGAAGATAGAAACCACCTAATTTCTTGTAATCCAATTTCAATTCTGAAGTTTCAGCAAGTTCATAAACTTTATCTGTCACAGCCTGATGTACTTTCCCATCTTCACCAAGATAGCCGTAAACTGCTCCCCCGCTTTTAATGATATAGTAGCCTGCTGCTACAGCATTCTGACCAGTTTTTGTTGCTTTAAAGCTGGGATAAGTTTTACAGCTCCAGAAATCATGATTTTCGTCCACAAACATATCATCATAGCCGGAAACAGGGTTTTGAATGCCGGTATCAACTGTAGAAATGCCCATTTTTCCTAAATTATATTCAAATTTATAATAAATCAGTGTGCCGTCTTGTGTAATGTAGTAATGATTTGTCTTATAAGGGAAAGCTTTGAACGTGTCCGGAAGTGCGGAAAGAGTAAACACTTCCCCCTTTGGATAGATAATATAAATTTTATGCTTTTCATCAATTGCACAGCCGTTTCCAATTTCAATAAACGTCTTATCTGGAGCAATTTCTTCATCATTGACAAGCAGTGTACCATCTTTTAAAAGAACGATATCCCCTTCTGTATAAATGCCTTTTTCATTTTTCAGGTTTACATGGTCAAAGCCCTGTACATTTTCCTGTACTGGTGTAACTGTTCCGCCCTGAATGCCATAAAGAATTCCATCACGGAGAACAGCCGTTTTATTTCCATAATAAGTACTTTCAAAAACTTGCACATTTTCAGCAGGAGATTCTGACAGGGCTGGTGTATCATAATTCAACTTGGAAACATGAATGCTACCAGATATAATTTCCTGTTCATCTGCATAAATATGATAAGCAGTCTCCCCTTCACTCACAGCATAAACTTCATTCCATGCCCCTGAATGATAGGAAGATACAAAATTAGCAATATCTGTATTATCTAATGTCATTTCCACAGAATAATTGTCCAGCAAACCAATAGGAAGCACTCCTATATCAGCAGAATACCCTGCTTCCATCTCATAATCTTTCCAGCTTAGAACAGAAACTCTCTGTTCAAGAGTAATCTGTTCCATCTCGTCAAAACGACAAGTTTCCAGATTCAAGTCTTTCACAAAAGAAATATCTGTCAGCGGAACACTCTGGAAGCTTAAATTTCTAAGCTTGGGAAGTTCTTTCAAAATTGAAAAATCTGTAATTGTACCATTTGCAAAATCAAGATAATTTACATTTGGAAAAATTTTCAGCCAGCTTATATCCGTCATTTCTGTAAAATTGTCCAGATTTAAATACAAAGCTCTGCAATTTTCGGCTTCTTCTTCTGAAATGATACCGTCATTATCCATATCCAGATTATAACGATTCTGTTCAATCAGCTGTTCTGCAACAGCAGAATCCAGTGCAACCGGATTAACTGTCTCTTCTGCCTGAACAGCCAGCCCTCCGCATATAGAAAATACTACTGCAAACACACTCGCAGTTAATATCTGATAATGTTTCATAAAAATCACTCCTAATATTTACAAATTATAAAAACTATTATAACATAAAAAATAAAAAATGTCAACCGGAATGCTTTGTATAATTTGTATAAAAATCATTGACAAGCTATCAAAAATATGATATAATAATATTATTCTCTTCACAAATACAATCTGCACAATTTTTCATCTCGTTTTTTGTCTATCTTTTTCATGTACTGAAAAATTCTCTGTTTTGACAATATTTCGTCACTTTAAAGCCAAAATATGCTGTTCTCAAAACTATTGACAAATGCTGCAAAAAGTGCTATAATAATACCTACAGGGTGTCTATTTTCCCCTGAATTGAAAGGAGATATCATTCATTATGAAGCAAAAAATGATTTGCAGACTTGTCAGCAGTTTAATTGCCGGAGGCACACTCCTTACTTGTGCAGCTGCTGTTTCCGCTCATGCCGCAGAAGATAAAGGTACTGCTTTTCTGTATGTTAATGATACAGACGGAAAATTTACTTACGAAGGAGAAGACAGCTCCAAAAATACTATTAAAAATGTCACTACACAAACAGTAGATAAAGACGGCTCTTATGAAGTCAGCTTTGACCTCGGCTCAGACACAATGGCTTTCTCAGCATTACAGCTTGACATTACTGGTATGGAACATGCCAAAGATGTCAAAATTACAATTGATTCCCTGAAATTTAATGGCGAAGAAGTAAAGCTGGATTCCACTCCCTCTGCTAAAGTAACCGATTCCGAAATTGAAGTGGTTCTCTTCAATACCAGCGGTGAACAGCTCTTCAAAAGAGAAGATTATAACCAAACCTCTAAAGCAGAAGTCAAGTTCACTGTAGAAAACTGGTATCAGGAAGAAGAAACAACAGAAGCTCCTGCTGAAACTAAGGAAGAAGCAACCACAGAAGCTGCAAAAGAAACTGTCTCTAATAGCACTGGAGACAATAAACAGGACGATGTGAAGCCTGTTCCGACAGGTGATGCCGGTGTGACAGGAATTGTTCTTGTAATGGGAACATCTGTTCTTGCTGGTGCATTGGCATTCCGCAAAAAGAAATAATTTTAGTTTTTTCATTACAGCATGATTTCCCTGAAATGCTGATTTCAGTCTAATCATGCTGTTGTCATATAAAAATATCCATAAGGAGGAATTTTTTTGCTGAAAAAATCGTTATCTAGTCGTTTATTTACGATTCTGCTTTGTACAACAACTATCTTTTGTACAGCCTGCGGAAAAATGCCGGACGAATTCCCTGACATTTCTCCGGATGCTGTCAGCACAGACGAAGCTACAGACTTTAAAGTGAATTTCTTCTTTCAAAATAATGAAAACACATATTGTATCAAGCAAAACGGTACAGCTGCAAACTTTTTCCGAGCTTTGTCCGGTACGCTGAATAATGTTTCTTCTGATTCTTCCAGAACATATATTTTGGATTTTAATGCTGAAAAACAAGCCTATGACATGGCAGAATATGACCGCACCAATTTTCAGAATATGACATGGGAAGAAGCAATGAAAGAGTATAGTAAAGACGGTTCTTTAAAAGACAGTTCTGAAAGCTTTTATGTACGGCCGGATTTGAATCAGTTTACACTGGAAAAACGAACCAAAAGCGGAATGCTCCAGCTGTTTACAGATGCTGTAAAACAGGAAAATCCTGCCGGATTCCATGACAACACAGAAGAAACTTCTCCGGAAGAACTCCCTTCTGAAGAAAATGTTCCAGTTGATGAAGAAATACCTGCTGATTCAATAGATTTTTTTGACCCTGATGCACTCAATGTCATGTTCACAGACTTAAGTGAACCGAATCTTGCTTACATGGGCGAAAACATTTTTAATTACTACACTTCTGATAATAAATATAGTGCTTGTTTGCTTGCTTTGCCGATTAGTGTCAATGATGGCGAAGATATTTATTTTCAGGGAAAGGATAATGCTTTACAACTGACAAATAAGCTTTCTTCTAAAAACAGAATATACTATCTTTTAATGACAGGCCCTTCTGCAAAACTAGTCACATTTATTAAAAAATTGTCGGATAATCTTGAAGTTTCTGAAAAAATGAAAAAAAATAAAGATTATTATATTTCCGACCTGACATTTACAATTGAAAATTTTGATAAAGAAACAGATGTTACTTTCTTGAAAGCGGATTCTAAACCTGAATTTTCTTCTTTAACCGGAAATGATGTTTTTGAAAATGTTTCTGTTCGTCTGGAACGAAAAACTGACCGTGATTCCAAATTTGATGCAGGAAGCATTTTCCGTGATGTTATGCTGGAATATCGCTATCAGCATACAGATTCCAGCTATGCCGTGAAAGGCTATCAGAATGCAAATACACTTGATTTCGCACTGAATCTTGACTTAGACAAAGAAGTCAGAAACCGTGAAATGATTCCTGACACGACAGAATTATTCTATGTTTTCGGAAAGCCTGTTGTATATTATCAGAACAGTGAAAATGTCTGGATAGAAATGGACCCTGTCCATAAAGAACGCTTTTTTAAAGTCTTTCCGGAAGAACAGGACAATGGCACACATTTGACAATTATCAATGATAATGCAGATGAATGTGATATTCATAATCTTTATATTACTGTCCCGATTCTTCAAAAAGCAACCATTGACCAGCTGATTAGTGAAAACCCGAACACCCGTCTCGGCTGGGTATACAATGACTGTACTTTCTCCGAAAAGAACGGCATGAAAGAAGAAGCACAAAGAACATTCATGTTCCATCAGTTCTATATTAAGCTTTTTGACCTCAAGCTGGAAGGAGCAATTGAAAATAATGGTGAACTTCCTGCTGAAACCAAAGACATATACACACAGGTAGATGAACTGCATATTTTGCTTGAAGACATTCATCAGTAAGCTTTACAGAAAGGATTTGTTTTTATGGATGATAACGAACTGGATACCGCCCAAAGAAACCAAAAAACAGCACCGGTTGTGATTCTTGTCTCAGCCTTTATCGCAGCAGCACTCACTGCTTTAATTTTGCTGTTCAGTTTTCAGAAAGGACTGCCTCTCAGTGAACGCTGTCACTGTGCAATGAATAAAGTTTATTTTTATTCTGGTTTTTCCTTTCTTTCTGTACTATTGCAGTTCATCTGCTATCAGACAGATAAAGCCTATTGTTTACAGTTCAGCGGTCTGGATATTTCAGATTGGCTGAACACACATGCAATTGAAGGAAAGAAAAAAAGCATTTTAAAAGTAGTGATTATGGCCGTATTGACTGCTGGAGCTGAATTTTTCCTGCTGACATTTCTGATTGACCAAAATCAAGATTTTCTATGGTTTTTCCATCATGGTGCAGCAGGTATCCTCTGTTTTGCAGGAACATTTCTGATAAATCTGATTGGTGCAATGATTGCTTGCTTGAAAATGCCTTACAGAGCATGGTGAAACTTTTCTAAACTAAGGAGGTTTTATAATATGTTTACATATTTTGCTGTAAAAAACAAATTAGATGCTCTGCAAGACCCCTATACCACACTGGAAAATGATGAGTATTCCATTGGACGAAAAAATAAAAGCTTCTGGATGGTTGCCATTCTCTGGATAATTACAATTCCTATTTGCTGGTTTCTGATTCCGTCTTATTTTGAATATCATCATCTAATGATTATACTTGGCAGCATTTTGCAGTTAATTCTCACATTTTTCTGTGAAAAAGAACATATTGCTGTCATGCATGCTGGTGTTGCAGATGATAGCTATTACTGGACAAAAACAGCATTTTTACTTTCTATTGAATGCTGTATGGTATTAGGAATTTTTATGGGGATTCTTGGAAGCATTCAAATCGTTTATTTAATTACAATGCTGTTAATTATCTGGCTGCCACGCTTAATGTTCACGCCTTGGTAATCTATGACAGATTTTGTGTTCTGCCATAAAATATATTTTTTAAAAAAGGAAGTGCTGTAATGAGAATTGAATTCAAAGCCTATGGAGGAACAGGCGAACTGATTGGCCGCTCCTTCATCGTCTTAATGGCGTTGAATACTTGCAACATTCTTCGAGATGATGCGAATGAATGTGTTGTTTACCGACTTGATTTCGATGACAACGACCCGAACGGCGATATCAATAATGATTATAAATATCTTAGTGATATTGTGGAAGACTACAGAGCATTACATGACCGGAATCTTGGCTTTTTAGCTCCTGTTTCCATCAAAATGGATAATCATAGTCTGAAAACAATCCGTGCAATGGTTTATCCAAATGAATCTGTCTACAGTTTAAGAAGCATTTATATTGACAATACTTTCGACAATGAAAAGCAAAAACAGATTGAAAATTTCCTGACTGGTATTTTTACTTCTAATCCAAACGATGCACAAAGAACCAAAGAGCTGGAACGTTCCAATAAAGACGGCAATTATGGCGATTTAGCAGTAAACAGTTTCATCAATGAACGCATTATTACAGAAAATGCCTATGCACAGTCCGGTATTTACAACGACCTTCAAACTGCAATTTCTTCTAATAAAGAGTCTGTTGTATTTTATGCCGGTTCTACAGACGGCGGTACTGCAAATACCAATATTGACAAAGATATTCAATCCCTGTTGAATACGTTTAATGCTGCCAATATTGACCGTGCAAAATACAAACTCTATGCGCTCCGCACCACTCCTTACAGCAAATTTGAACAAACCGAAAATGACACAGAAGATAATGCAGTAGACAGAGCGATTACAGAACGCATTTTGAAAAATAAATTCCAGATGGCAAAGGGCGTTCTGGAACGTATTGAAAAACAAAATCAAGACACCGGCCGCCCGAATTATTATGACTGTGATGACGGCGCACCGTTCTGGCTGGACGGCTTATTCTTCGGTTGCAGCAACACATTAGATGTTACTGCTCATAAAATCCGCAAGGATAATCAGTTCCACCCTTCCCACTTCGTTGAATTAGGCCTTGCAAAAGAAGCAATGGACGCAATTGCAGGCAGACTTCCTGCTGCAAACGGTGAACATCTTTATGTTTACAATGACGGTGGCGGAAAAATGGAAGGACAGGCAATTCAAAATGTAACCGCAGAATCTTTCTTTGAAGATACCACGGTCACCTATCAAACAAAAATTTGTACTTGGTTTGTAAACAGTCAGCATAAACTTTCCAAAGTATTCCGTGCATTTCTGCTGACCTTGACCACAATTCAGTCCGGTTTAATTCCTGACTTGATGCAATGTAAAGAAACTGGAAAAACTTCCCGTACTTATCTCCGTCACCTGTTTTGCACCTCTCTTTCCTTGTTGGGTGAAGTGAAAACAACTGCTGCTAATATGCCTGACCTTTGCGGACTGATGGCAAATGACCTGAATGATTTTATCCGACAGTGCAAATTTATTGTCATGGCATTCAGCAATGTGATGGAAGTTTCTAATTTTAATGCCGGCAATCCTGTTAAGCTCGCTGAACCGGAAATTAAATTCTTGTATGACACAGATTTAGAAGGCAACCCGACAGACAGCAATCGCCTGACCATTTTCAGAGATGAAAAAAGCAATCGTTTCCGTATTGCTGTTTGCACGGACGGTATGCCGAAATTCCCTGCTTTAGAATCTTTCCCGACTTATCGTTTCAAGCGTTCCGGTGGTGAACAGGAACTGAAAAAAGAAAAAATTACTACTAAGCTCAGAGGCGATAATCCCAGCAAAGCGGTTCAGCTTGCCAATAACATGATTGTCCGTATCTTTGAGTATTACCTCGCAGATAATAAAACTTAAGGGGGTTTTTTCACATGAGTTTAATTTTTCCTGATTATTTTACTGCCGGCGCACAGCTTGGTACAAATGCAATCTCTTTAAAAACGCTGAAGTCCAGTCTTTCCCAGTGGACACAGAACGATTCTGCCACGCCTACTTATGAAGCATGGAATACCACCACAGCTTATATTGAATTTTACCAGACAATCAAAGATTTTGATACAGCTGAATTTGTGAGAAATCCTGATATTGAAAAATTTAAATATCTTCGTAAATATTTAATTCTGTTAGCAAATGTCATTCTGTCAGAATATAACGATACTGACATTCGTGCCAGAGAATTTGATTACCTGAATGCCTGCCAGTATGATGATAATAATACTGACCTTGTCAAGCTTGCCGGAGATATGGCAAGAGCAATGGAAGGCATTACTGACCCTTCTAAAACCGTTCCGGTTATTACAGAAATCTGTGTACAGACAGAAGAACAGAATACAACGATTTCCCTGCCAATTGCATTCTATGCTTATCAAAATTCTACTTTGCGCATTTATCCCCGCAACATGATTGATGAACGTGTGTTAGAAAAGCTTTTCGGCTGGGATGCTGGTAAAAATGATTTTACAATGGCAAGCCTGAAAAAATTCTTAGATTCTAATTCTCTTGCACCATTGGCACTTTACTATGCAATGCAGCAGAATAATCTTGCTGGTAATGTCTATGCACAGTTTCTTTCCTTATGGCTCACGGGACTTTATCCTGATGTGACAAACGCTTCTAAAAAAATCGTTTTCAGCTATCATCCAATTCGTTTTATAGACTCTATGGCAGGAAAACCCCCTCTGACTTCCATTCAAGTTCCGGAAATTCCCGGTATCGGCGGTATCAAACTCTTTTCTGAACAACTGCTGTTAGCAAATGCCAATACGAACTTCAATGACGGAAACGGCAAAGCTAATGTATTTGGCTACTGTAAAGTCAATGACAGAAATGCTCTTGGACTGGGTACAAATATTCCAGATACCATTGTCATTGTACCGCCTCTGCATAAAGACCTTGTGCAAAGAATTGCTGAATTAAACGGTTCTACCAGCTTCTATTCCTGTGAAGTCAAAAAGCATGGCACAACCGGCGGTTATGAAGTTACCATGTATCTCAAAATCAGTGGTGGCACAACCCCTTTCCCCTTCCATAAAATCTATGATGCTGACCATGTGAAAAGATGCTATAATTTCCCAATCATCACCATTGTCAGTGATAAAGATGATTACGCTGACTGTCAGTTCTTCCCTTACCGGACAGACTACCCTGCAAAATGCACAGACCATACACTTGACGGAAAAAATCTGTTCTTTACAGACAACACAGATACACAAAGTCTCCCTCTGTTTACCAGTGATGATAAAGTAGTCAAAGGCTGTTTCTCTGCTACTTCTGTTGATGCAAACGGCAATGATAAATTTTCTTATATTTATGTCGGCTACCGTGATAATAATAACATCACCCATAATTGTGGCTATCTGATTTTTGACCCTGTTGTCAAGAGCATTCGTTCTATGGCTCTCAGCGCACAAAGAACAGAAGTCATTATTGACACCGTCAATGACGTTGCTCAAATTGCAATGCATGACACTGCTTCTAATAAAATTAAATGCTGTAATGTTTATAACGACATTCTGTTAAAAATTAAACATAACGAACGTGAAGATATCCGTGACTGGATGTGGGGTGAAGATGGTACAACTATTTTCCGTACTGCTGTCGGTAATCCGTTTGTTGTTGCACCATTCAGCGAAAACTTTGCAGAATTAGTCGCAAATAATAAAATTCAGATTATCCCTGCTCCAAACGGTCAGAACCTCAAAGAAGAAGCAAACAGCTGTAGTTATGCCGTTTCTTTCAATGTCAACGGTGTGCTGAAAAAAGCTGCTCCAAAAGTTTACACAAAAGAAAATATTGTTACCATTCCAAATCCGCCTTTCCTGAGAACTATTCATACTAAAGACAAAAAACTGAATGACCCCAACAGTACATTGGTAGAAGGCTATTCTCTTGTAAAAGTAAAAAACATGAATCCGCCTGAAATTGATTCTTCTGAAAACTGCGTGGAAGCAAATGAGCTGACATTCCGTTATCATGATGCCACCCATGATATCAAACTTGATACAAAGCCGGCATTTATTGATGGTCAGCCTGCAAATGGAAAATTTTATATTCAAATTTACAATCATGATACCTACTACGGACAAATTTCACTGGATATTAACAAATTTGACATGGCAGATGGTTTCAAAGACCTGACAGACAATGAAACACATGCTACTGCTATCATGCTTGTACGCAGTGACCCGATGGACCCTGACCGCCGTGAAGCTGTCACCAGTAACGTATTTAATGACAACTTGCTGTTAATCGCTGAGGAAGATACCAGCATCAGAGTCAATTATAAGGCTTGGACAGATACGCATCAGGTTGTAGATGTCCGCAAAACACAAAATGCAAGCTTTTCTTCCGACAAAATGAAAGGCTATAAAGCAATTTTCCCGTTCAGTGAAGACATGCTTCGGAATATCAATAAGCAAGACCTTAAACTTGTCCCCGGTTCTATGAATGTGGAATACAACGAAACGACTAAAAAATATATTGTTTCTGTCAAGATTCAGGACGATGCCGGAAATGCTTCTACATTCTCCAGAGATTATGAAGTGGATAAAGGTGCTGTTGTCAAGTGTGAAAATCTTCCTTTCATGCTTTCTATGCGTACTGGAAGCAATTCGCTTTGTTTAGCACGTTTTAACAATCTGATGAACGAAGAAAGTGAAGCTGGTCTGGATTGCATTGACGGCTCAAAATGTGTCATTGAATATCTTGGAAAAGACCGCCATGCACTTCAAATTAAAGATTCTTCTTCTGACCCTGAAGCGGTTCTGACTGAAATTGATGAAATTCCTGTCACACAAAATATTCTCTTACGTCTTTCCTGCCCCTATACAGCAAGTGCGCAGGGCGGAAATGTAAATACTTTCAGCTGTTACCTGCTTTATAATATTGCAAATCCTCTCGAAGAAGGCTTGCATTCCTTACAGTCTGAAAAAACTGGAAGACAATACCTGATTGACTGCATTCCTGACCAGAAACGAGCTGAAAAAATTGATATCTTTACAGAATACATCATGTGGACAGACTGCGGCGAAACAGATGAAGGTGTTCGCTTTGCACATGATACACTTCTGACTCCTGCACAGAAAAACGGCTTCCGCAATAAGAGCAAAAAAACTGTCAGTCATATCTATTCTGTTCCAGTTACAATTGCCTTTACCAAACTGCTGGAAGAACGTCAGGCAGAAATTAAAGACTATGGAAGAGTCAGCTTCTATACAGACAAATCTAACCCGACTGCCGGCATTTTAGACGATACTGCTGACCTTTATGTAAAAATTCGTCTGGATAACCTCAAAAGCTTAGGGCCTAGCGAATTTGTGAAAAAATATCCTGCTGATAAAATTCAAAAATTTGACTTCTTTATCCTGCCTGCTTTAACCGTCTTCCCTTATGTTGATTTCATTGCTGACCAAGATTATGGCTCTGTTAAAAAAGGCGATTCTTTATGGAAAAACTATTTCTATGCAAAATTCACAGAGTTTGACAACACACAGGAAAAAGCACAGCAAAGAAGAAGCGAAGGTTATGGTGACCCCAATTCTCCGCTTGGTTCTCGTGTAGATTTCTATATCAAAGGTAAAAAATTAGACTTCCAGTCACGCAGTACCAAACCAATGGACCATCAGGCAGAAGTCAACCGCTGTGAAATTATGTTAGCTACTTCCGACATCTGGGGACGTTATATCCATATGGTTTACAACGGCAAGAACGGCACAGGTCCTGACATCAGTCTGGACGGAAAAGAATTCGGCTGTATCATTATGAAAAATCCTCAGCCTTGTGCAGTTAATTACACCACAGAATCAAAAGTCGGTGTAGACTTTGGTACACGTAATTCTATTATTGCATTGAAACCCGCTGTCGGCGGTATCAGTTACCCTTATCACGGTGAAGCAGAACTTCAAAGTACAATTATCCCCGGTATTCCAAAAAAGAATTTCAACATGACTTCCAACTTGTGCTATATTCCTGAATTCCATAACAAAAAATATGGCAAAGGCTGTGGTAAATTCTCCTCTATGGTTATGACTTATACTCATGTTATCTCCCCCAATCAGGAAGTCAACCCCTATCAGGACGGTTTTGTTCCGAATGTAGAAGGTGCTGTATTGGATAAAATCATGAGCCTGATGGACGCTGACGGCGGTAATATGGGCGATGTTATTGGTTTGTACAGTGACCTCAAAATTTCTAATGACCCTGCCAATAAAGCCATTATGGAACGAAATGTCAAAACATTTATGAAGAGCATTATTCTTCATACTGTTCTTAACTGCTATCAAAAACACTGCGGTGATATCCATATTCGTTTCTCTGTACCAGCTCCCAGCTATGCAAAACAGCTTGGAAATGTCTGGACAGAAGCCAAACAGTATATTCTCGGCTTCCTTCCGAAAGGCATGGAATCCACTATCACAATTGACGGATATGAAACAGAAGCCAATTCCCTTTTCACTTATGAAAAAGACAGACCCGGCGCAAAACCTCGTTTCTCTGTCATTACAGACGGTGGTGATGGTACTTACGACTTTACCATCAATGATGAAGAAGAATTTAAAGTCAAGCACCAGCCAGCAGATTCCTTCTCTCTTCGTTATGCTGGTCAGCAGATTATGACAAGCAGTATTCTTGCCTTTTTCCGTCATCTGGTTGTAAAATCCGGCGGTATTTTCGATATCAATGCGAAAAAACTTTTCATGGATATGTGGAATCAGACAAACGAAAACGCAAATTCTAAAACGCTTGAAGGTCTGGTCAATAGCCTGCATCATTATTATAACACCAGTTTTGAAACTGCCAAAACTTTAATTCTGACTATGATTGAACAGTACGGTCTGAATTATGATGCAATCTTTAATATGGCAGTTGTTCATGCCGGTGATTCAGAAAATGCAGTCAATCCTGAATATATTAACTTTGTCCGAATGATTCAATTCAAACTGTTATTCCTGTTTAACGTACTTGGTGAAAAAATCCGCAACACATTGACATTCTCCTCACTGGACAAATCCCTGACCATCTATCTGTATGGCGGTACTGCACAGGCTTTCACTATTGCAGAACCCACCTGTTGTGGTAATCTTGCTAACATCAAAGGTAATGTGACTGACAGCAAAATTATGCTTAAAGCCATCAAAACAATGATGCACCTTC
The DNA here is from genome assembly GCA_045541055.1 of Oscillospiraceae bacterium. GTDB lineage: Bacteria > Bacillota > Clostridia > Oscillospirales > Ruminococcaceae > UBA3855. The sequence goes on from JAZQIL010000154.1 coordinate 102,003, forward strand.
AGGCAGATGATAAAAGTGAAGTTACACTGCTGTTCATTCCAGCTGAAAATACAGAAAAAATCGAAATTGCAAATGCATTGACAACACTGGATAAACTTTCTGACCCCAGTACGATTCCTGCTGTCAAAACTGCAAAAGCCAAAAAACATCCTGTTTCTTCATGGTCTTTGGAAGATGATGACGATGGTGATGATGACGAAACACTTGATTCCTTAAAACCGGAATCTGTAGAACAGTTTACAGATGCTCTTTCTACAATGCTGATGAAACGTTACGTTCCGAAAACAAATCCTAAAACTGGTGAAACTCGCAATTTCCCATTAGATATCATGTTACCCTTTATTTCTACACAGGATTCTCAAAAACATATTTACCTCTCTGGTAAAACAGGTATTCTGAAAAATCCTGCTGTGCTGAATGCGTTCCATACGCAAATCGGTTCTATCTGGTCAAATGTCTGCAATGATAACCCTGACCTGCTTGACCAGCCACGCATGATTTACAACATCTTTACACTGAAAATGATTGACCTTGCAATTGAAACCTATCTTGGTAATGCATAAGCATAATCTCTGTTCTGCATGAACTTTCTGGACATTGTCCCAAAAGTTCATGCAGAAATATGAATTTTATCAAATTATGAAAGATGGTGATGACTAATGGAAACCAATCCACAGATGTTCCTGCTTGGCAATCAGCCTATGCCGGTACGCTTTGCTGGAAAAGAAACATTTAAATTGTCTGATACTTCCAGTGCTTATTCTTATATGCTTGTGTCTTCTGATACCAGTGACGGCTTACAGGAATTATTTCTCTATCAAAAAAAGGAAAAAAATTACAGACTTCTTGCGAAGAGAAAACTTCCTTTTTCCTTTAGTTCAGGACTAGCACAGAAAATAACCAGCATTCTGTTTCAGCATATTTGGTATTGCCGTCAGAATCCGGATACTTCTCTTGAAGGATTTCTGAATGATTTTTCCACACTTTTTGTGAAAACAGAGCGCAGTATCCTTTTGATGAAAGAGCTTGCCCCACTTTGCACACAGCCACAAATTTCATATGAAGCAATTTATCAGATTATCTGTCAGCTTCTGGACAAATGCGAATGGAATCAGCAAGCTTATCAAATTTATATTTCCAAAAAAATGAAACATCATCCGATGCGGATTCTGTATAAAAGCAACTTTGTTGACTGGATGATATTCTGTCAGCTGACAGCAGAATTTCTCTCGGAATGCAGAGAATGGAAAGAAGATAATTATCCGATGTTATCTTTCTATTGTTGTGGTTCTGCATATCAGACTGCCTTAACTAGTTGTATTCATACACAAATGACCGATAAAGACAGAAATGATGAAAAACAAGGTATCCTGAACCCTGGAAAAGATACAGATATCTTTCAGCAGACAGAAAAAATTTTTCAAACAACACATCAGAATTTAAAAGGCTTTTCTTTCCGGATTACCCGTACTTCCTATGAAACACAAATTATTCGTTCTTATACCATTGCTCTGAAAGAAACTGCACGTCAGGCGCAGGCACAACAATTTCCACTTTATGCAGAAACTGCCCTTTGTCTTCCAAAAGATGCTGCAATTCATACTGGAAAATGGAAAGGTACTGTTCGTACAATTACTTCAGCAGACGGCGCAGAAGAATATATCATGCCTGCACCACTCAGTGAAGAATTTGCTGCACTGGTTGCTTCCGGAAAAGCAAAAATTCTTTCTCAAACATGGTCAAAACGTGATGAAGGCTGGGTTTTCTCTATGCAATATACTTATCAGGACAGAACAGCTGAAAACCCTTATCGTCCTGCCGAAAAATATTATAGCAATGAAAATCTGATTTTCATCAATTCATTTCCTGAAATTCTGGTAAAACAGAAAAAAGGACAAAGCAACTTGAGCATTTTAGCAAAACAAAGTGAATATTCTGTTGGAATGAGCAATGCTATTTTAGACAGAAATTCTTTAAAACTGGAAATTCCTGAAAAACTCCCCTATCATTATATGCTTTATTTCAAGATATTTGACAGCAAACAAAGATATCTGGGACAGTTTGACTGTGATTTAACACCAGCGGAAGGAGGAAATGAATCATGACAGATATTTGGGATGATGACGAATTTGATAATATGGCGATTTCTGCTGAAGATATGCAGAAAATCAATGAACAAAATGATAATGAGTTCCATCAGACAATTGAAACGCTGAACAACCGGCAAAAACAACTGAATGCTGATTCTGCAAAGGAAACCTCCGAAACCGAACAGCCTGTACAACAAGTTTCTGAACCAGAACCAAAGGCTGAAGCAGAAACTATCTCTATACCAGAATCAAAGCCAGAACCAGAAACTATTTCTATACCAGAATCAAAGCCAGAACCAGAAACAACTCCTGTCCAATCTTCTTTTTCCATTTCTTCACTTCTGAATGATGACGATGATGATGATGAAAACGAGAAAGAAAAACCTACAGAAATAGATACTCCAATATCTTCCAAATCATTTATCTTAGATGATGACGATGACGATGAGGACGATTTTTCTTCTTTCTCTTCCCAAATGGTAAAAATGTCTATGCCAGTTTCCGCTCCTGTTCCAGCTCCTGAACCTGTTTCTGTACCATCTTCCCCTGCAATGAATCCTAATGCCGCTTCTATTACAAAAACACCGGAAACTGCAAACAATGATTTTTTACAGGACAGCTCTAAAGGAGAAGAAGAACAAACCACTTCTAATAGTGCTATTTCTCAACTGTTCGGAACAATCGTAATGGGAGACCCTGACAAAATGACAATGCATCCGGCTGAATGGGCTGTTTATTCTAGAATTCCCCAAAAAACAGGAAATTCTCAGTCTCCTGAATGGCTCGCACAAATGCAGCAGGCTATGCCCTCTTCAAAAATGTTTCAGGAAATGCTGAACCTATGGATTGACGAAAACCAAAATTTGCTTGAAATTTTTAAGCTTCCCTCTTTACGTGAAGCCAAAAAATGGAGTGTACCGGATATTCTTCAAGATGCACAGCTGCGTAATGTATTGTCTCAGTCTGCCGGTGCTTTCTGGCAGGAAACACTCTCACAGGCAAAAGGAAATGAATCTGTCAGCTGGCTGCAAAAAGTATGGCTTGGAAAATTAGTACAGTATGCTGTGAATTACTTCATGATTTGCATGAAGTGAGAAAGGATTGATTATGCTAGAGTTTTATCAAGATAACAGTACAGAAACAGACACAGATGCTGATATAAATGCTCAGGAAATTCAAGACAGCCCAATTGATGCCATTTCTGAACAAAAAATGCAGGAATCATTGGAAACAATTGCTGTTCCTGAAATTTCTGCACAAAGTACACCTGTAGGTGCTTATATTGTCGGAGGAGTGGGCTGCGGTATCGCTCTGATTGCAGGCATATTGTGCTTTCTTCTCTTAAAAAAATTATCTGATGCAAACATCAGCTTGGAACGTCAAAAAAATATATCAGATGAAAATGTAAGAAAAATTCAGAGTCTGGAAACTCAGCTTAATGAAATCCAAGCTCATCAACAATCTGAAAAAAATGCAATTCTTTCCCTTCAGGAAAATCATGAAAAAATTATCAGCGATATTGCAGATATTCAAATTGAACGTACACAATCCTCTTATAGCAGTGAAGAACTTTCCGCTTTGACTCAGGAAATCAGAAAGCAACAAGAATCTCTTGAATATCATGACTCTACCCTTCGGAAACTGCAAGCTGCTCAGGAATCTTTTCAGCAAAATACAGACATGCTTCAACAACAATATGCTTCCCTTGCTGATATGCTGTCTACTCTTCAAAATAATATCCAACAGCAACAACAGCAAAAATCTGTTAATGCTTCTGTGCCAGAATTTCATGCACCAGTTTCTCCATCTGCTCCATCTGGAGAAATGCCAATTTCTTTTGAAGAAATGCTTGATATTCTTGACCAGCAATACAATCAGGCAATATTCCTCTCTGTTTCCAGCGGAATAGGCATTCAGCCCGATTTCTATGAAGATACAGAACGCAAGGCACATATCATTCTTATTCAGGACAGATGTTATCCTAATCCTTACCGTTTTGTTAATCTTGAAAAACAACAGGAAACTTACAGTCATCTTGCAGTACTTGCCCCTGTTTTTGACCTTCGCAATATTGCAGATGGAAACGGAAAATACGGACTTGACAGCGTACTTTCCGCAGTAGTTGAACTACAGGAGGACGGCAGCTACACTCTTCGCAAAAAAGGTGTTCTGTCTTTCTGCTAATTACTCTTTCTACGGAGATACAATTTTATGGAAAAAATACAAAAATTATCTGCTGATTTAGATGAAACTCTGCTTTCTCGTTTCCGGAATGAAGCCGAAATTCTTGCAGAAACCATTCTCAGCAGTCAAACCGTTCAGGAAGATACGGAAGATGCCTGCACTGCTCTGCTGGCTTGCTATGCCATGCTCCAGCAGCAGAAACAGGATACTGAACGAAAACAAAAAACGTATCAAAAAGAATTAGATTCCCTTTCCCATACAATTCATACCTTCCAAAAAGAATCCGTTCAAATGAAACAGGAAGTCAGCCGTTCCCGAAAAGAACTGGATATCCTGCGCATTCAATTACAAGACAGAAGTTTCCGGCTGTTAAAACTTTACATGCAGAATGCCCTACAGGAAGAAGAACTTGCTGACCTTCGAGCTATTCCCTCTTCATCAAATCATTCTGCCGGAATGCTTGCTCTGCAATTGCAGCTCAAAGAACTGGAAGCGAAAAAACAGATACAACTGAAACAGCTTCATCAGCTGGAACACCAGCAGCAGATTCTCCATCAGAAAATTAAAAAATTAAAAGAAGATATTATTTCAGGTGCATTCCCTCATCAAAAACATTCTTTCGCTGTTCTGTCCATGCAAATTTTTCAAGATGCACTTCAGCAAAATGAACTGGAAATGCAACAGGTACAGACAATAATTGCAGAGTTTGACGAACAGCAGGAAGTGCTTTCTGAACAAATTGAATCCACATTTGCCAAGAATGGAGACGAAACAATATGAAGTATCCTTCCCCTAGTGAATTTAAAAATAACTTTTCAGAAGAAGCCCTTGACCAGATGGCAAAACAAGCCCGTGCAACTGTAGAAATTCATCGTGACTGGACGGAGGAAATGAAAGATTCCTTTGCAAAATCTACTTATCAGTTCTTCGGCTATCGTGCGCTGTTTCAAAAATATGCTAAAAAAGCCAAAGAACTGGAAAACAACGGTGGCGGTAATCAAAAAGAGTTCCAGCAACTTGAACAGCAATATCGTGCATTGCAAAATGAATACCATACAATCCGTTCTCAATTTGACAATTTCAAACTCAAATTTGATAACATTCAAATTGAAAATATGCGTTTAAATGCTCAGGTCAGCGACTTGCAAGAACAGCTGGAAGATGCTCAGACTGTACCTTTAGAAAATAATCGTTCTACAGAATTGTCTGCACTTCAGCAGGAAATTCAAAATCTGCGCCAGCAAAATGCTGCACTTCAAGAGCAACTATCCTCTGCAAATACTACTTTGCCGTCTGAAGCAAATCAACTGCTCAAAGACCTTGCAGAAGCTTTGCAGAAACAACAACAATATTCTTCTGAAATCGCTTTTCTGGAACTTGAAAAAAACTGCCTGTCTGAATTTATTTCTACGATTCATCCGGAAGAAGAAGCTTTTGAACTAGCTTCCATACAGGAACGCTTTTCTGAAAATCATCGTAAAATTTCAGATTTACAGGAAAAATTACAGCAGACAGAAGAACAAATTGAAACTATAAATCAGACCCTGCAAGAGGATTTTATGTAATCCTGTTTTAAGTGAGGTAACCGCATGAGCATTCCACCCCAAAAACCCTTGTATGAAGCTCTTCTGCCGGACAGTGACAAAATTAACCAGCTTCAGAATTTCTTTACCCGTCCGGTTCTTGGCACATTCTATTCCAATGCAGAAAATGCTTGTAAATCTTTGCAAATTTTAGAAGAACCGGAACAGCTTCGCTGGTATAAAAATTATATCTATCTTTATCAGCTCTATACTCATTATGCTGAAAAATTACAGCCTTCAGATGCTGATACACTTTCTATTCAGGAAGAATTAACTTCTCTACGGCAACAGCTTGAACGGACAAAAGTCAATGAAAGTACTATTTTTAAAACTTGGAAATCTCTTTCCGCTGAAAATGATGACCTTCATACAGAAATTGCGAAACTTCGCCATCAACTGCAAAATTCTGCTTCCGCTGTCAATCGTCAGCCACAGCAAGAACAAGAAATTACTTCTCTCAAATCGCAAATACAAGAACTCACTTCACGCTGTCACAATCTTGGTGAACGCCTTGAAAATAGCTATGCTACCATAAAAAAATTAAAAGAAGAAGCTTCTTCTGCCAAAGAAAAACTTCGGCAGGCAGAAACAGAAATTGCTGTCCAGCCAGAACAGTCTTCTTCTCCACAGGAAGAATTTCTCCAGCTTCAAAGAGAAAACTGGGAACTCCGCAATCAAAATCAAATGCTTGCACAGTCTTCCCTCCAGTCACAGGCAAATTTACAGCAGTGTTATGAAGTCATTCGCAATCTCCGAATGCAAATTCAAAATGCAGATTCTTCTGAACCTTCTGCCCCTTCTTCTCCGCAGGAAGAAGCCATTCCCCTTCTACAGGCACTTATGCAAGCGCAAATTTCCAAAACAGAACTTTCTCAGGAACTGCATTTTCTCCAGCTTGAACAGAACTGTCTTTCTGAATTCATTGCCGCTTTAACTCCTGAAACTGACGATTTTCAACTTCCAGTCCTGCAAAAGAAACTTGCTGAAAATGCACAAACTTCTCATACCGTCCAAGAACAGATTGTTCAAATTGAATCACAAATTTCTGAACTGCACAATAAATTAAACCTGCTCTATCTCTGATATTTTGAAGTGAGGTGATTATTAATGATAAAAATTCCTAATGAGCTTAAATATGGCACAGAGCCGGATAAAACCATTCTTGATAAGGTAAAAAATGAAATCAATCAGTCAGATATATCATTTCTAACTAAACGTGCCCACACCTGTGCCAATGAAATTTATTGGATAAAGAATGATAACCAAAGGTTTAAAGAAATTTTTCAGCATATTTATTATTATCTGCTTTTCTATACAAAATGTTATAATACCTTTATAGAAACTACTACCAACGCAAATAAACTTATACTACTCCAGCATGAAAAAGAAGAACTAGAACGAAATTTCAAAATGTTATCCCAGAAATATAATAGACTTCTGAATCAAACAAGCAATATGTTCACTGGTGAAGATGTGAAAATGCTCCAGCAGACACTTGAACAGGTCAAAGGCAATCTTATTTATGAGCAAAATCAACGTGCCAATGCAGAAGAAAAACTTGAAAAACTAAAAGAACAACATGCAAATCTTCTGAAAAGAATCAATGACCTTCAAAATGAACTTGAAGAGAAAAAAACTTTTAATAATTCTGCTGAATTAAATGCTCTCCAGCAGGAAAACAAAGAACTCAAATCTGCTTATGAAGAACTTAACAGTAGATATATTAACCTCTGGATGCAGTCAGAATTTTAATCTGGAAACCTATAAAGTGAGGTGATTATAATGATAAAAATTCCTAATGAGCTTAAATATGGCACAAAGCCAGATAAAACCATTCTTGATAAGGTAAAAAATGAAATCAATCCGTCAGATATATCATTTCTAACTAAACATGCCCAAACCTGTGCCAGTGAAATTTATTGGATAAAGAATGATAACCAAAGGTTTAAAGAAATTTTTCAGCATATTTATTATTATCTGCTTTTCTATACAAAATGTTATAATACCTTTATAGGAACTACTACCAGCGCAAATGAACTTATGCTCCAGAATGAAAAAGAAGAACTGGAACGAAATTTCAAAATAGTATCCCAGAGATATAATAAACTTCTGAATCAAACAAGCAATATGTTCGCTGGTGAAGATGTGAAAATGCTCCAGCAGGAACTTGAACAGGTCAAAGGCAATCTTATTCATGAGCAAAATCAACGTGCCAATGCAGAAGAAAAACTTGAAAAAATCACCACTCAGCGTGATAAGTTAGTTCAAACTGTCGAAGCAAACCGTAATGTTCTTGAAAATTATTCCAAATTACAAGATACTTTAGAAAAAGTTACCAGTGGAAGAGATTCTCTTGCTAAATATGCTAACACTCTTCAAGAAGAAAAGGAAAAACTCGAAGAACAGCTTCAAGAATTTCAGAATTCCCGTCAGGGTAAAAAATTTTTGAAAGCGAATGAACCTAAAAAAGAAAATAAAGAACTCAAAGCTGAAATTGAATCCCTTAAAACACAAAACGCTGAACTTCAAAAACAAAATGCAAAGTTTCAGCGTGCGGAATTTGACAGTTCCGGCTCTCTGGAAGCAAAGGAAACCCGCATTAACCAGCTGAAACAGGAACTGAATGAGGAAAAGGCAGAAACCAAACGGCTGAAAGATGAACTTTTGCAAAAAGAAGAAGAACTCCGAAACCAAGAAACAATTATTTCTAATATGCGCTCTGCAAAAGGCGACCCCATGACCCAAGCTTTGCAGGAAGAACTGAATGCTAAAAAACGAGAAATCCGTAGACTGCAAAATCAGATTGAACAGCTCCCAAATCCTGACCAGCTTCAAAATCTTCATAAAAAATTGAATCCAGAATCCAGTCAGGATAAAGACGAATTCTCTCCGCTCGAAACAACTTCTTCGGCTGAATTGAAAGCACTTAGAGCTGAAATCAACCAACTGAATAATCAACTCAGTCAGAAAAATGCTGAAATTCAACAGCTTCAAAACAGAGAAATTCCAGATTATTCCGCTGAATTGAACTCTCTTAGAGAACAGCTCCAGCAAGAACAAACCCTTCGCTCTCAACTCGAACAGAAACATCAACAGAATTTACAAACAAAACATTCTCAACTTGAACAGGAATATCAGCAGAATTTGCAAGCGAAAGAATCAGAACTCCAAACACTCCATTCTCAACTTGAATCTGCTCAGTCAACAAAAATTCAGCTTGAAAAAGCAAATCAAGATTTAAATACAAAACAATCTGAATTAAATTCTTTGCAATCAGAACTTTCTGAACTTCGTTTACAATTACAAACTGTTCAGGAAGAAGCGCAAAAAGAAGAACAAAAACAGCAAACTATTTCAGAACTCTCTCCAGATATGAAAATTGCTGTCAGTGATGCAGAACTCGATAACCAGCCAGATGCAGAATTTTATAATGTCCGTGAAAATATGACAGGAGACCTTGATTTTCAGGAAAGTGATGAAATGCGTGCTGCTATTGTTATTATTCACGGAAAAGCTTATCCTAATGCCTACTATTACCGAAATTTAATGACTGGTCAAGGTATGGGCGGAATGGAAACACTTAAAAATATTTTTGACTTTGAAAATTCCGGAAATACTTCTGTTTGTGTACTTGCTGGCTTTACTCCGGCTATCGTCTCACAGGAAGGAGAACTTCGCCTTCTGGAACGTGGAAAGTTAATTATGAAATAATTTAAATAAAAAGAGGCTATTATGGACGATAAATATCATCTTCCGGAAGGTGGGGAAAAACAAAACGATATTTCTCCTTGGACAACCCCAGAGACTTCTGCACCAGATAATTTTTCACATGATGAGAAAATTCAAAGCATTGACTTTTCCACACCTTGGAATGATGATGCTTTCAGTGACGGTGAAAAAATAGAACAAGTAGACTTTTCTTCCCCATGGATAGAAGAACCAGATACTCCAGTGCAGTCTGCTGTTTCTCTTGAAAAAAATGAAAACACTGATGCTTCAGTGCAGTCTGCTGTTTCTCTTGAAAAGAATGAAAACACTGATGCTTCAGTGCAGTCTGCTGACTTTCCTGAAAAGATAGAAAATCCTCCTGATTCTTCTTATTCTAATCAGCAAGTAATCTTTAATAAACCGCACTCTTACCATACTGGAATTATTGTTGCTATTATTTTTTTAATACTAGTTATTTTAGCAGCAGCCATCTACTTAGTAATTTTTCCCATGTTTAAAGGTCGTATCAATATTGCTGATAATACTTCATATCAAAATAATTCTTCTCAAACCAGCACATCGCCGGAGACATTTCAAGTAATTGTTCCTGATACAACACAAGCTCCTGCAACATTACCACCTCCAACAGAAGCTTCCACGCCCTCTTATATGGTCATTACTGGAAAATATACTTGGGAAAATGCTGAAGAAAAGGCACAGGAAATGGGTGGTCATTTAGCATCTGTTCATTCTGAAGAAGAATGGTATGCTGTAGTAGAAGCTATTAATCAAGCCAAAACTTCTTTACCAGATTTAAAATATATCTGGCTTGGAGCTACTTCTGAAATTGATACAAATGCAATGACAGTTACATTTTATTGGGCAGATGGTTCAGATAATTCTTGGCTGATGAATCATAATGCACATTGGTATTATCATGCTTCACTGGGGATTAGTGAACCCTCCGGATATGACATAAATGAGTATAAAAAAAATGGTTCGCTTATTCGTGAACCTTATCTTATGATGTGGCTGCCTCCTGATAGTATTGCATGGTCATTGAATGATACACCAGATGTATCAAATTATTCTAATTATAAAGACTCCAATATGGGCTATGTCGTAAAAATAGACCGCATCTCCGATATATAAGCTGATACAGATGACAGTTATATTAAATTTTAGGAAGATTGATAATGCATAAAAAATTATGGATACCTTTACTGATAGGAGTTCTGTTATACAGTGCCTGCGGTACAACACAGGAAACATTCACTCCTTCCACTCAAGAAGAGAAGGAAGAAGCACAGTTAGATACTGCTCCAGAAACTGCTCCCTTAGTAAAAACGGAATCTGAAACAGAGACAGGATTTTCTTTAGAAATTATTCTTGAAAACGTTTTGCCTTCTGAAACTGAAACGGAATCTGAAACAGAATTTTCTTATGAAGCAATTAAGCCCTATTTGACAGAAGGCGGTTTAACTGAAGAAGATTTAACAGATACTGGTCAGGTCATTATTGTACGTTCTTCTTATAGAGATGCAGAAGTATTTCTGGTTGAAAAGTCTGAAACAGGCTGGTCAGAATATTCCCATACTTATGGTGTTGTCGGAAAAAATGGTGTCAGCTCTGAAAGCCGTGAAGGTGATTATCGTACTCCAAAAGGCTTTTTTCCATTAGGATTTGCTTTTGGAACGGAAGAACTGGATACTTTAAACATTGAATATCGAAAAATCAATTCTAACTGTTATTTTGTAGATGACCCTGAATCCGAATTTTATAATCAGTGGGTGGAAAGTGATTCTGTCACTTGGAACAGTGCAGAACATTTAGCAGATTATCCAACTGCATATCATTATAGTGTTGTTATTGATTATAATATGAATCCGGTTGTCCCTTATGCAGGGTCAGCAATTTTCCTGCATGTAATGACTGGAAGTTATACAGCCGGATGTGTGGCTGTTCCAAAGTCTGATATGATTGATATTCTTTACTGGCTTAACGATGCCGAAAATCCTATGATTTTAATCTATTAAAAAAGCCTTCCGGTATTTGCCGGAGGGCTTTTTCATTACGTATTCTGTGCTTCATCTGGAATAGAAACAGGCTTTTTTTCTGAAATGGAAACATGATGAATGTACCATTTTAATGCTCTTTGCTTAAGATGAACATCATAATAGCCATTCAGATTTTCGAGCTGAATCGTAACAACTGCATTTCTGCCATTGATACTGCTGTCAATCACTTCCGGATAAAGTTTCATATTCGCCATATCAGACAGGAACGGCAAAAAATGCCCTGCTAATGTTAATACCTGTTTAGGGATTTTATCATCGGTGAAATTTAATAATCCCATAATTGCTTTTGTTTCTGAGGGGTCAACATAACGAAAAGCCCTTTTATACTCTCCGGCATTGACTTCATCACAAAATGCAATCACTGTTTCTTCCGGATTATGAGATGTTCTATAGAGAATTGTAATCACTCCAGCTATCAGCAAAAGTACTCCGAGAATAATACCAATTATTAAAATAGGTTTCCGGTCAGGCGGTGCGCCCTCTGAATAATCCTGATAGTCATAATCATATTCCTGATTTCGTCTTTTCAAAAAATTCCCTTCCCTTCTGAATGATTTTACTTATTATAACATATTTTTTATTTGATGTCAAGAAGCAAAAAAATTACTTGACAAATAAACAGGAAACTTTCATCAAACCACAATTTAAAGCTGAAAAATTATTATTAAGCAAATAAGAAAAGCCTCCGGCACAAAACCGGAGGCAATTTTTTAAGATTAGTCAAACAGCTGGTTCTGTGAAATCATACCTACAATACATTTGAGGACTTTCATAGATTCGTCAGAATCAGGTTTACCATTCTGATTGAAATCAATATTGTACAGGCCTGCTGAATTTAAAATTTCTTTACCCATAATAGCCTTGTTAATAGAGATGACATCAAGAATGTCTACTTCACCGTTGCAATCTGCGTCACCAGGAGTTACACCTGTAGGAGGAGTAATAATTTGTTCTGTTGTTGGCTGTGAAGTTTCTGTCTGAGCCTGAGTAGGAGCTTCTGTCGGTTCTACGACAGTATCTGTTACTTTTACAGCACTTACCAGTGTAGCAGCATTTTTTGGCCACCATACGTGAACATCAACGAATGTTTCACCAGCTTTAGGGGTGTATTCCAGAGTGACAGTACCGTTAGAAACAGTTGCTTTCCAGTCAGTCGGTTCCCAGTAATCCTTTGCATTGGAAGGATTGAAGCAGCCTGTTGCTTCTGTATCGCTGGAAGTAATTTTCAGAGTAACAATTACTTTCTTAGCATTTGTGGTATCTACACCCCAGTAAGTACGAGGTGAGCCATCTTCTTCCCAAGTGCCTTTTTTCTCTGTAATAGTAGCAGCAACTTCACCAGACTGTGACTGAGTAGGAGCTTCTGTTGCCTCTGTCGGCTGAACATACTGTGTTTCAGTCTGCTGAGTAGGAGCTTCTGTTGCTTCTGTAGGCGTTTCTGTTGGTGTCACAATCACTGTACTTTCAGATGTGAATGTGAACGGATAAGTAATTTCAGAAGCACTGGAAACGATGTTTGCAGCCGCCTTGTCAGAACCACCATAAAGATTTGCTAAACCTGCACATGCTAATGCAAAGCAGCCGTTATAATCCAGCGCACCTTCTGTATACTGATATTTATCAGAATGGTCTTCATAATTGCCGGAAGCATCAATACCGCCAACTAATCCGCCGTAAAGAGTATATTTTGCTTCAGGGTTGCCGGAAAGGTCGCCAGGGTTAGCAGCTCTGTGATGAATATGTGTCGGCCACTTGTTGCCGTAACCAATCAGGAAGCTGTAACCTAACGGATTTCCGCCAAGAATATAATCCATCTGCCATTTAGAGCCTGTTGCCAAAGGAGAAGAACTATTGCCATCAGCAGCTGCCAATGCACTCATCTGGAGACCACAGTTATATCTTGCAGCACCCCAACCATCACCGTTATATTTTCCTTCGCCAACACCGCCAGCGTTATTGACTTCATATTCCAGTTCAGACTTGAAAGCAGCATCTTTTGTAGCTTTATACATTAAAGCAGCATAGCCTTGATAAACTTTATCCCAAGTATAACGGTAGCAGTCATATTTTCCATTATACTGACCATTGCTTGGAGTTGTGGAAGGCTTAGGAGCTTCGCCGTTAATATAGAGCCATGCTTCTGCTAAAAGCAGTTCGTCCTGAGAGTCTTCATCTGTGGAATAGTAAGGACTTTGACCAGCCATTTCATTGCCTTTGTGCTGTGTGCCGAAATTGTAAATTGCCTTAGCATATTTCAAGCATTCTTTTGCAAAGGAAGCGTCTGCATCTTTCCAGACGTAAGCCGCACCAGCTAAAGCAGCAGCCATTTCACCACAAGCAGCGGAGTTATTGGAATTAGCAGTCAGCCAGTAAGTCGCTCTGTCATAATGCTGTTCTTCAGGAGGTGTCATCATAGAATGGTCAGCACCACCGTCAGCGACAACATAACAAATTGTTGCTACTTCACCGGAACTATTCAAGAAAGTAGTTTTCATCATGTATTCAGCATTTCTTTTCAGAATTGCCATTAAATGGTCTTTGCAGCCAGCCTTTTCATAAACACCAGGATTCAAATATTCCGACATTGCCAGAGAAGACATACCAAAACCCATTGTCAAATTGAATTTAATGTGGTCGCCAGCATCATGATAGCCACCGCCAACATCTACTTTACCATCACCGTCAGGGTCAACTAAAGATTTGAAAGAAGAATCAAAGTTTGTTGCATTGGAAAGCAAAGCTTTTTCATCTTCTACATGGCAGTCACCACGCCAAGTCAGACAGTTTTCACTGACATCACTGCCACAAGCATTTGCATCAAAGAAATACAGAGATAACGCCAGAGCCTCATAATAGTCGTTATCAGCAGCAGATGCTGGAATGCTCATTACAGCAGATGCGCTTGCAGAAGTCAGCATTGCAGCACTCATCAGCCCAGCAGCAAGACGGTTTTTCAGACTTTTTTTGTTTTTCATAATAAAAATTTCCTCCTCTTAGAAATGATTATAATAATATGACATGATGTATACCGGCAACGCAGACACCGGTGAAAAACAGAAATTTTTCTGTTACATATGCACAATTTTAGTATAACATATCTATGTAAAAAATGCAAGCGAATTTTGAACTTTCTGTGAATTTTCACACGTTTTTCACATTTTACACAAAGAATTGAATTTTTTTAAGTTTTCGTTTATGCATTTTTATTACTATTTCATAGGAAAAATCAAGAAAAGCCGTTTTATGTTTGTGAAAATTGCCGGAAATCAGATGGAAAACTTGACATATATCACAAAATATGTTATACTATAACTTGTCCGAATGAAAATTTTTACAGCAATCAAGCCCTGAAGGCTTATCTCTAAAAGGAGTTTTTTACAATGAAGTTTATGAAAACAGCTGCTGTCTTAGCGGCGGCAGTGCTAGCAGTTTCTTATTTCCCGATAAAAAATCATTTCACCAGTGCAGAAACCACTGAGGACGAAGCAGAAATTGTTGACGCTATGATTACTGGCTATGAAGGCAATGCAGATGACCCTCAGACTTTCAGAGTAATTACAGCAGAAACAAAGGCTTCTCAGCCTGTCGCACGTTCCGGTGGTCAAAAGGCTTCTGCTCTTACACATAACAGCAAGTTCAGCGATTGTGTTATGATGGATGGTATTGATGTTTCCAAGTACAATTGGGGAAAAGGCAATATTGACTGGAATGCTGTCAAGGCAGATGGAATTGATTTTGCAATTGCCCGTGTCGGTTACAGAGGATATGACGGCGGTCAAATCGCTCCCGATGGTTACCTTGATGAAAATATACAAGGTGCGCTGGATGCTGGTTTAGATGTTGGTGCATATTTCTTCACACAGGCTATCACTGTACAGGAAGCAATTGATGAAGCAAATTATTGTATTTCACGTCTGAAAGATTATAATATTAAGCTTCCGATTTACTTTGACGTGGAAAAAACAGAAGGCAATGGTGTAAATGGTCGTTTAAATACTTCCGGTCTTTCCATTGCAAAGCGTACTGCTATTGCAGAAGCATTCTGTCAGACAATTGTAGATGCTGGTTATGAAGCAGGCATTTATTCTTCTAAAAGTTATTTCCTGACTTATCTTGACCCGGATTATCTTTCTTCAAAATATAAAATCTGGCTTGCACACTACATTGATGAAACAAATTATAAAGGCGATTATCATATGTGGCAGTATACTTCTTCAGGTACTGTGAATGGTATTGTAGGTAATGTTGATATGAACGTGCTTTACTCTAGGAAAGTGGATTTTGCAGAAAGTTCTGTCATCATTGAATCACCTGACGTGCCTGTTCAGCCGACAGTAACTGGTGAAGGTGCATTAAGTTTCAGTTCTTCTGATACATCTGTTGCAACTGTAGATGCTTCCGGTGTGATTACTGGTATTTCCAGCGGTACTTCCATTATTACAGTAACATCTGATAATGGTTCTGTAGATACTTTAACAGTGACAGTAGATTTTCCGACTTACACAGGTCTGAAATACAATGGTATGGTTTTCAACAGCATCGGAGAACGTGCAATTGTATGCCGTGGTGAAATGATGCTGACCACTTCTGATGTCAGTGTAATTTCCGTTGCAGAAGACGGCAGTGCTACCGCAGTAGGTACAGGAAGAGCAACTTTAACCGCAGAAGATAATGACGGCAATGTCTATACTTGCAATGTCCTTGTCAGCGATTCTAATCCTGTTTCAGGTGACTGCAATCTTGATGGTGTTATCAATGCAATTGATGCAGTATATATCTTAGATTTAGCATCTCAGCTTGGTGTGGGCAATGACGAATTGAATTTCTCAGATAATTACCTGAATCTTTACGATTTCAATGGTGACGGTGCTATCAATTCTCTTGATGCAAGTGATGTATTGATTAAGAGTGCTTATGCAGGTGTCGGAATTGATTACCAAGTAAAATAAAATTTTTCGTCCGGTTCATTCCGGACGTGACGGAGATGTATCGAAGTGGTCATAACGAGAACGACTCGAAATCGTTTGGTCGGTTAATCCCGGCTCGTGGGTTCAAATCCCACCATCTCCGCTGAAAAAACTGTTCCGGAATTTCCGGAGCAGTTTTATTATTTTTCACAAAATTCACTTGACAAGGCACTGAAATTATGTTATAATAGAATAAATTATATTCCAAAGGAGAATTGCTTTTATGAAAACTTATAAATGTAAAGTATGCGGAAAAATTTTTGAAGTGGAAGACGGCCAAGAACCTGTTTGCCCGCTCTGCAAGCAAAAAGGTGACAATCTTGAACTGATTGAAGAAGCTCCCAAAACTTCTAATCCTTATGCCGGCACACAAACAGAGAAAAATTTACAGGCTGCTTTTGCAGGAGAATCACAGGCAAGAAATAAATATACTTATTTTGCTTCTGTTGCTAAGAAAGAAGGCTTTGAACAGATTGCAGAAATTTTCCTCAAAACGGCTGACAATGAAAAAGAACATGCAAAACTTTGGTTCAAAGAATTACAGGGCATCGGCTCAACAGCACAGAATTTAGCAGCTGCTGCGGAAGGCGAAAACTATGAATGGACAGATATGTATGAAGATTTCGCTCATACCGCTGAACAAGAAGGCTTTCCAGAATTGGCTGCTCGTTTCCGCATGGTCGGCGCAATTGAAAAACATCATGAAGAACGCTACAGAGCTTTACTGAAAAACATCGAAATGCAGGAAGTGTTTCAGAAAAGTTCTGTAAAAGTCTGGGAATGTCGTAATTGTGGTCATATTGTAGTCGGAACACAAGCTCCTGAAGTCTGTCCCGTATGTAATCATCCTCAGAGTTTCTTTGAAATTCATGCTGAAAATTATTAAAACAAAAAGGCTCATCTGGTTTCAGATGAGCCTTAGTGCGGATGACAGGACTTGAACCTGCATGTCTTACGACACTAGAACCTAAATCTAGCGTGTCTGCCAGTTTCACCACATCCGCATAATGCTATTATAACATATTTTTCAGGATTTGTCAAGTAAAAATTCCCCTGCTTTTCAGCAGGGGGATTTTTAAACAGATTGTTCTTCCTTCATATTCTCCCGTATGTACTTTTCTACAAACTGGTCAAAGGGAATGGGTTTAGAATAGAAATAGCCTTGTAAACTGGTGACACCGTAAGTTTTTAAGAAATCACGCATCTGTGCGGTTTCTACTCCTTCTACACAGACTTCGGCAGAAAAGGCATCAGCAAGATTAGAAATAAATTTCACAGTGTTCTGGTCGGAAGTGCTTTTTTCTACGTTCTTAACATATTCACGGTCAATTTTGACTGTATCCACAGGAAGTTCACGAAGAATTCCCAAAGAAGAAAAGCCAGTGCCAAAATCGTCCAATGCAACCCGAATTCCATGGTCACGAAATGTTTTAAACATTTTTTTCAGGAGCGACATGTCTAATAATCTGCATCGTTCTGTAATTTCTAAGCAAAGATTTTCTGATGGAAAGCCTGTCTGTTCCAGAAGCTGGAGGACAGTTTCAACGAAATCGCTTTGTTCCAGCTGTGCATAAGAAAGATTGACATTCATGATAAAATTAGGATATTTTTTCAACATAAGTTTTCCGTCTTCCATTGCCTGCTGTAAAATCCATTTTCCAAGCTCCGGAAACAGTGGGTCTTGCTCTAAAACTGGAATAAACTGTATTGGTGGTATTGTTCCATAAATGTCATTTTTCCAGCGAATTAACGCTTCCATGCCTTTCAGTTTTTCCGTGCTGGCATCCACGATAGGCTGATAGCAAAGATAAAAGCCTTTGCAGTTTTCAGAAACACTGTTTCTGATAACATTTAATTTTTCAATTAAAATTCTGTTATCATCACTGAGTTCATCAGCGAAAACAACAGGTTCGCCCAGCCTTCTGTTTTTAGATTCGTAATAAGCATATTTGAGACAGGAATAAACAGTTTCTTTACTGATATTGAAATTATCAATCCGAACAATACCAGCATTAATAGAAATGCTGACATGTTCTTTTTCGACATAGAAATCATGTGCAAGGTCTTTTTTTAATTTTTTGTAAATAGTGACAATTTGTTCCGGTGTGAGGTCATGACTGATAATCGCAAATTTTGTGCCGTCCATTCGGTACAGTGCGCCCTTGTTCGCAAAGCGTTCTTTCAGAAGTCTGCCGAATTTCTGAAGCACTTTATTTCCAAATGTATAACCATAAATATCGTTAATATCAGAAAAACCACTGACCCCTGTCAGCAGAACAGAATGTTCTTCATGACTGTGAAAAATGGTTTGTAAATCGTCAAAAAATCCATAAAGACTTCTCAGACCAGTAACAGCATCAATATAGCTCATTAAGCCGTGATTTTTAATTGCACCGCCAAAATAATCCAGTTCTCCGTTTTCGTCACGAATGACAACACCACGGCAGGTACAGACAGCATAAGTACCATCTTTTGCTAAAGCACGATACTGCATATCATGACCCGAATCTTGTCCGGAGAAAATATTTTCAATACTTTTATGATAAACTTTGCGGTCTTCTGGATGGATATGCTCCTCCCAGACAGCACCGGCATTTTTCATGTAAATATCCGGCAGATTAAAGAAGTCCACAGCACTTTGAGACCAGCGAGAATAATCTTCTTTCATATCGCACAGATATACATAACTGCCGTCTGCAATAATGCTGAATGCGGTAAACAGTTCATTCAGCTTTTTTAGTCTTTTTTCATTCATAATTCTCCCTCCAGTTTCCTAATTGCAGTGCAGATTATAGTACGATAACTTTATTTTTACCAGTTTTTTTGGCCTGATAGAGTGCTTTATCTACACGAATGCAGATTGCATCGCTGTCTTCACCAGAAATCCAAGCAGTTACACCGACACTAATGGTACGCTGTCCGGCGAGTTTAAATTTAAGTTCTTCAAAATCTTTGCGGATATGTTCAGCAGCCTGCATCGCATAATCCAGCGGATATTCCAGCATAAGCATAAATTCTTCACCGCCCCATCTTCCGGCGGAAGCTTCAGGATTATGATTTTCGATACCATAGCGCAACAGGTCTGACAAGCCTCTGATGACATTATCGCCTTCTTTATGACCGTAAACATCATTGACTTGTTTAAAATTATCAATATCCAGCATGATTAAGCAAAGTGCTTTCTGAGGGTTCTGATTGCATTCTTTGATTTTTTCTTTAATCAAACGTTCAATTTCACGGCGGTTGTAAAGCAGTGTTAAGCCATCTGTAATAGCAGTCTGCTGTAACAAACGATTTGTTTCTTCAAGTTCCTGCGTAGAAACTTCAATAAATCTTGCAAGGCGGTTAATCATAGAGACTTTGCCGGAAAATTCTGTTTCATCCATCATAAATTCAGGAGATTCAGAAACATTGGGTTCACCTTCACGAATACCTGCTACAACTAAAGTGACATTATGTTGATTGACAAAGCCATTTGTACGGAGAAATTCTCCAGATGTATAAAAGCCTGATGTTGGTGCAACGGATTGAAAGGGTAATGTTTCTTTACTGATTTCACTCATGCCCCAGAAAGTTCTTCTGGCTGCGCAGGAGTAAACACGGATAATTTCAGGGTGGAATGCATGAATTTTCTGACCGCTTTTCCGAATATTTGCGAGAATTGTCCACGGGTCACCATAAGCAATTCTTGCAATTACATCTTCTTCCATATCAGAAGTCATCATTAAAGAACCATCTGGATTGCTGGCAATTGGCGCACGGAGAATATTCAAGCCGTGATGTTCATAGAAAAACGGGAATTCCAGCGAATTTGTAAAGAAATTTTCATCATTTTTAATATTTAAATATTTATAATAGGCATCATAAGCAGGTTTGCCGTCCAATTCATAAAGTATACTTCCCTGCGCACGGGTTACTCGAAACTTTTTGCCTAAAGGCTTCCAGCCGGTCACATGCATTGTTGTAATATGCAAATCTTCTCCGCCCATCAGCATAAAGACTACGGATTCAGTAGAATATTCTCCATTTTTAGAGAAAACACATGCTTCATTGTCCATATCCGAACTGAATGCACCGCCACCGAAAATTTTAATTTCAGAAGGAAGTTTGCTTAACTCTTCACAGAATTTTGTCATAGACATTCCTCGAATGGTTACAAGCATTTCAATTGCCTTCACCCAAGGGCGTTCCTGAATCATTTCAGAAAATTTCTGCACTGTTTCGACAGCGCATTCTTCATTTAAAGGAAACTGAACGACTTCCAGCTTAGAAGAAGGATATTCCAATACAGAACAAACAATAACAATTTCTGTTTCGACATAACCATTTATAATATTGCCATTGGTAGAACACCCCATATAAATAGCATCTGGACAGAATTTCTCAATTATCTGACAAATTTTTTCAAGTTTTTCCTGACATAGTTCTTCTGAAAAAATTTGAAATGTAACATAAGAAGTAATTTTACTTTTGCTCCACTGACGAATTTTAATCAATTCATTGCGGAGCTGTTTTTCATTCTGATAAGTAAACTGGAATTGTTTCATACTCTGTCACGCCCCTTAGTCGTAAAAAATCATCTCATTCTATTATAACATAATATTTAAAAAAAGTCAATGAAACTATGCAAGTTTCGCTGTATTTTACAATTATGAACTTTGCTTTTGTTTAAAATGACGAATATTAAAAACATTACAGTGAAATCAGATTATCTCCTGCATAAATATCAATCCATTCTGAACGGAGACGAAATCGCAATAAAAGTGTTTCATCTGTATGCTGGTATGCTTTCAGTGCATTCAGCAAGGCATTCACCGGAACACTTTCTGTATGAATGCCTTTGTCCTTGGCAAAATCAAATGTATATCGTTCTAAAGCAACATCTTTTGCAAGCAGAATCAATTTATCAGCATCTTCTCCCATAGCAGCCAGAGAAGCAACATTTTCAGCGTTAATCACCAGACACCATGATTCATTGATTAAAATCCGTTCAAATTTAATTCTTGGAATGGTTACATAAGAAAAAGTACATTTCCCATGAAAATATTCAGATACTTTTTTCAGGCCATAAATAAAATACCCGACAGGCATTCCGCTGACTCTCATCATTTCTTTAATCTCCTAACTTTCATCATGGTTTAAATAAAAAAATTTTATATCCGCATGGCTTTCATGTCTTTTTTACGCTGATACATATTCTGGTCTGCCTGTTTGAATACATCTTCGACACAGTGGTCATGTTCTTGGTTAAACAGCGAATAGCCTAAGGCAGCAGATATTTTTTCCCAAGGCTGTAATGCATCATTCGCCTGAAAGTCTTCTAACTGTTTATTGAAAGTCTGTATTCTTTGTTCTGCTTCTTGATAATCTTCATTTTTCAAAATGACTACAAATTCGTCTCCGCCTATCCGGAATACAGGAGAACAAGCAAATATTTCACAAACCAGCCGGCTTAATGCAATAATCGCATTATTTCCACATTCATGTCCATAGGTATCATTGATAGATTTCAAAAAATTTAAATCTATCATCGCAATTCCAAATGCAGAAAAGCCTTTTTGAATTTCGCTGTCCAGCTTAGTAACAGACTTATCATATGCCAATCTGTTCCGGATTCCGGTCAAAGAATCCATATGTGCAAGTTCCTGCATATTATTTGCCTGTTTTCTGGCAGTATATAACTGTGCT
The DNA here is from genome assembly GCA_045541055.1 of Oscillospiraceae bacterium. GTDB lineage: Bacteria > Bacillota > Clostridia > Oscillospirales > Ruminococcaceae > UBA3855. Next base: position 124,301 of record JAZQIL010000154.1, read on the forward strand.
TTTGTTTGTGTCAAACTTTTAATATAACCGTCAATATCTTTTTCCATGTGTATCATAGAACCAAGCAAAATTTCCAGTTCATCACCTGTATGAATCTTTAATGAACTGAATTCGCTTTGAATGCCTTTGCCTTGTTTTAAGCTGTACCGTCTGGCGGCATCAGACAGCATATTGATAGGCTTCACAATTCTGCGTTTAACATAGGCAATGGCAACAATGCAAATCATTCCTGTTAAAATTGTTAAAATAAAAATTAACACATATAAAAATTTATTTTCTTGTAACAAAACATCATTCATGCTTAAATCAACCATTGCAAGGCAGACAATATTTCCATCTCTGTCATAAACTGGCGTACCCGCTGTGACTACCCATCCATATTCTGGTGTGTTTGTAATAAATGCAGGAAGTCCCTGATTTAAATCCTCCAGATAAGGATAGCAACTTTCTTCCAGCATATCAACACAGCACGGCGGAACATTTTCTCCATCATAAGCAGCATCTACAATATAAACAGCTGTTTTTGTTTCAGGACAGAGATATAGCGTATAAATACAATCTGCTTCGCTGACATCTTGAATGGCTCTGATATATTTTTGAATTGCTAAATAATCTTCATCATACTGTAAAAATTTTAATTCTTCCGGATAAATCTTCAGACCGTTTTTCAACTCTGCATAAGAAAAATCCTGATTGTAATTCTGATAAGCTTCCATGACTTTTTGAGTAATTCTGGCCATCTGGTTGACATCTACAGTCACAGCTACTGTAGCAGACATAGAATTTGCAGTAATCATATATTCATCTTTCATTGTACTTCGATTAACCGCAGCACTTACACAAATACATGTTCCGCTTAAAATTACCCCGATTAAAGTAATTAAAATAACAATCTTTTTTTCTAAAGATAATTTCATCATGGGTTCACCTCAAAAATAATCCTTTTTCTCATTATAACATAATTTTTATTGGAAATCAAGGAAAAATTCAGTTTTATTTTCCCTCTCTTGACAAAACAACAGAATTATGTTATAATAATGCTATTATAAAAGCTTTCTGTCGGGAGAAGTCTGGTGAAAATCCGGCGCAGCCTTCACTACCGTAACAGTCGGGTCGCCCACAGAATTTGCTGACAGTTCCTGTGCGTTTTTGGAATATGGGAGAACGCTTCTGTCGATGGACATTTCCGGCGTGTCTGGAACTGTTTTGAAAGGAGTTCTATACATGTTGGTCAAAAAATTAACTGCTGTCTCCATGGCTCTGGCTATGAGCCTGCCTTTGATACCTCTTCCCGTTTCAGCGGAAGACTCTGTAAAGGTTTTTGTGACAATTGCTGACGGAGACGGAAAACTTGCACTCACACAAAAAGCTGTTACTGTAACAGATGTAGACAATGACGGCACTTTAACAATTTCTGATGCTTTATATCAGGCACATGAAGATAATTATAAGGGCGGTGCAAAAGCTGGTTATGAAGCTCTACTCAATCCAGAATACGGCTTATCTCTTGAAATGCTCTGGGGTGTGACAAATGGCGGAAGTTATGGCTATTATGTAAATCATGCAATGGCTTGGAGCTTAGGCGATGCTGTGAAAGACGGCGATTTTGTTGATGCATTCTGTTATACAACAGAAGATTACAGCGATGTTTATTGTTATTTTGATACCCGTCAGGCAGATGCAGTCAAAGGCGATTCTGTTACCCTGACATTGAACCGCATTGGATTTTTTGATGAAACTTGGCTTCCTGTTTCACTCCCTGTTGAAAATGCTGTTATTACTGTCAACGGCAAAGATACAAAATATAAAACAGATGCTGACGGCAAAGTGACATTAAAATTAAATACTGTCGGTACAGCAACCATCAGCGCAAAGTCCGATTCTGCAAAATTGATTCCCCCTGTTTCTATTGTAAATGTATCAGAAACTGCACCTACTCTTTTTGGTGATGCAGACGAAAATGGAGAAGTGGACATTTTAGATATCATTACTATCAATAAAAATATTCTTGGAAAAGAAATACTTTCCGCTCAGGCACAGAAAAACGCAGATGTTGATAACAATCAGAAAATTGATTCCAATGATGCTTTGAATCTTTTAAAATATCTTGTTGGTATTATTACAGAACTGCCTGTAGCATAATTTTAATACGCTTTGAAACAGAAAAGACCAGAGTCCCCCTCGACTTTGGTCTTTTCTTACTTGCTTGTGCATAATTGTTGCTGTTCAAGTACTTTTACAGCAGTTTATATTTTTAGAAGCAAAATATATTTGCAAATATGATTTGTTTTTCTGTGTATAAACTTCTATTATTATAACAT
>JAZQIL010000155.1:0-7104 GCA_045541055.1 Oscillospiraceae bacterium
GTCTATATGATAATAGAGGAATAGTATGATTGAAAAAAATGAAGGAACTGACGAAAACGGAAAGAAAGTAAAATATTCGGCAATTGTCTATGTTTCGAGAACAAAACGTACTTATGAGCTTGCTGAAAAACTCTGTGCAAACGGTATTGAAGCAAGACCTTTCAACGGAAAAATGGACAGTGCCGTCAAGCAGGAAAATCAGAACGCTTTCATCAATAACGAAGTTCAGGTCATTGTTGCAACATCAGCATTCGGAATGGGTGTTGATAAATCCGATGTCAGACTTGTCATTCATTATGATATTTCCGATTCTCTTGAAAATTACGTTCAGGAAGCGGGAAGGGCAGGACGTGACCAGAAACTTAATGCGGAATGTTATGTGCTTTACAATGACAACGATTTGGACAAGCATTTTATGCTCCTGAATCAGACAAAATTAAGTATCAGCGAAATTCAGCAGGTCTGGACGGCTGTCAAGAATATGACAAAAGAAAAAACTTTGTACTGTTCTCCGCTTGAAATTGCCCGCTGGGCAGGCTGGGACGATTCCGGCTCTGACATGGAAACAAGAGTAAAATCAGCGATACAGGCTCTTGAAAATGCCGGTTATCTCAAACGTGGAAAGAATGTTCCCAGAGTCTATGCGACAAGTATTCTAATTCCGAATATGATTGAAGCCGGAAAGAGAATTGATGCTTCTGAAAAGTTTTTTGATGACAGCGAACGCATGAACGCAAAAAGAATTATCAAATCCCTGATTTCAAGCAGAAGTATTGCCAGTGCAGGAAATGCAGATGCAGAATCCCGTGTGGATTATCTGGCTGACCTGCTCGGACTGGAGAAAAAACAAGTTATCCGTACAGTTCAGATGCTCCGTGAAGAAGGTATTCTTGCCGATTCTAAGGACTTAACTGCTTATATCCGCAGGAATGAACAGAAAAACAAATCCCTGAAAATCTTGCAGAAATATATTGCTCTGGAAAAATTTCTGCTGAATATTTTTCCAGATACAGAAACAGTTTTCAATCTGAAAGAACTCAATGAAAATGCTTTACAACAGGTGAAAACGGCTACTGTAAGGGCAATTCAGACAATTTTCTATTACTGGACGATTCGAGGCTATATCCTGAAACGACAGGACGCTGTATCAAACAGAATCTATATTCAGCCGAAAAAAGAAATTTCCGATGTCAAAAAGAAAAGAATGTTATGCTTTTCTGTTGCTGAATTTATTGTGGAATTTTTATTTAAAAGAAGTCAGGAGATTCAGACGGATAAAGAAGAAATTCAGGTATTGTTCTCCGTTTTGAAATTGCAGAATGCTTATCAGCAGAATCATTCTGAAAAAATTCAGGCAGATGATGTGGAGGAAGCTTTATTATATCTGTCAAAAATCGGTGCAATGAAGCTGGAAGGCGGATTTCTGGTGTTTTATGGCGGTATCGAGATTCAGAGAATTGAACTCGATAACAGAATCCGCTACAAAAAAGAAGATTATGCACAGCTTGATGAATTTTATAAACAAAGAATTCAGCAGATTCATATTGTGGGCGAATATGCCAATATGATGACGAAAGATTATCAGCAGGCTTTGCAGTTCGTCAATGACTATTTCCAGATGGACTATAAAAAATTCATTCAGAAATATTTTGCAGGTGACAGGGAAAAAGAAATCATGCTGAATATGACCCCTGCAAAATATCATCAGTTATTTGATTCTCTTTCGGAATCTCAGAAGAAAATTATTGAGGATAATACTTCAAAATATATTGTCGTGTCCGCTGCCCCCGGAAGCGGAAAAACAAAGGTTTTAGTGCATAAATTAGCCTCTCTGTTACTGCTCGAAGATGTCAAGCATGAACAGCTTTTAATGCTGACATTTTCCAGAGCCGCCGCAACGGAGTTCAGAAACCGCCTGAAAGAGTTAATTGGAAATGCTGTGCCGTTTGTCGAAATCAAGACTTTTCATTCTTATTGTTTCGATTTGCTCGGAAAAATCGGCAATATTCAGGATTCTGACAATATCGTGAAAGATGCTGTGCAGATGATAAATTCGGGAGAAGTTGAGCCGAACAGAATCGCCAAAACAGTACTTGTCATTGATGAAGCTCAGGATATGGACGAAAATGAATTTGCCCTGATTGAAGCACTTGTGCATAAAAATGAAGAAATTCATGTGATTGCTGTCGGAGATGATGACCAGAATATTTATCAGTTTAGGGGTTCGGACTCGAAATATTTTTATTCTTTGATAACAAAATATCATGCTGTGCAGTATGATTTGCTTGAAAATTATCGGAGCGACAGGAAAATTATTGATTTTGCCAATCAATTTGTGAAATCGCTTTCCAACCGTATGAAAAATCAACCCGTTCTTGCGGTCAGCCAGTCGGAAGGAACTGTAAAACTGATTCAGCATCAAAGCAGAAATCTTGAATCTGCTGTTGTTTCGGATATGCTGGAATCCAGACAGGGGATAACCTGTATTTTGACAGGAACAAATCAGCAGGCTTTGAGCATTATGGGCATTCTCAGACAAAGAAATATTCCTGCAAAACTGATTCAAAGCAATGACGGATTTGATATTTATCATATCGCTGAAATTCGTTATTTCCTGAAAGTTCTGGAGCAGGAGCGAAATTCTCCGGTGGTTTCGGAAAATCTCTGGAATTCTGTAAAGGAAAATCTGAAAAATCAGTATGCAGAAAGTAAAATTCTTCCCATGATTCTTGAAATTTTGGAAACATTTGAGAATGCAAACGAAAGATATTATATTTCAGATTTGCATTGTTTTCTGCATGAATCGAAATTAGAAGATTTCTGTCAGGCGGAGCAGGAAACTGTGATTGTTTCAACGATGCATAAGGCAAAAGGCAGAGAATTTGACAGCGTTTATATCATGCTTGACGATTATCAGATACACAGCGATGAGGAAAAAAGAACGCTCTATGTCGCTATGACAAGAGCAAAAAAGAATCTGCATATTCATTACAATCAGAATCTCCTGAATGACTTTGTTTTTGATGATATTGAATTTTGTCAGGATATGGAGAATTATTATCAGCCGGAATTTCTGACAGTTCAGCTTTCTATGCGTGATGTGTGGCTGGATTTCTTCAAAGATAAAAAAAGATTGATTTTATTCATGCAAAGCGGAAAAACGCTTGCATGGCAGGGAAAACAGCTTGGAATTTATCGTCAGAACAGATTTATTCCACTGCTGCAATTTTCCGCTAAATTTCAGGAAAGAATACAGAATCTCATCAGACAGGGCTATCAGCCTTTCCGTGCGGAAGTGCATTTCGTCATCGCATGGAAAGGAAAGGAAGATACAGAAGAATCTGCTGTTCTTCTGCCGGATTTATGTTTCAGGAGGTCATCATGAAAGAACTATCAGAAATCACGGAAATTTCGCTGAATACTGCGGTATTTCATCAGGAAAAATTTATACCAGCACGACTGAATTTCATCTATGGAGATAATGGAACAGGGAAATCTACTATTGCTGAAACTATACAAAAGACCGAAAACTTGAAATTCAGGACAGGAAAATCTGCTGATGATTATGAAATTCTGGCATATAATCAGGAGTTTGTACAGCAGAATATTCAGCAGTATGCAAATCTGCCGGGAATTTTTACAGTCAGTCAGCAAAATGCAGAATTACAGAGAAAACTGCAAAATCTGGAATCTCAGAAAACAAGCGTACAGGAAGCACTTGCCCGAACGGTTTCAGAACTGGAAGATGTACATCAGAAGCAGGAAACCACAGTTCATGATTTTCAGGAAAGATGCTGGGCAAAAACAAAAGATATCCGCAAAAAATTTGATAAAACCCAAAGAGGGGTAAAAACGAAAGCTAAATTTTCAGATATGCTCCTGAAATATGGAAACGGGAAACCTTGTAATCTGAATGATTTTTCAGAATTTTATCAGACTGTTTTTGATGAAACAGCACGAAGGTATCAGCTTTATCAAAGCATTCCGGATATAGCTGTATTTGAAAAAATACCTGATTTAGAACTTTTATCTGAATCCATTGTCAGCAGTTCAGACAGTGCATTTTCACAGTTTATGAAAGCAATTCAGGCGGTAGACTGGGTACAGCACGGATATGAAACATTTTCAGCATCAGCAGGAGAGGTTTGCCCCTATTGTCAGCAGAAACTTTCTTGTAATTTTGAATCTCAGCTTACTGCCTGCTTTGATGAGCAGTATCAGAAAAAAATTGGAAAGTTAAAGAAAATATATGAAATTTATCGTCAGAAAGCAAATCAGTTATACATTCCTTTACAGGAAAACTTGAAAGGACCTTTCCCAAAAGCAGACAACAAAGTTTATCGAGACCGAATGGATTTACTGAAACAGCAAATTAAACATAATCTGCAAATCATTCAGGATAAAATAAAAAATCCATCTGTTCCGGCTGAACTGGAATCTGTCCGGTCTGTTATGAAAGAAATCAACGAAGAAATTGATATTATCAATCAGGCGATTTATCAAAATAATCAGATTGTATCACAGAAGAACCAAAAACAAAAAGAATGTCATGAGATTATCTGGAATCATATTGCTTTTCTGCTACATCAGGATATAAATGATTACTATCATAAATCTGAAAATCTCCGTCAGGAAATGCAGTTTCTTCAGGCACAGTCAGCAGATTATCAGAGACAAATAAAGGGCTTGTCTGCTCAGATTTCTGAACTTAATCATCAAATGACAGATACAGAATCCACAATAGACAGGATGAATCAACTTTTGTATCATGCAGGATTTCAAGGCTTTCATATCCGAAAACACCCGCAGAATCAAAACAGCTGTCAAATTATTCGTTCTGATGGAAGCATTGCTGAAAATCTCAGCGAAGGGGAACAGAAATTCCTTGCTTTTATCTATTTCTGTCAACTGGCATATGAGAAAAATCCTGATAAAAATCAGGATAAAATCATCATACTGGACGACCCTGTCAGCGGACTTGACAGCAGAACAGCTTCCGCTGTCACAGAAATGATTCTGAAAATGGCAGAAGTGTGCAGACAAAATCAAATGATTCATCAAATGTTTGTACTGACACATCAGGAAAGCTTACATCAGAGATTAATGCAGAAGCAGGCTGAATATATACAATATGCATCATTTTATTTATTACAGAAAAAAGAAAATATTTCTTCTGTATGTCAAATTTGCTAAAATATTATACAGAAAAATCAATGCAGAATAATTTTCACATTTTGTTTACTGAATTGATAGCATAATGAAATCCCAGCTTTACAACAGAACTGGGATTTCTATGTGCTTACATCATTTTGTTTCCAAAGCTACGTCTTCTGTCAAAGTTTCCATCATCTTGCATACCTCCTCGGAATCCTCCGCCCATCATAGATTGTGGAATCTCAGAGACCTGCTGACCATTGATAATTATCGTTCCGCCGCTATATTCCGCAGATATATCATAATCGAAAGAAGAAGTCGGAGCTGTGATGGTGATAGTGCCATCATTTACATAAACAGAACCGTTGGAATCCACTGCATCTGTATTTCCCTGCTCCATAATAATTGTTGTATCACCGCCGTTAAATTCAATTGTAACAGGATAAGTGCTGCTCTTGCTGGCTGCATTAATACCGTCATCAGAGGCTTCAATATAAATAGTTCCGCCGTTAATTTGAATGTAGGTTGCTTCCATACCCTCAGCAGATAAGATATTAAAACTACCGCTGTCTATTTGCAAAATGCTTGTAGCCTGAATGCCGTCACTTGCAGAACGGATTGTAAAACTGCCGTCATCGATATAGATAAAGCCTTCTGCTTCATCGTTTTCGCAGTGCAGACCGTCTTTATTGCTGTTAATATTGAATGTTCCTCCACAGACAGAGATAGCATCATTCGCTTCTATCGCATCCAGTGCAGAATTGATAGTATATGTTCCGCCTGTAATTTTCAAGTCGTCTTTGGAAGTGATGCCGTTTCCGTTTTCAGAGATGATATTCAGTGAGCCAATGCCATTCAGAACAATATCCTCTTTGGAATAAATGACAGCATCTGTATTCGTTTCATCGTCAGCTGTAAATGTGCCGGAAACTGTCAGAGAATTTTCACTGTCAGTCAATGTGAGAAATACTTTATCAGCAGAAACAACATAAATTGCAGGAAAATCGCTGTTTGTAACAGTTACACCATCAAGAACAATCTGCACTTTAGCTTCTTTATCAGCTTCAATTCTGACAGTACAGTTTTGTGCTGTTCCGCTGATGACATAGACTCCGGCTTCTGTAATATTGATAGTATGATTATCTGAAACGGTGAGATACTGTGCATTTGTCAGGTCGGCAGTCTGAATTAAATCACGGTCAGAAAATAAGTCAGTTGTATCAATGATACCATTTGAGTTAATTGCATAAGGGGCAGTCATCACGGTATTATCTTTTGTTTCCGTAATTTTTTCTGTAGTATCAGCAGTTGTTTCAGTCACATTGATATCAAAAGTAATTGTTTCACGGACAGTAGATTCTGTAGTTGTTACTGTTTCTTCTGTAGAAGCTACTGCTCAGGCAAACGGACTGAATGCCGAAAAATATCTGATTGACTTGTTTTCTCATCCTCCCGGAACTATTTTTCTGCCCTGGAATGAATCCTAAGCTCTCGCCGTATGATTTGGCGAGAGCTTTTGCTATCTAGGACGCATTTTATTTTACGCTTACTATTATACTATATTTCCGCAAAAAATCAATAGTTATTCACAAAAAAGTCGTTCTGCTTTCCAGCAAAAGCAGTTCAAATTGTATTCATATTTCATACACAATTAGTATAACTTGTACAAAAACAAGAAAGATATTTTTTGAAAAAAGCGAATTGTATTTTTTACCAGAATATGATATAATAATTATAAAGTGATTTCAAATTATGAATTCTTTGTAAATTTTTCGGAAAGGGGCTTGACAAATATGTTAAAATGTGCTAAACTCAGAACAGAACAGAACAGAACAGAACAGAACAGAACAGAACAGAACAGAACAGAACAGAACAGGCTAATTATGCCCTTTTCACAATCACATATTCGTTGAAAAAAGCGTATCTCATGGGATAAGTGTTTCCTATGGG
>JAZQIL010000156.1:0-11798 GCA_045541055.1 Oscillospiraceae bacterium
GGCAGTGATGACAGAATCAGCGACAGAAACGACTGTAAACGGCGCATTTTCAAGCGCAGAGATAATATTCTGCATAATTTCAGGAGCTTTTTCTTTGAGCGTTTCTTTGGCATTTTTCAGACTTTCTCCGAGCTTTTCAAGAATTTTGTGACCGGATTCAGAAATCAAATCAGCATTATCTTTGAGAGCTTGTTCGAGGCTGGAGACAATTTCAGGGACTTTCTCAATCAAGAACGGGACAGACTGAATCAAGCCGTCAGCAAGAGCGGTCAGGAGCGTGACAGCACCGCTGACAATTCCGGCTAAATTTTTGGAATCTGTGAGTGTATTCACGATAAAGCCGACAAGATTCAGAGCAGTATTGACCAAATCAGGGACACCAGTTGAAACAGAATCCGCCAGCGACTTGATGAGATTGTTTCCAATTGTTCTCAATTTTTCATACAGCTGTGCATGATTTTCAGTCAGCCCTTTGGAAAGCTGAGAAAGCACGTCATGACCAGCCTGAATGAAGTCCGGAGCGGAACGGGTCAGCGTTTTAGCAAGTTCAACTGCGGTTTTAGCGGTTGTTTTCAGCAGAGAGGGAATATTTTTTATAAGCCCTTTAGTGAGTGAAGAAATCAGTTTCAGACCGATTTCAGCAGCTTTTGGAATATATTTTGAAATAAAGTTCAGTGCATCGGAGACTTTATCACCGAGGGCAGAAGCAAGTCCTTCCAAGCCATGAGATTTTATGATTTCGGTCAGGTCAGAAAGATATTCAGTCGCTTTCTGCACGATTTCCCGAAGTGGTGCATCCAGTGACTGAGAAATTTTAATTTTGAAGCCGTCCAGTGCAGAGCCGAAAATAGTAATATCTCCAGCCAAATTGTCCAGCATGGATTCCGCCTGCAAAGCTGCCGAACCGGAAGCATTTGCAAGCCCATCATAGAAACTTTGCACTTTTTCACCGGAAGAAGCAAGCATCTGGTCAAAGGCTCTTTTTAAAACGAGTTCATCAGAGCTTCGCCAATGGCTTCATCTGACATTTCAAAGGGAATTTTAATTTCACGCTTGATTTTGCGAATTCGCTTTTTTTCGTTCTTATCTTTGATTTCTTTGAGGTCAATGTTTCTGTAGGCAATGCGCTTCTGGCAGGTACTTTCTTCTGGGAGAGCCTGAAACAAGGATTTGAATTCAAACCAATGAAGATAAGAGATTTTCAGCAAATCTATCTGATAGAACCGCCAGAAGTCCGAGAGGAGAAAAGGGGCATCAAAACTCCAGTCGAAAACCGGCGGTTTAGAGGGGGGCGGAGTTTTTTCTTCTTCCTCAGCCTGAGTGTCAAGCGGTTTTGCAAGATAGAAATCCAGCAAAGCCTTGACATGCGGTTCTTTGAGAGGAAGAGGCGGACGGAGAAACCAGTCAGACATAAGGGAAATTTTGACATGTTCCGGAATTTCCTTGTCCGCCAGCAGGTCATGAAATTTAATCCATTCCCGAAAATCCGTCACAACAGGGCATTGTCTGCCGTTGATTGCAACGGCATCCGGAAATGATTCATAAAATAAGTTCATCATGTTTTTTTTCTGGACAGAGTATTTGCGCCAGCGTTCTGATTTTTTATCAGCAAGAGTGGCTTTTTGCATCAGAAGGGCATCCAGAAAAGCGAGGTAGGCTTCTTCATGAACAGAAGGCTTCATTTTCTGACCGGAGAAAATTTTCTCAGCAGTGCCTTTTTCAAAGACGTTGTCGAAGAAATTCCGGTACATAGTGCAGTAACCTCTGAGGACAGCGGAAGAAGAGCCTTCTTTTTCCCGAAGGGCTGCAAGTTCTGCTTCTTCCTCATCCATGACAGCATAAGCGAATTCCAGTTTTTCCATTTCGTCAGCGTCCTCTGCATCAAAGAGCAGAGGAACACCGTTAATCTCGAATTCATACATATCAATCACCTTCATCTGCTACTGTTGCACTCAGTCCATTATTGGAAATAGTGTAAGTATGTTCTGACATTTCGCCACAGGCTTTGAATTCTCCGGAATAAGTGTAAGTGTTTTCGTCATCGCCCTCGCTGTCCGGAACAACAGAATAGTCACGCTGATAGCCTTTTCCAGTGTCTACATCAATCCACGCAATGACACGAACGGCATCAGTCCCGAGCTTTTCGCCGTCAGTAATCTTGATAATATCGCTCAGAACAGTATTGTCTCTGTGCTTGTCAAAAGCGTAGCTGATAGTTGGTGTATAAGCGACAACATTTGAAATTCTCCTTTGCACAGGAAAGAATTTTCTGTTTGTTGTCAGACTTCATTCTGGAAAACCAGAATTTTCCTTGTAAGCCGTGACCTTTTCCCTTAAAATAGCGAATTCTGGCATATGGAGCAATATACTGCACTGTTCCTGAGCCGATGCGAGTGCCTTCATAGCCAGATTGCCTGAGCCGTCCGGTCTTCTTCGGAACATAGGGTTCAGCACGTCTTAACACTTTACTGTCAACGTATTTCTGCGCTTTTTGAAATTGTTTTCTCCTCTGGATGACGGCGGCAGGATTCAAAATAAATTTCATTCTGCATACACCTCAATATGAGCGGTTTTGGGTGAAGAATAGCGATAATCCAGCACTTTCATGACCGTAAAGGCATTCTGAGGCGGTTTTTCTTCCTCTTGAATGCCTGAAAGCATTCTGTCGTCCGGCTTCGGCAGATAAGTGACGGAATCTGCCGGAATTATTGCTAAAACACCGTCTTCTGAAACTCTGGAAGCACCGGCTGAAAGCTTCTGTGCCTGAGAATCCTGCCAATATAAAGCATTTTCTACATGACGCACCCATGCAGGCGCACGGTTCAGAACAGTCTTTTCCCAGACGGTGCAGCCATTTTGATTTGTAAACATTCAATCACCAGCCTGATAGAGATTTAAAGCCCCGTAATTCATACCATACAGCATAGCAGTCGCAGTCTCCTTTGCGCAGAAATTTGAGCAGTGAGCGGTGGTAGTGCAAGGACATCCGGAACGGGGGGACTCTCCCCCATTACAAAAATTTAAAACATAAACACAAAAGCACCGGAATTTCTTCCGATGCTTCACAAAAAAATTAAAGAGGAGAAAGTCAATGCCTGCACTGCACATAACTTTATACTACTATTTTATCACATTTTAGAGTATCATTCAATATCATTTTTTCAAGTGACTTTTTATATTTTCTCATGATAGTTGCTCTGCTGTAGTTCAGCTTTTCAGCAATTTCTTCTTATCTTTTGGATATTCCAGCACCGACCAATCCAGCTTTTCCAATCGGCGGTTATATTTATAGGCATAATCAAGAGCTTGTTTCAATGGGAGTATCAAGTTCCGAATACTTCTGGAACAAAAGCCGCCTTTACCGTCTTTCTTACCGTCTGTATACAGATACATGATAAAATCCTGCAAGTCACCTTCTGTAATGTCTCCCAGCGTGATTCCATTGAAAAATGGCTTGATATGATTCTCTGTAGTAAGAACCCAGTTGGAGTATGTACCATCCTTGACAATCTCTCTCTTATACTCCAGCCACTTATCCATCAAAGTGCCGATTTCTGTGTTGACTGTGACTTTCCGTGTTGCATCCAGATTGATAAGAGAGATTTCTGGTCTCCGCTTCGTGCTTACATCCACGATTTTCACCTTCTTTTTCATTCATATTTTGTTCACAAATATGTCCTCATTATGATACATTGAGGACTGTTTTTCAGCTTTTTTCAGCAGATTCTGTTTTAAATCTGCCGTATCTAAGCCATTTTAACACTCAATTCAAAGAGGACATACAATGTTCCCTATTTTTTTCAGTAAAATTTGAGAGAGTCAGTCCCAAAACAGGACTGACTTCTTTCATTTGTCTGATTTTTCACAGGCTATAATCCGAATCATACCGTACTCTTTATCGTGTTCTATGCTCAATACACGATACTTCCAAAAATATGGCATTGTTTCCAATACAGCATCAGCATCCGTTACCAGACCACCATTTCCGGTGTCTGTCCCAGAAAGCACAAATTTCTCATCTTCCCTTAAAAGTTTCAGCAACTTTTTCAGTTTCATTTATTTACGCCTCATTCGTTTGATTCTTCGTCTGTCCACTCTGCAACAGTTTCTTCGTAGAACTTCTCCAGCTCGTCTCTGGCATCAACTCCGAGCAACTCTTTTGCCAGACTTAGAAGGTCATCTTTGATACTCACACATGTGCTGCATGTACAATCAGCGATTCCACCAAGCATACTTTCAATCTGGTCATAGACCAAATCAGCCTCATACATAACCTATCACCTCTATTCCACAATATGTTGAAAGATTGTTGAAACTTATCTCAAGGTCTTGTAAATGTCATTCATGATAGCAAGGCTGCTATCACCAGTAATGCATTTCTTCTTCTGTTCGCCGTTCTCAAATGTGATAAGTACAAATTCGTCATAGCCTTCCTGCACATATTTCATGTTCCGGACATTGGTTCTGCCTGCATAGACATGCAGCAGCTTTCCAAACTCCTGAACAAATTCTTCCTTATCCTCTGCACTTTCAGCAATTTCGCCGTCAGTCCTGACAAAAATTTTCATGCTGTTCTCCACAGGAGTCAGACTGATGACTTCGCTTTCGGGAAGATTGCCTATTGCCTCGACAAAAAAAGCATTAAAGAACTGCCAAACATTTCCCCCAATAGATTTTTCTGTTGTCACATCTGTGAGAGTAAACTGCTGTGTTGATGGCATGGCTTTCATAAGTTCTTTCAGTTTCAATCATTTCACCTTCTTTCAGTCAAATCTACAGTTCCGGCTCGTCATGCCGGGGCTTTTTTGTTGCCATGGGCGGCTCTCCTTGTGTGCGGTGTTCTGCTGCCCTTGTGGCTGGTGTGGGGCTTGATTGGCTCAAGTCCCCAGTAGAAAGCCGTTCTTATTTGTCGGACATCGTGACTTGTAAACTATACTGTGAAAGAATATTCTTGATAGCAACTGCCAGAACTATTTTATCAGCATCTGTCAATTTTTCATACTCCGGAATATCTTGTACTGTATCTTCCACTTTGTTGATTTCTGACATGATTAACACCTCACTTTCAATTAGTAGAAAGAGCATTTTCACGTTTTCGTTCAGTATGTTCGTTCTTTATTTAATTTTACACCCATTTTGAAAATAAGTCAAGACTTTTTTTGTAAAAATATGCACAGATTGAGCATATTGTTTTTGTACACAATTACATATTGATTTTTTTTCGTTTTGGGTGTAAAATAGTTTAAAAGGAGGTGAGAATGTGAGACTGAAAGATTTAAGAAAAAGCAAAGGTGTTTCTCAGGAGCAGGTGGCACATGATTTAGGACTTTCTCTGCGTGGTTATCAGAATTATGAGTACGGACAGCGTGAACCTAACATAGAAATGATTCTGAAACTCGCAGAATATTACAATGTTACAACAGACTATCTTCTTGAAAAAGAACCCACACCATTAGACCAATTTGAAAACATCATCTTTACAAAAGAAATGGAAAACGACATGAACGCAGACTATAAAAGACTATTGCCACAAGACAAAGCCGTTATTGCAAGAATTGTTAAAGCCCTTGCTGATTCTCACAGTAGCAATGAGACCGATGATTATATCATTCAGACAACTACAATCGGTGCGGAGCTTGACCGCCGTGAAGCTGAACAAGCGAAGACATTTTCTGATGCAGAACCGGAGAAAAGTGTCGTATGATAAAATTCACACGCAAAATCAAGAAAAAATAAGCAAAAAAAATCACCCGGTGCGATAGCACCAAGCGATTAGAGAAAACATGATATAAAAAAGAAAAAATATAAAAAAACAATTCTTTTATATTATATCATGTTTTCTCCGAAAAATCAAGAGGTTTTAGGAGGAAAATTTATGAAAAAACAAAATTTTAAGAAGGAGGCGACAATATGGTACAGTATGCAGATGAATCATTCTGGAAATTTCCTCATGAGTTACTAAATGAAAAAGGTGTAACCAAAACAATGGAAAGAATCTATGTTGCTCTCCTTGATATGCGTAAAACAGCAGATGAAGCTATTACAATCTCTACTAATCACCTTGCGAACAAAGTAGGCTGCTGTCCTAAAAGCGTTATCAATGCTGTCAAACGCTTGATTGAGATGGGGCGTCTCCAGAAAAAGGAAAAGAAATCCAGAACTGAAATCAATTCCTTTTTCGTGATTTCATCTTTACCAATAGGGAAGAAAAGAAAATCAGTACCCAAAGAACAGCCTGCTCCATCTGCTAAACCGGAACAGATTCAGCCGAAATCAGAGAAACCCAAAAAGAAGAAGTACGGCGAACATGGGCGTGTCCGTTTGACAGATGAAGAATATAGCAGTCTGATTGCCGACTTCGGAGAGGAAAAAGTTTCGGAGTACATCCAGAAAGCTGATGATTACAGCAAAGACAAGAACAGATGGTACAGCAACAACGCTGAAACCATCCGCAAATGGATTGAAGAAGATAAAAACAAGCCAAGCCAAAGTAAAGATAACTGGAGCGGATACAGACCCCAGAAGACGAGACCCGGAAAAACATACTATAATTTCCACGGAAAAACTTATCGTGACCTGATAGAAGAACTTCCGGAAGAACAAAGAGCAAAATATTATCAAAAAGTTTTCCCTCGTCAGCTCGATGAAGTGGCAACTATGCCGTTAGACAGATTGCTGAAAATCAATGAATATGAAATAGTTGCCAATGAACTTCAGGACAATTGGTGTCCTGCTCCAGAACCTGAACCAGAGCCGGAAAAAGAAGTTGTTCCGCCACCGCCAAGCAGTTATGAAATGACCGATGAAGAAATCAGCACCATTCTGGACAAATTAGACTGTAATATAATTTACAATAAGAAATTACATCCGCTGTTCTATTGTCCGCCCGGCGAACTGCTTGACCTTGCAAGGAAATGGAAGGCATATAAAGGCTTGTAACCTCTCTGCAAATGAATATCGAAAAAAAGGCTGATGCAAATCGGTCTTTTCGTGTTGTCTAAATTTCCAAAAATCTGATAAAATCAAACTGAACATATCAAAATACAAATTCTTTGCCTGAATTTCTGGCAGAGATTTTCTTTTTTTATGCTGAAAATTCAGGTTAGCTTATGTAAAAATTACATAATATTTTTATATCAGCTTATGTAAAAATTCTATATCTCTTATGTAAAAATTCCATAACGCACACATATATATCTTATTTTTAGATTATTATTTCAGAATGTATTGTAACACGACACCACAAAAATATAAAAATTTAGAATACATCATTTCGGGTGCTTTCAAAGCGGCGTACCCTTGCCAGACTTTTGAACCCCCTCTGATACCTGTTTCAAATAAGTCGTAAATCAGTATTGACATATATTATGAAATATGATAAACTTAAAGAAAACAGGTTTTGAGAGGAGAATCCCAAAAAATGGAAGAGGAAAAGCGAAAAACATACATCAGCTATGTCAGAGTGTCCAGCACTGACCAGAACGAAGCCAGACAGCTCAAGGCTCTGAAAGACTTCGGGCATCCGATACACAGAATTTTCATAGACAAGTGCAGCGGAAAGAATGCTGACCGTCCGGAACTCAAAAAGATGATGGATTATGTTCGGGACGGTGATGTGCTTGTCGTGTCTGAATACGCTCGTTTAGCTCGGAGCAGTGCAGATATGCTCCGCATAGTGAACGAGCTTCAGGCAAAGGGTGTAGAGATTATCAGCTTGAGGGAACAGCTTGACACGACTACTCCACAAGGTAGATTCATGCTGACCGTGTTTGCAGGTCTGGCAGAGCTGGAACGGGAAACCATTCTGGAGCGACAGCGTGAAGGAATCGCTATCGCCAAAGCTGCCGGAAAGTACAAGGGCAGGCAGCCTATCCCGATTGATGAGGAGCGTTTCAGGGCAGAGTGTGCCAAATGGAGAGCCGGAGAACAGACAGCAAAGGCAACTATGCGGAAGATGGACATGAAGCCGAACAGGTTCTATCGGAAAGTGAAAGAATTTGGTCTGTAAAAACAAAAAAATCCGGAACGTATTGTCGTTCCGGACTTTGGGAATCTTCTATTCAGTTTTTGCTGTTCTGTTCATCGGCGAGTTGTTGTACTTCTTCAAGAGGCAATGCAGTTACTTCAGCAATTTCTTCAAGAGTATAAGTGCCTTTGGCTAACATTCTTTCTGCTGTTTTGAGAGAGTAATTGTATTCTGCAATCTCAACATTCTCTTTGATTCTTTCTTCCATCACCTTGCACATATAGCTCACTCCTTCAGGTGTTTCCTTATAATATCTTGTTGTCCGTGCCATCAATTCAAAATTCATATCATCCGCATTGGTGCAGCGGAAGTCATGCATCAGCTTGCCGATGTCATCATCACCGACATAAGCACCATTTACATATAAGATATAAGAACGGTCAGCAAATGGTCTGTTTTGAAAATCTGTTACCATTCGCCTGATGTGATAGATTGGTTTTCCAGCACCAAATATATCATTCTCTGTAATGAAAATTGTATATGTAGTTGGCAGTTCACTGAAGTTCTGCCCTTCTGATAAAAATTCAATGTCCATTGCACTGGAATGATATCTGGCACGTTCAGGAATTGCACCTTCATCGGCTCTCTGAATTTCCAAATCATATAATTTTTGCTGATTGTCTTTTCCGAAAACATCCAGACAAATAGACTTTGCACCTACCAGACGTTTCAAATCATATTGTGTTTCCTGTTGGATGAGAGTCAGGTCTTTAATGCCTGTAATAATTCTCAAGACCAATTCCGCTAATGCCCAATTGTTTCGGAAAAGTTCACGCATAAAGTCATCATCCAGAGGACGATAATTTTTCAGTTGAGTCAAACTTTCCTGAAGCTGCTGCTCTGGTGTTAGCTGTTTTTTCTTCTTCATTATTTTTTCCACGCCCTTATGTGTTTATACTTCTATTTTATCACGCAGAAAAAAATTTGTCAAGTTGTTTCAGAAATCAAAACCAGCAAGCTCGGTAACGTGTCCGTACATTTTTTTAAAATGACCGCCAGTTACAGTTGCTTGTTAGGGAAAAATTTTCCCTAAGACCCTTGTGAGAAAAAATATTTTTTCAGAAAAAATTTTTCACTCACTTCTGAAAAAAATCTGATAAGGGTTTCAGGGATTTTTCCCTGAGAGATGATGCAGAGCAAGTGAACAAATTTTCAAATTTGTGGCCCTGCTCTGCCGTGCTTGCTAGTTTTGTTTCGTTTGATTTTTTTCACCCCAAAAACTTTACCAGCAAGCAAGTACTTTGTGGTAACAAGTCACCGCAAAGCACAATTTTTCTCAGGGAAAATTTCCCCGAACCCTTGTGAAATGAGTTCTGCTTGCAACGCCTGAAATTTTTCGGAGTGACCGACATTCTTGTAGTTGCAACACCGGAAAATTTTTTTCGCTCATTTACAGCACCTGAATCAAATCCAAAATAAAGCCTATGTGTGGTCGGCTTTGCCGTCCACTGTGAGTGCGGCGACACCGCCGCTTTAACTCGCAACATCGTTTTGGTTATAATTTGATTCCTTCTGTTTCTGCACGGAGTTCGAGAGCTGTCTTATAATCAGTCATAGCTTTTATCTGCATATTATAGAAAGTCATAGGAGAATCCGGAGTAAAATTCAGTTCACCTTTGTTCCATTTTTCGAGCATAATTTTCAGTTTTTTGTATCTGTCAGCCAGCTGATAATATTCAGCCTTGAATCTGTCCTTGTAGTCAGTACTCTGCATGAGTTCGATAGTATCTTTCAGTTCCACAAAATCAGTCCTTTCTTAACTTCAAAAAAATATTGATATAGAAGAAATTATCAATCATATTTCCAAATGTTGCAAGCCAAATCATGTGAATAAAATCTAGGTTCAGCTTTATGGCAATCAGAGAGCCGATGATAGTTGCAAGAGCTGATACAGCGTTATTGCTGTTGTCGAAGTGTTCCCGTTGCTGTTCTGTCGGATAGCGAATTGCCCTGAGCCGTACTCCTCCGCAGATGATATTTCTGGTAATCAAACAGAACAGAGTTGTGTCCAGAATATAATAAGCAAGCACGTTCTCCGGATAAAATGTCACATAAAGTGAAGTACACAGTCCTGCAAGGCATTCCATTATGCATAGAACTGCATAAGACGGGAATAATTTTTCTGAGAAGCGATTCCAGAGGCAGGAGAACAGAATCACGCTGATACAGTTCACAATCTGCTGGACAGCAACAGCATCACTGGAAATTCCGGCTAAAATCTGTTTATAGATATAGGGATAGGTCGCTGAATAGAAGCAGTCTGCACAGAATGTCGCTGTCAGCATCATATCTATCTTTTTGTATTTCATCTGGCTTTCATCTCGTAGATTGTGAGATACATTTCCTGACATTCGGCTTCCAGCATCCGAATTCTGGATTGTGCAGTGTCCTTTTCTTCGTTCATCATTGGAGAGTCAAGGCTTTTTTTCAGCTTATTGATTCTGTCTCTAAGAAGGTCGAGCTGTTTCTCGTAAGATTGAATTAAATCTTGCATTTTTGCGCCTTTCTGCCTGTAAAAAGCTGACTGAAACGCAAAATTAGAGTGCTTTTGCGTTTCAGCCGATAAAAATTATGCTTCCTGCATCAATCCGGAATATTTTTTGCCGTCAATGGTGATGGTCACTTCATGCTTTTTGGTATCCTGTTCAGGAACAGGAGGGTCAGCGGATTTTTCAAAGCCATTTAAGCCAGTCCTTTTAATGACCTCTGGAAAGTCAGTCTTATAGCAATAATTCATGTCACATCTGTGATTGATACCAGAAACAGTGCCTGTAGAGCTGTACTGCCAGATATCATATGCACCTGCGTAAGAAGGCTTGGAAACACCATAATGTGCCACCCACATAGTATATCTTGTTTTGATTTCGTCTGTGAAGTAGTTTGTCAGATAAGAGGAACTACAATACATTCCGGCATAGTATCCGGCTTTTTCGAGAATATCAAGAAAAGCTTTTGCCATTGCTGAACAGGTGGTTTTCCCTAAAGCAAACTGAGATTTTTCTTCAAAATCAAGGTATACTGGATATTCAAACTGCTTGCCCTGAATGGCTTGCAGGAAAACTCTTGCCTCCGTCTGGATTTCTGAGATAGATTTCGCATAGCTGTACCAGTACACACCACAAGGAATGCCATATTTCTTGCATTCTGCGTAGTTTCTTTCAAACTGTACATCTTTCTGAGAAATCAGTCTGCCATATCCAGCTCTTAAAATTGCAAAATCGACCATTCCAGAATCTTTCACTTTCTTCCAGTCAATTGTGCTGTCGTGTTTGCTAACATCAATACCCTTCAACATAATTCGTTCTCCTTTTCTTCAAGTTCGGCTTCGTAGCCTGTTTTTCTGCCCCATCTGATAGCTTCTTTGACTTCTTCGTCAGAAACTCTCTCAAAATCGGCAATCTGTACAATGGCATAGCCATTAAAGTAGGCTTTACAGATTTCTTTTCTCTGTTCATCAGTCAAGAATAATCACCTCGCTTCCATCATAATCCATTTGTTCAAGCAGCTTTTGAATTTGTTCTTCATCAAAATCAGGTTTTCCGGCAAGGCACACTCCGCCGATGATTAGCTTTGATTTTTTATGAGAAATCTCTGAAAAGCTGAACTACAGCAGAGCAACTATCATGAGAAAATATAAAAAGTCACTTGAAAAAATGATATTGAATGATACTCTAAAATGTGATAAAATAGTAGTATAAAGTTATGTGCAGTGCAGGCATTGACTTTCCCCTCTTTAATTTTTTGTGAAGCATCGGAAGAAATTCCGGTGCTT
>JAZQIL010000157.1:0-16943 GCA_045541055.1 Oscillospiraceae bacterium
TAAAAAATATGTCTTCTTGTAGTAAATTCATTAAAAGACAAATTTGAAATAATGAGAGCTACCATTTTGGGGGAGATTATTTTTAAACAGTATTCTTCATTATCCTTTTTCATGATAACAGTTTCGTTGTAAATATCAAAAATGGGATGCTCATGTTTGTGGATTGTATCTAATGGAAAATATATGGAAATAATAGAAGTTTTATCATTAATTGGTGATAGATTAATTGTTGTTTCTGCTTCTAACTCATACCACCATATATATTGTTGGTTATTGACGGTTATAGTTCTTGTTTTTCGTTTCAAAACAAATCTCCTCTAAATTCATATTTATCTCACAATCACAACTCCTCTTTCACAAACTCCGCCAGAGCCTTGATAGTCTCCTCATTCCTGCGGTAATACGTCCACTTGCCGTGACGCTCGGAGAGAAGAAGTCCTGCTCTCTGTAAGATATCGAGGTAGTTCGATACCGTAGACGGGGAAAGATTCGCTTTCACCTGGATACTGCTCACGCAGACACCACCTTTGAGGTCAACAGGCTCGCTCAGACAGCCGCCCTGCGGTGGAAAATTTTCCTCCGGTGATTTGAGCCATTTGAGGATATTCAGCCGTGTTTCGTTGGAAAGTGCCTTGCTGATTTCAATCATATCTATGTCCATTTTGATCACCCTCCTTGATGTGTTAGGTATATTATATCACACATTTCGGAAATTGTCAATATGTAAAAATGAAATCAAGTCACAATGTTCTTTTCCTGTTACGAATCGCCGCCATAGCGTCCAGATTACCATGTTCTATCTCGTGTTCAAGTGCGGAGATAATGCTGTCCTTGCGTTTCAGAAAGTCCGAACCTGTCAGGTTCTTGCCTGAAATGGTGTGGTGTGTGATGAACGAACAGTTGCAGGTCAGATTCTCCACAAAGGTTTTCAGCTCGATAAGCATTTCCTTTTCGGATAGAGGGTCAAAATCGCCCCGCTGTGCTTCTTCCAGAAGCGGAGTGCCGGGGAACAAGGTCAGACCGCCTGTGCCGACGAGCATTGGCTTGCACTGGCTGAATATCTTTGCGGAGTTGACGGCATGATCGTGACTGTGTTCTCTGCCTGCCACACCGTTCAGAAAGGTCATCCAATAGTCGATTCCTGCATCTTCGAGCTTGTGACATTGCTCCAGTATATCTGCGGAAGTATAGCCCTTGTTGATACGCTCCAAAGTCCAGTCATCACCGCTTTCGATACCGAGGGAAATTTCACGGAGTCCCATATCTTTCAGGCTTTTAAGCTGTTCTATGGTCTTGTTGCGAATGTCGGTCACTCTGGTAGCTGCGTAGATGTATTCCATTTTCGGCAGATACCTGTTTATCATTTCAAGTATCGGGGCGAGTTTGTCGTAGGTCATAGCAAGCGGATTAGCACTGAGAAGCTGAATCGTTCTTGCATCGGGAGCGATACTTGCTATCTCCTGCAAATCTTGTTCTATCCACTCCATGGGCTGAACTTTGAACGACACATCACGGTACATGGTGCAGAATTTGCATTTGTTGTGGGTGCAGCCCTGATTTATTTGGAGTAGAGGAAATGTCTCCCAATAGGGATTGCGGTAAACTGTTCCTGTAAAGTGCATAGTTATGCCTCCTTAAAGCTCTGTCACAAAATCCTCGATGGGATTTCTCTTGTAGTGCCACGGATTTGCTTTTGCCTTTTCATTCGGGTATCCGAGTCCGAGCATCATCACTGGAATCATGTATTCCGGAAGTCCGTACACATCGGAAACGGTTTTTGAGTCAAAGCCCCTTATCCAAATAGTGTGGATTCCAAGTTCCTCGGCTTCGTACATCATTGTTGTTGCTGCGATAGAAGCGTCCTGCTCGCCCGAATTGTAATCCTGATAGTATCGGTCGGAAGGATTTCTCCACACAGTACGCAGATCATAGCAGACAAGAATCATCAGCGGAACATTGTAGTGAAAGTGCGTGACGGTTTTCAGTTTACGCAGACCGTCCTCACTCCTGATAAGATAAAAATGCTGCGGCTGGTAGTTGCAGGCAGTGGGAACAACTCTACCTGCTTCAAGTATCTTATCGAGCTTTTCCTGCTCGATCGGTCTTTGGTCGAAATAACGCTCCGAATAGCGATTTTTGGCGAGTTCTAAAAAATCCATAATTAATCCTCCTCAAACGGTCTTGCAAGCTCGTTCACAATATCCTCACAGCTATCAATGCTCTTGATGAGGCTTGTGACATTGGCAACGGTGTTCACACCGGCATCGGGATCACCTTTGAGCATTCCATAGAAGAAACTGCCGGACGGAGGATTCAGGTTGCCGTGCTTGTTCGCTTCAAGTCCCTCAAAGCCGTGCTTGTGAGGAGTGGTTCTCCAACGGGCATTGCCGTCCATTTGCGTGAACACGATATAGTCATCGGGGTGGGTTGCCATAATATCGGCTTTTGTAGCATCGGCAGCTCTGCACTCCTTTGAGAGAATAAAGCGTGTACCGACAAAAACTCCCTCAGCACCGACTACCTTTGCGGCGAGAGCCATTTTCTCGTTGACGATACCGCCTGCCGCAAGTATGGGAATATTCACATACTCCGACAGCAGAGCTGTTACCGCAGTTGTTCCTGATGTGAGCGACGGCATACAGCCACCTTCGTCACAGCCTGTTGCAACGATGATGTCTGCTCCTGCCGTTTCAGCTTCAATCGCACCACGGACAGTAGGGTTAGGCTCACGCATAATGACTGTAAATCCGTCATTCTTCCAAGCCTTTATCTCATCAGCAGAAACATTTCCTGAAACGACCAGCACCTTTATGCCTTCCTCTTTTGCCAGTCTGATAGTAGCTTCGCTGAAACCGTAAGGGTCTGCCGCTTTTGGGAATACGTTGATACCGAAAGGCTTATCGGTAAGTTCTTTTGTTCTGCGGATAGTCCTGCACATTTCTTCTACGGTTTCCTCTACACCCTTGACAATCTCGGTAAAATCTGCACTTGTGCCGAGAACTCCAAGCCCTCCGGCATTCGATACAGCGGCAACGAGGTCTGAGGAGGTGATCCAAGCCATAGGTGCTTGAATGACAGGATATTTGATACCTAAAATTTCACATACTCTGTTCATGAGCTCAGTTCCTTTCTTGTGGCTTTCTGCCTTTGTTACTACTATTTTACCCGAAAGTCTTGACAAATGCAATATACAGATTTATAATTATGATAGAAAGTCTTACACTTTTCAAATTCTGTAAGAAAAGAGCGTGATACACATGGCAGAACGGACAAAAATATGGATAGCCGACAAAATGAAAGAGCTTATGAAGACCAAGCCCCTTGACAAAATAAGAGTGACCGAAATTTGCAGAGTTGCCGAGATAGAACGTCCCACATTCTATTATCATTTCAAAGATAAGTATGACCTTGTAGCATGGATATTCCTGAGCGATGCCTATGATACTGATATTATATCAGCAGAGTTCGCAGCTAAGGGTATGGCGAGAATGCGGCAGGAGTTCATTTTCTATAAGAGAGCCTATGATGATGTATCGCAGAACGCTTTGTGGCAGTATATGCTGGAATACTTCGTCAAGCGGTATGAAGTCATCGCAAAAGAAAAGCTGAATACCGATGTACTCGATACTCAGCTTAGATACTCTATTCGATTATACTGCTACGGGTGTGTCGGCATGACAAAGGAGTGGCTTCTGAATGACAACACCACCTCGGCAGAAACGGTTGTGAAGATGATGTTTGCTTCTATGCCGAATGATATGAGAAATATATTTTTTGATAAAAATAGAAATGAGGACACTGAGTGATCAGTTTTGAGTCCAGTTCAGATTCAAAATATGATGTACTGTTAATAAAACAAATATTCCGATTCTAATCAATAGTTTAGTTTTTTCCATCAACAGTAGCCGAGCTTACTGCATCCACCTGATTCAGAAGTTTCTGTTTCATTAAACAAAGGTCAAATACATTCCAGATTCCGTCATGATTCAGGTCGTATGCTTTACCGGACAGATTTTCTTCTGTAGGTCTGTGAAGCAGAAAATCCTGTAAGTTACGCACATCCTGAATTGTATAGATTGTTTCTGTATGCTGAACCAAAGAAGAAAAATCATTTGTATCAAGCCAGTTCTGTACAATAGTGCGAGCATTTTCACTTTGATTCTGTGCAACAGAACCACGCACAGCAAAACCATTCATGACATTGGCATCCGGACAAAGTTCACGGATTGTGGAAACTGTTCCGGACTGTCCGCTTCCTTCATGGGTATTGAACGGAATGACCGTCTTGTTACTGAAATCGTAGCTTTCAAAAAAATTATACATTGCCATCGGCATATCTCCCCACCAGATAGGATAGCCGACAAAAATCACATCATATTCATCAAAATTTGATATTTTTGTTTTCAGTTCCGGACGGGCATTTTCGTTTCGTTCCTGCGTTGCAACAGTCAGCATTTCATCATAGTCTGACGGATATTCAAAAACGGTTTCAATCCGGAACAGTTCACCGCCTGTTTCCTCGGCGACAATTTCAGCAAGCAGTTCTGTATTTCCACGTTCCACAACACCGACATTATAATTTTCTCCGGCTCTGGAAAAATAAGCAATCAGTACATTATCATGCTGTTCTGTTTCTGCTGTCACAGTGGAATGATTGAAAGAAAACGAACCTACAGCAAGTACTCCTGCACAAATTACTGATAAGAATTTTTTCATGTGAAATCCCCCGTTCTGTTATTTTGATACTTCTATTATAACATATGAAATGCAGAAAGTCCAATTGAATTTTTGAATTACTGATAAAAATATTCAATCGCTATACAGCGAAATCCGGATGCTGTTGATAAATTTCCTGTGCTTCCTTTACAAATGCAAGTACGAAATCACGCTTGTCAGATTTATGCGTATACAAGGCACAAGGCATTTTTTCCTCACAGTCAAACGGAATCCATGCGAATTCTCCGTTATGGTCATTCAGAAACCCCGGTGCAAGGCAGATTCCACGCTTGGCTGCGACATTTGTCAGAGTCGTGTCATGATTGGGACTGTTGAAATAATTGATATTTCCGGATAGTATCAGCCTCTGCTGTACTGCACGGAGTTCCGGAGGAGAACCGCCTCCGACCATGAGTGTGTGTCCGGATAAATCTTCCGGATGAATAATATTTTTTTCTGCTAATTTGTCCGTTTTCTGACAAATTAAATAAATCCGGCTGTCAAATAAATGATGCTGTTTCACCTCGTGAACACGTTTCAGATTGTGTTCCAAAGAGAAAGCAATATCCATCTCACCGGACAGGAATTTATCCAGATACCCTTTATAAATAAAATACGGTGTGACGGAAATCTCCGGATATTTTTCAGCATAAGCATTCATAATCTGCGGAAGAAAATAAACTGCTGACCGTACAGGCATACAGATATTGATATTTTCCCGATACTGTGCATTGAAATTCTGACCGTTTTCAATTGCCTGTTTCAGTTCTGCAAGAATACTCCGGACAGTTGTACAGAACTGTTCTCCGGCAGGAGTCAGGGATGCACCTTTTCCGGAACGTTCAAAAATTGGAAATCCGATTTCATCTTCCAGAGCCTTAATCTGATAAGTCAGTGTTGGCTGTGAGATGAATAAATTTTCAGCGGCTCGGTTGAAATTCAAAGTCTTTGCCAGTTCAGCGGCATAAGCTAACTGTTTGGTTGTCATGAAATCACCTCAATTTAATTTTTCTATCAGTTATTTAAGTTTTCTATTGGACTTTTTCATTGTATCATGTTATAATAAAATTGTCAAGAGAACACCTCAAAAAAATTGAAGCAAAGGAGAATTTTTGATGAACACTTTTAAATTAAACGATAATACAACAATTCCGTCAATTGGTTTTGGTGTATTCATGATTCCGAACAATGGTGAAACAGAAAAGGCAGTTTCTACAGCTCTGAAAGAAGGCTATCGCCTGATTGATACCGCCGCCGCTTATCAGAATGAAAGTGATGTCGGAAAGGCTGTCAGAAACAGCGGTATTCCCCGTGAAGAAATCTATATTACATCCAAACTTTGGTTACAGGATTTCGGCTATGAAGCAGCGAAAAAGGCAATTGATACTTCTCTGAAAAATCTTGGTCTGGATTATATGGATTTATATCTTCTGCATCAGCCTTACGGCGATACTGCCGGAGCATGGAAAGCCCTTGAAGAAGCTGCCCGAGCCGGAAAAATCAAGTCTATCGGAATCAGCAATCATACAATCAAATTTATGAAAAAGCTCATTCCGCAGATGGAAATTATGCCTGTCGTGAATCAGATGGAATGCAATCCGTTTTTCCAGCAGAAAGAACTCCGTGAATATCTGAAGCAGTACGGCATTCGTATGGAAGCATGGTATCCGCTTGGTCATGCCAATAAGAAACTGCTTACAGAGAAACGTCTTGTACAGATTGGCGAAAAATACGGAAAATCCGTCGCTCAGGTAATTTTAAGATGGCATTTGCAGGAGGGAATTATTGCACTTCCGAAAGCAACTTCTCTGGAGCATATCCGTGATAATTTCAATATTTTTGATTTCGCTCTTGATGATGAAGATATGAGTATCATTCGTTCGATGGACACCGGCAAAGGAACACATAATCCCGATAATATGGCGAATGCTGTCACTTTAGGTATGTATAAAATTCATTGAAAGCAAGGAGGTAATTTATCATGATTTTTGACAGAAACGAAAACAGACCTGTCTCTGTTCTGCTTGGTGCAGGCAGTATGGGAACAGCAATTCTCCGCAGAGTTGCCGCAGGAACAACAATTCTGTTCGGTGACATCAGTGAAAAACGCCTTGCAGAGGTCAAAAAAGAATATGCAGGTTACGGCTATGCAGTCGAAACGCAGATTGTTGATGCCAATTCCAGAGAATCTATCGAAACATTCGCCAAAAAAGCCGCTTCTCTCGGTGAAGTGAAATATTATATTCATACTGCCGGAGCATCTCCGAATCAGGCTTCTCCTGAAAAGATTATTGCTTTGGATTTAATCGGCTCTGCTTATGCACTGGAAGCATTCGGAAAGGTGATTGCAAAAGGCGGAGCAGGACTGTTGATTTCCAGTCAGACAGGGTATATGTTTCCGCCCTTATCGCCAGAAGAAGAATTGCAGATTATGACCACTCCAGCAGAGAAACTGTCTGCATTGCCGTGCTTATCTCCTGAACGAATCAATAATTCCGGTACAGCCTATATTGTCGCAAAGAAAGCAAATCATTTGCAGGTGCAGTATGCCGCCGCCAATCAATGGGGAGAACGTAGTGCAAGAATTAATACATTATCCCCCGGAATCATTGTAACTCCGCTCGCTTATGACGAATTTCAGGCAAATGGTGCAGGCTATCAGCGTATGATTGATGCCACTCCTGCAAAGCGTGTCGGCACTCCTGACGAAATCGGAGCAGCAGGAGCATTCCTGCTCAGTGATGCTGCAAGCTATATCACAGGAACTGACCTGCTTGTTGACGGCGGAACTATTGCCGCTCTGAAAAATGGAAAATTCAAACTTGGTGCGTCATCATGAAAAAGTTAATTTTTCAATTGGACTTTCTCCGTATTTTGATGTATAATAAAAAAATATCAAACTGACCCAAAATATCGCTTGAATTTTATTCAAAGATAGTGTATAATAATAGTATTATCAAAATTGAAAGCCATGATTCTGCACAGAGTCACGGCTTTCAGAATTTACATAAATCGGAATATGTGGTGATAAATATGAATGTACGTTTAATGACAATCAATGATTATGAAAAAGTATATGAATTATGGCTGTCCTGTGCGGGTATGGGATTAAATAATCTCGATGATTCAAAAGAGGGAATCGAAAAATTCCTGAATAGAAATCCCGAAACTTGTTTTGTTGCTGAAACAGAACAAAGAATAATCGGCGTAATTATTGCCGGAAATGACGGAAGAAGAGGCTATATCTACCATACAGCAGTTAATCCTGATTACAGGCATCAGGGAATTGCTACAAAACTTGTAAATGAAGCTATGAGGGCATTAAAAGCATTAGGTATCAATAAGACTGCTTTGGTTGTATTTTCAAAAAATACAGACGGAAATGCTTTTTGGGAAAAAAGCGGTTTTTCTTCAAGAGAAGATTTGATTTATCGAAATAAGACAATTACTGAAATGATTAGAATTGACACATAAATTTTGGTCAATCGAAAATAAGGAGAATGATTATGGACTGCAAAGAAATTATCGTGGATATGCGTAACTATGACCCCGAACAGACAAAAACCGGACAGAAAACGGCGGAACTGCTGTTCCGGCTGAATCAGACTTTTTCCGGAAGTGAGGAATATCAGAAACTTCTGAAAGAAATCTTCGGTGAAAATCTCGGAGAAAACAGTTTTATTTCTGCTCCGGTTTACGGAGCTTGTGTCGAAACAATGAAAATCGGAAAAAACTGCTTTATCAACAGTAATCTGCTCGCTATGGCAAGAGGCGGCATCACAATCGAAGATGATGTGATGATTGCCGGAAATGTCCAGCTTCTGACAAATAATCATGATGTCTATGACAGACAGATTCTCACCTGTAAGCCGATTTTAATCCAGCAAGGTGCATGGATTGGAGCAGGTGCAACGATTCTGCCCGGAGTCAGCATCGGCAGATATGCCATTGTCGGGGCGGCTTCTGTTGTCACAAAGGATGTGCCTGATTATGGTGTTGTTGTCGGAAATCCTGCAAAAATCGTAAAAATGCTCGACCCTGAAAAATTTGAACAGAAAAGGAGCTGAAATTCATGTCTTTCAAGAAATTATCTGCTGTATTGCTGACTGGAAATTTTCTGTTTTTGTCTGCCTGCGGTGCATCAGGAGAAGCTGACACCGAATCTGTCACTTCTGTTCCGGAGACATCAGAAGAACAGACAATACTTTTAGAAGAAAGTTCCATGTCAGAAATATCAAAAACAGAACCAGAAACAATTCTGACAGATGAAAATTCTGCTCCTGAACCAGAAACAGAACTCATTTCAGAAAATCATATTCTGATAGCTTATTTTTCTAATCCGCAGACTGATGGTACAGATGCAGATTCGTCAGCAAGCAGAAATCTGAATTCCGGCACACTTATGGGAAATGTAGAATATACTGCTTCCTTGGTTCAGAATCAAATCGGCGGAGATATATTCCGGATTGAAACTGTTATCCCCTATCCGTCTGATTATAGTGATACGACAAATCAGGCGAAAAACGAACAGAATGAAAACGCCCGTCCGGAACTTGTCAGTCATCTTGAAAATGTCAGTCAATATGATACTGTCTATCTTGGATTTCCGAACTGGTGGGGAGATATGCCGATGGCAGTTTACAGTTTTCTGGAAGAATATGATTTTACCGGAAAAGAAATTCATGTATTTGTCTGCCACGGCGGAAGCGGTGCAGCCGGAACAATTTCAAATATTCAGTCCCTGCAATCCGGTGCTTCTGTAGATACAAACCCTCTCACACTTTATTGGACAGATGTTGAAAATGCAGAAAATCTTGTCATGAACTGGCTGAACTAAGTCTGATATAGCATAAGAAAAGAGCAATGTCTTCCACTCACAGAGTACAGTGCCCTTTCATACCTGTAAAAATGCTTTCTTTTGAAATCCGCAGACAGTCCGTCAGAAGTTTTAAGGTATTATTGCAGGCTGTCCTTGATTCATCACTGAACCGCCGTTTTCTTGTTTCGTTTCAAAAACATTTGCAGAACATATCCCACATAGACAAACAGCACCATGATGGACAGGTATTGCAATATTGTCAGCATCGCTGAAGCTGATATGTCAATGAACGCAAACTGTACCTTTCTGAATAGATAGTCCGAGAATTTCAGTGCGATAAACTCATAAAGACCGACAGCACCGACCACACCGAAGATAATACGCAAAGCCCATATCAAAGACTTGTTTTTTATCTTGATTCGTGCTGCCATTTGTGAAATGTGCATACCAAGGTGAACACTCATCAGCACAAGCCCCCAGTAAGCACAGAGCATATGCACTGTTCTTGCGAACATTGCACCGCCGATATTCACAAAGGTGAAAATGTGCTTCGATACCACGATGCCGCTGTACATCAGCCCTGTCATGCACAGGAATACAAGTGCGTTGACCGCAGTATTCACGTTCCTGCGGAGATTATACTTTCCCTTGAACAGCGATTTTATCCACCCGAAATTCAGGATATGATGTGCGATAAACAGGCAGAACATCATAACACCAATCACTTCATGTGCCGTTTCTCCCACGATGGAATA
Organism: Oscillospiraceae bacterium; assembly: GCA_045541055.1. Lineage (GTDB taxonomy): Bacteria > Bacillota > Clostridia > Oscillospirales > Ruminococcaceae > UBA3855. Next base: position 10,291 of record JAZQIL010000157.1, read on the forward strand.
GCACATCAGAACGGGCAGAGCTATTGTCATTGCAAGGTCAATGCACATTTTTATGATAGCTTTCCTGTTCATATCGCACCTCACTCAGTTGGGCGGAGTTCTCCGTAAAAATAACTTGATGTCGCACCGCCGTCACACAAGAAGGTCGAGCCTGTGATGAATGCCGCCTTATCGCTCATCAAAAGTTCTGCCACATTTGCGACCTCATCAGCAGTACCTGGTCTGCCTGCCGGACACTTTGCAAACATATTCTTGTAGAAATCGCCCCTGATACCATTAAATTCGTCTATCGCAAGAGGTGTCACGATGATACCGGGAGCAATATCGTTGAGCCTTGCACCACGCTTGCCCCACTTCACACACTCCGCCATAACACGCTTTTCATTGCAGCGTTTCGCCATTTGATAAGCATGGAGTGTGTCACAGATATTTTCATTTTTCAGAATATCAAGCTCAAGCAGTTCCTCAGTTGGTGTCATTGCAAGCTGATAGTCCTCCTTGGCAGTAAGCTGAGGCATTCTCCAGCCCGACTGGCTGGAAATAGTCACACCGCATCCACCCTTTGCAATAACTTTGCCGACTTCTTCGAGCAGGACAGCCGTACCATAAAGGTCAACTTTTAAAATTGCTTCAATGGAAGCCTGTGAGGGCGAAACGCCTGCACCGTTCACCATATACTTTATCTCACCGAACTCCTGTGCCTTTGCTATCATCGCAAGAATGCTCTCACGGTTTGACAAGTCCATTTCAAATGGCTCTACATCAAATCCAGCATCATTCATGATTTTAGTGATGGTGTTGCAGTTGTCCATATTCTTATCGCCGAGGACAATCTTTTTTCCATAGCCGACCCGCCTTGCGATAGCCATGCTAATCTGTCCCGCACCTGTGACTATCATAACTTCTTTCATTTTTTCACCTCAAAATTGATTTTTTAGAATTTCAATAAACTCATTCGTGTGCTTTTTGGGATTGTCAGCTTTCATAAATGCACAGTACCGCCTGATAATCGGCTTGCCGTTTCGCAGAAGCCGCACAGCCTTTGTAGTAGTCTGCACTGCCTCACCGCTGCCTTCGATGGGCATAAAGCCCTTGCCCTGAATGACCTGCATCAGGGCATCGTCAATAAATTCTGTGAAGTATATCTCACTGGTAAATCCTAAGTCATTTGCATAAAAATTCCGTTCCGTCCCCTGCTGGTCTGGTGAGGAAAGGAGTATCAACGGTGTGTTTTTGAGGTCTGCTATTTCCACCTCGTCAAGCTGTGCAAGAGGCGAATTTGACGAAATCTCTGCATAATATTCCCGCATGTCAAGGACGATGTTCACATATTCGTCAGAGAACGCTCTCCGCTGGTCGTTCAGGACAATATCAAGCTCACCATTTCGCAAAAGTGCATAAAGTGTATCGTGATTGCCGTGCGTGATTTCAATCGTCACATCGGGGTACTGCACAGTAAATTCAGAAACCGCAGAATTAAACTCCTTGCCGCTGTAACCCTTGAGTAGACCGACCTTCAGCAGTTCGCCGTTATTGCCTGACATCTTTTGCAGTTCACGAACAATGCTGTCATAATCTGCCACAAGCACAAGGCTTTTCTTGTAGAAAAACTCGCCTGCGGGAGTCAGCGTAAAGCTGCGTTTCTTGCGTTCTAAAAGAGTTACACTCAGTTCATTTTCAAGTGCCTTAATCTGTTGTGAAATTGCCGACTGGGAAATAAAATGCTCCTCTGCGGCAGCGGTAAAACTTCCGAGTCTCACCACCGAATGAAAATAACGTATCTGTTTCAGCATCATATCACCTCAACAAGAAAACTCCGCACAACTGAAGCCGCATTCCACAGTTCCTTATTTGACAGATTTTTTTGCCCACGCAGCGACCTTGCTCTCGGAATTAGCAGACTCTGCACCATGGACAGAAAGTCCTGTCTTGACCGTTGCACCCTTACAAAGATTTTTCAGGTCACGTTCACTTGAACCCATGCCGCTGCCCTCGTTGGTGCAGAACGGGATTATCGTCTTGCCTGACAAGTCATACTTTTCCAGAAGTGTGAACATACACATTGGCATTGTTCCCCACCAGTTCGGATAACCCACAAAAATGGTATCATAATTTTCAAAATTTTCGGGATAAGCCTTAATCTCAGGGCGAGCCTTTGTGCGAAGTTCCTGCTTTGCCTCCTCGATGCAAGTCATATAGCTCTCGGAATAGGGCTTGGCAGTGTCAACCTCAAAGAGATTACCACCCACTGCATTCTGAATGAACTCAGCAACTCTCTCGGTATTGCCTTTGGAGATGTTTTTCAGCCCGCCGTTCCAGTAATTTTCACCCTTGCGGGAATAGTAAACGATAAGAATATTTGCCATTGTGATTACCTCCGTGATTGATGTAGTAATTCTATTATATCACAGATTTTCAGATAAATCAATCTGAATTTCAAAGATATATAATAAGTTTTTCTTATGTAAAAATGCACTCGTAAGATAATGAAATGCTGTTTAAAATTCCGTAAGAATCATCAAGAAAAATCAGAATCCGCAAAGAACTCTTTTAAAAAGAGCATCTTTGCGGATTTATTACCAGTCATTATTTTTCTTATATTCAAGGCCGAAAACTTCCATAGCATCAAGAATAGGACGCATTGTCTCTCCAAGTTCGCTGAGGGAGTATTCTACTCTTGGCGGAACTTCTGCTGTCAGTTATCCTCTTTGGGACTTTTTTCATAAAAAAATTTGTCAGAACAGAAACATATTCTTCCTGTTTTTCAAAATTGCAAGCAATGTTTTCTGTTCATAAAATATTTACAATTGACTGACATATCTGAAAATGCTGTTATTTCGCAAGAGTTACTTTTTTGTAACTTGGTTACAAAAAAGTGCGTACTTGTGTGAGAGAAAGTTTTCTGTTATACTGATAACAACAGGGAAACCTGATTCTGAAGGAGGTGTGTGCTATGAGTGAAATGTTGAAAAGAGTTGCCGTATTTGGCGGTGAAAACGGAGCATGCGGAGCTGCTGACCCCGACAAGAAGCAGGCATATCGTTTGATACGGTATGCCTGTGACATATCAATCGTTGCAAAAGCGTTTACATAGATGGGAGGAAATCGAAATGAAACCATATTTTGCTTTTCAGTGGCATATTACTGATACTTGTGACCAGCGGTGCAGACATTGCTATATTTTCGCAAAAGAAAAAGACATTACATGGGGCATTCTCGGAAATCCATTTCATCTCAATGACGAAGTCTGTAAGAAACTTTATGACTCTGGCTGTCGCAAATATTAGTTATCTCTTGACGGCATGGAGAAAACGCATGATATGTTCCGTAAAAAAGGTTCATTTGAAATCACACGCAAAACGATAGACTTTATTCAGAATTCAGGAATGTACTGTGCTGTGATGTCTACTGTTTCAAATATGAATATAAACGATTTTCCTCAGCTTATTGACCTTGTAGCAGAGAAAATGTTGATGTGTTTGCATTTGGGCGGTACTGTCCTACAAGCGGTCAGAAATCAGAAGAATATCATATTGAACCGTCTGCATATCGTGATTTTCTTGATATGTGCTATCAAAAATATCAGTATCATAAATCGAACGGATGCAAAACAACATTCCAGTATAAAGACCATTTATGGATGCTTTATTTTTATGAACAGGGGCTTTTCAAAATACCTGAAAATAATCATCCTGATATGATTTATGACGGCTGTCACTGCGGAATCGGTCACATGACAATTCTCCCGACAGGTGATGTCTATGCCTGCCGGAGAATGGAAAGCAAAATTGGGAATGTATTTGATACATCAATGTATGAACTGTTTCTTGGTGCAGATTTGGAAGAATACAGGCAGTTCGACAAATTCGAGAAATGCAATAAATGCGAACTTTGGGGATACTGCCGTGGATGTCCTGCCGTGACATTCGGTTATACTGGCAATATGTATGCACCTGATCCGCAGTGCTGGAAGGAGATTGTCTAAATGGATTTGCAGACCTGTTTGAAAAAATTAGAACTTGTTCAGGTGTTGAATTTTGCTACTGTTGACGAAGAGGGCTTTCCACAAGTCAGAAATATCAGTGCAGTTCATTATGAACCAGATGCCATTTATTTCTTTACGGCAAGAGGAAAGGAATTTTGTAAACAGCTTCTTCATAACGGCAGAGTTCAGGTAAGCTGTTATACACGTTTCAAGGAAAGTATCCGCCTTTCAGGAAAAGCCGTTCCTGTTCCTAATGATGAACAAATAAAATGGCGTGACAGAATATTTGCAGAACAGCCCTATCTTGAAAATGTCTACCCGCAGGAAACAAAAAATATTGGTATCATCTTTGTAATAAAGGGCTTCACTGTTGAATATTTCAATCTTGGTGTGAATCCGATATTTCGGGAAGTTTATGAATGTGGAGCAACCGCAAAACCAAAGGGATTTACTGTAAGTGAACAATGCATTGGCTGTGAAACATGCATTTCTGTCTGTCCACAGAAAGCAATAGATATGCACGACTGCAAAGCAATTATCCGTCAACAGAACTGCCTGCACTGCGGAAGTTGTTTTGAAAACTGTCCTGTTCAGGCGATTAAAAGGAGGTAAAGCATGAAAGCTGTTTCTATAAAAGAAATAACCCCTGCTGAAAAAATAGTATTCACTGAAATACCCATTCCAGAAATAAAATCAGGTTGGGTACTTGTAAAAGTAAAGGCTTTCGGTATGAATCATTCCGAACAAATTCTCAGATTGGCGGAAATAAAAGAGGATTATATCAATAAACCTATTGTTCCTGGTATCGAATGTGCAGGTGAAATCGTTGACCCGTCCGATACAAATTTTAAAGCTGGACAAAAAATAATTGCACTTATGGGCGGTATGGGAAGAAGTTTCAACGGCAGTTATGCGGAATATGCCTTACTGCCTGCACATCATGTATTTACGATAAAAAGCAAATTACCGTGGGAACGGCTTGCCACTGTTCCTGAAACTTATTTTACGGCTTGGGGGTCGCTGTTTGAATGTCTGCACTTACAGAAAGAAGATACTTTGCTTATCAGAGGTGCTACCTGTGCCCTTGGCTATGCAGCAATACAGATTGCAAAAGCTCTTGGATGCAGAGTCATAGCAACAGCACACAAAGAAACCAAGCTTTCTTTAATCAGAAATGCAGACGAAGCAATTCTTGATAATGGTCAGCTTGCCGGAAAAATAAAAGCAACAAAAGCATTGGAACTTGTTGGAGCAAAATCTGTTCGTGATACACTCAGATGTATGTACAAAGGCGGAATCGTCTGTCATACCGGACTTTTAGGCGGAGTTTATGCTCTTGACGGTTTTGACCCTATCAAAGAAATCCCAAACGGAGTTTATCTCACAGGATTTTTCAGCAACTATCCGACACAGCAGATAATCAATGAAATCTTTGCATTTCTGGATGAGCATAATTTAGAACCTTGCTTTGGTGAATGCTTTGATTTTGAGCATATCAGAGAAGCCTGCATTGCCCTTGACAGCGGAAAGGTCAATGGTAAAATAGTTGTGAAAGTGAAGTGACAGGGTACTGTGCACATCGTCGGGGAGTTTCGCAAAATATACGATATACGGGTCATTTTTAATATATTTGGAGATGATGACTATGAAATATACAAGAGATTATTCAGATGAGCTTGACCGTCTGAAAAGAGAAATTGAAACAGCCGAGGCTATCGTGATTGGTGCGGGAGCAGGACTGTCAACCGCTGCAGGCTTTACCTATTCCGGTGAGCGATTCGAGCGTTTCTTCTCGGATTTTGAAACAAAATACTGCTTTCACGATATGTATTCGGGCGGCTTTTTTCCCTTTGAAACACCTGAAGAAATGTGGGCATACTGGTCAAGATATATCTGGTGCAACCGCTATATGAATATTGATAACGGCACGTATAAAATATTGTTTCAGCTTGTAAAAGACAAGAATTATTTTGTGGTCACAACAAATGTTGACCATCAGTTTCAAAAGGCAGGTTTTGACAAAAATCGGTTATTTTACACACAGGGAGATTATGGACTGTTTCAATGTTCCGAGCCTTGTCATTATCAGACTTATGACAATGAGGAAATTATCAAAGATATGATTGAATTTCAGGAAAATATGAAAATACCTGCTGAACTGATTCCAAAATGTCCAAAATGTGGAAAAACTATGACAATGAATTTGCGTTCTGATGATACATTTGTAGAAGACGAGGGATGGCATAAAGCAGCACAGAACTATCATGATTTCCTGAAAACTCACAACAGACAGCATATATTATTTCTGGAGCTTGGCATTGGCTATAATACACCTGCTATCATCAAATATCCGTTCTGGAAAATGACTGCACAGAATCCGAAAGCTGTCTATGCCTGTCTGAATTTTGGAGAAGCATACGCACCTGATGAAATAAAAGCACAAAGCATTTTTATTGACGGAGATATTCAGGAGATGCTGAAAAAATTATGAATCATCATAACAGAGCCAATATTATTTTACTTTGTTTAAAATATTAGGGGGTGCATAAACAAACGAAAGCCTTACCTATCGTTTGTGAGTGCGATTTTCATACATTACACTTTTTGACTCTCATTCACGCCTTAACAGCAGAATAGTAACACATCGAAAGGGTAATTTCTCAAAAAG
>JAZQIL010000158.1:0-4090 GCA_045541055.1 Oscillospiraceae bacterium
AAATTGTATTTTTTGTTCTTTTGTAGGATATATCTGAAATTTACACGCTCTATTTGCCATTTTTTCACCGCCTTTCAAGATTCTATTTTTATTATCTCATATTTAGAAACTTTTGTCAATCGGTGGGACGCAATTCATCCCTCGCCTAAGAGGCGGGGGTTTTCTTGCTAATCTTTGATAAATGGAGCATCATAAACCTCAATTCTTGGCTGGTTCTTATCAGTTGTTTCTTCTATATTTTCTGCATTTGAAGATTCATCTGTTTTTCGACTGTTTGTTTTAGAATTGATATCATTATACAAATTGTATGTAATACTTTTGAAGTATGTTGTTCCAATTGTACTGGTAAATTTCCACTTTCCATTTTGTTGATTTTCTCTTTTATTCCATGCTTCAAATGTTTTTCTGCCCTTGGTATTATCTTTACGATTCATAACAATATAGTGCCAAATTTCAAGTAAAAAAGAAGACAGGCAGTAGTGATTTATTTCAAGCAGTTCGGATTTTGTAATTGGAGTTTCACAAATGTAGAAAAGCTCATTATCATTAATAAGCGAATCCTCTTTAATAAGTGTAAGTAATGCTTGTATGAGCCATTGTATCCGTTCATGAGAATCGATTTTTAGAAACATTTCAATAAAATGTTCTATGTCTCCGAGGACAGCAAGATAGTGTTCTTTAATTCGTTTATCAAACTCAGTTATTTCAATACTGTCATCAAAGGGAAGATTTTCACCAAAAGAGACTTTGCAGGCACGATAGTCAGATGTATCTCCTTCAAATGTTCTTCCAGCTATCGGTTGCTTAAATGAGGAAATTATCAGTTGAATCAGCCCCTCTAACATATTTTTATTACTAACTCTGTCTTTTTTTCCAGATTGTAATTCTCGTCGTGTTGCTGTTTTGACCTTAGCTTCTGTTAAAAGTATGAAAAATGTACCACCACAAAGATATGGAACACACATAATACCACCTCCATAAAATTGCTAACATTGCTAACTTCACTAACGTTGACTGGAAGTTAGGCGAACTCTAAGATAGTGTTAGAGGTTAAGAAATCTGACTTATTTCTAAACTTCATTGTAAAAATGCCGATGAAATAGATATAACCTCACATATAACTATTATATCACAGTTTATGTAAAAATGCTATAGACAAAATGTAAATTTGGAGGATCTTTTATGAAAATTAAAAATCAGAACCGCCCAGACACAAAGTATTCCCTTGTCTACATCTGCTCTCCTCTCCGTCCGGTTTCTCCTGATGTTTCAGTGCATCCCGACGAACTGAAAGCAAATCTCCGTCTTGCCTGCGATGCCTGCACATTCGCCGCTGTCCGTGGTTTTTATTCCGGTTGCACCGCATCTCTATTTTCCGCAGTTTCTGGATGACAATAAGCCGATGGAAAGAACGCTTGGTATGAACATGGGGCTGGAGCTGCTGAGAAAGTGTGAAGCTCTCTGGATTGTCAGTCCTCGCATCAGCTACGGTATGTCAGCCGAAATCAAGGAAGCACAGAAGTACGGTATTCCTGTTAAGGTTTTCACGGAAGAAGGATTCAGGCTGTACACAGGTGACGGAGAAGTGACTGACAACTGCTTTGCTGATACAATCCTGACCGCCTGAAAAAATTCTACTCCGCACACTCTCATATTCCCCTCTATTATAAATGTATAGAATGTGTATAACCGGATGCATCAGAACAGTATCCGGTGGGGAAATTCACAAGTTTATTACTGACAATAGTTCAGTGATAAAAATATATTAAAAATGTATAAATAAATCACATTTGTTAGTCAGGGCGCGCACTGGCGGACAGATGCTCACAAAAGGATACATATCAATCCAGACAGCCGGAAATTTGACTGCCTGATGACGGGATAACTGTATTCTGACGAACATCTGCTGCCTGCGTGTCCTGTTTTACGAGATTGCAGTTCGCATCGAAGTCTGTACTGTGAGCATCTGCCGCCGGATGTGCTTCTTGCAGAAAGGACTTTATTATGGAAAATATCAAAAATATCAAGAACATCACAATGGATACTGTAGCAGATGCTGCAGCAGTGAAAATCACACCCAGAACTACTTTCGGCGAACTTCTGACCATCCTCGGCTTGGAAACAGGGCAGAAAAGAACCGGCAGAACTCCGAAAAGAGCAGCTCTCCTCGCAGAAAGCGGTGAAGCTGTTGTTAAAATGTGCGGCATCAGTGTGTTCCGGAACGGCTATGCCCTGTATGAGAACGGTTTTGGCAGGTACTCTGTCCTGTGGCTTCCTTACTGCACCAAATTTACTTATAATTTTAATAAGCTACGTGATGCAGAAAAGGACTATTTGAGAGAAACTGCTGATTTGCCGGAAGATGGCTTTGCGACATGAAAATGGATGCCAGTGATTGCACTGTTTGGCGAAGAACGTATCACACAGAAACTGAACCGTGGCTTTGGCAATTCCGATACAAAGGATAATGAAAGTTCTGAGGATGATGAGGTCGAAATCGAGCCGGAAGATATTGATTGGGAAGGTCTGAACTTTGTCTGGGACGATGAAACGCTCGGTGTTGACCCGCTTAATGCTGTTATTCGCAGAGAAACAAGAGAAAATATGCTGGCTGGAATGACGGACAAGCAACGTGAGGTTTTTATTCTTTATCATAAGTATGGCTGGACACAGCAGCAGATTGCACATGCGGTTGGTATTGCACAGCAGAAGCCGACGAAACAGCAGGCAGCGGCAATGCAGAAATTAGGCTTTATTTCAACAGAAACCATTCAGAAGATTGATTTCACCAAAGTGGAAAAAGCCGAAGCCTCTGTGCAGAAAGCTACACTGGATTTGGACAATGCACAAATCAAGCTGAAGATGCTATTGAAAAATATGGCGAAGGCAGTTCGCAGGCACAAATTGCAAGCAACAACTATGAAAAAGCTCAGATTAAACTCACACAGGCAGAAAATGAACTGGAAAAACAACAAGCCAGTGTGTTTGAAGAAATGTCCGGAGCGAATACGCTCATGGCGGATTTTGAGGGGAATATGCGGTCACTCGGCGAAATTATCGAGGTTCTCCGTGAGAAAATGGGGAAGGTCAATGTCGAACTGACAGATGCGGACGGCAATGCCCGTGATTTTGACGACATTGTGGCAGAACTGTCTACTACCACAGAGGGATTGGCACAGGCGGAACAGATGCAGGCAGCGGCGGCAATTTTCGGCAAGCAAAATATGTCCGGTATGCTGGCAATTATCAATGCAAGTGAGTCAGATTACAACAAGCTGACTGATGCAATTTACAGCTGTGACGGCACTGCACAGAATATGGCGGAAACCATGCAGGACAATCTCAACGGACAAATCACAATTCTGAAATCACAGTTACAGGAACTTGCGATTTCTTTCGGTGATATGCTGATGCCGACTATCCGTGCAATTGTTTCCAAAATTCAGGCACTTGTGGATAAACTGAATCAATTGTCACCTGCTACAAAAGAAACCATTCTGAAAATTGCACTCATTGCGGCGGCGATAGGTCCGTTGCTGATTGGTGTGGGAAAAACCATATCCACAGTCGGCAAAATGATGCAGGTCGTCTCGAAAATACCGTCAATCCTGACAAAAGTAAAGTCTGCATTTTCTGCCGTCAGTGCCGCAATTGGCGGCATCAGTGTGCCGGTAGTCGCCATTGTTGCAGTAATTGCTATACTTGTAGCGGCATTCGTTCACCTCTGGAATACAAATGAGGAGTTCCGGAATAAAATTATTGCAATTTGGGAGCAGATAAAAAATATCTTCCAGAATTTTACACAAGGCATCGTTGACAGGCTGAATGGATTCGGCTTCAATTTCAAGGACATTGCAGAAGTCATAAAAACTGTATGGGATGGACTTTGTAATTTCTTAGCTCCTGTGTTTGAAGGCGTTTTTCAGGAAATAGCGGACATTTTCAAGGCAGTAACGGACATTATTCTGAATATACTGGATGTGTTCATTGGCATTTTCACAGGTGACTGGGATAAAGTCTGGAACGGCATCAAGGGAATTTTTATCAATGTATTAAATTTCTTGGTGGATACGCTGAGAAATATTCTGAA
>JAZQIL010000159.1:0-4140 GCA_045541055.1 Oscillospiraceae bacterium
CCTGTATTTTCATAATTGACACCGGATATGTCCAGCCGTTCACGAACGGTATGTAGTTCTTCACGCATCATGCGAACCCGACTGTCCTGTTCCTTGATTCCTTCCATAAATTCTTTTGCTGTCATGTGGATTCTCCTTCCATAAGTTCAATAAGTTTTTCACCATCCAAATCGGACAGCAGTCTGAACCATGAAGATTTCAGAAAACGCTGAATTTCACGGATTCTGCTTCCTGAATTGATAACATCATATTTTTGCAGAATGTTCTTTCTTGCGTGGCGGTAGTCTCTTAAAGCCTGCTCGATAATGGAAGCAGCTAACTTTTCATAGGCTTCATTCATTGCATATCCTCCATTTTTTGTTTCTGCAATCTGTAAAATACCTCATCGCCTGTCATAAGCGAAATGCATTTGCAGGCGAGAAGTGCAATTTCTTTGATGTCTGCTGATTTCTGAATTGCTGTGCGGAGCATTTCAGATTTTATAATATTCTCCTGATAAGCCCTGTAAACGTTCAGCCTGTCCTCGTGTTCACGCACATTCTCCTGATACTCACGGAACAGGATATTTTTCTTTCGTGAGGCTTCCTCTTTGGAAAGCCCCTCGAACTTGAAAGTGTAATAAATTTTGCGGAGTTCGGAAAAATATTTATATTCCGCAGGCGGAAAGTCCGAAACATCAAGCGTGCCGTTATATGCCTGACGTTCCAGACGTTTGAACTCATCAGGATTTTTAAAATTGATAATTATTTTCATATTATCTCCTAAATGACATTTATGATATATATTAATATAGATATATAATCTTATTTTATTTTTTTCTTTTTTTAAGAGAAGTATAGAATTAAAGTATTATACGACACTTGTATCACCGATTGAAAGAGCAGAGAGTCCCTGATAATACCATCCATCTTTTTTATGAATTTTAGTATAACGTTTACTCATCTCAATGCCAAATTTACGGCTGGGCATTTTGTATTCATTATTTTCGCTTGCCCACTGACAATAGACAGCATAAATCTGAGAAGCCTTGACTTCACCACCGGAAGTACAGTATTCTGATTCGATGAACGATGAAAGCACGTCCATTTCGGTTTGATATTCCTTCACGCTGTCAAGAATCGCTTTCGGCTTGTCGAGCCCCTCATATCTCCAAAGACGATAGCCCTTTAACATCCATGCGAGAATATCGGGCAGTTCCTGCTGTAATTTTTCAGACAGGTTCTTGTCAACCTTATCTTCAGGAATGACTTTCGTAAACGGAATCACATGGATTCTCCGCCAGATTCCAACGTCAGTGCCACGGATTGCAGGCTTATGATTGGTCGCAAGCCAGAGCTTAAATTGCGGACGGAATTCAAATTCATCACCATACAGCTTACGAGCCGTTACCATATCATCACCGGTCAGCTGCTTGATAAGTCCCTCATTCAGTCTCATGCCCTCATTCGGTTCAACGGAAGTCACAAGTCTTGCACCTTTGAGTCTTGCAATATCGGTATTCGCTGATGAGGACATATTGCGAATCAGGATACTTTCCGGCTGGATATTTGTCGCATATTCGCCAAGAATCAAACGAACGATTTCAAGAAATGTCGATTTGCCGTTTCTGCCGTTGCCGTAAAGGAAAAATACACATTGTTCCGTTGTCAGACCGCTCAGACAGTAGCCAAGAGCCTTTTGAATATACCGGATAAGTTCTTTATCACCACCAAAAATGTCCTCCAAAAAAGCAGTCCAGCGAACGGGATATTTCGGATTTTCCGGGATTGTCGTGCCGAGCATACGGGTCATATACAGTTTTGCATTGTGGGAAGATACAACGCCCGTTTCGAGGTCAGCAATGCCGTTTTGTGCATTGACAAGCGTTTTATGGGTATCCAATTCTGCCGGAGAAATCGGCACAAGGTGCTGAAATTCTTTTATCATATTTTCTTTTGCGGAGTGAGAACGAGTCTTTTTCATGTGCTTTTGGTAATTTTGCAGCATTGAACCGCCGTCATGCTCCGTCCATGATTTCAGTTCCATTTTCATACGTTCGAGAATTACATCCGCAGCCATGAAAACCGCTCCTCTGTCGTCATAGAGCCACACACCATTTTTGTAATACATCCATCTTTTGTCAGTGTAATTATATCTGAATACGTTACCACAAAAATCATTCATCCGTTCCGCATTTCCCGTATCATCAAGAGTATGCATAGGAAGATTTTTCTCAGGAGATGGCGGTTTTGCCATATTGCCGATTGTAAGAGAATAATGGTCAAGTGCAGATGGTGTATAGAAGTTGGCACAATCTGAAACGGCTTTTGCAAGCGTTATCGCTCCATAAGTGCTTTGATTTTGTTTTCTGTCCCACTTTGGACGCATTAAGCCGGAACTTCTATAAATTTTATCCATGAGTGCTATGTCTCTACTGCACCAGAATGCAAGCATTGCACAGAATGCCATATCTGCTTCCGACTGCGACGGATAGTCCGAAATATCGCCTTGATATAATTTTGCGAATTTATCGCCGTTTTGTGAAGTCATCGCCTTATTGATAATCTCCTGTTCGGTCAGAGTTGGCGGTGTCAAGGGAAGCTGTGCGGATTGGGAAACATGAGAATTTCCGCCGAGATATTTTTCATGCAAAGGTTTGACAGTTTCCGTACAGTCTGCAATTTCATCAAATTCCGAAATCGAATTTCCTGTCATGATAAAGTATCTACCCTTGTCGTACATCTCAACTTTGCCTTTTCTCCTCGCACCTTCGGGAAGTTTGCCCTTGCAGATGATATGAATTCCGTTTCCTGACTGCGACAATTCCGTATAACTATTTAATCCATAAATAAATTCATAAACAATATTATTCGTTCCGTCCGTGCCGTAATCTTCAATCGCTTCTCGACAGTCGTCCAAATCTACTCCGAAAAATCCGCTACCATCGAACATAAAGCCGATACCGCTGTACTTTGCCGATTCCCTAACCGCAGTGCTAAAATTACTCCATGTTTCGGGATTATTTGACATTGCCTGACCGCCTGTTTTCGGGTTGATGGGAATTTTTTTGATACCTGAATGACTTTTCGGGTCGGGTTCTGACTTCCAGCACACCCAGTTCGGGACGGCTTTCAGTTCGTTTGGAATTTGTTCGTACATGGAAAATTACCTCCTGAGTTTATTTTATCAATGTCAGAAAATGCAAGGTTTTTGCATTGAATCGTACAATTTCTGCTGAATTTTATATTTTGGAAATATGACGGATATTTATTTTCTTGCGTTTTGCCCATTTGATTTCACGCTTCATGCCTTTAGAAATCAAACTGCCGAAAATCCAGAGTTCATCGCATTTTCCGAGCATGACACGATTCATCAGCATTGCAAGACTGCGTTCAGCAGGTTCGCTGTCGTTCATGAATTGCGGAAATAACAAATGCGGAGCGAACGGAATTGCATGATGCTCAACAGCATAACGGCAGTAATGACGGGCATTTCTGACATTTTCTTTCATATCACCATGCGAAAATGGCGAACAGATGTACACCAAAGGACGGTATTTTTTCTTTGTTTCTTCACGCTGAATACGGTTGATTGCTTCATATTCAGTCGGGCTTGCATAGCCTTCATTATTAAAATATTTCATATTAAACCTCTTTTAACAAATAATATAGCTTACACCATACCAAAGCAGCTTCTTTGACTTCGGGAGGAGCATTCCACCAGTCGTTATGAACAAGAAACGCCCTGTATTTTTGGGGAATGCACCGCAGATTTTCAATATCGCAGTTCATTGGATTATTATCCATATGAATCAGCATACAATTTTTCGGAATATCGCCAAAATGCTGCTTCCAGATGTGAACATCCTTCTTTTCAATTCTTGCATCAATGCCATGTCCGAAATCTTCATTGATAACAATGCAGGGCAGTCCATGACGGATAATTTCGTCACCAATATGATATTGAATATTTGATTCTCGCATAGGTTCTGTCATTCTTCTGAATGATTCTTCCGTATAGTGCGATTTGAATTCATCAGCAGGCATTCCTTTCTGCCATCTGGGAGAAGTTTCAGAAGTAAAACGAAAATTTTTATTGATACATGGTACTTTATTTCTATAACACCAATTTCTGATAGTATTATAAGAAACAGATGTGCCA
>JAZQIL010000160.1:0-8611 GCA_045541055.1 Oscillospiraceae bacterium
CTCAAAGGGCTATACTACGCACAGAACCCCTGCTAAAATCGCTGATGTGCGATACATGACTTACTGCAAGGAATGCAAAAAAATTCTTTTTAGAATTGCTTATCGTCCGGCGTACAGCAAGTGGGACTGCCACACAAAAGAGTGCAGCAAATTTGATTTCTGTCTGAGAGATAATGAATTATTCACAAGAATCATGAATATTCTGAATATTGTGATTGAAAATCCAGATTTGATAAGTCGAGACATTCCCGAAAAAAGTTATTCTCCGAATCAGGAAGTTGTGCGTCAGCAGAATGAAATCCGACACATGATGCAGAATCCTGTTGATTATGAACATATCAAATCTGAGATTTTTAAGCTTGCAGAATTGAAATATTCCTGCTGTGAATATAACGATATTTCGCAAAAAACAGCAGAATTAGAATCTATTCTGTTACATACAGAAAAACTGAATAAGCTTGATGTTGGCTTGCTGAAATCCTGTGTCCGCAGAATTTTGGTGAGCCATTCCTGCATGATAGAGGCGGAATTTATTAACAGTGTGACGATTAACGAAAGGGGCGAAAAGCTATGAATGTCAGAATTATTCCTGCCAAATCTCAATCTGAAAACGGAAAAAATCAGTACCATCAATTGAGGGTAGCCGCATATTGTCGTGTAAGCACAGATTATTTGGAACAATTGAATTCCTATCAAGTACAGATTGAATATTACACAGATTACATCAACAGCAACAAAGAATGGACACTCGCTGGAATCTTTGCAGACGAGGGTCTGAGCGGCACTTCCACAAGAAAAAGAAAAGAGTTTAACCGCATGATTCGCCTGTGCAGACAGAAAAAAATCGATTTGATTCTCTGTAAATCTGCAAGCAGGTTCGCCAGAAATACAGTTGACTGTCTGGAATATATCCGTGAACTGAAATCGCTTGGCATCGGAGTGATATTTGAAAAAGAAGGCATAAATACCCTTACGGAGTACAGCGAATTTTTTCTGGCTCTCCACAGCAGTTTTGCTCAAGCAGAATCAGAATCCATCAGCAGGAACGTGTCGCTCGGCATTCAAATGTCATTCAAAGAGGGGAAAGTTCGCTACAATTACAGGGCTTGGCTCGGCTACCGAAAAGGTGAGGACGGCAGTCCGGAAATCATTCCGGAAGAAGCCGAAATTGTGAAATTGATATTCCGGCTGTATCTTAATGGAATGTCTATGCGAAGCATTACCAATTACCTGATAGAAAACAAAATTCCCAATAAACAGGGGAATTTGGAATGGAGAGATGATATCATTCTCCGGATTCTTAAAAACGAAAAATACTCCGGAGATGCTCTGCTTCAGAAAACTTACACAGCGGACTGCATTTCTCATAAAATGATAAAAAATCATGGGGAACGTCCTATGTACTATGTTTCAGACTGCCATCCGGCAATTATTGACAGGGATACGTTCAATCTGGTACAGCAGGAAATGAAACGGAGAGCTGCTAAACGGCGAATCAGCGACAAATGCATTACAGAGCAGGGAAAATATTCAGGAAAATATGCTCTGACAGAATTGATGATTTGCGGAGAATGCGGAACGCCTTACAGACGAGTCACTTGGAATGTTCACGGCAAAAAGGCAATTGTATGGCGGTGCATCAGCCGTCTTGACCACGGAAGCCGCTACTGCAAAAATTCACCCACGATTCATGAAGAACCGCTGCACAGAGGCATTATTCAGGCGATAAACGAATATCACGGCTGTGCCGAAGAAATTGCAGGAATCCTAAAATCCGGAACAAAAGCTGTCCTGAACGGACAAATGAACAATGAAATTTCAGCAATAGAAAAACGGCTTTCTGAGATAGACGAAGCCCGTCAGAGCATGATAAATCTGATTGTCAGCGGTGCAGTAGAAAGCGATTCTCTGGACGAAGAATTTCGGAAACTGCACGATGAGGAAGAGAATCTGAATCAGGTATTATCAGAATTAAAATCTAAAAACACGGCTAATGAAGCCATTCAAAAACAAATTGACACGGCATTTTCAGAAATAGCCTCAGAAAATTTTATTCTGACTGAATTTGATGAAGTAACAGTTCGGCATGTTCTGGAATGTGTTCGGGTGATTGATAAAACACATATTCAGGTGATTTTCAAAGGCGGTTACGAAGCAGAAATAGAAATTGACAAGCGGTAAAGTTTAAATATTACATAACAGCTTGCTCCGGCAGGCTGTATTTTTATGGGAGGTTGTCATGGAAACTTTAAAAGAAAAATTCCAGAGAAAAATAAAAATATGTTATATCAAACAAGTGAAAGAATGGAAGCGTTCAGACCAGAAAGAGCTGATTAAAAATACTTTCCGGATAGATGCTGCAAAGCAGATTGCTGAAATGCTGGCAGATGTGCTGGACGACAGAGAAATGAATTATCTGATACAGTTCAAAGACCCTTTGAAAATTGTAACGGACACATGGGTCATCGAAAAGGAATATCCTGTTGATTTTGATGAACAGCTGAAATGGCTTGTCTGGGATTTGACCGACAGATGTGATGCAGACGGATTTTATGAGCAGGAAGAACATGCAGAGGAGATGCATTTTTTATGAAACATTTGAAAAACTTCTCTATTCTTCCTTTTGTGAGCCTCCACAAGGCGCACAGACGAGCCGTGAGAAGAAAATTATAAACTATACATCAACAGAAGAAAAGCCGTCAGAAACGATTTTTGAGGGCATTTGAAATAGCAGGAGATGATGAGATGACAGAAAAATATTACATTGCTTATGGAATTGATATCTGTGAAGAACAGATGAAGCAGAAATGTCCGGATGCTAAACTTATTGGCAAAGCGATGCTAAAAAATTACGCACTTGAATTTAAGGGAGCAGCTTCTGTTGTTCCACAAAAAGATATGCAAGTTCCTGTACTGATATGGAAAATTTCAGAAGCGGATGAAATCCGGCTGGATATCTGCAAAGGAATTTATGAAGGCATTTACCAAAAGGAAACGTGCGGAATTGAACTGAACAGCAGAATTGTTTTCGGTATCATTTATACGAATCACAGCAGTCCAGTCAGCCTTCCGAAAATTAGTTATATTCAGAAAATAATTCATGGATATGAACAGAACGGCATGGATGTGAACTATATTCATGAGGCGGTTCTGAAAACACTTCGTGCAGAAACAAATTTTCAGAATGAAAAAAGAGTTTCAGAGATTTCATATAAAGAATTTATTATTCGGCTGATACCAGAAATACTGGTACGGCGAGGTGAAATGAGAACAGCCAATGTATGTGAAGGCTTTCTGATTGAAATTCTGGATTCAGAAAAAAAGTTTCTTCCCCTGGAAATAATCAGTGCAGCCAAAGGATATGAACTGTCAGAAAATTCTGAAAAAGAAGCAGCAGATTTTGCGGAAGAATATATTGATGAAATGGAAGAAGAATATCTTAAACTGCTGAAAGAAATAACCAATAAATGATATTATCTTCTGCCAAAAATAAAAAAATGTTGAAATATAGGGATAAAACGTTGTCAACTATTTTATTGAAATGATATACTCCTCAATCTCCTGCACATATTCATCAAAACAATCAGTGCAATAAGGGAGGTCATGCCTCCAACTCGTGCAATCGTTATGCATAATCACTCCACAGCATTCGCAACGGGAATAGTGAGAATCAAAACAATCTCCACACAAAAATGTGTTATCATCTGTTACACAGTCATTTGTCCATACAGACTCACCACAACAATCGCAAGTAATCGTATGCTCATCACAGCAATCATCACAAAGCAGTTCATCATTCACCCATGTACCTTCGTCCTCATCCAGTTCCGCACCGCAAAAATCGCAGTATCTTGTTTCTTCTTCCATTTCAAAACCTCCTAAAATAAAAAATCCTGATAAGGCAGGAAGCTCCTTATCAGGATTATAATGTACATTTCAATTTGGAGGTTGTTACGATTTGAAATTTGTTATTATATGCATTTAAGCAGCCATTTCATTCAGAAAATCATTTGCTTTTTTCTTAGCAGCATTAACGTCTGTAGTATTGACTGTATTTAAGCCATCTTTGTTGGAGGACTGGTTTACCAATTTTACTTTGCACATTTCATAAAGAATACCTACCAACATAACCAAAGTTTCAGTGTTCTGTTGTTCTGCATCTGTAAAATAATACCAGTTTGTAGTACGGTTGAGTACACTTTCAAGCATTTCAAGATATTTCTGGTAAACACGTTGCACTTTTGACAGAGAGTCGTAATAGGAATTTGCAGTAGAACGAAGATTACCAAGGTAGCTGTTAATTTTGTTGATTTCCTTTTCATTTTCAAGCATCTGATTCCATGCCTCATCAGCCTGTTCAGAAAGTTTACTTCCAGTTGCATTGAAAATCACACCACCGACCAAAAGACCAACACCCAATGTTGCACCGCCAAGAACAGCAGCTCCGAGAGCCATACCGCCACCACCAGCAGCCAAAGCACCACCTCCGAGAGCTGCTAATGTTGCATTGGTTGCAGCTGCTCCAGACAAGGAGGCGATAGCTGTACCTGTTGAAGCTGTTCCAAGTGCCATCACTGCGGCAGTTGTAGCACCACCGGCAGCAATTCCGCCTGCTGCACCTGCGGCAGCTCCGCCAAGTCCGCCAATTAAAACGCCAGCTCCAACGTGTGCCTGTTTAATATCATCGGGGTTATATTTAGGAATTGTTACATTTCCACGATGAATATTTTTAAATTCTGGTCTATTTTGAATTTTCTAAAATAAATCCTGAAATTTTTCAAAGCTTTTCAAAATTTCCAATTCTTTTTTACCCAGCTTATCCATTGCAGAAGTACATTCTTTCTGTTTCTGCTCCATGTTTCTAACATTGCGTTCCTGACGTTCCTGTGCTTCCTTGCTTTTGTCGCTGGCTTCCTTCATTTTTACTGCACCGCTCACACCAGATGCAACACCTCCGGCAGCAGCAATCGCAGCCCCGATTCCCAAAATAATTGGTAACGGCATAATAATCACTTCTCCTTTGTTTGTTTTAAAAGTTCACACGCTTCTTGATTCATTCTGTCGTATTCTTCACGGGTCATAACTGATTTGAAATATATTTCGTAACTGTCGTCAACTCTGCATTTCAGAGGTCTGTTTTCATAGATACTGCAAAGATTTCCTTCAAGATATTTGCAGATTCCGTCTCCTCTATTGAGGTCAGAATACAGTTCTGAAAGTTGCAGATTACGACAGCACATACCACACTTATCACATTGAAACATTATTGAAATACCAAACGATTATTTCTGTTTCCCATGAATGTATTAAAATCACCTTTCCATGGTGTGGGAAGTCCAGTTTCCTGATAGAATCGTTTCAACGTTTCATTCATTTCGGTATCAGAATGAATATTCTCAATCTTTGAAGCCAATGTGTTGAATTTCCTAGTTTCCTCTTTGAATTTCGCAAGGTCAATTTTCATCAGTTCCGCAGCATATTTTTCAAGAGCTACACCAACCTGTTTGAAATAATCTACAGCACCCTGCATAGAATAAGTATTCAAAAATTCCACAAGCTGATTGACAATCTTACTTCTGTCAAAGAACATCAATAAGGTACAACTCATAATACCAGTAACAAGTGTTCCGCAGAAATTCTGCACAATGTCACCAACTACAGGTAACTTTCCTAACGGAGTTTCAGCAATTGCAAGATTGACAGCTACACCAACAGCCACACTTGCACCAGTAGAGATAATTTTAGCAACTGTGCGTAATTTTTCGCCTAATGGCAAATTATCTGGATTCACTACAAGAACTTTCACGGCTTCTACTAAAGAAACGTACACCTGACGAATCAGTGTTACAACATTCTTAGAAGTGGTAAAGAAGATATTGGAAAGAGTTGTTGTCACGCTTGCTAAAATTCCAGATGCTGCACCATCCAACGTTCTTTGTAAGAGTACTTTATATTTTTTCTTTGCGTTTTCAAAACCTGTCTTGATACCATCACCAATTTTTGTAAGGAAATTTCCCAAAGAAGACTCATTTTCCAATTTTACATTGGTTTGAAATTTTTCCTTGACTGCAAACCAGATTTCAGCAAAAACAAACCCAATTGCTTGACGTGCCGCCATTCTTGCACCGACTTTTCCAGCAGCTACCGCCATATCTTTTTGAAATCGTGGACTTGTGTAATAAGCTGTTGCAAGCTTGCTATCATAAGCCTTTCTGGATTGTGCATCCAAATTTCTCATAGTTGCAAGTTGTTCTTCAGAATATTCAGAACCTTTCTTTTGATGAAATTCCTCCATTGTCATAGCTTTTTTGGTACGGTTAGTATGTGGATTGGTTGCCCTGAGGTTTGTTTCTGTATTTGCCAAATCTTCACCAGATAATCCAGCAAGTACTCTTCCACGGTCATCATGGATTTCCTTTGCTGAAATAATGTGGTCAAGGTCAGTTTTACCATTGGGAGCGATTCTCTCACCAGTATAAGCATCTACCAGAGTTCCGGCTTTTTTCTGTTCGCTCACACCACGGTTAATTCTGATGTATTCCGAATGGCTATGATAGGAATGGGAATCATAATCGCCTCTCAATTCATAAGCAGCCATGTTTCCTTCATTTTTGTAGGTCATTTGTGAACCATCCTTGCCAATTTGTCTGACATTATGAATGGTATCTACATCACCGCCGATTTGGTCATATCTTTGCAAAAAGGCATCTAATCCAAATGCAGTAATCAAACTTTCCACAAGCACTCTTTCATACTGTTGAAAAATATCCTTGAAATTTTCACCACTAGGCGGAATTTCCAGTCCGCTGATAGTTCCTGCATAACTTTGCATTGAAGCATTCCTCCTTTAATTTTATTGACAATACTCTCTAATCGCTTTCATCAATCTGTTCAAACTCTCATTCAGACAAGTAAGCGATTCCAACCTATCATTGTTTTGCTTTTTACCTGATTTTAATTGTTCATTTTCTTTTTGTAATGCCTTAATGATAGCATCCTGTTTCATACTGAGCCTTTGATATTCTAATTTTAGTTGTTGCTGTAATTTTTCTTTTTCTTTTTTAGCTTTTACTTGACGTACAATAGACACAATAGGTATCATCATAGAAGGCATAATAGGTATCGCATTTGCCTTGCAATAATAAAAAAGCTCAATTGAACTTTTTATGTCCATAATAGGCATAGATACTGAAAGGTTTTCTCTTTCTTTTTCAGATAATACCCAATCCGAATTGATGACTGCTTTATCTGCCATATCAATCAAAAAATTGATTCCCTCAAGGATGGAATTATTCATCACTGTTTCTCACCTCAACGATTGTGAAAATACTATCTTTCTTTTATTATACATCAAAATAATTCGTATGTCAAGTAGAAATTTGACTTGAAGATGGTTTATTGAACTGAATCCATTTTGTATACTATATCTAAGAGGTGATATCCACATGGATTTAGATTATAAGCAAATCGGCATCAACATTGCAAGACGTAGAAAAGAACTGCATCTGAAACAAGCAGAAGTCTGTGAACGTGCCAACATCAACGACAAATATCTTTCCTGTATTGAAACAGCGAAATCCATTCCAAGTCTGGAAGTGTTTTTAAGAATCTGCAATGCCTTAGAAACTACATCAGACCATATTTTGATTGGAACAGTAAAACAGCCTGATTCTTCAAAAATGGATAATGCATTATTCGACAAATTTCAAAAACTATCTCCAGAAAATCAACGGCTTTGCCTTGCGTTCATGGACTTGCTGAATGATGGATTCAACTCATGATTCTATTATAGCAAACGACCAAGACACACGGGTGTCCGTCTAAAATATTTCTCCGTTATGCACAAAAAGCAAGATTATTTTTTCTTAATATTAGACTATTTATACTATATAATTCTCAGTGCCTCACTGTTTCGGTAGGAAAGAGAGAAATATTAGAGCGTTTTTAGAAAAAAATATCAGATGCCGAACATTACGCACCTTGTAACTTTCCTTATCTGATTTTACTGTATCGTTATAGGGTGTATTTACACGGAAAGAGTCCTCAACTTCTGTATTGTAAGTAGCAGATAGGAAAGGTTGCTTTACCCTGTGTGACATGGTGAGCAGGTCGAAAAGCCTTCTTTACCCTCTGAGTCGTAGGAGCTGTTCGGAAAGGATTCTTCTACTTCTGAGTTGTGGGGATAGATAGGAAAGTTCCCTTTGACCTTTGAGCAGTGGGGATAGGTCGGAAAGGCTTCTTGGGTCTTTGAGCCGTGGGAGATAGGTCGGAAAGGCTGCTTAGTCCTCTGAGGCATGGGGGACAGGTCGGAAAGATTGCCTAGCCCTCTGAGGTGTGGAGATAGGTCAGAAAAGCTTCTTAGCTCTCTGAGGTGTGGGAGATAGGTCAGAAAGGCTTCTTAGACCTCTGAGGCAGGGGGACAGGTCAGAAAGATTTCTTTATCTTCTGTAATGTTGATAACTTTTCTGAAAGTCTGTTTCAGTATCTGAACTGTGTATAAGTACAGCATCTCGTTATCTCGTCATCTCAGTGAAATAGAATAAAATATTGATATTATTTTTTATTTCCATATATGATTATAATTTAGAATATATCCCACGACTATCTATAT
>JAZQIL010000161.1:0-11873 GCA_045541055.1 Oscillospiraceae bacterium
TCACAGAACGACATGGCTACGATCCGACTTCTGCTTGATGAACTGTTCCGCTCAGAATATGAATTTGTGCATTGGTACGATAACACGTCACATTGGGAATACAGATACAACTTTGATTCTCGTGGTTATTATTCTATCGAGGGTTCAGGAGTGGCTAACGGATATGGATATATCAATATTTCTTATCCTGATGCACTCCCGATGTCAGGGATAACAAACGGAAAAACACTTTATTATGACCTGAATAACGGCGAAATTCTGAATTATAACGATGATTATTCTGCAACAGGGTGGTATTTGAAAAATCAGTATACTGACGATTATGATGCAAGCGGTTCAAAATATGAGGGCTGGTATCAGAACGGTGAGGAGTGTTCTTACGGTATTTATGAAAATGATGTGCTGAAAATTCCCTGCCCTTATGTGATACCTGAAAATAGCTGGATAAGCGTTCTGAAAATGTATGACTGGAAAACAGACTGCCGTCTTTATTACAGCGTGAAGCAGAAAGATACATTTGAAAATTTAATTCTGAACAAATTAAAAAATATGAGCCATGCCGATGAACGTATCGATTATTATAATCTTCTGCTTTCAGAGGATATGTATGGAAATCATCAGACTTTGAAAAATATTTTTGATGGTGAAACAATTAAAAATTATACTTTTCTGAATGGCTACGGTTACGATGTGCAGAACTGGAATGAAAAGCACTGTAAAATCAATGATTTACATGAAGGAATTGATATTTCTTATACTGGAAATTTATACGCTCCGTTTGACTGCAAGATTGCAGATATTGGTGAAAATTCAATTGTTCTGCGAAAAGAGGACGTAATTTATTGGTATGACGGAAACGGCGGAACGAAACGTGATACAGAGGTTTATCTCACGAATGTTGTTTTAGCTGACGGTCTGCAAAAAGGCGATGCCATCAAATCAGGCGAAATATTCGCAAAATCAACGAATTATCAGCATTGTGATAATTTTGAAAATTCTATGTCAGATTACGTTCATGTCAAAGTCAGGATTGACACGGACGGTTTCGGCTGGAATTACATCGACCCTCGGCTTGTGTTCTATTAAGAGGTGAAAAATGCAGAATAAAAAATTGGAAAAGCTCATTGCAAAATCAGAGGAACTCGAAAAGAAAATCAAGGAAAATGCCGATAAAAAGGCACAGCTTGACAAGGAAATCCAACAAGCTCGTGCTGTGGAAATCATGAAATTCTTAGCCGAAAATGCGATTCCGTTCGGAGAAATTCTTTTCAGAATGCTTGTAATCGTAAAAAAGGCTATGGACTGCGGTTTCACAGCGGATGACCTTGAAAAAATGATTGAACTCAAAAAAATGACGGTTTCCGTCAAATCGGAGGAAACAAATGAAAAGAAAATTGTTTAGCACCATGACTTTTGCTTTTATGCTTTCTGTCCTGAGTGCAGTAACTGTCACGGCACATGCCGAAGAATCGGCAGAAATAACGGAATCAGAAACGATAGAAGAAACTTCTGCCGAAACTGAATCTGAACCGGAAACAGAAGAAGAATCTGTTTCAGAAACAGAAACAGCAGAAACATCAGAATCAGAAGAAATGACCGAAATTTCTGACGAAATTGATTATTACCTTGATGATTATTGCGATACAAAGGGCAATGCAACGCTTATCAAATCCGAAAAAATTATTTATGATACGGAGCAGATGCAGTTCATCGCCGTGACTACCAAATCCGGTGATGTGTTCTATGTATTGATTAACTATTCAGCAGAAAATGACGAAGATTCGGTATATTTTCTCAATAAAGTAGACACCTTGGATTTGTATGCCCTGCTTTACATGACTGATGAGGAAGAAGAAAGCGGTATTGACCCTGACCATGTTCAGAAAGCAGAACAGGCGGCTAAAGACTGGAAAAATTCTCAGAACGGTATTGACAATATCACTGAAACAGAGGAAAATTCGGATTCAGAATCTGAAACTCCGGAAGTTCAGCCAAATTCCGGCATGAATAATATGATGATGCTTGGCATTGGTGCATTCGCCCTGATTGCCGCCGGAATTGTCGCTTTCCTCATGATGAAGAAAAAGCCTGTACAAAAGTCTGAACCGGAACTGAACTATGACGATTCAGACGAAGATGATGATTTTTAATTTCAAAACAAGAAAGGAACATGAAAAATGAACAAAATCAAAATGCTTGGAATCGGTGCTGTAATTGTCACAGCGATTGGTGCAGTCTGCACCGCACTTTCAAAAAAAGGCTATGCTGAGGGATTTCGTGACGGTGTGGAAGATGCAAACGACAATTTCGATATGGACATTCTCTCTGAACTTGGCGAAATGAATTACAAGTATCGTAATCTTTGCCGGAATTATGACGAACTTTCCACGGAATTAAAACAGGCAAATTCTGACTATGATGTCCTGCTTGCCGATTATGAAGAAATGCTTATCGAACGTGAAACGGCTAAGTTCTATGAAAGTATTTCTGATACGGATGATTCTGAATGAAAGTATTAAGTTTATTTGACGGAATTTCCTGCGGTATGCTTGCCCTGAAAAGGGCAGGTATCCCCGTGGAAGAATATCACGCTTTTGAGATTGACAAATATGCAATGGAAGTCTCGAAAAGAAATTTTCCTGAAATTGTTCAGCATGGAAATGTATTTAATGGCGATTTTAAGCAGTTTCAGGGATATGATTTATTGATTGGCGGTTCGCCGTGTACTTACTGGAGTATTTCAAAAAAGAACAGGGAAACTACATCAGATGGCGAAGGTTTCCGGTTTTTTATGGAATATGTCAGAGCGTTGAATGAATCAGAATGCAGATATTTTCTTTATGAAAATAATTATTCCATACATCAAAATATTAAAGATGAAATCTCTGAAAAACTCGGTGTACAGCCGATTATGATAAATTCTGCTCTGGTATCGGCACAGCAGAGAAAACGCTGTTACTGGACGAATCTTCCGGATATTACTCAGCCGGAAGATAAAGAAATTTTATTGAATGATATTCTTGATAATGCAATTGGTTGGAATGATAAGAGTTACTGCATGACTGCAAGCTATGCAAAAGCGGTTCTGCACAATTCCCTGAAACGGAATCAGCGGACTATGGTCGCAGTTCCCGTGCGTATCGGAGAATATGGAAAAGGTGGTCAGGGACAGAGAATTTATTCTGTTTACGGGAAATCAGTTACGCTTTCAGCGAACGGAGGCGGTCAGGGTGCAAAAACAGGTCTTTATAAAATTGATTTGCCGGACGGTGATTACATCATCAGAAAATTAACTCCTGTTGAAGCAGAAAGATTGCAGACACTTCCGGATAACTATACAGCCGGAATTTCAAATACACAGCGTTATAAATGTATCGGCAATGCTTGGACTATTGATATAATTGCTCATATTTTAAAAAAACTGGAGGAATTTTCATGACTGAAAATTTGATGACACAAATTTCAGAAGTTAAAAATCTGACTGTATTTGACAGCTTTCTTAAATGTGAAAGCGTGATGAACGGCAGTAACATGGCACTTTGCAGTCTGAGCGGAGGAAGTGACAGTGACATTGTTCTGGATATGCTTTCTCATCTGGAAATGACTGGACAGATTATCTATTACTGGGTCAACACTGGCTTGGAATATGAAGCTACAAAAGAACATTTGGATTTTCTCGAACAGAAATATCAGATTCAGATTGAGAGAATCAAAGCAGTCAAGCCAATTCCTGCTTGTGTCAGAGAATATGGAGTGCCGTTTCTGTCGAAATACGTTTCAGAACAGATGATGCGTTTGCAGAAACATCATTTTCAGTGGGAAGATGAACCTCTGGAAGTTCTCATGCAGAAATATCCGGACTGCAAGACGGCTCTCCAGTGGTGGTGCAATGCCTATTATACGGCAGAGAACGGAGTACAGCAGATGAGCCGATTTTCTATCAACCGCAATAAATGGCTGAAAGAATTTATTATGCAGAATCCTCCTGATTTCCCCATTTCAAACAAGTGTTGTGAATATGCAAAGAAAAAGCCTGCAATGCTCCTGATTAAAGAGTATCAGGCAGACCTTGAACTGACAGGTATCCGCAAAGCTGAGGGCGGTGTCCGTTCAGCGAATTTCAAGACTTGCTTTTCAGAAAGCAAAAAGAAAAACTGCAATACATTCAGACCGATATTCTGGTATACGGACACAGACAAGAAAATTTATGAGGAGTATTTCGATGTCACCCACAGCAGATGCTACACAGAGTACGGGATGCGGAGAACAGGCTGTGTGGGCTGTCCTTACAGTCCTAAAATCTCAGAAGAATTAGAAATTATTCAGAAATATGAGCCGAAACTTTATAAAGCTGCTGTAGCAGTATTCGGCAAAAGTTATGAATATACCAAGAAATACCGTGAATTTCAGAAAGACATGAAGCGGCAGGAAAAAGAAAATAAAAACAATTAAATGGAGGTATTATTATGAACGCAAAGAAAATTTTTAAAACAATCCTCGGAGTAGGTACTCTGGTGGGAACTGCTTATGTGGCTTACAGGACAGGCTATCAGAACGGAAAAGATGCAAAACCGCCTGAAAAATCCGAAACTGATGAGTTTGATGACACTGGTGATGAAGATGATGATTTCGATTCTGGTGATACTGATGAAATTCACTGTGAATCAGAAACAAAAGTTTCTGATAATTTTGAGAAAATAAGCTGTTTCAAGCACTTTTCTGAGGTTGATATTTTAGATATTTCCGTTACAGAACTTGAATATGCTTTACAGATTATCTGCGATAAAACTTATATTTTTAATAAAACTCTGCGTGATTATCTGGGAATTGACGGTGAAGAAGCCGATAAAATTCTTACTATTTTTGAAAATGCCGGATATATCAGCGAAAAGGACAGACATTCCGGCAGGAAAGTCTATATCAACTGGGAAGATTACAAAAAACTGTACGGCTGATGCTGTACTTTTAGCAAGTTCTTAATATTTAATGAAAGGTTCTGATAATTTGAAGTTAATCATCTGTGAAAAGCCTTCGGTCAGCCGTGCAGTTGCTCCTGTTGTGGGAGCAACTGAAAAGAAAAACGGCTACACTGAGGGAAATGGTTATCTTGTATCATGGTGTTTCGGACATTTAGTCGGTCTGAAATTTCCAAACGATTACTGTGAAAAATGGGCTGAAAAGTGGAGTTTCTCACAACTGCCCATGATTCCGGATACATGGAAATTCCGCATTTCTGAGAACAGCAAAGGTCAGTATGATGTTCTGAAAAATCTCATGAATGACAACAGGGTTGATGAAATTATTTGTGCGACTGATGCCGACCGTGAGGGAGAATGTATTTTTCGTTATGTCTATAATTTGAGTGGCTGTCAAAAGCCTGTCAAGCGTTTGTGGGTTTCTTCTCTGGAAGAATCTGCAATCCGAAACGCATTGCAGAATATGAAAAATTTATCTGACTATGATAATTTATTTTATGCTGGATTCTGTCGTGCAAAGGCTGACTGGCTTGTCGGCATGAACGGTTCTCGTCTATTTTCATGCAGATATAGGGATAAACTGAATCTCGGCAGAGTGCAGACACCTACCCTTGCAATGATTGTCAAGCGTGATTACGATACTGAAAATTTCGTGAAACAGAAATTTTTCACGGTGGAACTGAATGTAAACGGAGTTACAGTTTCTTCTGACCGTATCGACAGTGAAAGTATGGCTGATTCTCTTGTTTCGGCTTGCAATGGCAGTAATGCTGTTATTTCGGAAGTCAAGAAAGAAATCAAGACGGCAAATCCTCCGAATCTTTATGATTTGACCTCTTTACAGAGAGATGCAAACAAGGTTTTTGGCTATACTGCACAGCAAACGCTTGATTTTATCCAGTCACTTTATGAGGGAAAACTTGCGACTTATCCTCGCACAGATTCGCAGTATTTGTCTGATGATATGAAACAGACAGCTCTTTCTGTGGTGACTGCTATCGGAAGTGTATTCGATTTCGGAAGTGTCGAAAATCCCGATATTTCGAGATGTATCAACAACAATAAAGTGACCGGACATCATGCGATTATTCCAACTATCAATATTAAAAATTCCGATATTTCGGCACTTCCGACTGGTGAACAGAACATTCTGAAACTGATTGCCAATCGCCTGTTGTGTGCTTCTGCTCCGGCTCACAAATATCAATCAATAAAAATTATCGTAAAATGCGGAAATGTCGACTTTACGGCATATGGAAAAACGATTCTTGAAAACGGCTGGAAAGACTATGTTATGGGAAAAACTGCTGATTCTGAAACAATTCTGCCGGAACTGCATCAAGGTCAGGAATTTCCTGCAAAAGCCGTTAAATCGGAACATTTCACCAGTCCTCCGAAACCGTTCACGGAAGATACCTTGCTTTCGGCAATGGAACACGCTGGACAGGAAAATTTTGACGATGATACCGAAAAGAAAGGTCTTGGCACTCCGGCAACCAGAGCCGCCACGATTGAAGGACTTGTAAAAAATGGCTATGCAGAGCGAAAAAACAAGCAGATTGTTTCAACTGAAAAAGGGAAAAATTTAATCGCTGTCGTGCCTGATGAGGTCAAGTCTGCGAAATTAACTGCCGATTGGGAAAACAAGCTGAAACTTGTGGAAAACGGCGAATATTCCGCTGAAAACTTCATGAGCGAAATTCAGAATTTCATCAAAGAAATCTGTGAAAAATACGGTTCTGTCGATACTTCCGTGAAATTTAGCGGAAGTGCGGAAAGTATCGGCAACTGTCCGAAATGCGGTCAGCCTGTTATCAACGGCAAGTACGGATTCTACTGCTCCGGAAAATGCGGAATGACTGTCGCTAAACTTTATGGCATTACCCTGACAGAGAATCAGATTGCCGGACTGCTGAACGGAAAGCAGACAAGCTATACCGCAAGGGGCAAAAAGTACGCTGTTCTGCCGGAAGTTGTTTCCAACAAATACAACGGCAAGACATATTATCAATGGAAAACCAAGAAATTAGACTAAAGGAGAATGTATCATGAACAATGAAAATCTGACTAAAATCGCAAAAATCCTCGATGTTTCAGAGGACAGTATCAAGGCACTTCCGGAGGAAATTCAAAATGCTATGGTTTCGGCGGTGAACCTCAACAATGCCGATACGGAAGAAAATGCAGAATCTCTCTACAATGCTCTTAACGAACTTTGGACAAAAGGCATGATTCTGGAAAGTCTGCGTGAAATTGCAAAGCGTACCGGAATGGACTATACGGCTCTATGCAATCTGAGCGAAAATGCTCAGTATTCGCTTGTTTTTGAGTACGCTATGGACAGTACCAACTTTGACCGCTTTCATCAGATTGTAGAAAAATCTCTCGCTGTCAAGGAACTGCCGGAAGTTGCCAAGCTGATTGACCTTCCGCTTGTGGAACTGTCAGCTTTCCCCATTGAAAAGCAGGAACGGCTGTGCGGTATGTATTCGATGGAATACGACGAAAACGGCGATAATTCAGAGTTAATTGCAACTCTACGTTCAGCGGTGTGTGAATGACAGAAAGTGGAAATCAGATTCAGGCAATCACTGACAAGCAATATCTGACGGTCAATTCCGGTCACGGTGCGGAAATTGTCAAGGGTCTGGATTTAAGCGGTATTCCCTATTTTGCAAAGTTCGATGAGAGCGTGATTTACCTCACGTTCTCATCTGCAAATAAAAATTCTGTTGATGAAATTATCAAAAAATCTGATAAATTTCCTGATTTAGATTACCTGTCATTACTGCCGGAAATTGCTGACATTCTGCATTGTTCGGTGAATGAATTGCAGTCCAGACCTCATGAAATGCTCGATATACTAGCGAAAACATACATCAACTACTGGTATTCAGACCGTCAGACAATCCAGAACGCACTGGAGCGAATTACTGACCTGAATCGTGAAACAGAAAATGAAACTGCCGAAATTTTGCTGAAACCTGATATTTCTGAAAAGTCTCAGCAGACTGCCCATATTTCAAGGGAAATGCAGAGACAGTTTGCAGAGGAACTTCACAGGAATCAGGCATATGAACACAAAAAAGAACTCGAAAGGAGCGTAACCGATGCCCGTGAAAGAAAACAGTCTGACTTCTGAAAATGCTGATTTATCGGCTGAAACAGAACGCAGAAAGCAACAGTTACAGGAGGAAAATTTCAGGAAAAGTGAAAAACTCCTGCCGTTTCTGAACGCTAAAGCGGAAAATCATATCAGCCGTATCACAAGACTGGATAATAAAATTTCCAGTTTACAGCAGAAAGTTTCCAGAATCCGTGATGATATTGGTTTTCTGACTGCAAGAGCCGATAAACTCGAAGATACGAATAAAATGCTCAAAATGGCGGTCGATAAGCTGCCTATGCTTAAAGGCATGATTGAGAGTAACGAAAAGAAAATTCAGAAAATCCGTGAAGTGAAAATTCCTGCAAAACAGGCGAAAATCAAGGTTCATACCAATAAAATTCAGCAGCTTTCCGGAAAAAGAAAGCTGATTCAGCACAAACTTGACAGAGTAGTTTCCCTGAACGGCATTATCAAAAGTTTCGGAATTGCCAACAATAAAGCACGGCATGAAGCCTTTTCTGCTTCGCTGGAAAATTTCAGGGCAAGCACTTCCGACTGCATGACTGACAAATATAATGCGATGAAATTACAGCGTGAAAACCTGATTGAACGCTATACACAGCCGGAAACAAGCTATTCTGAACAGTTCCGCTTACAGCAGAGAATTAACGATTTAGGGCAGAAAATGGACACTCTTTCCAAAAAAATTGAGAAACTGGATTCTCCTGATGAACCAAAAGTCAAGATTGAAAAATCCGTTTTTGCGGCTGCGGATGTGATTGCTGTTGCAAGCGAAAAAGAAAAAGTTTCCATGCCTGCACTTTCGGCAGATGTGATTGAGGCGGCTATGAAAGGCGAAACCGTCCTCGAAAATCAAATTAGCCAGATGAAACAGGAGCGTAACAAGATTCAGGACACAATTGATGAAGAAGTGAAAATGCTCAAAAATCCTTATGTGACACTGGAAGGGGTCAAAGAGGATATAAAAAAAGATTTGCCGAAATTGCAGGAAAAACTGAATGAAATTGATACTCAGATTTCGGGTATGTCTGCACAAAAACCGGAAATTCCTGCCGTTCCTGAAAATCCTCTGAAAAATGTCGAAGAACAACTTGAAAGCAATGCCAATTCAATTGATGGAATCTTGAATAATGGTGCAGATATGGGGCTTTTTTCGATTGAACAAAATGGTGAACAGAGATTTTATAAATCCGAAATTGTCACGGCAAATGAGCTTCTCCAAGTGGCAGCTAACAGCGAAACTCCTTATGATGATATGATGAAAATGGGACAGCAAATCAGCGAACCAGAATTTGCGGAAATTCAGCAGAGTGACAAGTTCAAATTTTCTGTTGAGGTAAATTTTGATGAGCAGAATGTTCATCTTTATGCGGTCAACAACGGAAAAGGCGGTATCGCTGAA
Source organism: Oscillospiraceae bacterium (assembly GCA_045541055.1). Classification (GTDB taxonomy): domain Bacteria; phylum Bacillota; class Clostridia; order Oscillospirales; family Ruminococcaceae; genus UBA3855. The sequence goes on from JAZQIL010000161.1 coordinate 9,509, forward strand.
CCTGACCGGAATAAAGAAAATACCATCATTCAGACTATGCCGATTTCGCAGTTTATCAAGAAACAAGTGCATGAAAATCCCGAAAAACAGTCAGAAAATGAACCTCTCAAAGTAAATCCGGAATATTATAAATCCTTGCCGGAAGAAGAACGCTCGGTGCATTATGAGCCTAAGAATATCGCTGAAAATATCATGCAGAAACTTGATGAAATGAAAATTCCGTTTTCGGCGGTGGAATGCAGGAATGAATCCATAGCAATTACCGTTTCAAAAAATGATGACTGGGCTTTCTGTTCCGTTGAAAAGCAGTTCAAAACGGAACATTCCAGAAGACTGGTAAATCCGGAATTTTTTAAATCCCTGCCAAGAGATGAAAGACGTACCAGACGAATGCCGGAATCTGAAGCCGTTGACATGATGAAAGAACTCGACCAGAAAGGCATTCCGCATACAGCAATTCTGGACGGTGAAAAATCGTATGTGACTGTCCAGAAAAAAGATGCCAAAGTTGCTTTCTTTTCCCGAAATCAGATGAAACGTGAAGTGAAACGGCAGCAGGACACACCACCAGAACCATCAAAACAAAAAACTCAGAAAAGAAATCAAGAAATCGAATGAGAATCACGCAGGAACAAATTGACAGGGCAAATACCGTCAATTTACCTCAATTTTTGATGGAACACGGCTTTGAACTGAAACGCATGAGCCATGATGAATTTATGTGGAAAGAACATGAAAGTTTGTTCATTCATGACAATCAGAACGGTGAAAGCGGAAAATGGTTCAGATTCAGCGAAAATCACGGCGGTGACAATATTGATTTTTTGCGTGAATATATGGATTTGAGTTTCAGACAGGCGATTGAACTTCTGAATGATGAAATATATATTGACACACAATTTCGCCCTTATCCGTATCAAAAGCCGAAATTCAGGGCAGTCAAGCCAGATAAGCCTGTAGAAATTCATCTCCGTGAAAATCCGGACTGCCGGAAAGTGACTGATTATCTTTGTCGTGTCAGAAAATTAGATTTTCAGCTCGTTTCTAAACTTATCAGAGAGGGGAAAATTTTGCAGGAATCTGGTTATTATGGAAATGCAATTTTTAAATACTTTGATGAAAATCATAAATTGGTTGGTGCGGAAAAATGCGGTACGAATGAGGGACAAAAATTCAAAGGTATCGAAAAAGGCTCTGCAAGCGGATACGGTTTTGAAATTGTGAGAGGAAACGGCGAAAATGCTTTATTTTTTGAAAGTGCAATTGATATGTTAAGCTATCTGCAAATGCACCCTGAACTTAACAATCATCGGCTTGTTTCCATGATGGGCGTGAAACCGTCAGTTGTGGTTGCAACAATGAAAAGGCACGGAATCAAGCCGGAAAACGTGTATTTATGCAGCGATAACGATACTGCCGGAAATGATTTCGCTGACCGTCTGAAAGAAGTCTATCCGGACATGAAACGGCTGTGTTCCGACAAAAAATACAAAGACTGGAACGACCAGTTAAGAGAGATTCCCATCAAGGAGGTAATGACTGAAAAAATGATTGTTTATGGAAATAAAATCTGGAATTATGCAACGGATAATTCTGATAAAACGATTATTTCTTTTGATGAAAGCAGATTCAAAGATTTTGTGGCTCGTCTGGAAGATTCTGGCTTGAACTATTTTGCCTATCTCCACGAAAACAAAGTGATTATGGCTGTTAATGATGACGATATTGCCCATTTACAGCGAATTGTCGGAGATAATTTTCGGACTGCAAAATCAAACCGTTCCTATAATCCGCCCGTGAAAAATATTATCGGAAACACACCTTACAGGGAGATTTACCCGAAAGAGTACATCAATCTCGACCGTGATACTGCTTTGAAACTGGCTCAGGTGCTTGAAAAAGAGGGCGTTCGCTATTCCGAAAGAATTTATCCGAACGGCAAAGCGACACTGACCATCAGCCGAAATGACCGAAAATTCGTTGAATCTTTGAGGAATCAGCTTTATGACCAAAGAAAACGCTATATGGAAAATATTCCGTGTGAGGGCATTGTTGGCAATGTAGATTATCATGAAATTTCAAATAGAAAGATAATTTTTTCTGATTATACGAGAGAGCAGTTTCAGGAGCGTGAACCGTTTATCGGAAATCAGATGCAGTATGCCGGAGTGATTCAGAACGGAAAAATCATGTTCATGACCGATGAGCAAAATGAAGAAAATTTCAGAAATTCGCTAAAAATTGCGAATAATATCGTTACGATTCGTCACGAATGCGAACGAAAAAATCTGTCCGAAGAACAAATTAACTCTCTGCAAGACCTGATTGAAAAATGTGCAGAAAAGCAGAATTTTAGCTGTATTCC
>JAZQIL010000162.1:0-12420 GCA_045541055.1 Oscillospiraceae bacterium
TACCTTTTTTCGATATTCTTTGATTTCTCTGGCTGCTTCCTCTGTGATTTTGTATTGTATTTTCATTTTGCTCTCGCCTCCTGCTTCTATTATATCATTTTTTCAGCAATTTGTCTATAGTAATTTAGAGGAATAGTATGACACGGCAATAGCCTACTGTTTTTCCATTCTGACTTTTCACACCTAAAAGCATATTCAAATCATCTTCTGCATAATATCGATAACCGTTTGCACTTTTATGATGTGGTCTTAACTTGCCGGATTTATCCCAATTTCTCAAAGTTTGTGCAGATACTCCCAGCATTTCACTTACTTCATGGATTGTGTAATATTTCATGACTTTCACCTTGCTATTATAGCATATAAAATTATAAAAGTCAACAATTTATTACAACATTTTATAGAAATATTTTAACTGTTAAAAGCCTCCTTCAATTCCAATTTAGTATATTTTTATTATATAGAACATGCTCAATGTTCTAATAATAACCTTTCGTCACAGTATTCACAGGTAAGCGTTGTGCCTTTTCCGGTAAAACTCTTCGGAAGATAGTATTCCTGATTGGTAATGCATTTCGGATTTTTACAGGAAATGCCTTTATGAACCTGTCCGGAAAGCAATTCTGTTTTAATCGTACTTTGCAGCATGGTTAAAATTAAGGACATTCTGACATACATACCATATTTCGCCTGTTTGAAATATAAGGCTCTGGGGTCGTCATCTACAGCAATTTCAATTTCATCAACACGGGGCAAAGGGTGTAATACTATCATATCCGGCTTGCCGAGTTTCATTTTCTGAGGAGTTAAAATATAAGTATCCTTCTGTGCTTCGTACTCTTCCGGAGAAGCGAATCTTTCTCTTTGAATTCTGGTCATGTAAAGCACATCAAGCTTTGGAATTGCTTCTTCAAGGCTTTCTGTTTCTTCAAACGTTCCGCCGTGCGCTCTGATGGTATCTTTAATATAAGAAGGCATTTTCAATTCTTTGGTAGAAATCATGATAAAATGATTATTTTCATAACAGCTCATGGCTTTACAAAGAGAATGCACCGTTCTGCCGTTAAGCAAATCTCCGCATACACCAATTGTTAAGCCGGAAAGCGTTTTCTTTTCTGCTTTGAGGGTCAGCAGGTCTGTCAAAGTTTGTGTCGGGTGTAAATGCCCTCCGTCCCCTGCATTGATGACAGGACAGTCAGCGGTCAAGGCAGCGGCTTTTGCAGCCCCTACAGTAGGGTGACGAATCACTAATACATCAGAATAACCGCTGATAATTTTGGTCGTATCTTTTAAATTTTCGCCTTTGGCAACAGAAGAAGTCTGCGGATTGTCAAAACCGATAATTGTACCACCCAATCTTAACATAGCCGTCTGAAAAGACATTTGTGTTCTGGTAGAGGGTTCGTAAAAAAGCGTTCCCATAATCTTTCCGCTACAGCTGTTCGCATACAGAAACGGCCTGTTCATAATATCCTCCGCCTGTGTTAAAAGTCCATTCCACCAAGTCACCGGATAATCATTCAAATCAATTAAATGCGGATATGCTGAAATCATAAAAATACCTCCTGTTTTTATTATAAGTATAATCTATATTTACTGAAATGTCAAGTAAAATTCTTAAATGCCAAATGCAATCGATTCGCTTTCAAAGTAAACTGCATACCAGATTAAAAACATGAACACTGTCCAGATTTTCCGGCTGTTATCTGCTTTTCCTTCTTTATGTTCATCAAGAAGCTGCATTAACTGGTCTGTATGGAAAAACTGTTCCGCCGCTTCGCTGGTGAAATATTTTTTCACAATGCGATAATATCTATCTTCTTTAAGCCAGACTCTGATAGGAACAGGAAAGCCTAATTTCTTCTTAGCGGCTGTTTTTTCAGTTTCTTTAGGCGTATCTTTTTTCGCTGCCAAACGCATTGCATATTTTGTAATATAAGGAGTATCTTTATCTGTGACTTCTTTTCTGGTCACACGGTATTTTGTAGGAATTTGTTCAGCAAGATACATGACTTCTTTATCTAAAAACGGCACTCTTAATTCCAGAGAATGTGCCATGCTCATTTTATCCGCTTTCAGAAGAATATCCCCAGCCAGCCACATATGCAAATCAAGATACTGCATTTTTGTGACATCGTCCATTTCTTCCACTCGTCTGTAATAATGTCCTGTCAGCTCCTGTGGGTCTGGCGCATTGGTCTGAATTTTCAACAAGCTTTTTCGCTCTTCCGGCGTGAACATGTAAGCATTGCCAATAAAACGTTCTTCAAGGTCTTTTCCTTTGCGTACTAAGAAATTCACACCCTTCTGAGAATGGAATTTTTCAGCCAAAGAACCGATACTGCGCTTTAGCCCTCTTGGAAGCTTGTCATAAGCTGTTCCGTTTGGTTCGCTGTAAACATTATAGCCACCGAAAATTTCATCAGCTCCTTCACCGGAAAGCACTACTTTTAAATGCTTGGAAGCCAGCTGACACACGAAAAACAATGCAATTGCAGCAGGGTCTGCAAGTGGTTCGTCCATCTGGTATTGAATATGTTTCAGTTCTCCCCAATACTCTTCCGGTTCAATGACTTTAGAATAATTTTTTTTGCCAATGGCTTTAGAGAAATTTTTTGCCCAGCCGATTTCATTATATTTTTCATCATCTCCGAACCCGACTGTAAATGTTTTATCAACATCAGCAACCGCTGCCACATAGCTGGAATCTACACCGCTGGACAAAAAAGAACCAACTTCTACATCTGCAATTTTATGTGCTTTGACAGAATCGTGAAAAACTGCTGAAATTTCCCGTACCCAGTCTTCTAAAGCCGGTTCGTTATCTGGTTCAAATTCTATATCCCAGTAACGATGAATATCCAGTTCATGATTTTTATAAATAAAATAATGCGCCGGCTGGAGTTTATACACATTCTTGAAAAAAGTTTCCTCCATTGCAGAATACTGAAATGTCAAATATTCTTCCAGTGCATCTTCATTCAGTTCTTTAATAAAGGCAGGGTGCAATAAAAAAGCCTTAATTTCAGAACCAAACATGAGTGTATCACCCATCAGCGCATAATATAAAGGCTTAATTCCAAAAAAGTCTCTTGCTCCAAATAATGTTTTATTTTCCTTGTCCCAGATGACAAAAGCAAACATACCCCTTAATTTCTTCAGCAATTCTTTACCATATTCCTGATAGCCGTAAAGCAGTACTTCTGAATCGGTATGTGTGCGGAAATGATATCCTAACGCTTTCAGTTCTTTTCTGAGTGCCTTATAATTATAAATTTCCCCGTTAAAAACAAGTACCAGACTGCCGTCTTCACTGTAAAGAGGCTGATTTCCCTGTTCAGAAACATCAATAATGCTTAATCTTCTATGACCAAGTGCAACATCTTCGTCCACATAAGTTCCTCCTGCGTCAGGCCCTCTGTGGCGAATTGCCTCCATCATATTTTCCACAATCTGCTGTGCATCATTGGTATGATTGGTAAATCCTACAAAACCACACATAAAAATCCTCCTCATAAAATTTTCTATTTCTTATTATACTATAGAAACATTCTTTTTGCAATATTTTTTTAATATTTTATGAAAAAAATAGGAAAAGCCCTTGCAAAATAAATTTCTTTCGGTTATAATAAGAATAGTCAAAATAAACTTTGGAGGCATACATGCATGACAAATAAGAAAAAAAAGAAACATGGTAAAATTGAAAAAAAGAAAAATGCTCCCTTTCTGCAATTCAAATTAGGGGTACTGCTGTTACTGATTGCAGTATCTTTCGTTGGAACATTCGGTATTTACATGATTACTGCTACTGCTGACCCCGACTACTGGCAAAATGAAATTGTCAGCAAAAGTGAAAGCTCCGGCCCTGGTGCTGAAAATAAAACTTTCCGTACTAAAAAAAATGTAACAAACCCTGTACCACTTTCTGACCGTGTAGATAACTCCCGTATGAGTGAATGCGCTTTTATCGGTGATTTCTCCCAGCTGACAGGCTATTATGATACCAAAACAGAATTTGTCTTTACAGACAGCGTCACTGGTATGTCTGAATCCAGAATGAACAGCATCAGCCGAAGTATTACCGAAACAAAAGCAATTTATATCTGGTATGGCTATCCTGAAAATTATGAAGAAACAATCAATGCACTGAAAAATTTAATCAGTGTGATTCAAGGACAGCATAACCTGCCTATTTACATTCTGAATGTCATTCCGGATGCTGACCCCGAACAGTCCCGAAATGTTGACCAGTGGAACAGTCAACTTTTTGCATTCTGCGACGCTTATACTCTGCATTATCTTGATATCAATACAAGCCTTAAAAATAATGAAGGTACTTTATCCGGCGAATATCAGGAAAAAGAAACCCTTTACAATGAAATCGGTGAACTTATCCTCACTCATGTAGATGACTAAAAATTTTAGGAGAATAAAAAATGAGATTCTATATTGATTTTGAAAATGTTGGATGCGGTGGCTTGAAAGGTATTCCAAATTTAAAATCAGAAGATATTGTAAGTATCTATTACAGTAATAATCCAAATTTAGATATGGAAACTGTTATAAAATTATTTCATTCTAATGCAAAAATTGACTTTCAGAAACTTCCAGATGAAATAAAAAATATGAATCTGAAAAATGCTTTGGATATTATCATTCTAAATGATATCGGTCGTTTGAATAATAGCGAAAAAGTGGTAATTATCTCAAATGATACCGGTTATGATAATATGATTCAGAAATTTTTGCAAAAAGGTAAAAATATTGTAAGAGCTGCTACTGTTTCTAAAATTTCTACATCCACAGTAGTCAAACAGATAACAAGTAATTCTAAAATTGATGAGCAGGAAATTTCTGCTTTATTTAATAAAAAAGGGGAACTTTCCGGATTTGCTTCCAGTAAGCAGAAAATTATGAATATTATAAAGAATTCAAAAACTCGTTCTGAAATCAATAATACATTAACTAAAAGTTTCCCTAATAATACTGGAAAAATTATGCAGGCTCTAAAACCTTACATTAAAAATCTGCCCGGAAAATAAAAACATATTTCTTTGCCTTGCTGTTGAGCAGGGCTTTTTTTATTTGTTTTGCTTGTGAAATAGTTGACAAAGACTGCTTTTTGCAGTATAATAGAAGTATATTATTTTGAAAGGAATGAATGAAAATGGGTTTGACACTCACAGAAAAAATTCTCCGTGCGCACCTCGTGGACGGTGAACCCGTGAAAGGTCAGGAAATCGGCATTAAAATTGACCAGACCTTAACACAAGATGCTACCGGAACTATGGCTTATCTCGAATTTGAGGCAATGGGTGTGCCTCGTGTCCGCACTGAAAGAAGTGTTGCTTATATCGACCATAACACACTTCAGAATGGCTTTGAAAATGCAGATGACCATCGTTTTATCGGCTCAGTTGCTAAAAAACACGGCATTTACTTTTCACGTCCCGGCAATGGTATTTGCCATCAGGTACATCTGGAACGTTTCGGCATTCCGGGAAAAACGTTAATCGGCTCTGACAGCCATACTCCAACCGGCGGCGGTATCGGCATGATTGCCATCGGTGCAGGCGGTTTAGACGTTGCTGTTGCAATGGGCGGCGGTGCTTATTATATCACTTACCCTAATATCGTGAAAGTCAATTTAACCGGCAAGCTTTCCCCTTGGGTCGCTGCAAAAGATGTCATTCTTGAAGTACTCAAAAGACTGTCCGTCAAGGGCGGTGTCGGTAAAGTCATTGAATACTGCGGCGAAGGTGTGAAAACTTTATCCGTTCCGGAACGTGCCACAATTACTAATATGGGTGCTGAACTTGGTGCAACCACTTCTATCTTCCCTTCTGACGAAATTACAAAACAATTCCTCGAAGCACAGGGCAGAGGTGAAGTCTGGACTGAACAAAAGGCTGATGACGATGCTGTTTATGATGAAGAAGTCAATATTAACCTCTCTGAATTAGTGCCTTTGGCAGCATGTCCTCATTCTCCTGACAACGTAAAGAGCGTTTCTGAAATTGAAGCCGAAAAAGGCGGTAAAATGAAGATTGACCAAGTTTGTATCGGCTCATGTACAAATTCTTCTTTACTCGATATGATGAAAGTCGCTCATATCCTCAAAGGCAAAACTGTTCACCCTGATGTTTCACTTGCAATCGCCCCCGGCTCTAAGCAAGTTTTAAATATGATGGCTGATATGGGCTTGCTTTCCATCATGATTGATGCAGGCGCAAGAATTCTTGAAAGTGCTTGTGGCCCTTGTATTGGTATGGGTCAGTCCCCTAATTCCAAAGGTATTTCTTTAAGAACCTTTAACAGAAACTTCTTAGGACGCTCCGGAACTAAGGACGGTCAAATTTATTTAGTATCTCCCGAATTAGCAGCCATTTCAGCAGTAACAGGCTATCTGACTGACCCCAGAGAAATCGGCGAAATGCCTGAATTTGTTCTCCCTGAAAAATTCAAAGTTCATGATAACATGATTGCGCTCCCTGCTTCTGAAGAAGAAGCTGACAGCGTGGAAATTCTCAGAGGTCCTAATATCAAGCCTTATCCGGAAACTGCACCTCTGGAAGCTTCTATTGAAGCTCCTGTTTCTCTGAAAGTAGAAGATAATATTACCACTGACCATATTATGCCGGCCGGTGCAAAGATTCTGCCTTTACGTTCCAATATTCCGGCAATTTCACAGCATTGCTTTACTGTCTGTGATGAAACTTTCCCGACCAGAGCGAAAGAACTTGGCAAGAGCATTATTGTCGGCGGTTCTAACTATGGTCAAGGTTCTTCCCGTGAACATGCCGCATTAGCACCTTTATACTTAGGCATTAAAGCCGTTTTAGTAAAATCTTTCGCAAGAATTCACAGAGCAAATCTGGTCAATGCCGGTATTCTGCCTTTAACATTTGTGAATGAAGCCGATTATGATGCAATTTCTCAGGGCGATGTACTGGAACTTGCTGACATTCGTGCTAAAGTTGAAGCTGGCGAAACACAGTTTAACATTCTTAACAAGACAACAGGCAAGGAAATTCCTGTTCTCTGCGAACTGACCGGCAGAACAAAAGATATTATGTTAGCTGGAGGACTTCTTGACTATACAAGAGAAAACTTGAAATAATCAGTAAAATTTATGCGATGGCAAGACAGCACAATTGTAAGTATCGCTTTAATTCTTTTGCTTCTGCTCTGTTCAGGAACGGAAATTGCAGTTGCAATCAGTATGATTCTTACAGTGATAATTTTTGTAGCAACGGATGACCTGTTAAAAACTCACGCTCCGAACATACCGGAAATTAACAGAATCATGCTCAGCGGTTTTGCAGGACTGATTGCCTGTATGATTGCAATACTACTGTATAACTTGTAATAAATTTATGTTTTGGAATGAATTAGTCAGATTTATCAGCATTGTGATTATGGTGGTATTCTATTATGGAACAGAGTATTTGTTAAAAACTTATGCTCCAAATGTATCACCTGATATCCGAAAAATAACCAGTGTTTTTGTAGCAGTGATGATTTGTATACTTTTGATATGGCTGGAGGGCTGATGATGCAGTATTTAAAAATCAAATCCCAAAATGATAAGCTTTTTAAAAAAAATACTTATCCAGATATGCAGTCAGAAGTCTTTCAGGACGTGACAGCCCAGCCTGTGCAAAGAATCCAAAATTTTCAGGTTTCTGAAAATTTAGTCTGTACTGATACCATTTCAGCTATTTTAAAATATGGCAGAGGAAAAACAATTGCTTTAAACTTTGCAAATGCCATGTATGCCGGAGGAGGCTATATTCTGGGCGGAAACGCTCAGGAAGAAGCCCTCTGCCGTGCAAGTCTGCTGTATTACACCATCAGAACAGCAAAAAAATATTATCATGCCAACAGACTGCATCTTCTGCCAGATTATACAAATTATATGATTTATTCCAGAAATGTCCCTGTTATTCGGGATAATTCCGGAATGCTTCTGGAATCGCCGGTAACTTGTGATTTTCTCACTTGTCCGGCGGTCAACAGAACTTTTGCGAAATTTTTCTTCTCACAGAAAAAATTAAATCTCATCATGGAAACCCGCATTGAAAATATTATCAAACTCTGTGCCGTTCAAAAGCCTGATGTGTTAATTTTAGGTGCATTCGGCTGTGGCGTTTTCGGAAATCAAAGAAAATTCGTTTATCCTCAGTTTGAAAAAGCAATTAACAAGTATCTCCCTGATGAGATTACAGTCATCTTTGCTGACCCCTCAGCAAAAAAATAATTTTTAGGAGGAATTCCCAATGGACAAAATTAAAATGACCACTCCCCTCGTAGAGATGGACGGAGACGAAATGACCAGAGTCCTCTGGCAGTGGATTAAAGATATTCTGATTACTCCCTATGTAGACTTGAAAACAGAATATTATGACTTAGGCTTGAATCACCGTGAGGAAACGAAAGACCAAGTTACTTTTGACAGCGCAGAAGCAACTAAAAAATACGGCGTTGCTGTAAAATGTGCTACTATCACCCCGAACGCTGCAAGAATGCCGGAATATAATCTTTCTGAAATGTGGAAATCCCCCAATGGCACTATCAGAGCTATTCTTGACGGTACTGTTTTCAGAACTCCCATTCTTGTAAAGGGCATTACACCTTATATCCCCACTTGGACAAAGCCTATCACTATCGCTCGTCATGCTTACGGTGACGTTTACAAAAATACTGAAATGCAGGTAAAACAAGGCGGTAAGGCTGAACTTGTTTATACTGATAAAGACGGTAATGAAACTCGTCAGCTGATTCACGAATTTACAGAAAGTGACGGCATTATTCAGGGTCTGCATAACCGTGATGACAGCATTTCCGGCTTTGCAAGAGCTTGCTTTAATTATGCCCTTGATTTAAAACAGGATTTATGGTTCGCTACCAAAGACACCATCTCTAAAAAATATGACCACAGATTTAAAGATATTTTCGCTGAAATCTTTGAAAACGAATATAAAGCCAAATTTGAAGAAGCTGGTATTGAATACTTCTACACTTTAATTGACGATGCTGTAGCAAGAGTTATCCGTTCCAACGGCGGTTACATCTGGGCTTGCAAAAACTATGACGGCGATGTAATGTCCGATATGGTTTCCACTGCTTACGGCTCACTTGCTATGATGACTTCTGTATTAGTATCCCCTTCCGGTGTTTACGAATTTGAAGCCGCTCACGGTACTGTACAGCGTCATTACTACAAACATCTGAAAGGCGAAGAAACTTCTACCAATTCCGTTGCAACTATTTTCGCTTGGAGCGGCGCATTCCGTAAACGTGGTGAACTGGATCACATTCCGGAACTCATTGACTATGCGGATAAACTCGAAAAAGCAACAATTCAAACCATTGAAGATGGTGTTATGACCGGCGACTTATATCTGCTTTCCAAACTCGAAAATAAGAGAAAAGTCAATTCTAAAGAATTCTTAGAAGAAATCAATACAAGATTAGCTGCTTTGATGCAGTAAGGAGACTGAACAAATATGGGAAAACAGGCGATTTCCACTCCTGTTATACGCAGGCTTCCCAGATATTACCGCTTTTTAGGAGAACTGGAACGTGAGGGAACAGAACGGATTTCTTCTCGTGAACTTGCGCAAAGAATGGGGCTTTCCGCCTCACAGATTCGACAGGATTTCAATTGCTTCGGCGGTTTCGGTCAGCAGGGCTACGGCTATCATGTGAAGGAACTGCGGGAAATTATTGGAGAAATTCTGGGTGTACATGAACATACCGGAGTCATTCTCATCGGAGCAGGCAATTTAGGAAAAGCAGTTGCAGCACATTTAGACTTTCAAAAGCGTGGCTGTGACCTGATAGGTATTTTTGATGACAATCCATTATTACAAGGCACTATGACGGCAAATCTTCCAATTATGCCAATGGAAACGCTCGAAAGCTTCTGTCAGCAGAGAAAACCACAGGTCGCTGTATTATGTATCCCTAAAAATGCTGCCCAACAGCTTGCAGATAAGTTAATTGCATTAGGAATTTATGGCTTCTGGAATTTCAGTCATTTTGATTTAAGAATTACCAATCCGGACGTAATCGTAGAAAATGTCCATCTTGGAGACAGTTTAATGACACTCGCCTATTGTATGCACCAGAAAACTGAATGATAAATTTAAATCCGGCTGCGATTTTATCAGCCGGATTTTTTTGTCATGCTGGAAATAAAACAGACTCCCCAAAATGGAGAGTCTGTGAAACTAACAATTCAGCTGTGTGAATCAGAATTAGTCTTTCTTCTTCTTGGTAGCAACTGCTACACCGCCGAGTACTGCAACAGCAGCTGCAACGCCTGCAATCGGCAGAACGTCTTCTACGCCGGTCTTCGGAGAAGAGGAAGTTGTAGTTGTATTGCTCTTTGTTGTGTTGGAAGTATTGTTCTTGTTATTAGCATTTGTACCACTGGTCTTTTTAGATGTGGTAGTTGCAGCAGTAGTAGATGCTGCTGTTGTTGTAGCCTGTGTTGTTGTAGCAGCAGCCTGTGTTGTTGTAGCAGCCTGTGTTGTTGTAGCAGCAGCCTGTGTTGTGGTTGCCTGAGGTGTAGTAGAAGTTGTGGTGGTGGTTGTAGTAGTTGTTGTGGTAGTTGTAGTTGTTGTAGTTGTAGTAGTTGTTGTTGTAGATGTTGTTGTTTCTTCAGCTGCCTTAATACGAACCCAACCGTCAGTATATGCTACACTGTCACTGAAATCAGCCTTAGGTGTATCAATATCGTTTGCATACAGGTCAGGAGACGGGTCGCCAACTTCTGCATAAGCTACATCATAATATGTGTAACCATCTCTTTCATCACCGCCGGTTAAATTACCTGCTTCATCATGAGGAATTGTAACAACTACAAGTATAACTGCACCTGTATCTGCGTTTACTTCATCAAATGCCTTAGCGTTCCAAGCAAGTGTGTTTTCAGCATTGGATCTGGAAGTCATGCCGAATGCAGCAACATCTGCATTTAAACCTGCATTGTCAGGGAACTGTGTTAAATAGTCACCTTCTACATAAGGCTTTGCAGCACTCTTGGAAGTTAAAACCTTTGTACTCAGTTCAGCAGCGGTTCTTACACCGAACTCAATAGAGTTTATACCAGGGTTAGATTCCAGTCTTACAAACAGCGGAATTTCATAATTAAGTGCTTTTACCTGGTCAGCAGTCAGTTCAACCTGGTCAATTGCAACAGCTACCTGACCACCGTCAACACTTGCATCTGTATGTGTGGGAGCAGCAGCAGCAGCAGTCATAGCAGGTACACAAGCAACTAAAGTAAATGCAGCAACGGCAGAAACTGCCTTCTTAAAGCTAATCTTCTTCATTTTCGTAAATTTCCTTTCAAATAAAATTTATATGACACACCGCACTGCGCATGCGTGCAGTGCATCATATGATTGACAAATGAAATGTGTGTAAATTTATATCAGAGACAGATTAAAGCAAATGTTCTTTAACCCATGCAGTGATTGCAGCAGTAAATTTCGGCAGAGGAGTAGGCAGTTCATCGCCCCAGTCAGGGTCATTACCAGCACCTTGATCAGCAGCATAAACGTAGATAAAACCAGCATCTCTTGCGTTCAGGTCTGCCTTGCCTTCATAATTGCCTAAATCATTCGGCTTGTTAGTAGTTGCACCATGGTCCTGAGATTCTTCGTTGACATCACCAAGGAAATAAATAAACTGTTCAAGTGCCGGAGGAAGTACTTCTGCACTATCTGCTGTCACACTAGTAATATCTGTCAGACGAGGATTATTACCAGCACCGAAACCGGCAGCATAAATTAATATAAAACCTCCATCTCTTGCGTTTACAATAGCGTCGAGGTTTACGTCACCCTTTACACCAATGTAGATGTAAACCAGCGGCTGAGAAGTGGCTTCCCATACACCATTCTGATTCTTGTAGTAGATGTACAGCGGAACATATGCATATGCTTTACCAACTTCATCAAAGATAGACTTTGCAGATACGGAAGTCGGGTCTTCAAGGTCATTCGTCAGACCAAATGCGAAATTGCCTTGCAGAGAAATTTCCTTTGTTGTCATATCTTCTGCTGTATAAGTTGCCTTCTTGATGAGAGCAGCAACATTTTCAGAAAGCGGTCTCGGGTCGTGGGAGAAATAGAAGTTTTTGTTGCCAACAACATCGCCGTCTACTTCAAAGCTAATGTCATCCACTTTCAAACCAGCTGGAACAGTATCTTCTGTAGATTCTGTAGCCTCAGAGGAGTCTTCTGTAGATTCTGTAGCTTCAGAGGAGTCTTCTGTAGATTCTGTAGCCTCAGAGGAGTCTTCTGTAGATTCTGTAGCCTCAGAGGAGTCTTCTGTAGATTCTGTAGCCTCAGAGGAGTCTTCTGTAGATTCTGTTGCCTCAGAGGAGTCTTTTGTTGATTCAGAAGA
>JAZQIL010000163.1:0-28976 GCA_045541055.1 Oscillospiraceae bacterium
CTCATCTGAAATGGTATGCTGCCTTTCATGACAAGGAAACCAATCCGCATGTGCACATTATTGTTTATTCGACTGACCCAAAAGAAGGCTTCCTCACGAAGCAGGGCATTGAAAAAATCAGAAGCGGATTCGCTAACGATATTTATCACGATGAATTATATCACCTGTATGGTCAGCAGACCGATGTTAGAAATCAACTGAAAAATTTGACTGCTGACAGAATGAGAAAATTATCACAGCAGATTTCTGAAAATCAGAATCCAGATGCAGAACTGCTTCAGCTTGTAAAGCTTCTTTCTGAACAGCTAAAAACTGCAAAAGGAAAAAAGCTTTACGGCTACTTGAAAAAAGATACGAAGAAAACTGTTGACCTGATATTTTCAAGGCTCGCACAGGATAAGAACATCATGCAAATGTATTCTCTCTGGTGTGAGATGGAGCAAACCAAGCATGATGTCTACTCTTCTGCAAAAATCGATTTTCCTGAACTAATTGACAATCCGCAGTTCAAGTCTGTGAAAAATATGATTATCAGGACGGTTGCCGGAATGGATGAAAAACAAATTCAGAATCAGAACTTTATTGAAACAGCATTTAAACTGCTCCTGAATTTGAGCAGAATCATTGAAGAAGACTACAATCAGTCCGAAAGAACGCTTCAATCGCAGACTGACAGCAAACTCCGCCAGATAATTCAAAAAAAGAAACTGGAACTTGGCATGAAAGATAGTCAGATGCCTACACATGATTATTAAATAAAAAATATCAGAGATAGCTCTGATAAGTTAGTATATCATAAAATGTTGTCTTTTGCGAAAATAAAAACAATGCTATAATGGTTATGACTGTTTTCATATTCATATATTACTTTGTTTTATTATATCACATGTTGTATAATTTGTCAACCCTTAATTTGAATTTTCTTAACGGAAAATACCAAAAAAATCTTTTAAG
Source organism: Oscillospiraceae bacterium (assembly GCA_045541055.1). Classification (GTDB taxonomy): domain Bacteria; phylum Bacillota; class Clostridia; order Oscillospirales; family Ruminococcaceae; genus UBA3855. Next base: position 955 of record JAZQIL010000163.1, read on the forward strand.
TGATTTATTTTTTGTAAATAAATACTTACGTTATACAAGGAGGAATTTGTTATGAAAAGATATAACATTTATCATCGGCGTGATGGTCGCTGGGAAGGAAGAATTTCCCGTGGAAGTTTAAGAGAAGGCAAGAGAAAATTTCATTATATCTTTGCTAAGACCAAAGAAGAAGTGAAAAAGAAAATTGATGCCTTTCATGCCTGTGAATTGGCATCAGCCCCATGTTTGCTGAGTATCAGTCAGATTTTTCATGAGTGGTTCAACAGCATACAATATAAAGTAAAAGAATCCACTGCTGCTAATTATATGATGAAAGCGCAGAAGCATATCCTTCCGATATTTGGAGAGAAACTGGCTGGAGCATTAAGTTCAGAAGAAATGAATTGTTTCATCAGAAAAAAACAGAGTGAAGGCTTATCAAACCGCTATATTTCAGACATTCTTGTTCTGATGAAGTCAATTTTTAAATATGCTGTCAGAGTATATCACATTAAAAATCCTATGGAAGAAATTTCTATGCCTAAAAAAAGAAAACCGGAAATCAATATCCTTGATGGCGATGAACAGAACCAGCTTCAGCAATATATCGCTGAAAATCAGAATCATACAACAATGGGAGTAGCTTTATCTATGGCAACAGGCATCAGAATTGGTGAACTCTGTGCCTTGCAGTGGAAGGATATTGACCTTGAAAAACGTATTCTGACCGTCAAAAAAACAATCCAAAGAATTCAGTGTCCCACTGATACAGCAAAAACGAAGCTTCTGATTACTGCTCCCAAGAGTGAATCTTCTGTACGAACCATTCCTCTGCCGGAATGTATCATTTCCATGCTGAAAAAATTCAAGGGAAAGGAACAGGAATATGTGCTTTCCGGCAATGTGAAGCCTTTAGAACCACGCACTATGCAATATCGATTTTCCAAAATTTTAAAAAACGTAAAACTGCCGTCAATTCATTTTCATGCACTTCGCCACATGTTTGCTTCCAACTGTGTAAAACTTGGCTTTGATGTGAAAGCTCTCTCTGAAATTCTTGGTCACAGCTCTGTAGAAATTACTTTAAACAAATATGTGCATTCCTCTTTCGAGCAAAAACGGGAATATATGAAACGAATCTTAATGGAAGTTTAATTTTTACTGCATCTTGAAAACAAAATATGATTTTCAGCGATATACAAGCCTTTGTCTGAATTTTATAAAAATTTCAGAAGTGTAAGGTTTGATTTTCTCTGTAGTACAGTTTTCGCAAAAGACAACATTTTATGAAAATTATGAAATTAGGGTGTCAAAAATGAATTTATTTATTCTTGATAAAGATACAGATTACTTAGAGCGTTTCAAGCATTATATGAGTAAAAAATATACCCATATGCAGATATCTGTCTGTGATAATATAGAGACTGCAAAAATATTGCTTCATGAAACAGTATTCGATGTGGTACTGTTCAGTGCAGAGTTTGACAACGTGAAACCCGAAGAATTGTCAGTCAGCAACTCTGATATTATTTTTTCCTATATTTCCGATACAAATGAGATTATTAACGGACAGGATACAATTTTTAAATATCTTAGCATTTCAGAATTGTATGCAAGTATTTGTGAGCTGTATGAAAAAAAGAAAAATCGTATCATTAAAACGGACAAAACAGAAAAACTGACGGATAAAAAAACAGAAATCATTACATTCCTGCCAGTTCACGGCGGTGCAGGAAGTTCTACAATGGCAGCTGCCTGTGCAATTACGTTTTCTTCTGAAAATAATGTGCTGTATATGAATTTAGAACAGCGTCCGTCAGATTCTGTGTTTTTTTCTGTAGAGCCGAAATCAAAAGGTCTTACAGATATGATAGCCTATTTAAAAACAAAATATACGGATGAGGGAGTCTCCAGAATGCTGAAAACTGTCATCCAGAAAGACCAGAAGCAGCCAAATGGAAAAGTATCTTTTATAAAAGGATATACCAATATTATGGACTGTCTTTCTATTTCAGGACAAAATCTGGAAGTAATTCTGAATGGTGTCAAAGATAATCTTGATTTCAGATACATTATTATTGATGCTGATTTTATTGTCAGTGAAGCACTGCAAAAATTGATTGCTTTATCAGACAAGCTCGTATTTGTTTCTTCCGGTTCAGATATTTCCAATTATAAGCTTTCTAAAATTCAAAGATATTTAGAATTGCTTGGACGTGAAATTGAAGAAATGCCTGAAAATTATCTGCTTTTGAATCAGTATTACGGTATGAATGATGAAGTAACAGTTGCCAGAAATATGGAAATCATTGCAAGGCTGGCAAGATATCGTACAGATGACAATTCCAGAATTACTTCTCAGAATATTATCAATCAGGTACTGGAAACAGGAGAAGTCTTTACAAAATTAAAATCTCAGTATGTTTCGGAAGAAACTGCTTCATAAATCAGCGGAGGATTATTTATGAATAAAATTGATGCAATTGCTGAAATCGTTAAAAAAATCTGTACACTGATTGATGATGGGACAATTATTTCCTCTGGTCATGATGAGAATGCACAGAGCTTTGAAAAAGCAAAATCAAAATCTGAAGGTGTAAAAAAATACAGAGAAGCTTCTGATGAGGAATATCGTTCTTATATCGCTGATTTGCTGAACAGTTTGCTTGATGAAAATGAAGATTATCATGCTTCTGATGATACACTTGTTTATTTTACACCAGAAGAGCGTGGAAAGCAGATTATTGAGCAAGTATTCGCAATCTATCGTGGATTAGGTATTCTCGACCCGCTTCTGATGGACGAGGAAATCACAGAACTAATGGTCAACGGTGCAGAAAATATTTTCGTTGAGAAAAAAGGTCGTGTTATCCGACTCGAACAAAGAATTTGTGATGATAAGGACTGTTCCGAAGAGGAACGCAAAAAAAGAGGAAAAACTCAGCTCAGAAAAATTGTTCACAGAATCGTTGACATCTGCGGAAGAGAAATTACAGAAGCCAATCCGATTGTAGATGCCAGACTAAAAGACGGCTCTCGTGTAAATATCGTACTGAATCCCATTGCAATGGACGGCGATACCGTTACTATCCGTAAGTTTTCTAAAACACCTATGACTGTGGAAAAATTGATTGAATATAAGTCGATTACCATCGAAATTGCAATGAAGCTGAAAATGCTTGTAGAAGCAAAATATAATATTTTCATCAGCGGCGGTACAGGTTCAGGAAAAACGACTTTTTTAAATGCTTTGTCGAATTATATTCCATTTGATGAACGTGTCATTACAATTGAAGACTCTGCTGAATTACAGATTACTGGTGTAGACAACCTTGTCCGGCTCGAAACGAAACAGGCTAATTCAGAGGGAAAAGGCGCAATCACTATTAAAGACTTGATTAAATCTTCCCTTAGAATGCGTCCGGAACGTATCGTTGTCGGAGAAGTTCGTGGTGAAGAAGCACTTGACATGCTTCAGGCAATGAATACTGGTCATGATGGCTCACTTTCCACAGGTCATGCCAATTCTGCAAAGGATATGCTGACTCGTCTGGAAACAATGGTTCTGCAAGGTGCTTCCGGTCTTCCGCTAGATGCTGTCCGCCGTCAGATTGGTTCAGCTTTGGATATTATTGTACATCTCTCCAGAATGCGTGACCATTCCCGTAAAGTTGTTGAGATTACAGAAGTTCTCGGCTACGAAAAAGGTGAAATTATTCTGAATCCGATTTACGTTTTTCAAGAAGATGAAAAATCTACTTTAGAACACGTTTCTGGCGGTCTTGTCAGAACAGAAAATAAAATGCAGAATACTGCAAAACTCCGTCAGGCTGGTATTCTGGAAGATTTATAAGGGGGGATTCGATGAAAGCAAAAGAGCCAAAGCCTAAAAAAGAAAAAAAGCCTAAGAAAAATCAAGTTGTCGAAAATAAAGGCATTACTGGTGCAGGAACGGACTACACTGTTTATATTCTGTCATCAAAGCAAAAACTTCTTGCAGTCGCTGCCGGATTCTTAATCGGCTATATTGCTGGAAATGTCTATTTTGATAATAGTACAGTTGGCTTAATTGTCGGACTAGTAGCAGGTTATAAAGCAATTTCTATCTATAGAAATAAATTATTTAATGACAGAAAAAAAGAATTAAGATTGCAATTCCGTGACTTGTTGGAATCGCTCAGTAACTCCTTTACAGTCGGAAGAACTGCAAGCGGTGCTTTTGAAAGTGCTTATTCCGATATGATTGCAGAACATGGTGAAGATGCGTATATTGTTGATGAAGTTCGCCTGATTTGTACTTCTTATAAAAATCAGGGCATTGAAATTAAAGAACTGCTCAAAGATTTTGCTATTAGAAGCGGTATTGATGATATTAAAAGTTTCGCAGGTGTATTTGAAGTTTCTACAGATTTAGGCGGTAATGTTGCAAAAGTTATCCGTGAAACAAGAGATATGATTAGTGATAAAATCGAAATCGAACTCGAAATTCAAACGATGGTAACAGGTCAGAAAAATCAGCTGAATATCCTTGCTATTATGCCGCTGGTCATGTCTTTGCTGACACGTTCATTCAGTACAGGAGGCGGAGGCGGTGCATTGGTTATCATTGTAAAGATTTTCGCACTTGGCTTGTTTATCTTCGCTTACTGGATGGGTACGAAAATCGTAGATATCAAAGTATAAGCTGAAATAATTGAAAGAAGGTGATTCCCTTGTATGGGTTAATGCTGATTTGTTTGCTGATAGCAACTGCTTTATTCGTTGCATGGATGTTTCTGTTTTTCAAGTATAAAAATCAATATCAGGGAATGCTTGACGATATTGACGGGAAAATTTTTACACTGAAAGATATTTATTTCATTGGTCTGGGTGCAATTGAACTCTACGAACAGGCAAAACAGAAAAAAATATCTTCATCTGACAAGGCACTTGAAAAAATTAAACAGCTTTCCGAAGTATTCGGTCGGGACAGTGCAGAACTGTATTATTATGTAACAGTCGGTGCAAAAATATCTTTAATTCTGACTGTTCTGCCGATTGGTCTGCTATTGGTGTGCATAACAAAATCTGTTATGGGACTGGTACTCGGTGCATTGCTGACATATGCGTTAGTGTATGGCATTCAGTCCAGCATTAATGCTTCTGTGGAACGCAAGAAAGATGCGATTATGAGTGAATTCCCAAAAATGGTTTCTAAATTAACGCTTTTAATCAATGCTGGAATGCTCGTCAGCAGAGCTTGGAATGAAGTGGCAAATTCTAATTTTGAGGATGCACTTTATGAAGAAATGCGTTTTACATCAAAAGACCTTGACGAGGGTATCCGCCTTGAACAAGCAATGGAATCATTCGCTTCAAGATGCGGTATCCGAGAAATGAGAAAATTTTCGTCTATCTATATACAAGCTGTCAACATGGGGGCTGGTGAAGCCATAGACTCCATGAAGCTAATGGCAGACGAGGCATGGGAACAGAAAAAGCAAATCTCCAAACAGAAGGGCGAAATTGCAGCACAGAAGCTCATGATTCCAAACTTAATTATGTTTGTAGGAATTATGATTGTCGTTGTTGTACCAATGTTTGCATCAATGTTTGGAAGTTTTAAAAATATGTGAGGAGGTGAGTTTATGAAAAAATTACAGAATGCTATAGTTCAGGCTTTCTTAAAAGCAAGATTAGAAATGATTAAGCTAGAAAACGATGAAGAAGGCATGGAAACTTTAGAAGTTGTTATTTTAGCAGCTGTTGCAGTTGCCGTAGCTGCTTTAATTATTAGTGCTTTAAAAGGTTCAGATGGCTTAATTGCTAAAATCTTCAAAAAAGTACAGGATGAGATTGATAAGTTATTTAAATAATCAAAATTAAAGTTTTGTCGGCTGTCTCCCATGCCACAGCCGACAGTTTTCCGAACGGTAGAAGCTGATTAGCCTCCCTTCTGCTGTTCGGAAAGCTGAAAGATAAAGGATGTGACACCATTGAGTGATATTATGGTAGAATTGGATTACATAAAAAGCCATTTCCCGCAGTTTATCACAGATTTGATTCCAAAAATTCTGATTGGTATGATAATCTTGCAAATCATTTTCGGATTGATACGCTTTTCTGTCCGGAATTCTGAAACTGGCAGGGCAGAACAGCTGAAAAGCGGTCTGAAAACTGCTTCTCTAATTTTCTGGATTATGATTGTGGCGTTGATTGGCGTTGATGCTTACTATTATATAATGTATATAAAGTCATGAGGTGAGAGTATGACAAAATTTAAAAAATTTATCCAAGAGGAAAAAGCAGCTGCTCAAATGATAGAGGCAGCGATTATCTATCCGATTGTTTTCTTAATCATTTTCCTGATGATTTATCTTGGCTTGTATATCCTGCAAGCAATTACTGTTGGGGCTTACGCTCAGAAAATTGCTATGCTTGCCTCGAGAGAAGTTTCTTCACCAGGGTATTATCTTCTTTTGGAGAGTGATAAGATTTCAAATTCTGCCATTGAAATGGATGTGAACGGTGTTCCGTCACCGAATTTTAACAATCTTTATAATAATAATTTCAACAGAACAAATTGTGATATTGTTTATCGTTATTGGCCTCTGCCAAACGGAAAAAGTCCTTTGAATAATGATGGGGAAGAATTTTATACAAAGGCTCTTCAAACAATGGTTGAAAAAAATTCTATCATTGTCACAAATAACAAAGACCCCGATGTGACAATTTCCTGTGAGAATAATTTCGTTGCACAGTATATCACTGTAACAGTAGACCAGGAACTGATGCATTTTGGCTTGTTAGATTTTTTCGGCATTGAACAGCCAACAGTTTCTGCTACAGCTACAGCAACTGTCAGCGATACAGATGAACTTGTCAGAAATGTTGACTTGGTGGTAGATGCCCTTTCAGTATTAGCTGACAAAGTTGGAATTGATGTCAGCAAAGCAAAAAGCAGTGTTGAAGCTGCTGCGGAAAAATTAGGATTATATCAAAAGCCTTGAATAGAAGGGAGAGGTATTATGTTATTGAAATTTTTCAGAGAAACCAAAGCGTATACATCTATTTTCCTTTGTTTAGTGCTTTTGCCTATGGTAACATACTCTGCAATGATTATTGATGCTTCTCGTCTGCAAAGTGCCAGAGTACAGGCGCAGAGTGCTGGAGACTTGGCAATCAATGCAGCTATGTCAGAATATGAACAGGTTCTGGAAGATATGTACGGTTTATTTGCGAATGCTACTTCTAAAGAACAGATGGAACCCGTTATCAGACAATATTTTGAAGAAACAATTTCTGGAAAATTAGTGAATCCTGATAAAGGAGATGTAGGAAAATTTGCACAAGCCCTTACTGACTATGCGATGAGTGGCGGAAAAACATCTGACCCAACGAAAGAATATACTAATTTCCTTCAAATGAAACTTCCGGAAGATACCGATGAAAAACAAGCTTTTCTTTTTGAGCCTGTTCCGACTTCTGCAATTTCTAATCCTGCGGTCATGAAAGGGCAGATTATCGACTACATGAAATATAAAGGACCTATTTCTGTTGGACAGAATTTTTTGAATAAGCTTGGATTTCTGAAAGATATGAAAAATCAGTCATCAGCAGTTCAAGGGAAAATAGAATTAGCTAAAAAAGTCGCTGCGGTCAATGATACGACCACTGATAATAAATATAAAGAAACTGGTAACCCAATGCAAGTTTCTTTTGAAAAAATTAACAAATATAATGATTTGACAGAAGAATATAATAATATTCGCAATAATCCCTTTGACAAAAAGATGTTACAAGATGAATTAGACAATATGTCTAGAATCAATATTTTAGAAGTGAGTATTCAAAAACTTAAGAACACCATTCGACAAGAAGATGATGTTAAAAAGGAAATAGAATCTGAAATAGATATAGATGGTCTTACAGATAATATTTATCAAGATACTGAAACTTCTTTGAAACTCTCAGGAGAATGGCAAAATTGGTATCATGTTTCTTATAATTACACGAAAGAAGAAGAAACTGTTACAGAAACAGTAAATAGGGAAGATGAAGAAGAAAATAATGAAGAAGACAGTGATGACGAAGAGAGTGAAAAAACGAAAGAAACAGAAACTAAAACTTTCAAAGTAATTACAGTTAATCTTGATAATACAGAAGCACAGGCTGACCAAGTGCTGAAAGATAATATAAAGGATTTGAACGATAAAAGTGATAAAATTAAAAAAGCACAAGATGCTTTTTCTACAAATAATGAAAAGGACAAGTATGAAGTAGGTAAATATACAAATTACTTTGATGCACAAAAAACAGGCATTGAATCACTAAATAATAATATCCATAATTTAGAGACACAGAAATTTTACCAAGGCAAATTTAATGAATATCTTAATGAATATTGTAATGGGTATGCTACACTTGAAAAATATTTTAATGCCTATGAATATGAATTTAAATCACAATACTCTGGTATAGAAATTAGATACACAAGTTCTGTGGTTGATGGTCTCACATGTCGTACTGTTGAACTAAAATATCCTGACAATATTGCTGTAAATATTGATGAATATATCGAAAATTTTAAGAAATATGTGATTCTTAGCAAATTTAAGGAGTGTCTGGACAGCACTATTGAAGAATATAAGGATGAATATGGAAACCTTAAGGATGGGGTAGAAGAAACTACTAATTATGAAAAGGCTGAAAAATATCATTTTGAACAGGCAATTGCAGAATCAGGATTTAAAAAGTATTGTGATGTAGTTACAAATATTGTAGAAAATCTTGACAAAGCCAATATCTGGCTGTCTACAATAAAAGACAAAGCCGATGCCGCAAAAAAAGAAGCTGATTCTCAAGTAAGTAGTATTAACAGTGGCGAAAATAAAGTAGAAGATGATGCGACCAGAAGTCAGCTTACCAGCGATATAGAAACTTTGTCAAAAAGTGTTAATCCTGCAGACGTGGAGAAATTAAATAACATCATCAATGGTGAAAACGGCTATTTGCCTCGTTTTCAGGAAGTCCTTAAAAAATTAGAAGAAATAAAATATTTTGATGTGAAAAATTATGATTATATCGGAAGTATCAATGAAGAATCTAAAAAAATTACAGATGCTACAAAGTTTTCTGACTTTAAAGGGGCTATAAATTTTACGGAAAAAGTGAATAATGTTGAAGAATTAACTACAAAAGATGCAGATAGTTTATGGAACGAACTCTTACTCAATGATCGTCACAAAGGATATGAATTTTTAGATAATGACAATTTTCTTAAAGAAAACATAAAGCCAGAAGCAAAACCAATTACCGGAACAACAGCAGAAGAAGTATTCTACAACGTTTTGAAAAATACCATAGAAGCAGAAGATCCAAAAAATAAACCTGAACAATCTGCTGCTCAGAAACAACATCTGGACGAGATTAAAGCCTTATCTGATGTAAAGGGAGGAGACGATGCAGGACAACCCTCAGACAAAGCTGATAATAAATATAATGAATTAAAAGAAGATGACGAACCCCCTAAGGCAGAAGAAACCAAAAAAGAGGACGATTATCATGCAGGCAGTGACACAGAATTTAAAGAAGAAGCTGAAAGAATCGGAAATACTCAAGAGCCTTATTATTGTAAACAAGCCGGAAATGTTGATGTTCCTGATTCAAGCAATGCCAAAAACAAAGCAAATGATGGAAAAAATCAACTTGCTCAAGCAAATGATTTGCTGGATTTAATTGCAAAACTTGGAAACGGCTTAAAAGATGATATTTATCTGGAAGAATATTTTACAGAAATGTTCACTTGTCAGACAGATAAACTTAATACAGATAAATTCAAAAAAGAATTAACGCTTTTGAATGGATACAGCACAAATCCGATAAATCCCAAATATATCAATATGAAAAATGCATGGTATGGTAAGGAAATGGAATATATCCTTTGGGGACAGTCTGATTTGAAGCAAAATATTACAAGAACAGAAACAACGATTTTCCTACTTCGTTTTGCTGTCAATTCTGTTTATGCATTTACAGCTTCAGACATTCAGTCAATGGCAAGTTCAATGGCAACTGCGCTTGTTGGCTGGTCAGTCATACTTGTACCAGTTGTTCAGGTTTGCATTACATTAGCAGTTGCACTTGCAGAAAGCGCATTAGATTTATCTATGCTTAAAGATGGTAAAGATGTACCTTTGATTAAAGACAGTGCTACATTTATTTGTTCTCCAAGAGGAATGCTGAATGAAGCCATTGATTATGGCATTAAGAAGGGAACGCAATTTGCTTCTGATAAAGTGAGCGAAGGTATTGATACATTGGCTGATAAAGCAAAAGAAGGCACAGCTGCCTTAAAAGATCAGGCAGAGCAGATTACAAAGTATTATATTGAACAGCAGAAACAATCCATTACAACTTCAATTTCAGATAATTTTACTGCACCTATTGTACAAAGTGTTAAAATTTCATTAAGCAAATTGAATTTAGATGCAGATACATTTAACCAGGAAACCGCAGAAGAACAAATCAGTTTAGTAATAGAAGATACTTGGACAAGTATTGGAAATAATATTTCTAAAGACAATCTCTATTTAAAAGATGATGAATTAAAAGAGGACGAAAAGCATTTTTCTTTTGATGGATTAGTTAGAAAACTATACGATAGTATTACAAAAGAAGACAGAGATAATTTAGCAAAAGAAATTGCAAAAAAAGTTTCTCCTGAAACATCAATTGCAGGTGAGATTGAAAATTATATAAATATTAAAATTATTGGTGGAAAAGATAAAGATGGAAATGATGTTAAAGGTTGGATTTCAAAAATCAGTGGAGATATTGAATCAACTGTACAAACTACAGCAAATAAGTTAGAAAAGAATCTGAATGATGCTATCGACAATGGAGCTGATAACCTTAAAGAAAAGGCAAATGAAGCCATTGAAGAAGCTGGTAATCAAATTAGCGGCAAAGCAGGAGAATTTGTTGCAGAACATATTAAAAATAGTGATGCAGTCGGCACAAAGTCTAAATCAATTGCTGCAAAAGTTACTATGAATTACAAAGAATATTGTAAGTTATTTATGTTCATAGGTTTAGTCGGCAATCAGGATGATGCAATGTTACAGAGAGCCGCTGTATTGATGGAAATGAATGTAAAATATGCTGTAGAAGGTCATAAAGATACTGGAACTGTCACAAACAGAACACCTTCATCTGGAGAAAATTTCGATATCACAAAGGCTTATACAATGTTCTATGTACAGGCAGATATGGAAATGGGTACTTTATTCCCCTGGGCAGTGAAAGTAGAAACAAATGGAACAGATGCAGAAGCAAGTCTGGATTTATCACATCTTGGAGAAAATTCTGTAAATCTAAGATACAGCGGTATGGCTGGATATTAAATCGGAAAAGAAGGTGTATGATTCATGAAGAAATTTCTAAAAGATGAAACAGCAGAATTTGCAATTGATGCAATTTTTGGAATCACTTTCTTTATGATTACTTTGATTGCAATTATGTTTATGGCACTGATTATCCGAGTGCAGTCTAATATTCAATATGCACTCGGACAGACTGCAAAAGAAATTTCAGGATATTATTATCTTGCTGACAAATTAGGGTTAGCAGCAATTACTGCTAATGACCCTACTAAAAGAACTGGATTAGATACTACGATTCAGTCAGTTTTGGATTTTTCTGGAAGTGCTGAAAAATTAGTCAATCAAGGCGGAGAAACAATTGAATCTATTAAAACACAGGTGGAAGATGGAACAACAGATTTTGAAGCATATGTGAATGTTTATAAGCAAAGTTCAGCTGACTTACAGACCTCTTTTAAAGAAGCGGAAAGTAAGGCGAAAACAATGGGAAATAACATCAAAGCACTTGCCAATGACCCTAAAGGTCAAGCAAAACAAATTCTTTCTGTTTTTGCAAAAACAGCTGCGAATAAAGCGGTTAATCAGTTCATTGCTCCTGTTGTATGTGAAACGCTGATGTCAAAATATCTTTCTTCTGGAAATTATAATAACATTGATGAATATTATGATGCGGTCGGCATTAAATCACCTGATTTTACTGGTTCGCAATTTTTAGCTGACAAACGTTCTATTAAAGTTCAGATTACTTATGAATTAGATGTATCTAAATATACACTCGGATTTGTAAAAACACCGATGACGTTTCGCCAGGCTGCTTCTACAGCAGCGTGGGTAAGACCAGATGAAACAAATTTAGCTGCATTAGATATGGAAGATATGGGCTATAAGGGAGAATAGGAGGATTTCTTTGACAGCAGTATGTTTTATTGCAGTAGTGCTTATTTCTGCAATTTTGGCAATAGTATCAGCAGAATACCAGAACTGTTACCAGAAAAAACAAGAATTTTCATTAACAGCTATTAAGACACATTTTTTACAGAAACCTGTGCATTTTATCATCTTTCTGATAATAGACATTGCATTTGCAGTTTTAGCAATTGTATTTCATAAAGAAAAAAATCTGACTTTAGTTCAGCTTCCGCAGTATGTTGTTTTCTGGGAATGCGTTCTGCTGGGGGCATGGATTGATTTCAAGACAAAGAAAATTCCTAATCCGATTTTTCTGCTTCTTCTTGGAGTAAGGGCAGTAGGAATTCTGGCAGAAATGGCTTTTTATTCAGACAGAATATTTGATATTTTATTAAGTTCTTTCTCTGGAATGCTGCTTGGCGGAATCATTCTTCTGGTTTTCCGCTTGATTTCAAGAGGAGGTCTTGGGGCAGGAGATGTAAAATTATTTGCTTTAATCGGGTTTTATTTTGGTGTTATACCGATGATGAATATTTTGTTTTATACAACATTTTTTTCTGCACTCACTGCAATTTTCCTCTTAATTACAAAAAAAGCCAAAATGAAATCCACACTTGCATTAGGTCCGTTCGCATTTATTGGATTGAATATCTATTATATTTTATTATCATAAACTGGAAGTGAAGAATATGAGTAAACTGATGCCTTATATCCTGATGATGGTAATCTTATTTATGCTGCTGATTTCATGGAAAAATGTCCTTGGCTACTACAGCAGCATTACAGAATCCTATCAGGCGCATATTGATAAAGCAGAAGCTTATATGGAAAAAGAAATTTATATTGATGCTGTCAGTGAATATGAACTTGCATTGAAAGTAAAAACAGATGATTACGACCTTGCAATGAAAATTGTAGATTTATATGATAAGCTGGAAAATGAAAACGGCTGGATAAAGGCATGCCAAAATGCCATTTCAACAGATAAATCTCAGAAAGAACCGTATATCATGCTTGCAAATTATTATATTGAAAATGCAAAATTTCAAAATGCTTATGACGTTCTGAAAGAAGCAGAACAAAATCTGGAAGATACTACAGAAATTACAGCTCGGCTGATAGATATTAAGGGCAGATATACAATCGAAAATATCAGATATGAATCAGTTACTCCATTTTTTTATTCAGATGATTTAAAGACTGGCTATGCAGTAGTCAGTTCCGAAGGCAAGGAAGGCTTAATTGATACTTCCAGAAAAGTGACAGCTTCCATAAAATATGAAGAAATAGGACTGCCTGGACAGGATGTCATCCCGATTTATCAGGACAATAAGTGGTATTACATCAATATGGATGGCTATCGAAAATTAGTTCCAGATAATTCAGCAGAGTATCTTGGAACATTCCATAATAATTATGCTCCAGCTAAAGTCAATGGGGTTTATGGCTATCTGGATAAAAAAATGCAGGAATCTCATTTTGAATATGAATATGCAGGCTGTTTTTCAAATGGTATTGCAGCAGTCAAAAAAGATGGAAAATGGGCAGTGATAGATACTTCTTTTAAGAATGTAACCGGATTTGATTTCGATGAAATCTTAATGGACGATTATGGATTCTGTTCCGTTTATGATGTATTTTTTGCGAAACAGGGAGATAAGTATTATCTTTACGATACAGCAGGAAATCGTCTTTCAGAAGGTTTTGAAGATGCAAAATTATTCGCTTCTGATGAACCGGCAGCTGTGAAAAAAGATGGGAAATGGGGATTTGTTTCAAAATCAGGAGAAACTTTGCTGGAATTTAAATATGAAGATGCAAACTCTTTCAGCCTTGGCTATGCACCTTACTGTGAAAAGGGTAAATGGGGCTGTATTGATGAAAATGGAGCAGTTTTGATAAAGCCTGAATTTGATGATTTAAAGCCGTTTTCCAATAATGGCTATGCTCTGGCAGAATCAGGCGGTATTCAAAATTTTGTAGTAATTACAATTTATAAATAAGTAGGTGAAAATATGGTATTAAACAGAATACAAAAAGGCAGTAATATCTATGTTGTATATGAATTAGATGCTTTGCAGTCTGAAATTGATAAAATCAGCTTTATGATGATTAACAGTAATCAGCATCATCATATCGGGCTGGCATCCATTGCATTTGAAGAAATGAATGGAGTTTATTCTAAAATGCTGTTTGACGTAACCGGAAAAGTAACGCTCAGAGAGTATATTGGGAAACATATTTCACAGGAAGATTTCCGTCAGATGCTCTTGAATCTGATTGATACAATAGAACAGTTTGATGAATATATGATTGATGTGAATCAAATTTTGCTGGATATGGACTGTGTGTATATCAATGCCATTGACCACAGTATCGCCTTTCTGTGTATTGCTTTAAAGGGTGTGACACAAACATACCGTCCTTATGAATTTTTCAGGGCAGTTGTGCAGAACAGCTATGTCAACCTGAATATCAATGAAGTCAGTTATTTCAATCATATCTGGAATATTACCAGTGATGAAAACGGCTTTTCACTGAGCAATATGAAAGCTGCTATGCGTGCAGCGGATGAAACATCCGCTTCTTCGAGTCCACAGTCCAAAAAAGAATTTTCTCAGGATACAGCATCTATTCCTTCAAAAGTAGAAGAACCAAAGGAAATTACGATTTCTAATCCTGACCCAGCACCTGTTCCAGTACCAACCGTAGATGATGTGCCGGAAGAATCGAGAACAACCAGCTTGTTAGGAAAATTATTTTCATCTTCTCTGCTTAAAAAAGGTACTTCCTCTGAAAAAAAGAAATCTCCTGCTTCGTCAGGCTATCAGGGCGGACTTGCAGGGCTTAGAAGCGGAATCAATAAAACTGGAAAAACAGGTATGCTTAATCAGCAGAAAACACAAAGTCCTCCAGAGAATGTTCAGCAGCCAGTCATTCAGTCTAATGCTGTTCTGATAGAAGAGCCACAACCGGAAAATAGTAAGCCCTTTTATCAGGGAACTACTGTTCTGAAAGGGAAAAAGCCGGAATATCTTTATCCGCCAACACCAGAAGTACAGCCGCCAGTGCCGGAATTTAATATTCCCGTGCCTCCAAGTATTCCTCCGGCTGTTCCTCAGGAAACAACTGTGTTAAATCAAAATACTTATCTTCCTGAATTTCCGGAAATTCCAGAGCCAATTATTCCTGGAACTACAGTATTAAATCCTAGAATCCATGATTCTGTGCCGGAAATTCCGGAAACAACTGTTTTAACAGGAAAAAATAATTATTTTGAAAAGAAAGCTGCTCCAAAGAAAACAGCTTGTCTTATCCGTTTAAGCAATCATTCCAGATTTTTCATCAATAAGCTGTTATTTTCTATTGGGAGAGGTATATCAGATATTGACTGTGCGGTGAATGATAATACTAACGTCAGTCGTCATCATGCAGATATTAAACAATATGACGGGGAATATTATCTTTCTGCTGTTTCCAGAACAAACGAAACTTATCTGAATGGCATCAGATTACAGCCGGAAATGGAAATGAAACTTTCTGATGGAGATAAATTCCGTCTTGCAGATGAAGAATTTGAATTCAGAATAGCATAAGCAGGTGAAAAATATGGAATTTTTAGTATCTGCTTCAACAGATATTGGTATTTCTAAGAAAACAAATCAGGACAGCTACAGCGTGACTGTTGTCAGCACTCGTCTTGGAAAAATGGTGATTGCAGTCCTCTGTGACGGAATGGGAGGACTTTCTAAAGGAGAAATTGCCAGTGCTACTGTGATTGATGCATTTCACAGGTGGATAGTGACACGGCTTCCGGAATTATGTAAAACTTCAATTACAGATGATGTGATTCAAAATGAATGGTGCGATATTGCTTTTATTTATAACGAAAAAATTAAAAATTACGGTAAAAATGAGGGAATCGACCTTGGAACAACTCTTGCAGCGATTCTCCTGACAGATTCCAGATATTATATTATCAATATCGGCGATTCCAGAGTTTATGAAATTACTGACAAAGCGACTGTTTTAACAAAAGACCAGACACTTGTTGCAAGAGAAACGGAACTTGGCATGATTTCCGAAGAACAAGCGAAAATTGACCCCAGAAGAAGTGTTCTTCTGCAATGCATTGGTGCATCAGACGAAATTGTTCCAGATATGTTTTTCGGTGAAACAAAGAAAAATGCTGTTTATATGCTGTGCAGTGACGGTTTTCGGCATGAAATCAGCAGTGAAGAAATTTATCAGTATCTGAATCCTGAAAATATGCGTGAAAAATCAGAAATGAAACAAAATATGGAAACTTTGATAGAATTAAATAAACAGCGTCAGGAACGTGATAATATTTCGGTTGTTTCTATCCGGACTTGTGAATAAACCAGAAGGGGTGACATCTCATGCTGATAACGAATACAATAATAGATAATAAATATAAAATCCTTGATGAAATCGGTCGGGGCGGTATGAGTATTGTCTACCGTGCTACTGTGGAGCGTTCCGGAAAAATCTGGGCTGTCAAGGAAGTCAGAAAAGACAGCAGAAATGATTATAATGTTGTCAGACAGAATCTGATTGCAGAAATTGAAACACTAAAAGAGGTAAGACATCCGAAACTTCCTGAAATTGCAGACGTGATTGATAATGAAGATAATTTTATTATCGTCATGGATTACATAGAAGGTGTATCTTTAGATAAGATTCTTGCTAAAAAAGGCGTACAGCCGGAAGAAAAAGTAGTTGACTGGTCTGAACAGCTCTGTGAAGTATTAGGATATCTGCATTCTAAAAATATTATTTATCGTGATATGAAGCCTTCTAATGTCATGCTCAAAAAGAACGGCGAAATTACGATTATTGATTTTGGAACTGCAAAGAAATATGAATATGATTCCGGTGAAACAACCGGACTTGGCACAGCTGGTTTTGCTGCTCCAGAACAGTACGGCGGTCATGGTCGTACAGACCCCCGAACAGATATTTTTTGTTTAGGCATGACAATGTATGCACTTCTGACTGGGCATGACCCACAGAGAGAATTTATTCCAGATACTTCTATCCGAAAAGTGAATCCGGCATTTTCTGCTGGTCTGGATTATATCATCAGAAAATGTACTAATAAGAATCCAGCTGAAAGATATCAATCCTGTGAAGAATTGCTGTATGATTTAAATCACTATCAGGAAATTGACAAAGGCAGCCGAAAAAAGAAAGTATTTAAAATAGGTCTTTTTGTTTTCTGTTTCTGCATTTCTATCATTTCTGGTATTGCTGGTCACGCATTACAATCGAGGGCAAAGAGTTTAGCAACAGATACTTATCAGGAACTGATTGATAAAGCGGAAAATATTACACTTGATGAAGATGATGACACAGATAGAAATTATAATGAAAAAATTGATTTTTATACACAGGCGATAGCTGTTCCGGATAAAGCAGGCGAAGCAGGAGCTTATCTTGGATTATTGGAAACTTATCTGGAAAATGATGGCGTTTTTACAGAAGAAGAGCATACAAAATTCAGCTATCTGATGAATCAAAATGAAGAAACTCTGAAAAATAATCCTGAAAATTATCTTGATGTTTGTTATGAAGCAGGAGAATCCCTTTGGTATTATTACGACAGCAATAGTCAGAAAACAAAAGCGGTATCTGCAAATAAATGGTTCAAACATATGATGGAATATATTGATGAAAATGCTGATAATGAAAAAGTGAAGGGATATTTATCAGAAAAAAGCGGAGACATCAGCACAGCAAGTTCTTATTATGAGATAGGAATTTTTTATAAAGAGATTGATGATAAGATAATGAAAGGAAAAGATACAGGCATGTATCAGGATTTATTTCAGAATCTGCAATCCCTTATGAAAAATATTACAGCAGAAAAAAATCCGAAAGTTCAGCTGGATTTGCTTGAACTGATTGCTCAGACACTATATCAGTATACCGCTAATTTTTATCAGGACGGTGTAGCAGGAACTGATGTCGGAGACATGTGCAATGATGTGCAAAATGCATTGAATGCCATTAAAATTGTTTCTTCCCATCCGCTATACCCAAGGAAAAGCAATATTCAACAAAAATTGAAAGAAGCTCAAAACGTAATCGAATCTGTTTATGGAGAAAATAATTCCGGAAAGGAAACAGAAACATCATGAATGTAGAAACCTTGCAAACAATGTCAAAAGTGGCATATATTCTTGCAGCAGCAGCATTTCTGGCTTCAATACTTATGTTTTTCCTGTTTCGGATTCCTGAAACATTTAATGAACTGACAGGGCGGGCTGCGAAAAAATTTATTGCTGAGGCAAAAAAGAAAAATGAAACAACAGCAATTGAACAGCAGAAATCTGCTTTTGGTACAAGTGAAACTTTGGTTTCTTCTGATTTGCTTTTACCTAAATCAGGAAGCTTATCACCAGCGACCTCAGAAGAAACTACCCGATTGATACCAAATACTTTAGCAAAAAATCATTCTCAAGAACTTCCTGCTGTCAGTCTGGATGCTGAATTTAAAATTATAGAAGAATTCAGTTTTACTGGCAGTACAGAAATTATTGAATAAGGAGAGAAGGGCATGAAAAAAAATAAGAAAACAGCAAGCCGTATTTTAGCGGCAGCAGTCTCTACAGCATTTACCTTGAATTTTACACCGTTTGCTGTATTGGCAGAACAAATCAGTGAAACGGAAACAATTGCAGATTCCTTTGAACCTATAGAAGAAATATATTCTGAATCTCAGACAGATACAGGAGAAATTGATTACACACAGGAATCTGAACAGGAAGAAAGTGTTTCAGAAGAAGAACCATCTGTTGTGGTGGAAAATGTCAAGAATTATCAAATTTCGATTAACAATCCTGCTCCAAATTGCTGTAATGTTACAACTACTAATACCACAGTAACAGATAGTGATGGAAATGAAGAAAGCTTCATCAGTTTTAAAATCAATATTACTGATACAGAAGATAAGCATTATCTGATAAAAAGTGTGCAGTTTGGCAGTCAGACACTCTTAGATAATTCTGACGGACAGACAGAGTTTGAACAGAATGACATTCTGCTGACAGATGACATTGCAGATGAAAACGGCAATATTGCTCTGAATATCGAACTGAAACAGCAGTATCAGGTCACATTTGATTATAATACAGAATATGGTACACTTTTCAGAGAGCTTGATGAAGAAAATACTGAACAGGTCTTTGAACCAATTACACTGAGTGAAGGCGATATTGCTGTCATAAAAGCTGAACCGTTTGAAAATTATCGTGTTGCAGAGGTTATTATTGACGGAAATAGTACAACTTATGATGAAAATGATTGTTCGCCTGAATTTGAGCTGGAAGCAAATCAGAATCATACAGTAGAAGTTCATTTCAAGCAGAATCGTATTTGTGTGAGCGGTGACTATTTTGATGGAGATATCAGCTTTTGTTATCAGCCTGCGGATATTGAAAAATTTAATCCAGCAGATTATGCTTATGGACGACCAGAACTTTACTTAGAACAGGATGCTGCCGGAGGAACTATCATTGCCTGCATTAAGCCAAATGACAGCCAATTTATTGAAAATATCACAGTGAATGGTGAACCTTATCAAGGAACACCTCAAAGGGATGAAAATGGCTATTATCTTTTCTATCTTGACAATATCACGCAGGATATACATATTGCAGTACAGCCGAAAGAAATACCACTGCCCCGTCTTGTACTTCCAGAACTGGAAGAAGGGTTAAACTGCTATTCTTCTGATGTGGTTCTGAAAATTGAATCTGAATTTTCTGAATTTGTTTCAGGAGAATATTGGATTGAAGGCACAGGAAATCGCATGTCTATTGATATGTCCGCAAAAGAAATTGTAATTTCAAAAGAAACAAGAGGACAAAACTTGATTGTTTGTGCTGAATTTTATGAAAAATACGGACAGTCTGTTGTTGTGAAGAGTGAGCCATTCAGCCTTAATGCTGTTGAACCAAAAGTTGGCATTAAATTTGAACAAAAAGCAAAAGAAAATGCTGAACCTGAACTTTATGAAAAAGTAACAGCAACAATACAGATTAATGACCGTGCAGATACTTTCCCCAGCAAAGAACAATTTGTTTCTTTCTTCAGCATTTCTAAAGACGGACACCAACTTTCTGATGAAGAAAAAAAAGACATGATTCAATATAACCGTGAGCATTATGATTCACCAAATATTGACGGAATTGAATATAACCAAATTAATGCAACTCTTAGTTTTACAGAAGATGGTGTTTATGAATGGAGTTTTCTTGGCTATACCAACCTTGCAGGAATGCGAAATATCGGTGAAACAATAAACGGAAACAAAACTTACAAATTTACCATTGATAACACTTCTCCAGAAGGCGAAATTACTATTTCTGGTAAGGAATGGTATAAAAAATTACTGGAAAAACTCACGTTTGGTCTTTATGACAGCGGTTCTCTTTCTGTTGATATTTCTTCTCAAGATGCCGACTTAAAATCTAGAGAATATTTTGTAAGTAACGATAAAACTGCACTGACAGAGGAAGAATTAAAAAATTGTCAGGATTGGCTCCCCTATCATGGTACATTTGAATTAAACTCTCCAGATTACTATGTAATTTATGCACGAATTATGGATAAAGCTGGAAATATCACCTATCTTTCTCCTAAAGGCATGATGATTGCAAGCAATGGCAAATGTGATGTAGATTTTCTCATGAATGGAGAACCTTTTGAAGACAAAATTTACACTAGTGATTTGGATTTGCAAGTTAGTGTGCAAGATAACAGGACTGTTCCCAGTGGCATTCAAAATATAGAATACTGGTTCTCTAAAAACGATGAACAACAAAAACATCAGTCGATTGCTATAGAAGAAAATTCAAATCTGGAACAGGAATTTCCTGTGCATATTTCAGCACAGGAGTACAACGGTGCAGATGCTGTACTTCATGTAAAAGTAACCGATACTGTTGGAAAAGAAACGGAAGAAACACAGCGTTTTCAAATTGATACAGATAAGCCTGAAATTGAATTTTCCTACAAAGATAAAGAAGGAAAGCCAATTGACGGCAGTAAGCTGAAAGTCGGCGAAAGACTTGTCATTCAGGTGACAGAACAGAATTTCGACCAGCAAAAAGCTGAAGAGATGATTAAAATTAACGGAATTTCCCTGAGCAACAATGCAGATTCTGACGAATGGCGTTGGGGTGAGAAAAATGAAACTCCTCACTGGACTAAGAATGGAAACACTTACACAACAGAAGTGGTATTTCTAAAAAAAGGTGACTATGCAATTGAAGCGATTTGCACAGATAAAGCTGGTCTTTCTTCTGAAAAACATACTTCTTTCAAGGTGGAGAATGAGCCTATTACATTTGAAATTGATGGGAAATATGAAAAAGGTCCTTATAGCAATAATGAATATTATCATGATGATGTGACAGTGACCATCAATGTAGAAAATTTCGCTCCACTTACATCTATTGAATACTGGGTAACTGTAGACGGAGAAAAAAAGCTAAAAAATAGTTTTTCTAAAAATTATAAACCAGAGGACAACAAAACTAAATTTTCAAAGCAAATTACTGTTACAGAAAACAGTAGTAATATTAAGCTGTTTGTGGAAATTGTAGATTCTACTGGAGAAAAGTATATTGCTACTCAGCCTTTGGATATTGACAAAGATGATCCTAAAATTGAAATCAGCTATGATAACAATGATGGACAGGAACATGATGGAGAATATTATTTCAACCAGGACAGAACTGCTACCATTCGATTCACGGAAAGAAGAGAACACTTCAATCCAGAAAAAGCTAAGGATAGCATTCAGATTACTGGTGAGAATTGGTCTTTGGGTAATTGTGAACCAGAAAAAAAGGAAAACGGAGATACTATCTATACTTTGCCAGTTTATTTCCATGGAGAATGTGAATATCATCTGGCTATAGATGGAAGAAAAGTAAATATTTCTGAAGAAAAAGGTACGATTGCAGCTTATGATTTTACTATTGATAAAACTGCTCCAACAGGTGAATTGAAAGCAGAATCAGATGGACGCATAGAAACATGGACACAAAAAGATTTTGACAATCCACTGACATTTAACTTTTGGTCAAATATGGATGGCATTAATGTTTATGAAGCCCAGAATGTGGAAGATAATCTTTCAACAACACCTATTATTCAATATTACAGTTCTTCTTCAATTTATGCTTTGACAAAAGAAGAATTGGATAAAGTCAAGGATTGGAAAAATGAGATAGGTGATATATGTAATGAAATGAATGAACGGTTTACTGTTTATTGCAAAATTTCTGACTATGCTGGAAATGTGACCTATCTCAAAACAAATGGTTTAATCAATGATGACAGCAAACCGGAACATGAAATGTCTGCTCCTGAAATTACTTTAACAGATGCAGAAACTGGTGAGGAATTTGAAGGAGAAGTTTATAATGGTGATGTGAATGTCAGCATAAAAGTAGATGACCCACTGGTAAATGATTCCTATTCTGGTCTGAAAAGCATTTCTTATAAGCTTCTGAATATGGGAAAAGAAATTTCAAGTGATGTTCTTTATACGTTCGACCAAGGAAACCCTCAGTACAGTGATTTGCAGAAAGACTGGGAACATACAATTATTGTTGACAGCGAAGATGCGAACAGCAATGATGTAGTGTTGGAGATTTATGCTATGGATAATGCCATGAATGAATCTGTAGAGCGTCTGCCTTTGCAGATTGATACCACTCCTCCTGAAATTTCTGTAGAATTTGATAATAATTTTAGCAGCGGCATGTCTTCAAGCAGCCGTACTGCAAGAATCAGCGTGAAAGAACGAAATTTTGACCCTGAATTAGTAAAGCTTTATGCAGCGAGAAATGGGGAGGATTTAGCCCCCACTGTTATCTGGTCTCAGACAGAAGGAACTGAAAACGGCGATGATACAATGTGGTATACTGATGTTCCGTTTTCTGGTGATGGTGCATACACATTTTCAATCTACTGTATGGATACTGCCGGAAATTTAAGCAATCAGGTAATATACGGAGAATCTGGCTTTACCTCCTATGCTCCTTCCGACCCTGAAAATCCTTTCCATTTCGGTGAGAATAATGTCGTTGAAGTAGAACCGATTATATTTAATGCTTTCACTGTAGATACCACCAATCCGATTATCAATGTTATCTTTTCAGATGACAGTGCTTCTAAAAAGGGAAGCTATTATCAGGGCGGAAGAACTGCAACGATTACAATCAATGAAACGAACTTCAACAAAGAAAAGGCAACACAAGGAATTTCTGTTCGTGGAACAGAACAGGGAAAAGCAGTAAATGCTGTAGTCAGTGATTGGAAAGATAACGGCGATTCCCATATCGCAACCGTTCGTTTTTCAGATGATGCAGAATATTCTATGAATATTTCCTATACAGACGAAGCAGGCAATGCAGGTGCTGCATTCCATGAAGATTTCTATGTGGATACGATTGACCCAGATTTGAATATTTCTGTGAACAATCAGTCTGAATTTAACGCTTATGCTGGAGAAGTCATTCCAGTGATTCGCTTTGAAGATGCAAACTTTGATGCAGAACAGGTAAAAGTAGATTTATCCGGCAGTCGGGTGACTGTATCTGAGCCAACTATAAAAGATGATACAATTTCCTTTAAATTAACTGGAACAAATGACAAGTCCAGAACATGGAAAGGCAAGTTTGAAAATATTATCAGCAACGGAAAAATTAATGGAAAAATTCTGACTTTTGAAGATTTCCCATCTGTTTCATCCAAGGAAGAAAATAAAGCCTTTGATGATATTTATACATTTACTGTCTCTTTGAAAGATAAGGCTGACCGTTCTTCTAATTCTGCTAATCCGGAAAAGAATTCTATGACATTCTCTGTCAACCGCTGTGGTTCAACTTATGATATTTCTAAAATTCAAACACAGCTGAATTCTTATATACAGGAATTGGATGAAGTGGTTATCTCTGAAATCAATCCGAATGAATTGCAAAATGACACTCGCAAGGTAAATGTTTTCATAGATGGTGAAGAAACCTCTTTAAAAGAAGGAGAAAATTATACTTTGGATGTTTCAGGAGAAGAAAAAGAATGGCATGAATATACTTACAGAATTCATGGGGAAGAATTTGAAAAAGACGGCAGTTACGAAATTCAGCTGAATTCTGTAGATAAAGCAGGAAACAAAAATTCCAATACTTTTGATTCCAAGTCAAGCAATATCCGTTTCACAATAGATAAAACACCTCCTACAGCGATTATTGCAAATCTGGAAAACAATCATGCTTATTATGTGGATGAAAATCAAATGCTTGTCTTTATGCAGGCAAATGATAATCTGAAACTTTCTGAAGTAAATGTTTACCTTGACAAAAACAAAGACGAATCGCCTGATTGGCACTGGAATGAACAGGAAATTGAAACAGACTTTAATGATGGTGAATTTACATTTGAAATTGAAGCAGAACCGCTTCTTTCCAGCAAATCTCATCAGCTGACAGTTATCTGCAAAGATGCTTCGGGAAGAGAAAATGAACCCGTTGTGATTGATGGATTCAAAATTATCGTGAATGAATCTGTCAAGCCTTGGATTTTTGTTGGCATTGGAGCTGGTGCAGCGGCAATTGCAGCAGCAGCGGCTGTCATTCTTCATAAAAGAAGAAAAAATAATGCTTAAATAGCAATGTAATGATACTGGCGGTTTTCAAAACCGCTGGTATCATAGATTTGGAGGGCTTACAATGAAAAGAAAAATTATATCGCTGGGGCTGGCAATAGCAATGATGAGCTGTGGATTTCAGCTGTTACAAACACATTCTAATGTTGAATCTTTAACCGCTTATGCTGAAAATTCTACAATGGATGATGCTGTTAACATCAAGCTTAACACTGCTTACGATGATTCTTTGCTTTCTTCAGATGATGTTAATTGGTATACATTTACAATTGAAAAAGATGGCTGTGTTTCAGTAAGTTTTAGTAGAGAAATGTTTGAAAGCACAACAAATTATTGGAAATTAACAATATATCATCTTGAGGATAATTTGAAAGAAATCTCAACCAGTGCCTTCGATGGAAATCATACTGTTTCTTCAACAGAAGATATAGGATTACCAGCAGGAACTTACTATATCGCAGTTGAAAGATACCCTTATAACTTTAGTGAGAAGCCATATACCCTTTCCGTTAATTTCACAGCTTCAGATAATTGGGAAAAAGAGTTAAATAATACTTTTCAAACTGCAACGGAAATAAATGTGAATGAGGACTATAATGGAGCATTATCCAGTTCTGATGACAAAGATTGGTTTAGCTTCACTGTACCAACAGATGGGTGTGTAACAATTGACTTTGGCATAGAAGCATTTAATGATTCAACAAAATATTGGAAAGAAACACTTTATTGTATTGATGATGAAACACTGAAAGAAATTTCGACCAGTGTCTTTGATGGAAAACGTTCGGTTTCCTCAACAGAAGATATAGGGCTGCCTGCTGGAAAATACTATATTGCAGTTGAACGTTATCCTTATAATTTCAGTAATAAAACCTATACTCTTACAGTTCGCTGTACTGCTTCAGATAATTGGGAAAAAGAACTGAATAATACTTTTCAGACTGCATCGGAGATGAACTTAAATGAAGGCTATAATGCTTCATTATCCAGTTCCGATGATACTGACTGGTTCAGTTTCACTGTGCCGGAAGATGGCTTTATTGCTGTTGATTTTGAAAGAGATGTATTTGATGATTCAACTAAATATTGGAAATCTACAATATACCGTATAGATGAAAGTATGGATGAAATGGCTTCATGGGAATATGATGGCAATCATATTAAATCTACTTCGCCTCAAATTGGTCTTCCAACAAGAAAATATTATATAAAAATTGAACGCTATCCATATAACCACTCTTCTAAAACATACACACTTACTATCAATTACAAATCATCTGCCTGCTGGGAAAAGGAGTTTAACAGTACATTTCAGACAGCAACCCCTGTAGAATTGAATACCAATTATCAAGGCTCACTCTATAGTTCATCTGATGTGGACTGGTATAAATTCAGTACAGCTGTTAACGGTTATGCGACCATAAGTTTTGAACGGGATATTTTTCAGGATACAACAAAGTATTGGGAAATGACTTTATATAAACTGGACGAAAGTTTAGAAAAGATAGCATCGTGGACATATGACGGCAATCATTCCAATACTTTTATTCCAGAAATAGGTCTTTCGTCTGGAAATTACTATTTTAAGATTGAACGCTATCCATATAATTATTCTGCCAAAACATATACGGTTAATGTAAACTTTAAAACGTCTGAATATTGGGAAAAAGAATTTAACAATACGTTTCAGGCAGCAACGGCTATAAATACAAATAAAACTTACAACGGTTCTTTGTACAGCTCAGAAGATGTGGATTGGTATGAATTTAATTTAAAGCAGAATTCAGCAGTGAAATTGAATTTCATAACACAGCTTATCGGAGATACCACAAATCATTGGAAACTGCACCTGTATCAGCGTACAGATACTATTGATGAGTTAAAATCATGGAATATTTCCGGTGTTTCGTCCATAACTGCCATTTCTGACTTGCAGCTTGATGCAGGGACATATTATTTAAAAGTTGAAGATTATGATTATTATTATAATTCGACAACATATCAGCTGTTGGTTAATGATGGTACAGCGACAAAAAATCTTATAGGAGATGCTACAGGAGATGGGGAAGTCGATATTCTGGATGTTATTACTGTGAATAAGGCGATTTTAGGAAAAGAAATCATTTCACAGGAACAGCTTGAAGCGATTGATTTCAATGACAACGGAAAACCAGATTCAGATGAATCACTGACATTATTAAAATACATCGTTGGGTTAATAGAGAATTTATAATATAAGCAATAATGCTTACAACAAAAAACCAGTCACAGCGGCTGGTTTTTTTATATAGATATTGAAGCCAGTGCATCTGATGTGCTGGCTTTTTTTGTGTCCTTACTCTTAAAAAGGACTGCATTATGTTTCAATTTACTGAATGGCTGTGTATCGCAGCCAAATATCCATGAGCCTTCGTTTGATTCAAATCCAAATCAAAACAAAACAAATCAAACGGAGGTTACCTAAATGGGATATAATCATGAAAAAGCGGAACTGGAATTCCGCAGAGAATGGGCAGCAAAACTGTTTCTTTACAGAAAATACGGCATGACAGATGAGCAGATTGCTGAAATTTATCGGTTCGACAGAGAAGTGTTCAATTCTGACCGCCGCTATTATGAACACTGCGATGACATACGCTTCGAGGACAGCAATCCGAAATTTGCAGTTGAACAGGATATGACACAGTACGGAGAAACTGACTGGGTAGAAGTATTTGACAGAGAGTTGTGCGAAGCACTTCAAAAAGAGCCGGAAGAACATCTGAGAGCCTACTATCTCTATTGTGTCTGCGGTTATACACAGGATGAAATTTCGTTAATTTTTACGAAAAGTCAGCGTACAATTTCAAGCTGGATTAGCAAAATCGCTGAAATTATTAAAAATTTCAAAAATGACTTCTGAAACGCTTATTTTTTTCGGCTATATAACGAAAGGGGAACAAAGAACCTTTTTCAAAGCAGATTGAAAATTGAATAACAGCAGCAGAAATACATGAATCCTGCGGACAGTCTGGAGGGCTGTCAGCCGAGCCGTGCGCCGTGACCTGAAGGAGGCAGAGAGCGAATCA
>JAZQIL010000164.1:0-13045 GCA_045541055.1 Oscillospiraceae bacterium
CCCATACCCCATCAGTCTTTTTCTGTTTGCTTCTTCATCCGTCTTCTCAATAATTACATTCATTTTTTCTCTCCAATCTCCTTTCATTATTTTTTTAAAATTCTAGGCATTATCATTTCTTTTGCAGCTGCTGCCGTTCTGCCTCCTTCCATATTTAACACCCGTCCGAGAACTTTTTTTTCATTTTTAAGTACTTTTATTTTTGCCTCACACGCCAGAAGCTCTTCTGCATTGTTTATATAAGCTGCAGGCAGTTCCATTTCCACGTCTTTTATTTCATCCTCCAGAACCTCCCGCATATCATCCCCATCACTGGCCGCTTCATATTTCCTTTTCAAATTAAAATATTTATGGGACATCTCCGCCGGAACAAGAAGCCTGAAGTCTTCCTCCATTCGTTTCAATGCCTTACGTCGGACATAATAAGATTTCAAATTCTCATCTAATTTTTCTGCACGGCGTTCCAATTCATCCATATTTTTAATGTGATTTCTTTTTATGTATTCACATTCCTGTATCAGATTTTCTATATGCAGAATGTCATTTCGAACTCGATAGTTCGGAACCGCAAAAGGATTTGGAAGTCTGTAATACCCAACCGCCTGATAAAGTCTGCTGTAAGTTTTATACCCCTGCATATATTTTTTCATTCCAATATAAATGGAAGTCTTTCTTTCCAGAATCAAAGCTACTTTTTCATAATGCGGCTCTTTCATTTTAGATTTGTCTTCTATCTTGGCTTTAATATTCTCAAGGGAATATTCTTTTGTGCCGGGAAGCAGCTTATAGTTTCTCCTCCGGTGTTCCACTCCGTTTTCATCTGTATAATAAAAGGTCAGATATATTTCTTCCCCGCCATTCTTTCTGGAACGTCCTGTACGGATTCTGTAATTCATGCCATCCATAAATTCAAAAAACTCTTCCAGACTGGAGGAATTTTTTATTGCCATATCCACGTCTGCACGGATAATATCCGTCCAGTTTAATTTTCCTTTTTTCTCTGATGCCCACTGTGCATACGCAACACCTGCTTTATCCTCTGTAAACACTAATGGTACCAGTCCTTCTTCCTGTGTAATTTTATCTGTAATTGGCTGAATAAATTTTGCCCAGTCACCATTTTGGTAACGATATTTGTAGCCATTTATCCTATTTACTGAATTAAATATGATGTGGCCATGTATATGATCTTTATCATTGTGGACAGCATACACATATTCATAATTGTCTCCCAGATACTCTTCACAGAATTTTCTCAGGACATCACAGCACGTAGCTTCATCCGTTTCACCCGGGGCAAACGATATTATGAAATGGTATCCCTGCCTTCCATATTTTTTGCCCCATGCTTTTTTTGTCTCCATGAATTTCTGGTAGACTTCCTCAGCTTCAGTTCCGACATTTCCTCCTACCCACAATCCGTATTCTGTTTTTTCACCATCATGCTTCACATCCAGAATATAGTAGATGCTGTTCCTTAAATGACAGGATGGAAATATGTCGTCTTCCCCTATATGCATCAGCTTTGTGATTGCCATAACGATTCCACCATCTCGGTATATTTTTCAACGGATTCACACAGTTTCCTCTGTCCTGACAATAACAGCTCAATATCATCATGCGACCCAAAACCTGCATTGATTTTTTTCACCGTCTGATTAATGTTTACACCAATTTTATTTGTTTCATATAAAAGCTCATTTAACTGAAGCTTTACCATTGTACTCTGAAATCCGGTTCTTTCCAAAAGTGTGCCGCGTATAAATTCGGACATGTCCTTATACTTTTTCCCAGAACTGTCAGGAGTGGATGCCGCTTTTTTCAAATGTGCTTTTTCCTCCTCGCTGACGCGGAAAGACAATCTGCTCTCTCTATAAGCCATTCATGTTCTCCTTATATTCCGCGTGTGATATCAGAAGTATTCTTCATGGAATTTTCCATAAAGTTCTTAAATCTAAGGATATTTTCCTCTGTCAGCTCGCCATACATTTCCCGTACAATATCTCCGACTGCTTTATTGCTTTCGGTTTCAATCTGTATATTTGCATCCTCAATTTTCTTCAGAAGCTCCTTTTCCTTTTTATTGTATTTCGCTAAGGCATCTGCTCTTGCTTCACGGACTTTTTCCAGTTCGCTTTCCCAGTTTCCAATTTTATCACGCAGTGTCATCGTAATTCCTCCAAATAAAAAATGTACCGGAATCCGGTACACAAAATTCAATATGTCTGTTTCATCTGATTCTATTTTCCTGATTTTATTTTACCGGAATTATATCATCCTATCCAGGTAGTTTTAGGTAACCCTAGATTCGGTATTCATCCGGAATGGGCGGCAGCGTCCCAATAGACATACCATCTTCCTGGCTGTTCAGGACTTCAAGCTGCCTCTGGTATTTCTTATGGCGTTTATTTAATGTGCTGACACATACCCCCAGTTCATCTGCTACTTCCTGCCGGGTCCGTCCTTTGTCCAGCTCCTTATACACCCATTCCATGTCAATTAATTTCTTTTGTCTTGTCCTGCTTCCGCATAAGGTTTTCCGGATGGTTCCAAAGTTCCCTGTCTGCCCCTTCGTTGATATCATCTTATTTTCCTCGTTTCTTTTTAAGTATTTCTTGTCATTTTCCGGCACATTTTCTGACTGATAATCAGTGTTCATGCATGTGTAACCATTGTGGAATTTAAAATCCACCATAAATGTATCCGGTTTATTTATGGTGGATTTATCGGATATTTCGCATGGACAAATGATGTAATCCTGTTTTCAACAAGGAAGTCCCGGTGATTTACCGTGTATTTTACATGAAAAACATTCATTTCACGGGTAATATCCAGCTGTTATGCAATGATTTTACATGGATTCTGCAGGGATTCCATATGTATTCTCATTTCCCCATAGCCTGAAAGTGTACCAATTACCTTCGCAAGATACGCATTTTGTCCGACAAAACAAAATACATCTTGTTAGGGGAATACCCCTAAGACCCCTTTGTATAAATATAGATAACATATATCACCCTTCATCCCTGTTGAATGGTCCGTTTCCCAGCCATGTTTCATTTACAATTTCCTCTTCCGTATATTCACAGTACTGACACGCCGCGGCAACTGTTTCATGGTCATAAATGAGCCGGACAATTTCTTCTGACGGATGAAGCTTTACAAAAAAATATAACCGGTTTTCATTTTCCTCCGGAATCATCACATAAAAAATTTCTGCACCGGTATCACTTTTATTTTCTTCAGCACAAAAATCCTTCAGCACAGTGTCAAGGCAGCCAGCCTCTCCGCCAAGCAGTGGTCCGGCATACCTTTCCAGATTGGATATCATGATGCCATCATTTCCTTTTGAATCCCCCGGTGCTTTTTTCCCTGTGTCTTTTTCACCTGAAGATTCTGTATTTACAGGATTGTCTGCTGTCCCTGCATCCCTGTAAAAAGAAACATATATAAGATCAGCTGCAAATACGGCCAGCAGAAAAATCATTACTGCTATTTTTTTCCATATGCCTTTTGGATATCTTTTCTGATTTTTTAATCTCATTTTCTCCTGCCTTTCTTTGTGCTGTTCTTCTGCATCATGTAATCGTCCGGCATTTCCGGAAGCTCATCTGCATCATAGTAAAGTTCTTTTGTTCTGTATTCGTAAACAATTTCCTTCAGATACTCAGTCAGTGAAAGCCCCTGGATTTCCACAAATCCTATAAGCATGGTCGGAATCCCGAACGGTATTCCTATGTAAAAACAAAAATTGATTGGAAGCTGGAAAGTATTCCATACAAACCATGAAGCACCTCCCATAATTCCAAGACTGAGTGCAATGTATCCGGATTCTCTTGCAGAAAACCCCCTCATAAACTGGTCCTTGTAAGCCTTTTCTATTTCCTTGTTAATTGGAATTCGCATAATTCTCCTCTCTGTCCCCCTGAAAAAAGATGTACCGGATTCCGGCACATCTTTTCATTGAACTATTAATAATTTCCTGTACCGGGATAAGCAGGCAGCCCGTATCCGGAAATTTTTGCATGCGTAAACGGATAGGACTTTTTTTTGACATGGCTTCCTTTATGATATGGTCTTGTAAGCGAGGTTCCGGTGTTTCCTTCAATTGTGTAAACAGTTCCTCTGTCCCTGTCTGCCTCCACAACAATCCCGACATGTGATGCACTGTTCTGGAAAAAAATGATGTCTCCTGCTTTGGGCATGTAGTCCCCGGCATCCGCCCACTGTCCATTCTCCTTATACCATGTGGACATCTCCGATACAGATGCAATCCTCGGCATGGTTCCGTCTTCAATGTAACCGCATTCGTTCGCACAATAGGTCACAAACATTGCACACCAGTTGTCATCTGCCCCATACCAGTCCTTGTATTTCTGTCCGCCTATGTTAAATAATGAAACACTGAGTTCATGCTCTGCTGCTTCCACAATTGGATTCTTTTGTGGACAGATTCCTGATATTACAGCAGTTATTCCGGCTATCTGTATAAGCGACGGCAGTATGGTGATTATAATTGTTACAAAAACACTGCAGAGCATGGCTGAAAACAGGAAGCTGTTCTGGTTTGAATCCTGGCTGCTGTCAGCCCTCTTCTGCTCTTTTGCCTCATGATACATACGCTGCAGATTTGATATTACCATCTCTTTTGCAAGCTCTGCAGTTTTTTTTGCAGCTGTAATCTCAGGCGAAGCAGCTGTAAATGATTTATCTGCATCTGCAGCAATATTTTCTATTACCGAGCTTTTTGTCAGGATTTCCTGCTTCTGGTTCCATCTGTAATCATGGTTTTCTTTTACCTTAATCCCCATTATATTCCCTTCTTGCTTTTCCTTACATGGTATAACCCTTCCTCTTCATAAAGCTCTCCTGCCATTACCAGCTCATTTACAAAATGAAGTATCTCCTTTTCATTATGGTCAGATGAACACATATCAGCCAGCATCTGTCCGCTCATTGGATGAATGGACACCAAATGCAGGATTCTTTCTTTCAGGGGTTCACCAGCTTCCACACGCTGTATTTCTTCTTTTTCTTCTGCTTTCTCATGGAAGTTTGTGCTGATAAGGGGATACAGCACATTTGATTCATCAATTCTTGTATCCATCTTGTATACCTGTTTGTCCCATACCAGAAGCCCGTATCCCGGAACATCTTCATTCAGCGACTCAAACTCATCCTTTGAAAGTTCCATAATCTGTGCAAGTGAATTTGCATCCACACCACCCTGGTCAAAGAAAATTTTGCACGGGCAGTTGGAAAGCATGTCCCTGAGATTCGAACGCTCAAGTGCATGTGTCAGGTTCTGGAATATCAGAGTAATGATTCCCCCGTACTTACGGTATGTTTCCACTGCCTGAAGCAGCTCCGAAGATGAATATTCATCTTCACACAGCATCTGTGATTCATCCACAATCAGCCTTGATGCTTTCAGCTCCGCCTGGTTAAATTCCACCTCGCTCTGGATGCAGTGCATGAGTGTAACCATAAACGGCTTCTGTGCATTCGGCGGGATGTTCTTCAGTCCGAATGCCATAAACCTGTTACTGACATTGATATTTGATCTGTGGGCAAACATGTCGTACACACCGAGTGTATATGCTTCCAGGGAATTTGTTATGTCAAGAAGCATTCTTCTTTCATCCTCCAGCGAAACCATTTCCGTCTGGCGTATCAGTTCCTCTCGTATCTTTATCAGAGTCGGCTGGCTGTTGAAATCTTTCTGTGAAAAATATTCTTCATACACATTTCTGATTGCACGTTCAACAAAATTCAGATGTATCTGTGTAACCATGATATTTTTCATGCAGGAAGCGGTAAGTCTTCCCCCAAAATCACATTCCTTTGCAATATACCTGTTTTTTACAATCGAATCCGCATCCCATATCTGTCTTGGAACCTCAAACGGATTCAGGTACATTCCGCACTGCGGCGTAAAATCAATATACTGTCCCCTTAATGCATTGCAGAAAACTTCCAGCTCATTATTGGGATCAATACAGAATATGTCATCATCCGTAAAAAGAAGCGTCTGTGCAATTTCCGTTATTTTCATGCACATGCTCTTTCCCGAACCGGAATGCCCAACAATGGCAGAGTGGGGATTTTTCAGTTTCTTTTTATTTCCCCTCAGCAGGCGTTTCGTGGTTCTGTTCATCCCCAGAACAAAACCGTCTTTATCCTTTAAGTCTTTCGAATAGAACGGCTGAAAGGCAATTGCCGATGACGTCAGCAGGGAACGCATGCAGTTTACCTGGCGTCCCCCGATCGGAAGTGCCGTATTCAGTGCTTTCAGCTGGCGGTGCAGGTACGGCTGAAGCGTGTAACCATTTGTGCTTGCTATCTGCTTTAACGTATCCACACGCTGTGAAAGTTCCTCGATGCTGTCTGCCGGAACCACGACAAGCATTCCGAGAAAGATGCCTTCCTCATCATTGTCATCCACCTGCTTCATCAATGACTCCAGCTCGTTCTTTTTCTTTTCCAGCATAAAAGAAGGTCCTTTGCTGTACTGGTTGTATTTCACGTTCTGGTCATTCTCATTTGAAATTGCGGTTTCGTTATTTGTATGTGCTGCCAGAAGTTTATCCCTGAGCAGCCGTCTTTCCACCGGCTCAATATCAAGTGTTATGTACGTCGGAAACAAAGTGTCTGTCAGGGAATGCACGACTTTTTCCTCATTCAGGGTTGCCTCATAATCCTGCCCGAACAGCACCGATACATATCTGCTGTTAATCTGCATGCAGTCCTCGCCGGAAATAATTGATGCCGGAAGTATCTGGTTTTTCCAGCTGTCATTATTACGTGCAATATTCGTTGGAACAATCCCCGTTTCACCGGCCCGCAGGATTTTCTGTAATACAGCCAGTCTCTCCTCACCGCCCAGCCTGTACAGACGGCTTCTTAACACGGCAAAAATCATCTGTAATGTTGAATCCAGTGTTGTAAAATATGCCGCTGCATCTTCAAAACTCTGTGCCCTGCATGTAACCGTCAGGTACATCACCCTCCGGATGTCACGTGTTCCCTCATCGATTTTCTGGTTAATCCACTGTCCGATTCCCTGTTCAACTTCCGGATATTCAGCTCCGTGGACAGGCTTAAAGATTTCCGATACGAATTTATTCATGTCATGCTGTTCATTCGCAATTGTAAACTTTACCTGATAGTCAATCATCTTAAACAGTTTCATCAGTTCAAGAAGTGTTGAGGTTTTCTTTGTGTCATCCTGGTTTTTGTAATTTATGTCTTCAAATACATAGCACTGGTCATACAGGCAGATTCCATTCATCGGCTCCAGTTTGAATATCCCGTTAGGGTCAATCCTGTCTATGCACAAAGCTTCCTTGACTTTTTTGGGAACTGCAACATACGGAACCGTATTCTTTTTCTTCTCCGCAAAACGAAACGAAGTATTTAAACTTGCCATTTTAGTATCCCTCCTTATGCAAACATACAGTGTACCGGAATCCGGTACACTGTCTACAATCCAAATGCCCTCCTCATAAAAGTGTCTGTTCCTTTTACGGAGGCTGTTAAAATAATCATTGTTGCCATTGACTGTATCGTCTGAATGATGCCGTCAAAATTTTTACCCAGTTCGTCATCCATTGAACCAAAATCAATTGCCTGGCACATCCTTGCGGCAATGCCTATGGCAATGGCTATTACCAGGATTTCGAATGTTTTTGCAATGAACGTACGGGTAAATGAACTGGCAGAATTGTACACGCCCTGGCCGCCGGGCAGCGTGGAATATGCCAGCGGATATACCGCAATTAACAGGTACAGATACAGATACCTGCTGTAAACCGTCAGAAAAATGGTAAATGCACATACCATGCTGACAATCAGAAAAATGATTCCAAAAACGTAATTAAACAGTATAAGTCCGGCATCTATATCTTTCTGTTCAAAAGTCGGTGGTTCAAGCACCATGAAATAACCCGAGGATGAGGATGCAATGTCAAAAAGTGTTTTCATCAGATCTAGTCCATTCAGAATCAGCATGTTGCCCAGGAGCATTTTTATGATACTGTCCACTGCTGTTTCCAGTGTAAAACTTTCCTTTAAGTTCGTTGACTGGCGGATCATCCCTACCATGTAAAATGAATTTAATAATGTAGCCCCGATTCCCATGGTAAAGTTAAGCACATCCGTTGTTACAAATCCCCATGCTTCGGATGAAAACTGGGCAGGGGTTGTTGATGCCACCGTTCCTATTAATACAATGGCCCAGTTCCATATGTTTATTCCAAGCGTGTACAGTATGTTCCCGCCAAAAAAATTCGTTAGAAAATTCTGCAGCCATTCGGTGAGGGTTGTTAGTATATCATCCATATTTTACGTCCTATCCCAGAACTGCCAGTATCTGCGGCGACAGCACAACTACCAGGCCGCCAAATATTCGTTTAAAGGACTGTCCGCCCATGGTGCCGTTTGATTCATGCCATGCAAGTCCCCATTCTGAAATTCCCCACAAGGTGTAAATCGTTCCAAGGACTGAAATCAAATCCGTTACCAGGGTTTCAAATGTTTCGAACTTTGCGGTTACAGCATCCGTTGATGTCTCACGGTCATCATATGACTGGCTCTGGCTTCTGCCTGACGATGCAAGGACTGTTTCCGGGACTGCCGTGGACAGCATAAAAAAAGACAGCATAAATGCTGCCAAAATACATACATATTTTTTTCCTGTATTATTCATATCACTTAGTACCTACTTTCTTTTAAGATTAATTGTATTCATAATAAATACGCCGAGAATTGCAAACACAATAATTAAAACAAAAAATACCAGTTTTTTTACCTTAAATGGCAGTGGTATAAATGCCATTGCCACAAAAGCAAGAACAAGTGCCGCTGCAAATGCAATAATATGCGGAATCCTGTTCTTTCCTCCATTTGATTTTCTCATGCTAATACCCATTCTTTTTTCCTCCTATAACTATACAAGATGATTTTTTATAAAGTCGTTACATTTTTTTAAAACCATGGATGGTTTTGTGTCTGCCGTAAACTGCATCATGCAGACTAACTGGTTTTCTTCCGCATTTATGCTCCAGTCCGGTGCAACCCGTTCAATACCTGCTATGTTTCCCATCAGGCGTTTGTCTGTCCTTGCATTTTTACGGAATACGATAATCTCCACCCTCGGGGTACCGTATTTCCTTTCCGTGTCAAAAAAGCGGATCTCTTTATCACCATTCTGAACACAGTAACGTTCCGGTATCATTTCCAGTTTTGTCCATTTGGAATAGGTTTTTACGATTTCTTTTTCCAGCTTTAAAAAGATTTCCGGAATTTCGGGTTGTATTGTACCGGATTTCGGTACAGATTCTTTTTCACAGCCGGATGCACAGCCGGCGGATTTTTTTATCTCGGATTCCCCTGTACCGGATTCCGGCATTTCAATGCCAATGGATCTTCCAAGTACACTTAAATCAAAACCATCTGCCGCTTTACCTGCTTTTCCAAACCCGTCACTGCCTAACGCCTTCTCCAGGTCTGCTCTGCTGCGTTCTTCCAGATATACCTTTTCCTCAAGAACTTTCGACATCGATAACTGAAGCTGTGCTTCATGGTTTTCCAGCTCTTTCCAGCGTTTTTCGATATCATTTTTTTCTTTTTTTATCTGCTCCTGTTCTTTTTGAACTTCCAAAACTTTTTGGGCAAGCTTTCCCTCAAATGTATCCAGTTCCTGACGGTAATTTTTCAGCTCTTCCATCTTTTTGTCAATCACGGCTTCCTTTTCTGACAGGATTCTGTTCATCTGTTCCAATGGCGATAACTGAATATCTTTTTCCGGCATTTCTCTCCTCCTTTCTGCTTCACTGCATGAAAAAAGGACGTACCGGATTTCGGTACATCCTTCTGCATGAAGCTGTTATTCATTTTCCTTTATGCAAAATCCAAACAGCTCCATGAATTTTTCAGCTGCATCAGGCTCCCTTAAGTTTCCGAGTCCGTGTGACAGTGTGAATTCTTCTACTGCTTCGATGTCTGCCTTTGTAAATCTCCATGTTTCCTCAATATGGTTCCACGTGCCTGAACCCGCAACCTTAACCTTTGTATCCATGCCTGGGAAGCCAATTGTTTTGTATTTCTCATCTGTCTTTGAATTATTCAATGTATTCTCCAGCAGACAGCCGTATGCCTCATCCGTTCTCCAGACAGAACTTTCCCTGAGTCCGCCCCCTGCTTCTTCCAGCAGGTTTTCCCCGTCTGAATAAAACTCCCTGCTGATAAATCTGGAATAGTACCTTGTGCTGCTTTCGTTCATTGTGGTATCCACAACATGGACTGTAACAGTTTTTTCCGTGACGTTTCCAAAACTGTCTTCTGCCCGGTACACAATGCGGACTTCAGCTGAATTTCTGAAATCGTACCGGTTCAGGTTTGGGATGGTAACATCAGTGCCGTTTTCAAGCTGTCCATCCTCTTTGTCAGCTGCTGTTACCTTTTCGAAAAGCCTCTCTGCCGTGATACTTCCGCTTTCCGCTTCTTCTAGTGTAAAATACCTGTCATATGCTTCGATTTCCGGGTACATGTCCCATCTGGCAAGTAATGTCATGCTGTATTCAGCAGTAATTGTACAGCCCGGAGCATACTGCCGGATCGGAATACCGGTACTGTCCAGCTCTTCCCATGCCACAAAAGAATGCCTGTCCAGAACAGGTGCATCCGCTATGGTAAATACAGGGCTGGAATAATTGCCGGCTGCATTGTAGTAACGCGGCTGTGTCCGGGAAGGTATTGTCTGTGGAGAGCCGCCGGTGTCATAATCGATTGTGATGTCCTGCACATAACATGCATAAAAAATCTTATCTTCTGACATTTCATACTCTGCCTCCGGCGATACATGAACAGCGGCATTTCCCTGCGTATCGAAACTCCATCCCAGTATTTTCCAGCCGTTTACCGCCGTTACCGGAAGTACTGTTATCCGGCAGGAGGTTTCCCTGTTATGGATGGCTGTCGTGATGCTTCGGGTATTCCTGCTGCTTCCATCAATAAAGGTGGCTGTAATGTCCTTTTTGTAAACCGCATATAAAACAACATCCCTGTCACCCATTTTAAGTGAAGAAAGTCCGGATTCCGCATCCGGATCCGTATTCCAGCCAAGAAATACCCATCCGTTTTTGACAGCGGTTACATTCTGTGGACTGACATCTATGTTATTTCCGTATGCCACGGAGACGCTTTCCATACGGCTCGAGGAAGTACCGCCGTTTGTCCAGTAATCGTATGTCACGGAATAGGAATTTATGCTCCAGTGTGCATAAATGGTGCTGTTCCCTGCAATGCTGTAAGGCTGTTCTGCCTTTACTTCCCTGCCGCCGCTGCGTTCTGTATGCCATCCCGTAAACGTGTGTCCCCTTCGTACCGGAACCGGCATGCTTCCGTAAAGCTCCATATAGGAAATCTGCCTGGAGGCAGGGGAAACGCTGTCCCCGCCATTTTTGTCAAAGGTAAGTGTATAGATTTCCGGAATATAGTAGGCGTTGGAGGTTTTGGCACCCATAACCACATAGGGCTTTGTGTCCAGGTGGCTGAACCTGTAACCGGCCGGTGCCGTTACGGAAGCAGGTGTGTATGTGGTTCCTTCCTGCACGTAGTCATTTACGGTATCAAAATGCTGCCATGTGCCATTGGCTTTTTTATGGTGGCTTACTGTCTGCCAGTAATGTTTTGGAATGGCTGCGTCTATACCTTCTTTGTACAGGATACCTTCATTGCCCGCATTGTCATAGGCCACGATTTTCAGTCCGTAGCCCCCGTTTCCGACATAAGGGGAGAGGTCTGTTTTGCTGCAGGTGTATTTATAATAAAGAATGCCTGTATCTTCTTTGTAGGAGAGGCTGTATTTTTTACAGGAACGGGCATCGCTTTCTTTTGAAACATACAGGGAGACTTCGTCCTCTTTTATTTTTTCATAAAAGGGATAGGTGTGGTTCGCCACATCCGACACATCTATGGAATAAAGGGCATATAACGTAAGTTCCCAGTCCGAGGAATAATCACTGTTTTCCGATGTTGCCAGATCGGGCATGGTAAAAGAAGTAAGGGGCCTGTCTGCATCAGGGGACGTGGCCCAGCCCACAAAGGTGTATCCGTCTTTGCAGGCGGTAACACCAAGGCTTACTTCGTCACCATAATGGTATGTGCCGGCCGGTGCGGAAGTGGTTCCGCCATTTGCGTGATAGGTGACGGTATAAGCGTTTTCTGACCAGTGTGCAAACAGCGTGTGGTCTTTGGCCGTTGAGACCGTTGTGGTCTTTTTAACCCTGTTTCCGGATGAAGCTGCGGTATACCAACCCTTAAATATAAACCCTTTCCGTTCCGGAACAGGAAGTGTGCCGTAGGTGCTGTCAAAGGTTACCTTCTTTTCTGCCGTTTCAACGCTGCCGCCGTTGGCATCAAAGGCAACCGTATACTTAGATGCTTTCCACTGTGCATAGAGGGTAACCGTGCCGTTGTTTTTGGAAGTGAGGTTCTTTACGGCTGCTTTGTTGGTATAACTGGTTCCGGTGCCGTCTTTTTTCGTGTTCCATCCATTAAAGCCGTATCCTTTCTTTGTGTAGGCGTTTGCGGTCAGTTTCTTTTCCGTACCATAGGCATGCTCACTGTTTTCCATTGTACCTGTACCGCCATTGGCATCATATACAACTTCATAACTGTTTGCGGTCCATTTGGCGGTCAGTTCCGCATCTGCCTTGAATTTTGTATTTGAGGCTGTAATGTTTCCGTTTTTGTCAATGATTTTTGCGGTACCGTTATAATAACCGGCAAACCGGTATCCTTCTTTCGAGGGTACTGTTACGGATGTAATGCCCGTGCCGTAGGATGTGACACGCTCACAGTCATTAATAACTTTTTTGCTGTATGTGGAAATGTAGGAATCACCATATACCAGATAGATTTTATCCGTGCCACCGGTGCCTCCGTTTTTGTTCAGCTTCAGGGCAGACGGCAGGGCAAGGACACTGTCGGTAATGACGGCCCACTGGCCGCAGATATCGCCGCTGCCATAGTTTCCCCCTGA
>JAZQIL010000165.1:0-7805 GCA_045541055.1 Oscillospiraceae bacterium
TATTACCGCCGAAAAATTCAGCCTTACAGAATCACATGGATATGCAATACCTACAACACCAAAGGCAAAAAATACTGTCCCGATTCCAAGCAGATACCTGAGGATAAAATTTATTCAGCCTGCTGTGAAGTTCTTGCACTTGAAGAATTTGATGATGAAATTTTCAAAAAACATATCCGTCAGATTACCGTGCCTGAACCAAATTTTCTGACTTTTCAGTTTGCTGATGGTCATGAGCAAACAGTCCGCTGGAAAGACCACTCCCGAAACGAATACTGGACTTCCGAAAAAAGAGCAGAAGCCGCAGAATACAGCCGAAAGAGGTGGAAAAAATAATGCCAAAACAAGTAAAATTCATACCGGCAAAACTTGACAGAGCCACATTCGCTCCGCTGGATAATCCCGTCAAACGGAAAGTTGCCGGATACGCACGAGTATCAACCGATTCAGAAGAGCAGCTCACAAGCTATGAAGCACAGGTGGATTATTACACCAAATACATCAAAAGCCGCAGTGACTGGGAATTTGTTTCTGTGTACACGGACGAAGGCATCAGTGCCACAAATACCAAGCACAGAGACGGCTTCAATCAGATGATTGCAGACGCTCTTGACGGGAAAATCAATATTTTCACTGCGTATTGAATACAAACAAACGAAAGGGTAATCTCTGAAATCACCCTATTTTCAGGCTTTTTGAGAAATTACTCTTTCGATGCGTTACGATTTTGCTGTTAAGTATAGATTGAGGAGCTGAGAAAGAATTATCTGAAAATTACACTCACAAACGATAGGTATGGCTTTCGTTTGTTTATGCACCCCCTAATATTTTAAGTGCGTTAAGAACTTTTACACAAATATCGATATCTTCTATCTGCGAAATAATCAACTTAACGAAGAAATTTAACGCAATTGCTTGTTTCATCAAAAAACAATTTATATTTTAGGAATAAAGTTTTTATTGTGCTGATAATCTGGAGTTCATTATTATTGCATACTTTATTTATAAACCATTCCAGAGACTCGTAAGAAATATCGTCATTTAAAGCCCAGTCTAAGAAATCGTAATCAATAACTCTATTATGTGCATCACTGAATGCAAGGGTTTTAATAGCTTCTCCATTATTGGGGGCAGTGCTAAAATCAGCGTTTTTGCTGTTATATGGATTAATAAGATAAAAATGAGTTGGAATTGAAAAGGTTGCCTCTGCTTGTGTCATTTTTATTATTCTCCTTTATAAATTGTAATGTATGATTGACAATTCAAATATCTATATTGTTTTATTAGAGCACCTACGATAGTATTATCTATTAGCAAACTCCCTGTAAATTGTAGCATCGTCTTTTTCTCTGTTTGGGTCTTCTGAATAGCAAAAACTTATACCGATGTCGTTTGAAAAACTATTGTACAATTTCTTTCTGAGTATTTTGGTTTTATCAGCATTAAAATCTGATCTTTTTTTCCCATCAGGATTTCTTTTTACTCCAATACAGTATATCTTATTAGGATTTTCTGAATCACTTCTGCTTAATGATGATAATACAGCTTGTTTTTCAATATTGGAAATGCAATTCATATTTGGCATACTAATTGGAATCGATTTACCAAGCCGCTCATAGAATTGTGTTAAAATATTTCTTAAATTTTCTTGGTCGTAGTCAATTCCAAAATACTCTCTTAACGTCTTTGTGTCAACTATTAATCCGTTACTATTAGCTTCTACTTGCAAATCGTCGTTTAGATTATCTGTTTTCATGAAATGCAGCTTAACTAGAGCATATTGATTTACCCTTTTTTCTGAGCCAACAAATCGTTTCACAAGAACAATATACTCCGTATTTTTATATGTAAACAAGAAATCACATATGCTCCAACCTAGTGTTGCCATGTCATCTTTAAGTGATTTTAGATTCTCTAAATTGCCCATACTTACCTCGTTATCATATTCTCTTATAAAAGATCATTTCGTGTTAGGGGTTAAAACTACTAGATGGCATCTACACGAGTTAAGCCAATACATGCAACCAAAGAGCAATACAATGCTTGATTATTGGTAAAC
Source organism: Oscillospiraceae bacterium (assembly GCA_045541055.1). Taxonomy (GTDB): domain Bacteria; phylum Bacillota; class Clostridia; order Oscillospirales; family Ruminococcaceae; genus UBA3855. The sequence goes on from JAZQIL010000165.1 coordinate 2,060, forward strand.
GGTACAAATGAGTTTCATGTTTCCTGCTGTATGCAACAGTTCTGAATTGTGAGTTTTCCGTTCACACTATTTCACAGTAATTCATAATTATGCCTTACTGTGATTTTTTCTTCACACTATTTCAAATTGTGAAAAGCCAGTTGTGCGTGACTGGCTTTTTTCATTGCATCACGTTGAATATTGACCGCTTACTAGGCACCCCTAAATACTTGGATATTCTGTTTTTGAAATCATTAGCCGTAGGTTCTTATCAATTCTAAGGAATTAATTTTCAGCTTGTTCTGCTGCGGAGAATCAGAGGCACGGATTACAAAACAAATTTCTTTTACCTTATGCCATTCATGTGTTTCAACTGCCAGCTCATTGAGTTTCAAAATTACATCATCTTCTGTCTGATTTAATGTAATTTCCTTTTTTGCCAATTCAGTATGATCAGTTTTTATTTCAATCCATATTTTTTGAGGTGTATCTGTAATAAGATAATGAAAATGCAGTGCAAAATCTTCTGTCAGATATTGATACCAATCATGAGTTGCTTCTTCCATCCGAATAAAACATCCTGCAAATTCGTCTAAATAGGGAATTCCCTGTTTTTTGTCCATATTGATTGTAAGTTCCACTGCATTTCCGTCAAATGTATGCTTTAATGAAGCTACAGGTACATCATTTCGATATGTTCCAACATTTTTAATGATGTCCGGCATCAGTTTGAGCATGTCTTTTTTAATAATACGATTTTCAATTGGTGTGTAAATATCATCCTGATTTACATGAATCCAACAAGTTTTAGATGGATATTGATTGATTACCACACTAATGCTTGTTGCAAGGCTTTGTGTTAAATCAATCTTATTTTTCCACATTTTTACCAACTTATCCTTCAGTAATTTTGAACGGAATCTTTCATATTTTTTACGGGAACGGTCAGTTTTTTCTCTCAAATGAGCGGGAAGATTTTCAGGATCTTCATGAACGAAAGCAATGATTCTTTTCCCATTCCTGACAGCGTAGTCAAACTCCATTTCCGTGTAGCTTAATCCGGTTTTTTTATCAATTGAACCATATTTTCCTCCAAAAATGATAAGATAATAGTCTGATTCATCAATAATTGGCTTAATTGTTTCGAGCTGTGGACTGCCTGTTGCAGAAAACATTTCCATTCCGGCTGGAATGTGTCCTAACTGCATAATGGTATTAATAGCAATACTTCTTTCTTCAATTAAATCTTTGTATGTTGAACTTACAAAAATTTGATACTTTTTCATAAACAATTCCTCCATAAAAAAAGGATTCTTCAACAAAACTATTTTTCTTTCAGGCTTTCATCAAACCCTTTCAGAATCGGTTCAAGGAAATAATCCATTACCGTTCTCTTATCCGTTTTGATTTCAACACTCCCTGAAAGTCCGGACATAATATGAATATCAGGATTAGCATTATCAATATCCAGCTTTACAAGATACACATTTCCAAGCTGCTCGCTGTTAAACGAACTGGGACTGATATATTTGACTGTAGTATCCACTGTTCCGAATTTGTTATACGGATAGGCTTCCAGCTTGATTTCAGATTCCATGCCGATTTCAATATCAGCAATGTCCATATTCTTTACATAGCAGACCATTTCCACAGGGGTATCTGCCGGAACAATAGTTGCTATCTGCTGTGCTGATGTAACGGCTTCTCCGATATTGTTAACGGCAAGACTGTTGATGTAGCCGTTTACAGGAGCTGTTATCTTTTGGTATTCAAGAGACAGCCGATATTTTTCAAGTTCTGTTTCTGCCTGTTTCAGCTTACTGTTAATATCAGAAATGCTGGAATTAATCTGTTCACTATAAGAAATCTGTGCTTTCAGAATATTTGTTTCTGCCTGCAAAAATTCATTCTCTGCCTGTTTCAGGACAAGTTCCTGTGCATTGAATTCTGCCATAGAAACATCAGGGTCAACATTATAATCGTCCCATTTTATCTGTGCGATGTCACGGGTAAGACCTGCATTTTCCTTTGCACTTTCAAGAAGGCTCAAATTATTCTGATAAGCTTTATCGTTATCAATGATAGTCAGGATATAAGGCTGTAAATTAGCAGAATATTTTGTTACATCAACCGCTAATACATCTTCTCCATTTTTTATCATTGTATAAATTTCTTTTTGTGCTTCTAAAATCTCTTTCTGACTGCTGATAGATTCTACATCAATGTCAATACTTTGTGTATCCAGTTCAATGAGAATATCCCCTGCTTTGACATAAGCACCTTCTTCCACATTGATTGCCTTTATTGTACCACTTGCATAAGAATTGAGTGAACTGACATTTCCAACAGGCTGAACTGTTCCACTCGCTGTAATGACAACATCAATTTCCGACAGACAAGCCCATACAACTGCGGCAATCAGAAGCGAAAACACTCCAAGAATAATCACAGTCCCTGCCTTATGTGCCGGACGTTCTATAATTTCAAGCAGTGACGGCATAAAATCATATTTCAGTTCCCTGTCATGCTTCTGACCATGTTTCAGAACGTATTCTGTTATATCTTTAGCCATCTACATCACCCCTCTGCTGCTGATTGTACAGATACGCATACAATCCCTGCTGTTTCATCAGACTCTCATGTGTATCATATTCCACGAGATTTCCCTTGTCAATTACCATAATTTTCTGTGCATCCTTCAGCGTAGAAAGTCTGTGTGCAATAATCAGCACAGTTCTTCCTTTGCAGATTTCCTTCAGGTTATTCTGAATGATACTTTCCGATTCATAGTCCAGTGCAGAAGTTGCCTCATCGAAAATCAGAATTCTTGGATTGGCAAGAATGGCTCTTGCAATTGCAACACGCTGTTTCTGACCGCCGGACAATCCCATGCCTTTTTCGCCGATGACAGTATTATAGCCATTTGGAAGTTCAAGAATAAAATCATGCGCACCAGCGATTTTGGCACAGTGAATAATCTGCTCCATAGATGCGGCAGGGCAGTGGATGGAAATATTTTCTGCAACTGTTCCGTTGAACATGAAATTTTCCTGTAATACAACCCCTATTTGCTTGCGGAGCATGGCGGGATTGACAAGTGAAATATCCATGCCGTCAATTGAAATTTTACCAGCTTCTGGAATGTAGAGTCTTTGGATTAGCTTGGAAATGGTACTCTTTCCTGAACCGCTTCTTCCGACAACACCTGCAATTGTGCCGGGCTGAATTTCAAAACTCATGCCTTTGATTACTTCTCCGCCCTGCGGATTATATCTGAAATGTACTTTGTGAAATATAATTCTTCCGTTTATTTTTGGAAGTGCTGTTTGATTGGTATTCAATACAGGTTCAGGCGGTGTATTGAAAATATCACCGATTCTCTTTACAGAAAGTGAGGCCTGCTGATATTCCTGCCAGAGCTGAACCAATCGCAGAACAGGACCGCTGACTCTGCCAGACAGCATACGGAATGCTACAAGCTGACCAACTGTGAAGTCACCATCCATAACAGATTTCGCTCCGAAAAATAATATCAATAAATCAAATACTTTCTGAATGAACTGTCCTGTTGTACCTGCTGTTGCGGAAACCATAGAGGTTTTATAGCTTGCTTTTACATAATCGGCTTGCAGTTCTCCCCACTTTTTCTCAAATTTTGGCTCTAAAGCGTAGGATTTTACTGTCTGGACACCCGTGATGGATTCCACAAGGAAAGACTGTGTATTTGCACCAGTTTCAAATTTTTCATCCAGACGTTTCTTGAATAATGGTGTGACAATAGCAGACAATATCGCATACACAGGAATGGAACAAAGCACAATTACTGTCAGTGACTTGCTGTAAAAAAACAGAACAACAATATAGATAATGATAAAAATCAGGTCTATCATTGAAGAAAGAGGTGTTCCGGTCAGAAAATTTCTGATGCTGTCGAGTTCCCGTACTCTTGCCACAGTTTCACCTACACGTCTGGATTCAAAATATTTCAGCGGCAGTGCAAACAGATGCCTGAAAAGCCGGAAACTCAGCATAACATCGATTCGGTTAGTAGTATGCGTAAATACATAATTTTTCGCAAGACTCAGAATCAATTCATAGATGTAGACGATTCCAATGCCGATAGTAAGCACATTCAATGTAGACATACTATGATGAACCAACACTTTATCAACTACCACCTGTGTCATGACAGGAGTCAGAATTCCAAGAATCTGCACTGTAAAAACAGCAATCAGTACCTGAATAAATTCTTTCTTGAATTTAAGTATCGTAGGAATAAACCATTTGAAGCTGAAAACAGCTTCCCTGTCCACAATTCCTTTTTTAGTAATCAGAACTGCTGTACCATCCCAAAGTTCCGCCAGTTCTTTTCGGCTCATAACTTCCGGAGCAGTTTTATCTGCACGGAGTATCATGAAATCTTCATCTTTGGATTTTGCGATAATGAAAAATTCACCATCTCTGCCTTTTGCAATAATAGGAGCTGTCACTTCTCTTAATTTTTTTATTTTAAGTCTGCACAGCTTTGCTTTCATTTTCAGTGCTTTTGCTGACTGAATAATTTCTATTTCACCGGTTTTCTGGTCAGGATTCAGGACAGATAAATTTTCAGCCTGTTCTTTTGTAATGGGTATGCCATGAAATTTCATGACTATCATGAAGCATGACAGACCGCTGTCTTGTTTTTTCTCCACTCTATGACCTCCATATTACATAAAGTGTGCAGCAGCAATACTGCCGCTGCACATACTTTGCATTTTGATTACTGTACAGAAGAGCTTACAAGAAACTGACTCAGCATTGCAGAATCTTCCGTCATATCATCAAGATTTACACCATCATATACTTGGCTGTCATCAGAGAAAGCAGACATATTCTCAGCCAGAATCATTGCCTGAATATTTGTCATATCAGCAATTTCTTCATTTTCATCTGTAACAGATGTACTTTCAGTCACATCTGGAATGATAGTATCTTCTGTTTCATTGAAAAAGTCAGAAGCTACAGCAACGTCGCTGTAGAGTGTTTCCAGAAGTTCAGCATTCATCTGTTCAATGTCTTCAGTTTCCGGAATAGTTTCAATGGTTTCTTCTTCCATAATATCAGGAAGTTTACTGAATTCCAGTTCCCATGTATCTTTATTGACAGCAGTAACTGCTCCGTCAGCGAACTGGAAGGTATAAGTACCCTGTCCCCACTTGAAGTTGCTGATAATCAAAGTATCATCTGTATCATTGACAGAAAGCACGAGATTAGAACCCCACTGGTCAGAAATAGTAACCTCATTTGAGTTGATGTCAGTTAGCTGGATGACACTGTGGTCACTGCCCCACTCATTGATGATGTCATTGTTATAACCCTTTGCGAAAATATAAGTATCTTCGCCATTGCCACCGCAGAGTGTATCGTCTCCGATACCACCCTCAAGAATGTCATTGCCGTTATTTCCGTGAATTGTGTCATCACCATCTTCACCGTAAATCTCATCATTTCCGCCGGAACCATGAACCGTATCATTTCCGTCAAGTGCATGAACTGTGCTGTTTCCGAAAAATGCAGCAACATATTCACCAGAATCAGTTGCCACTACATGTAAGAACGGACTGTTTTCATCCTCTGGATTCATAACTGTTCCATCATCAAATTCCAATACAAAATTACGGTAGCTCTGTGATAAACGGAAATTCTGAACTGTCAGTGTTTCGCCGGTTTCTGTCACTGTCAGTACTGCATCATTGTTATAATACGGATAAAATACAGTCATATC
>JAZQIL010000166.1:0-9095 GCA_045541055.1 Oscillospiraceae bacterium
ATTTTGTCTTCCTAAGACCGCTTGGCCTCCGACTTTATTGCGCAGTCTGGGCGGCAGTTTGATGAAAATGGAATTTTTTTCGATTTGGGTATTGCTTTTTCGGGGGCGGTATGGTATACTTGAAAAGTAAGAGGGAGCAATCGGCTTTCTCATATAAATTAGAATTTATGCAATATCAGAAAGTGAGAATATTATGGACAATATAACTGGAAACAAAATAACGAAAGAACCACAAGAACTTATCATAGACCAGTTTAGACCCTATGACTTATGGCTGTCTGGTCGATGTCCAGTGTGTAACCAAGTATATGCAGGTGATGCATATAACAAAGTACATGAAGGACGGCTGATTCTACATATTCATTGTAAAAAATGTAATCAAGTTCTTATTGCCCGAAAACTATAAAAATTCTGATTTATCGCAGAAACGCTTTTCCTAAATGGGAGTTATTTTTATGAGTGATACAATTCGTGAAACAATATCAGAAGACTCAATTTCCTGTTTGTGTGGTAAAGGAAAAATCATACACCGAAAAGTCAAAGTTGTTAATTTGATTTCAACATGGGGAACATACGATGATGAGTATATACTTGACTGTGATGATTGTAAAGCAGAGGGTTATGTCATCGACTATATTCCCGAATATCATGGCAGATTTCTTGTGAAAAAGATTATGAAAATCGACATATAGAAATCACAAAATTTTGATTTACCTCACTAATTTCCATAACTGAATATTTATCAATCAGCATTGAGTAAAATTGCTCGGTGCTGATTTTTGTTTTCCTCCGACAAACTGCCGAACGGAAAAACGCTACTGCAACAGAAAGTTCGTGCGCCCTGCGAATAGACAAAAACCGCATAGGTGCGCTATAATATTATCATAGGGCATGAGCCTGAAAAATCCAAATCAAAGTGAGGTGAACAGAATGAGCGCAACTCTGACCGACAACAAAGCAAAACTTGAAAACATCGACAAGGCTATCAAAGAGGCTCTGGAGCGTAAACGCAAAATTATTGTGCAGGGCAAAGAAATTGCTTATGATACGCTTGTCAGACTGTACGGCAAAGAGGGGCAGGAGCTTGTTGATGCCGTGACCGCTGAACATGAGCTGATTCAGAAATTGACCGCAAGCGGAATGACCTTTGAGCAGATTTCCGAACTTGCCGACGGCGGTAACGAAATGAAGCAGACTTCTTTCTTTGACGAAAAGTCAAATTCTTATTTGTAATAATCCAACAGGCTGTGCATGGGACGGAACTTTCCGTTCCGCGCGGCTGTGAGGGTAAGAGAAATAAAGCGATGCCCTCAATCAAAAGCATAGAAACAGACAGCTAAAGGAGAAAAATTCGCTATGGAGAACAACACAACTGTGTCCGAATACAAAATCGGGCATACAACTTATCTGGTGAAAACCACATTCAACCCCGCTTTTCAGGAGAGCCTTTCCGATATTGTGAAACGGCTTATCACAAGAGACTGTGAAAATCTCCCCGGTGATAACAAACAAGAATATGACAGGCAGGCTGTATAATTTGCATATTGACATTTGCTCGAAAATGCGCTAAACTATTATCATAGCTTGCTGTATCTGTCGGAAAGTGAGGTTAATTATGACAGACAAGATTACAGCGTTATATTGCAGACTTTCGCAGGACGATATGATTGACGGCGAGAGTAACAGCATTACCAATCAGAAAGCAATACTCAAACAGTACGCTGAGGACAACGGATTCCGCAACACGGTTTATTATGTGGACGATGGTGTTTCCGGTACAACGTGGGAGCGTGACGGATTCAAGGCTATGCTTGCGGATATTGAAGCAGGCAAGGTCGGTACGGTTATCACAAAGGATTTGAGCCGTTTAGGTCGTGACTATCTGAAAACTGGCGAATATATCGAGATTATCTTTCCTGATTATGACGTTCGCTACATTGCCGTGAATGACGGAGTAGACACATTCAAATCCGAAAATGAACTCATGGCATTCAAGAACATTTTCAACGACTGGTATGCCCGTGACTGTTCAAAGAAAATCCGTGCGGTGTTCAGAGCTAAGGGGCAGTCGGGAAAGCACCTCTGCCCTCCGGTGTACGGCTACAAGAAATCTGATACGGACAAAAATCTGTGGGTGATTGATGATGAGCCTGCGGAAGTCGTTCGCAAGATTTTCAAACTCTGCATTGACGGTTACGGACCAGTACAAATTGCCCGTATTCTGACGGAGCAGGGTATTCCGACACCTACCGCCTATGCCTTGTCGCAAGGTCGTGACAACGGACGGCATAATGCAAGACTGTACCGCTGGGGAGCAAATACCATTTGCCACATTCTCGAACGCTACGAATACTGCGGTCATACCGTCAATTTCAGAACGCACATGAAGTCCTACAAGGTGCATAAGATTATCTACAATCCGCAGGACGAATGGCAGATTTTTGAGAATACGCAAGAGCCGATTATCAGTCAGCAGGAGTTTGACTTGGTGCAGGAACTTCGCAAGCACAAACGCAGACCGCAGAAAAGTGATGTTGTCAATCCGTTTGCAGGAATGGTATACTGTGCCGACTGTGGCGAAAAGATGTATTTAAGCCGTCGCAAGAATGAACGCCCTGAACAGGAACACATGAGATGCTCGACTTACGCAAAGGAGCAGGACAAATGCACGGTTCACTATATCCGCACCTGTGTCCTGAATGAAATTGTTCTCGGAGAACTGAACAAACTCCTTGAAATGGTGAGAGCGAATGAGGACGAATTTATTCAGACGGCTATGAACAATTCTGTTCAGAAACAGTCCTCGGAGCTTGTCAAGGCGAAAAAGACTTTAAAGCAGGCTGAAAAAAGAATTTCGGAACTTGACCGCCTGTTCACCAGACTGTATGAGGACAATGTGCTTGGCAGAATTTCGGACGAGCGTTTCACCATGATGTCGGCAGGATATGAGGACGAACAGAAAAAACTGAAATCTACTGTTTCGGAGCTTACCGCCCTGATTGATACGGCAGAACAGAAATCCTCCGATGTGACGGCTTTCCTTGATGTGGTGCATAAGTACGAACATATCGAAAAGCTGACACCTGAAATCATGCACGAGCTGATTGAGAAAATTGTGGTTCACGCTCCTGACAAGTCAAGCGGAAAGCGTATTCAGCAGATTGACATTTATTTCCGTTTTGATGTTGCTGTTTCAAGCGTATCGACAGAAACGGGACACTACGGAAGAAAGACTGCATAACGGCTATGTTATGCGGTTTATCTTAAACGAATAAAAACTTCTATATCACTATGGCAGTTTCGCACCCGGATTGTCATTGCCGTAGCCTTCCAGAAGATTGACAATGCCCCAGAGAGATACACCGCCACCAATAAGGCAGATAACTGACTTGAGTACTGTGCAGGAAGTTGTAATAAAGCTGGAAGTATCGACTGCTCCCGAACCTGCCGCAAAAGCCTGAATGCCTCCTGTCATGGACATAACACCTGCGATAGTCGCAGCCATGACAGCCTTCTTTGCGAACTTGCTGCCCTTTGCGAGCCACTTGTGCTTCGGTGCAGATGTTGTGGTAATAGTTGCAGTTGTTTCGCTTGCGGTATCAGCAACCGCAGAAATGTTCATAGTTTCCATAGGTAAAAGTCTCCTTAAAATTAAAATAAAGTAAAATTGTCCGCAGTTTCAACCGATTCTGTTTTATTTTCGGTTTCTTCACTGACCGTACCGCTGACATTTTTCTCTGTATCGTCACTGGTATCGGATTTTGTAACTTCCTGTCTAACAGCTGTCCCGTGTGTATCAAATCTTGTGACCTTATCCCTTGCTTTCGGTTCATAGTGCATATCTTTTCTCTCTTTTACATACGCACCAATATCAAAGGCGTTTTCAGGGTGTTCGTCACTCAAATATTGATATTCCTTGTGACGGGTAATATCGTACTTGTCAGAAAAGAAAGGTCGGACACCTCTCAGTTGCAAGATACATTTGCCGCCGTCCATGACTGCCAGTTCGTCCTGCGATTTTAATTCCTTACCGAGTTTCTGATAATTCATTCCGTAGCTTTCAGACTGTCCACGATTGGTAGATGTATTGAAACTGTCAATCGTTTCTTTGCCCAGACTTTCAGATATTTCTTTGAGCGTAGATTTCTCCTTGCCGCCCAAAAACAGCATAGTGTCGCAGTTTCCCTCGATAGTATCTGCCGAATCTTTATAAATAGCCTTCAGCTGGCTCTTAGCTTGCAGTATAATCGATGCGGAAATTTCACGGCTTCTAATCGTTGCTATCAGTTTCTCAAACTGCGGAATTTCACCGATATTTGCAAACTCATCAAGCAGACAGCGGACGTGATAATTCAGTCTGCCGCCCTTGCTGTTGTCAGCTTTGGTGCAGAGCAGATTGAACAATTGTGAATACATGATAGCCACAAGGAAGTTAAATGTGGCATCAGTATCGGAGATGATTATGAACAGTGCCGACAATTCGTCGCCTATCCTGTCAAGATGCAGTTCATCATAAGAGGTTATCTCCAGAACCTCATCTATGGCAAAAGGCGCAAGTCGTGTTGAACAGGAAATAAGGATAGATTTTGCTGTTTTTCCTGCTGCTAACTTGTAAGCCTTGTATTGTTTCAGGGCGAATGAACCAAGCCGTTTCTGCCGTTCATCGGGCTTATCATCAAATAAATCCTGATATTCTTCTTTCTGTTCGCCCTCATACGGAATATTTTCCAGCCAGCAGCCAAGCATATCAAACGCAATATCCATTGCATTTTTGAACTCCTCATCGTCCTCACGGCATTCCGAAGAATTTATCATGTCAATGAGCGTTTCAAAATTATGTTCTTCTTCCGGATACATGGTGAACATCAAAGCAATATACGCTGTGTAAAGCAGTTTTTCAGCCTTTACCCAAAAGTCATCGCCTGACGGCTGTTTGCTTGAAGAAGTATTTTTGATAAGAACCTCCACAAATTTCAGAATATCCTTTTCACAGTTTTTCTCGCTGATATATGCAAACGGATTGTAGTGCATAGATTTTGCGAAATCAATTGTGTTGAATACCTTTATTTTATAAGGTTCATAAATTGGCTTGAATCTGCCCTTTTTGTCTTTTACATAGTTACCCTTATCATCTTTCTGATATAGGATTTTTCCACTTTCATCACGTTTCGGACGACCTCTGCGGAGCATATTTCCGCACTCAATCAATACTGTGCCTTTCGGGTCTGTCACGACATACGAACTGTGCATCTGCATAATATTCGGCTTGACGAAAAATCGTGTTTTTCCTGAGCCTGAACCACCGATTACAAGAATGTTTTTGTTTCTTGCATATTTTGGTGCAGACGGTCTGCCCATTGTCAGAAACTCTGTCTTTGTGAGAATGACATTATTTTCAAGGCAGGTATTATCCATGTACGGCTCAATGTCATTCGGTGTACCCCAAGTTGCAGAGCCATATTCTTCGCCCTGTCGAAACTTTTTACGATTTTTCGCTTTCATGTACAGCACAAGCCACATAATGCCCGAAACAGCAAGTCCGATAAAAATATCAAATGGGTGCATACTGGGGAAAACTCTTGAAAATGCCGTCCCGATATTACTCATAAACGGCAGGACTTTTTCCTGAAAGCCGTTGCCTTCTGCTGTACGATAGGCATAACCGAGGATATTTCCGACGTATGCGAAAATAGTGTAGGGGATAGCCTTGATGATAATTTTCTTGATTTTGCGTGTGTCAATCCTCAACGGTGCGTATCCCTCGATTTCTGTCGTTCTTTACGTTTACGAGGTCTTTGTGCTACACGCTGTGCCTGTTTATGGAGCAGTTCACAGCTGAATTTCGCCTTATTCGGCTGTTGTCCCCTGCCGAGATATTCCGTAAAAGCACGCTTGAAATCTTCTGTTTTAGCCGCTGAAAAGAAAACATGATAAGTCTGCGGATTTGTAGAATTGTCGCTTTTCAGGGCGAAATCCACATCATATTTCCTTGCAGTTTTCAGAAAATCTGCGATATTTTCCGAACTCACATCAATGCTGTCCAGCTTTGACGGAGACTTTTCCTGCAACTGTTTATAGGTCATTCGTCCCGATTTTTCAGCCTTGCCTGACATAAATTCTTGTAATGCACTTTTCAGAATATCAGCAGTTATTTTCTCTGCCTTGACCGTGATGTCAATAGTCTTGCGTGTGCCTTGTTCAAAATCTGTCAATCGGCATCACCTGCCTTTTCGGAAAGGTCAACCTTTGCATAGGCTTCATTGTCAATCCATTCAACAATCTTGTTCTTAGCCTGCACTGCTTCGTCAAGAGTTTCGTACTCGCCAAGCAGGATATTTTCATTGGCAACATCAAGCCCCCAAAGGTTATAGCACAGCACATTTTCATCATCGTCCAGTTCTTCATCAGCAAATACAGCAATGATATTTGCGTAATTCACAAGGTCACCGTCCTGTGTAATAATTGTCTTAGCCATTCATCTCACCTCTTTCACTTTTCTTTTTCAATGGCTTAATTTCTTACAATCAAAGGCATTCCTCCTCTCAAAACAGATTTATTTTTATCTGCCGAACATTCTTCTGACATTATAGCTGATAGCACGGCTTTCAGCGTTCCTTTTGAAATTATAACTGATGACCTCGTTGTACAGTGAACTTATCAGATAAGCCTCGTAATTGCGGATATTCAGCACTTCTTCCATCTGCTGGATAACATTCTGAACATGATAGATATTCAGTTTCATCATAGCTGATTTAACGACTTCTCTCGGATATTTTGTTCCATGAATAAGTTCATAGGGCTTGTTTGATACGATTTGACGGACAACAGCAGATACGATTTCTTCTGCTTCCTGCCAGCCGTCCTCACCCTCATCACAGTTGTCATCAAGCCATTCAGCCAATTCATCAAAGTCAATATTCTGCTTTATGATATTTGAATAAAGTTCAGTTTCTCTGCTGTATCTTTCCATCATTCTTTCATCTTCTGACTTTTCAACAGTCTTTTTGTTGAAAGTTTGTTGAAAACTTTTCTGCTGTGCGGAAGGACTGATAGATTCTTGATAAATAAGTTTTTGGGTTTTGGATATTTTCTCATTAGTATTTATTTGTGCCTGCTTTTCAGCCTGCGGATTTTCTGCATTCGGGTTTTCCGCAGACCGAAAACCACCGTCTTGTTTTTCAGACTTGTCTGCCCTTTTTTTGCCCGATTTTTTCGGAAAAAGGTCTTTGACGAGTTTCTTTGCACTTTTACGGGTTTTCTCCGATTTCTTCTCAGCATCTTCCTTAGAGAGTGCTATTTCAAAAAATTCATAAATATATTCAAAGCCATGATTTTTGCTCTCATTGGATTTCAGCTGAGTGCGGACAAGATAGCCCAGTTCAGTAAGTTCTGCCAGACGAGCCTTGATTGCAGACTTACCCTCTTTGCAGATTTTGACAATGCCTGATACGGAGAACTTCCATGTATTCGGGAGTGACAGCACTTTCAGAAGAAGTCCCTTTTGTTTCGGATTCAGCTTTTTAGAGCGTAATAGCTTATTGCTGATAACAGTGAAGTGGCTGCCTTTCTTGACCTTGTAAAGCGTTGCATTTTCAGCCGTGTATGTTTCCATGACAGCATCATATTGCGGAACGGAGGTATCCTTTGCCGAATACTCATAAAAATCATAGACATACTTGATACGACCGCCTGTCTCTTTGGACGGCATCAGCTTTGTACGAATAAGATAGCCAAGCTTTTCCAGTTCTTTGAGCATATTGCGGACGGCAGTCTCACCGACATTGCAGATAACAGTCAGCCCTTTTACTGTGTAATTCCAGTTTTTAGGCAGTCCCATGACAGTTGCCAGCAGCGTAATCGCCTGACAGCTGATATTTGTCGAGCCGATAAAGCCGTTGCTCAGCATCGTAAAATCTCTGGTCTTATGCACTCTGCATATCGTATCACCGATAGTTTTTTCAATGTATCTGTCCATTTCCTCACCCCATTTTACTGACTTATCATTTCATTAAAACCCAGTGGCTGATAGGTAAACATCATTTCGGGTATTCTTCTTTTGTTGACAGCGTAGACCTTGCCGTAAGGCTTGCTGATTTCAAGTAGGAGATTGTTGTACTCCTCTTTTCCCGTCAGTTCATCAACCGCCCTGCATATTTCATCAGGCTCATAATTCTCCATCTCCTCAAAGTCAAACATTTCTTCAAGGCTTGCATAGTCGTACTTCGGATTATTCATCATGAGCCTGAACAGCTCACGGCTGATTTTCATCAGGTCATACTTCCTGTGCGCTCCAAAATCAATCTCACCAATTTCAACCTTAGTCATTGACAGACCTCCTGTAATAACAATTCTTATTGAAAATAAAAAACACTTCTCACCGACCGTCAGACGACAGTCATCTGAGAAGTGCTTTCACACATATTCAGTTTTCGTTCGGACACAAAAATAGCGGACAGCACTTCATGATTATGAAACACTGTCCGCTGTTACAGTCCATTATTCAGTTGTTGTCAACAGGATTTCTACCGCCTATTTTGGGGTTTCTACCAACTTTCTACCAACCTTGACGGTGGCAGACATCTACCAAGTTTCTACCTAAAATCTTCATTTTATCGGTTTTTCTGAAACGTCGCATTTACGCTGTTTCTTCTGTTTACGCCCTCCGAAATGTCGATTTTATGGTAATTTGGCAGCACTTAACGATAAATGGTGATAAATGGTGATAAAGTAGCGATGCTATACCACAAAATGACAGAAAAAGCAAGCAAAATCAATTAATTTTCTAAAAATTGTTAATACAATGCTCCTTTTTTTCCTTCTTGGATTGCTTTCGGCTGTTCAATTTTCAAGCCTTCCATTAACCATCTGGTTTGCTGCGGCGTGAGCTGCAAAGCTTCCGTTTCATTGCGTGGCCACTGAAACTTTCCGTTATCCAGTCGCTTGTAAAGAAGCAGAAATCCATCGCCTTCCCAGAGCAGGCCTTTGATACGGTCGCATCGCCTTCCGCAAAACAGAAACAGAGCCGAATTATATGGATCAAGCTTTAACTGTGCCTGTACAATTGCAGCAAGTCCGTCTATGGAACGTCGCAAATC
>JAZQIL010000167.1:0-25762 GCA_045541055.1 Oscillospiraceae bacterium
CCTTATCCACATACATCATTCTGGAAGCATTCCGAGGTTCTGCCGGATGCTGTGCAATTAAATCTTCCGGCAAATCGTAGTAAAAATCTGACTTTTTCATAATAAAATCCTTTCTTTCAGAAAAATTTATAAAAAATTTAAAATTTCTTCTTGACAAATCTATCATTACATGTTATCATAATATATAAAGATAGAGGCGCAGTCAAGATGAGTACCCGTCTGGAGAGGTTCAGCTCTGTGAAAGACGGCAAAAGGCAAGACTGCCGAAGAGACAGAATTTCCTGAACAGTTTCCGTTTCTGGTGTTTGGCTGAAGAAGTCCTGCACTGTCATCATGTGTGATGGAGAGCTATCATGTTATCTATTATAGCACATGATGAACCGGTTTTCAAGTAATAAACCGGTTTTTGTCTTTATAATTTTAAATTTTTATTTATAAAGGAGAAGATTCATCATGAAGCAGTACAATGTTGGTATCTTAGGCGCAACAGGTATGGTAGGTCAGCGTTTCGCTACCCTGCTTGCCAATCATCCGTGGTTTAATGTAAAGGTGTTAGCCGCTTCCCCCAGAAGTGCAGGAAAAACTTACGAGGAAGCTGCCGGCGCAAAGTGGGCAATGGATGAACCCATTCCGGAAAATCTGAAAAATATGATTGTGAAAGATTTAAATGCAGATATGGACGAAATCGTTTCTCAGGTAGATTTTGTATTCTGCGCTGTTGATATGAAAAAAGACGAAATTAAAGCCCTCGAAGAACGCTATGCTAAGGCTGAATGCCCTGTTATCTCTAATAACTCCGCTCATAGATTTACCCCTGATGTACCAATGGTTGTTCCGGAAATTAATCCCGACCATATCGAAATCATTGAAGCACAGAGAAAACGCCTTGGAACAAAAAAAGGTTTCATCGCTGTAAAATCTAACTGCTCTATTCAGAGCTATGTTCCGGCACTGCACCCCCTCAGAAAATTCGGCCTGAAAAATGTCCTTGCTTGTACTTATCAGGCAATCTCCGGCGCAGGCAAAACATTTGAAACATGGCCTGAAATGTTAGATAATTTAATTCCCTTCATCGGCGGCGAAGAAGAAAAATCTGAACAAGAACCGCTCAAAGTCTGGGGCGAAATCAAAGACGGTGAAATTGTAAAAGCAACTGCTCCAAATATTACAACACAGTGCTTAAGAGTTCCTGTTTCCAATGGTCATACAGCTGCTGTATTCGTATCTTTTGAAAATAAGCCCTCTAAAGAAGAAATTCTTAAACTTTGGGAAGAATTCAAAGGCGTTCCGCAGGAATTAGAACTGCCTTCTGCTCCGAAGCAGTTTATTCACTATTTTGAAGAAGACAACAGACCACAGGCAAAACTTGACAGAATGCTGGAGGGTGGTATGGCTGTTTCTGTTGGTCGTCTCCGTGAAGATACACAGTATGATTATAAATTTGTCTGCCTGTCTCATAATACGCTCAGAGGTGCAGCAGGTGGCGGTGTTCTGCTTGCAGAACTGCTGGCTGCAAAGGGCTATTTCGACTAATAGAAAGCGAGGTATGCAATTATGAAGAATACCATTTTTACTGGTGCTGCTGTTGCAATTACAACACCGTTTAATCTGGATGGTTCTATTAACTATGAAGGTCTCGGCAAAAATATTGACTACCAGATTGACAATGGTACAGATGCAATTGTCATCTGTGGCACTACTGGCGAATCCTCTACTATGAGTGACGCTGAACACAGAGAGTGCATTAAATTTGCAATTGACTATACCAATCATAGAGTTCCGGTTATTGCCGGTACAGGAAGCAATGATACACGCTATGCCATTGAACTTTCCGTAGAAGCTGAAAAATTAGGTGCTGACGGACTTCTTCTGGTCACACCTTACTATAACAAAACCACTCAGGCTGGACTGCTTGACCATTTCACCATTATTGCAAACAGTGTGAAAACTCCTATCATTCTCTACAATATCCCCGGCAGAACTGGCATGAATATTACTGTTGAAACTATGGAGAAATTAGCACATCATAAAAATATTGTCGCTTTGAAAGAAGCTTCCGGCAATATCAGCTATGTTGCACAGATTGCTGCTGCATGTGGTGACTTAATTGATATTTACAGCGGCAATGATGACATGATTGTTCCGATTATGTCTCTTGGCGGTAAAGGTGTTATTTCTGTTCTTTCCAACATTCTTCCGAAAGAAACACATGAAATTACACAGCTTTGTCTTGACAATAACTTCAAGAAGGCTGGTGAACTTCAGCTGAAATATTTAGAGTTAATTAACTCCCTGTTCTGCGAAGTCAACCCGATTCCTATCAAGGAAGCAATGAATCAGCTTGGAATGCCTGCTGGTGCTTGCAGAATGCCTTTAACAAAAATGAGTGCAGATAACCTTGCAAGACTGATTTCTGCAATGCAGAGACTTGGAATGCCTGTTTCTGTTGTAGACTGATTGTTGAAATAATGAAAGGCAAAAATTATGAAACAAGTTAAAATTTTAATTTCCGGTGCGTCCGGAAAAATGGGTCATGCAGTTGCTGCTGCTGTCTCCGAACGGGAAGACTGTATCATTAGTGCCGGAATCGACCTTAAAACAGATGCTTATGCAGATTTCAATATTTATCAGAATTTCTCTGAACTGCCTGAAAAACCAGATGTCATTATTGATTTTTCCAATCCGGCAGCACTTGACAATTTGCTGAATTACTGTCTTGTAAATGGTGTCCCGTGTGTATTAGCAACAACAGGCTATTCCGAAGAACAAATTTCTCAAATTAAAAAAGCTTCTGAAAGCATTCCAGTATTTTTCTCATTCAATATGTCATTAGGCATTAACTTACTGGTTCAGCTTGCTAAAAAAGCAACTTCCATTCTTGGCAATCAGTTTGATATTGAGATAGTTGAAAAGCATCATAATCAAAAGCTTGATGCGCCAAGTGGTACTGCTTTAATGCTTGCAGATGCTATTAACAGTTCACTGGATAATCAGTATCATTATGTTTATGACCGTCATTCCAGACGGCAGAAGCGTGAAAAATCTGAAATCGGCTTACATGCAATCCGTGGCGGTACTATCGTAGGCGAACATGATATTATTTTCGCTGGTCATGACGAAGTCATTACCCTTTCCCACAGTGCCGCTTCTAAAGAAGTTTTTGCTGTTGGTGCAGTCAATGCTGCTGTATTTCTGAAAGACCAGAAAGCTGGCATGTTTGATATGAGCGCACTGATGAGCGACTAATTTTAAATTATAAAGGCAGTATGTTTTGAATGCATACTGCCTGTTTTTATTTTTATTAAAAAAATCCAAAATGTTCCATTGCCTGATAAATACCATCATGCCATAAATCTGCTGTTACATAGTCTGCATAAGGTATCAGCTTTTCACCGTTTCCCATCGCTATCGAAGTTCCAGCTCCTTCAAACATCGGCAAATCATTCAAAGAATCTCCAATTGCATAGGCATCTGATTTTTGTAAGCCATGATAATTTAATACAAATTCCATACCTGTTTTCTTGCTGTAGCCTTTTTGCGCCATCTCTCCGAAGCCGTAACCTCTGTCGATATAATCAAAATGCTTAGAAATTCCAGTCTTAAAACGGTTTAAATCTGTCTGTTCATCATATGCTATCACAAACTTGTCAAAACTGAAATCTGCATCTTCTACACTTCTCCAGACATTTTTTTCCTGCATACGGAATGTGTCACGAATGACTTTTACAAATTCCAGTTCTCTGCATTTCGGGTCAAAATAAAATGCATCTCGCCTTTCATATAAGGGAGAAGCACCGCATTCTCGAACAAGCTGTGCTGTTTCCTGACAAAGCTGTTTAGAATTCGTATGATAAAATAATTCTTCTCCGTTACATTCAATATATGAACCGCATCCGCAAATATAACCGTCAAATCCTAATATTCTTACATCTGCATCTACATTGATAACAGGTCTGCCCGTATTGACATATAGTAAATTTCCGGCTTCATGTGCAAGCTTTAACGCTTTCACGGCACTTTCCGGAACGTAATGGGAAGAAGAATCTTCCATTAACGTTCCGTCAATATCGAAAAACATAATTTTCGGCATTATTCGCTGACCTTTCCCAGAAGCTGAATCATTTCAAGAGCGGACATAGCACAATCATACCCTTTGTTTCCCGCCTTTGTGCCGGCACGTTCAATCGCCTGTTCAATCGTATCAGTTGTTAAAACACCAAATAATACAGGTACTTCCGTTTCAAGTGAAACATTTGCAATTCCTTTGGAAACTTCTGCACATACATAATCATAGTGTGAAGTTGCTCCTCTAATGACAGCACCTACACAGATAACAGCATCATATTTCCCAGATTTCGCTAATTTTTTAGCTATTAACGGAATTTCAAATGCACCGGGTACCCAAGCTAATGTAATATCCTCTTCTGCGACATTGTGACGGCGGAGACAGTCTTCTGCTCCTCCTACCAGCTTATTGGTAATAAACTCATTGAATCTAGAGGCAACAATTGCAATTTTCAAGCCTTTTCCTTCGTAAAAACCTTCTAATACTTTCATGATAAAAATTTCCTTTCTGATAATTAGTCAATATTATCCAGCAGATGACCCATTTTCACCTGTTTGGTTTTCAAGTAAAATAAATTTTCTTTTTTAGGAGTAATTTCAATTGGCTCACGGCTTAAAATTTCGATGCCATATTCTGATAAATCTGAAATTTTATCCGGATTATTTGTCATAATTCTAAGTCTGCTTGCTCCTAAATCTTTCAAAATTTGTGCGCCTTCGCTGTAATCTCTTAAATCAGGTGCAAATCCTAATTCTACATTTGCTTCTACCGTATCCCGACCGTGTTCCTGTAAATCGTAAGCTTTAATTTTGTTCAATAAGCCAATGCCTCTGCCTTCCTGACGGAGATACAACAAAATTCCCCGTCCTTCCTGTGCAATTCGTTTTAAAGCTTCTTCCAGCTGTTGACCGCAGTCACACCGGCTTGAACCAAACACATCTCCTGTCAAACATTCTGAATGTACTCTGCATAAAACAGGATTGCCGTCTGAAACATCTCCCATAACTAAAGCCACATGTTCCCGACCTGTAATTTCATTTTGATAGCCGTGAATTGTAAAATCTCCATATTTTGTAGGCAGATGTGCGCTTGTGACATGCTTCATGAACTTGTCATGCATTCTCCTGTAAATTTGTAAATCTTTAATAGTAGTTATGACTAAACCATGTTTTTCAGCAAATTTCATCAGTTCTGTGGTGCGCATCATTGTACCATCTTCCGCCATAATTTCACAGCATAATCCCACTTGTTCCAAACCAGCAAGGCGCATTAAATCTACAGTTGCTTCTGTATGGCCGTTTCTTTCAAGAACTCCGCCTATTTTGGCTTCTAAAGGGAACATATGCCCTGGCCTTCTGAAATCAGCCGGTCTTGCATCTGACTCAACGCACATTCTGGCAGTAAAGCCTCTTTCCTCAGCGGAAATACCTGTAGTTGTCTTTACATGGTCAATTGATTCTGTAAAGGCAGTTTCATGATTATCTGTATTATGTGCCACCATCTGATGAAGGCCTAATTTTTGAATGTAAGCTTTTGACATGGGCATACAGATTAACCCTTTTGCCTGACTCGCCATAAAGTTGACATTCTGTGTTGTAGCGAATTGCCCTGCACAGATTAAATCGCCCTCATTTTCTCTGTCGGGGTCGTCAATCACCAAAATCAATTTTCCCTGTTTTAAAGCTTCAAGAGCTTCTGGAATAGTATTCATAAAAAATCAGCTTCTTTCTAAAATATTATTTCAGTATTCCATGCGAATTATAATAATCAGCATTTTTATCATCATCTTCCACATGGTCAAGCAGGCGGAATGAAAGTTCCATTACATCTGTGTCCCACTGTTCCAGTTTGCCTTCTTTCTGCATGATATCGCCGAGCGGTGTCAGAAAATCGCCTTTTTCGTCACGAGGAATATTCGTTGTATCTTCTGGAGCGAAATCTTCATAATCCGGTACTGTAAGATAAGTCAGTGCATCAAAGGCAGCCTGTGCAATTCTTGACTGATGGTAGACAGAAAATTTTTTAAACAGCTTTCGTTTGGTTTTCTGAAAGCCTTCTTCCAGATTGCTGATAACCTGAATATATTTATCAGAATAATTCCGACATTCGCCGACATAATCCATATGATTCAGAACCGCATCCAGCAGGCAACATGCTGTCCAAAGTTCATAGCATTTCTTTAAGCCAAGCAAATCGGTACACTGGCAGTCATCATAATTCTGAATTGTCATCTGAATCAGAAAAGCAACAGCATCCGGATATTGTTTTTCTTCCAGACATTGCAGGATTTCAGAAATATAGTTTTCGGCATACTGTGAATTAAATGGAGTCAGCATAGAAATTCACCTCTTATAAAAAGCCATGTTCTGCTAAAAAATTTTTTGAAATGCCTTCAGACTGCTTTCCTCCACAAAGTTTTTCAACATATTTAGCGATAATATCACATTCTAAATTCACCATATCACCGGAATTTTTCTTTAAAAGAATCGTTTCTTCTCCGGTGTGCGGAATGATAGAAACAGAAAAATTCTGATGAGAAACTTTTGCTACTGTCAGGCTGATACCGTCAATTGCAATAGAGCCTTTTTCAACGATATATCTTAAAATTTCCGGTTTTGTGGCAATCTGTACCCAGACAGCATTTTTTTCCTTCTTCATAGAACAGATGATACCTGTTCCGTCAATATGTCCTGAAACAATATGTCCGCCGAATCTTCCGTTTGCAGACATGGCACGTTCTAAATTCACAGGACTTCCGGCTTTCAAACTGCCTAAATTTGTCCTGCGCATTGTTTCAGGCATGACATCTGCGGAAAAACTTATTTCATCGAATTTGCAGACGGTTAAGCATGTGCCATTTACAGCGATGCTGTCACCAATATGCATATCAGAAAGAATTTTCTTTGCTGAAATAGTCAGCACACAGGAGTCAGCACCTGTTTGAATGGCTTTCATTTTGCCGATTTCTTCAATAATGCCTGTAAACATATCAGCCCTCCAAAATATCATAATCTAATAAAATATCATTGCCATACTGTCGAATTTCAGGAGAACTTAACTGATATGCTTCATCTACGTCATTCACACCGATTCCGCCGACTGCGGTCTTTGCAGAAATACCTCCAAAAATTTTAGGAGCGATATAAATTTGAACATGCTGAACAATACCAGCTCTTAATGCTGATTCATGAAGCTGTGAACCACCTTCCAGCAAAACGCTGTCAATTCCCTTTGCACCGAGTTTTTTCATCAAAGTTTTCAAATCAACATGTCCTTCTTCAGAGTGAAGTTTTAAAATTTCAACGCCTGAATTTTCCAATTTTTTTATTTTAGAAGTATCACTGCTTTCTGTTGCAACAATCACAGGCACTTCTTTTGCTGTACGGACGATATTACAGTCCAAGGGAATTCTTAAATGTGTATCACAGATAATTCTAATGGGATGACTAGGATTTTCAATTCTACAAGTTAAAGACGGATTATCTGATAAAACTGTTCCAATTCCGCACATAATGCCGGAAAATTGTTTCCTGAGTTCATGAACGTGATAACGTGAAGCCTCATTTGTAATCCATCTGGAAAGGCCTGCACGGGTTGCCGTTTTGCCGTCAGCAGTCATTGCAATCTTCATTAAACAGTAAGGTGTTTTATTTTTAATATAATGAAAAAAAATTCTGTTAAGCTTATCACATTCTGCTTTGCAGATATTGGTTATCACTTCAATGCTGGCTTCTCTTAACTGAGCAATACCTTTTCCGGCAACTAAGGGATTCGGGTCGTCTGAGCCAATGTAAACTTTTTTAATGCCTGCATCTATTAAAGCTTCCGTACAGGGAGGCTGTTTTCCCTGATGACAGCAGGGTTCTAAAGTCACATAAATTTCTGCCCCTTCTGGAGATTCTGAGCAGTTTTTCAAAGCATTTCGTTCAGCATGGGGCTGACCATACTGTTCATGCCAGCCTTCTCCAATGATTTGGCCATTTTTAACAATAACCGCACCGACTAAAGGATTCGGATTGACAAAGCCAATACCATTTTTGGCCAATGCTATTGCTCTTTGCATATAATCTGTATCTTTCATAAATTCCACTCCTTAAACTTAAAAAAACACCCCCGTTAGCACGAGGGCATTTCGCTGATGATATTCTTCTCTCATCCGAACTATACCGTCGGTACTGGTTTCAATCCACACCATAGTTCTAATGATATCAAAAATATAAGCTATGGTGATTCCGTTATTTGTAGTATAACATATATTTTTGATGTTGTCAAGGCTTTTCCGGAAATGTTTCTGTTTTCGTCTGTGTCGTTGTCTGAGGGACATACTCCGGAAGCGTCAAAGTATCTGGAACAGTCTGTTCAGCGTAATAATTGCGTTCTGTATAAACAGCAACTGTTTCGTCAATTGTTTCTGTTATGATATTACCATGCTTATCTGTCATAGGGGCAGACGTTGTAAAAATTTTATCATACCATGGAATGCCGTCATCTGTTTCATTCGTTTCAGTAACAGATTCAAGGGTTTCTACAGCAGCTTCCCAAGTAGAAAGTGTACGGGGTTTTTCTTTTGTAGTCACTTCTGTAGCTCTGGTAGTAATGACCATTGTTGTTGCAGTGGTATAGGTTATCATCGGTTCTGCTTTGATTTTGCTGGTTCGCTCGTCCATTTTAATGGGAAAGAGCATTAAGAAAAATAAAGTTGCTGCAGTAATGACCAACAGGATACCACACCCTGCAATGGTTGCTTTTGTAGAATTGTGAAGTCCGGCAAGGAACTTTGAAAACTTCATAAAATAGAACCTCTTCTCTGCTTTGAGATATGATTTGCATAGTATAGTATATCACAGATAACGAGAAAAATCAAGAAGCAGATTTGACATAAAAAGCATAAAAAATATTATTTTTTTGTTTTATTGGCTGACTGGACTCTTCTGTAAGCAGTCGGGGTCATGCCGACATGTCGTTTAAACTGTCTCATAAAATATACATCTGTTTCAAAACCGCACTGCTGAGAGATAGAAGCAACAGCATGATTTGTTCCGGCAAGCAGTTTTTTAGAATAAGCGATACGGCTTGCAATGACATCTTGTGTACAAGTTGTGCCAAATGCTGCCAGATAAAGCTTATGAAAATAAGGCCGGCTGATACCGATTTCATCACAGATATCCTGAATATACCAGCTATTTGCAGGATTTGCATAAATTTTATGGCGCAAAGCCGTTAATTTATCATAATGCGGAATTTCAGCTGCTTTGGAAACAGTACCGTCAGAGCCTTCCATTAAAAGGCACATTAAAAGACGTAAAGCATGTTCGCCCATTTCCTGAGAACAGACATAATTTTCTTCCATGAACGGAAGCAAAATTTTCCAGATTTCTTCTATCGCAAGAGGCTGTGCCAATGTATGCACTTCCAAAAGTGTCAAGCCACTTTCCTGCAATTTTTTCAGATAGCCATCTGTAAAACGCAGATGCATATAACGATAAAATGTTGCTTCATGGGATTCAATCAGAAGATTTTCATCACCAAAAGGATACAGCAGAAAGGTAAATGGCTGCATATAGTATTGTTTATCGTTAATCCGCAGGACGGAACGCACACCGCACATCAGTAAAAGATAATTTTTATCTTTTCTGGAAGCGAAAAGGCGACTTCCATATTTCGTCTGTTCTCCGCAATCAAGCAAGCTGATTTCTTTTGTAATAATCATGAATAAACTCCCTCTCAATTATCATAGTGAAATAGATATTTCATGATATTATCATACTACATTTTGAACGATTTGTCAACCGGACAAGCTTATTTTTTTAACAATCAGAAAATTTTTTTAAGAAACATCTATTAAATCAATGTAATCTGCACCATGTAAAGCAATATGTTCTTTTCGTCCGTTGAGGTTATCACCAAGGAGTAAATCAAATGTTTCTTTCATACGTTCTGTTTCAGAAGGTTTTACTTGAATAAGTCTTCTGGTTTCGGGGTTCATGGTGGTTAAGCTCATCATTTCCGGTTCATTTTCGCCGAGACCTTTTGAACGCTGAATTGTATATTTTGCACTGCCTATTTTTTTCTGAATGTCCAGACGTTCTTTTTCAGTGTAAGCAAAATAGGTTTTTGTCTTGGTGTTAATTTCGTACAAGGGGGATTCTGCAATATAGACATAGCCCTCCTGAAGTAAAGTTGGTGTCAGGCGGTAAAGCATTGTTAAAATTAGTGTACGAATCTGAAAGCCGTCCACATCGGCATCTGTACAAATAATAATTTTGCTCCATCTCAGGCGTTCCATGCTAAACGGTGCAATATTGCTGTTATGTTTCATTTTAACTTCCACACCACATCCAAGGACTTTAAGCAGGTCTGTAATGATATCACTTTTAAAGATACGGGGATAATCGGCTTTAAGACAGTTCAGAATTTTTCCACGAACGGGAATGACGGCCTGAAATTCTGCATCTCTGGCAAGTTTAACAGCTCCAAGTGCAGAATCTCCTTCTACAATATATAATTCTCTTCTGGTGATATCTTTTGTACGACAATCCACAAACTTTTCCACCATATTAGCCAAATCAATATTACCAGCAAGTTTTTTCTTAATATTTAATCTTGTTTTTTCGGCATTTTCACGGCTTCTCTTGTTAATGAGAATCTGTTCTGCAATTTTATTTGCTTCTTCGGGGTTTTCGATAAAATAAACTTCCAGCTGATGCTTTAAAAATTCCGTCATGGCTTCCTGTACAAATTTGTTTGTAATCGCCTTTTTCGTCTGGTTTTCGTAGGAAGTTTGCGTAGAAAATGAAGAAGATACTAATACTAAACAGTCTTTGATATCTTCAAAAGAAGCAGAAGATTCATTTTTCTGAAGTTTATTATTATTTTTCAGATAGCTGTTTATCTGAGAAAGAAAGGCACTTCTGACGGCTTTATCCGGTGAACCTCCATGTTCCAGAAAGCTTGAATTATGATAATATTCCAATAAATTTATTTGATTAGAGAATGTCATTGCAACAGATAATTTTACTTTATAATCTGGTTTATCTGCTCTGTCACGTCCCATACGTTCTGCCGTCCAGTACTGTACAGAAGTCATCGCTTTTTCTCCGGTCAGTTCCTGTACATAGTCAGAAATACCGTTTTCATAATAATATTCTTTTTCTAAAAAGCTTCCGTCTTCCTGCTGAGAGCGGTAAATAAATAATAATCCTGGGTTCACGACTGCCTGACGGCGCAGAATATCATGAAAAAATGCATCTGGTACATGAATTTCTGTAAAAACTTCCAAGTCCGGCTTCCAATGTGTTTTTGTACCGGTCTGTTTCTGATTCCAAGCAACTTTATGCAGACCACCAATATTTTCACCTTTCTCGAAATGAAGGGTATATTCTGTATTATCTCTATGCACAGTCACATCCATAAATTCAGAAGCATACTGTGTTGCACAAAGTCCCAATCCATTCAGCCCAAGCGAATAATCATAAGAATCTTCTGCATTATCATATTTGCCCCCTGCATACAATTCACAATAAACTAATTCCCAATTATATCTTTGTTCTGTATTATTAAAATCTACCGGACAGCCACGACCAAAATCTTCTACTTCAATTTCACCGTTATTCCAGCGGGTAATAATAATTTTCTCTCCAAAACCAGCTCTTGCTTCATCAATCGAATTAGAAATAATTTCAAATACAGAATGCGCACAGCCATCTAAACCGTCAGAACCAAAAATAACCCCCGGACGTTTTCTGACTTTGTCCGCCCCTTTCAGCATTGTGATGCTTTCGTTGCCATAATCCTGTTTTTTAGCCATATATCATAGTCCTTTCCTGAAAAAATCTGAATAACATATATTATTCTAGCACAAAATCTTTGGCTTGTCAATGATTTTTTTCTTGACAGATATTTAAAATTATGCTATAATAGAGTTATCTGAAAGTAACCAGATAAAATATTTTATAAGGAGTTTGAATGCCAATGAAGCATTATCAATTTGTATGCGCTCTTACAGTCGGATTATTACTGACATCTGCGGTGACTGCTTTTCCAGCACATGCAGAAGAACCTTCTGTCCGGAATATCTCTGTTCCGCTCGCACAGCAGGAAGAAGATACACAGCTTTTGACTTATGATGAAAACGGAAATGCTTATATCATGATTGACGGCGAACCCGTTACCGGAAAATTCTGTATTACACCAGATTATCATAAAGGTGATGCAGACGGCAATCAGGAAGCAAATGCTTCTGATGCTGCTGTCATTCTTTCCGCTGCCGCTGCTGCTGGTGCTGGAGAATCCTCTGCTGAAGATTTTCTCATTAACAAAAATGAAAATATTTCTGAAAATTATCAGGCATTTCAAATTGCTGATATCAATGAAGACGGCGAAATCAATTCTATGGATGCTGCTCAGTTACTTGTTTATTCCTCTGAACGTGGTGCAGGCAATTTGTCAGAACCTCTCGGTTTTGTTTCCTATCAGGCGGACGAAAATGGTATTTTGCAAACAGGCTGGATAGATGCTTCTCATTATGCAGATGAAAATTATCATCTGCATACAGGCTGGGCAAATATTGACGGAAATCAGTATTATTTTTCCGAATACGGTGATATGCTCACTGGCTGGCATAAAATCAACGGTCAGGACTACTATTTTAATTCTAATGGCATTTTAACAGAAGATGTGCCTGCTCCTGCACTTCAGACCGGCTGGACAGATACTGAACAAGGCAGAAAATATTTTGATGAAACTGGTACGCTTGTAACCGGCTGGAAGGAAATTGACGAAAATACTTATTATTTCGATACAGAAGGCATTATGCAAACTGGTGTTGTCACCATTGATGATAAGGCTTACCGTTTCCAGACAGACGGTATTTATCACCCTCGGAAAATCTGCCTTGACCCCGGTCACTACAGCGACCATTACAATCACAGCAATGTTGTAAGTACTTATTATGAATCCAATTTCACTTGGCAAATGCATTTCCATGTGAAAGATGCTTTGGAAAGCTATGGGTTTGAAGTAATTACTACCCGACAGGATATTGACGAAGACCCTTCTTTGACAGAACGTGGAGCAATGTCTAAAGGCTGTGACCTGTTTTTAAGTATTCATTCTAATTATTCAGAGGATACTTCTATTGATTTTCCGCTTGCCTGCTGTCAGGTGTGCGGTGTGACAGATGAACTCGGTCAACAGCTCGCTGATACGATTTATGAAGTCATGGGTACAAAACAGCAAGGAAGAATTTGGAAACGTTATGCAACAGATGAGGACAATGCTGACTGGTATACAGTACTTTACAGTTCTCATGCAGTGGGTACACCCGGCATTTTATTAGAGCATAGCTTCCATTCTAATCTGTATGCAACAAAATGGCTTATGGTAGATGAAAACCTCGAAAAAATGGCTCAGGCAGAAGCAAAAGTCATTTCTGATTATTTTGCATAATACGCTCAGAAAGGATAATTTTCTATGAATCAAGTGATGCAAACAATAAAACAAAGAAGAAGTTGTCGTGATTTCAAGTCTGATATGTTGCCAGATGATGTCATTCAGCAAATTTGTGAAGCAGGTACTTTCGCACCTACTGGCATGAACCGGCAGTCTCCAATTATTCTCGCTGTCAAAGATAAAGATTTAAGGGACAAGCTTTCCATTATGAATGCACAGATTATGGGAAAAGAAAATTTTGACCCGTTTTACAATGCGCCTGTTATTTTAATTGTTCTTGCAGATAAAACTGCACCTACTTATCTTTATGACGGTTCTTTGGTAATGCAGAATTTAATGCTTGCTGCACAAAGTCTTGGACTTGGCAGTATCTGGATTCACCGTGCAAAAGAAGAATTCAATTCTGAAGAAGGAAAAGCTATTTTAAAAGAACTTGGCATTGAAGGCGATTATGAAGGCATTGGACATTGTGCAATTGGCTACGCAGCTTCTGAACTGCCTGAAGCTTCCCCAAGAAAAGAAAATTACATTTACTATAAATAATCAAAAAGCAGATTCTGGTGTATTAACTGGAATCTGCTTTATTTCTGAAAATATTATTTTTTAATCAAAGGCTCTTGAAATTCCTCAAGTGCTTCACTTATCTTGTCACGGGACTGCAAAAACGCTGAAACGATAATCGGGTCAAAATGTGTACCGCTTTCTTTTTTAATAATATTATAAGCTTCTTCAATACTCATAGAACCTTTATAGCATCTCTGTGAAACAATTGCATCAAATACATCAGCCACTGCCATAATTCTCGCACAAAGCGGAATATTATGCTCTGCAATCCCTTGAGGATAGCCCTTTCCGTTCCACCATTCATGATGTCCATAAGCCATTTCTACTGCAATATCCAAATAACTAAAATGTCCCAGTTCTTTTTCAGCATGTAACAATAACTTTCTGCCTTCTGTAGTGTGACTTTTCATAATTTCAAATTC
Organism: Oscillospiraceae bacterium; assembly: GCA_045541055.1. GTDB lineage: Bacteria > Bacillota > Clostridia > Oscillospirales > Ruminococcaceae > UBA3855. Next base: position 14,503 of record JAZQIL010000167.1, read on the forward strand.
TTCATCTGTCAGTTTTCCCTGCTTTTTCAAAATGGAATCTGGTACATGAATTTTCCCGATATCGTGCAAAGGTGCAGCTACTACCATATCTTTAATATAATGTTCATTTAAAATGCTTTGATACCAGCCTTCTTCTTTTAATGTTTCTGCAATAATTTCAACATATTTAGCGGTTCTGCGGATATGTCCGCCGGTACTTTCGTCACGGTTTTCCACAATATCCGCCATAGTAACAATAATATTATGCTGCATTTCCAGCAAGTCCTGATGCATATGTGCATTTTTATTCCCCACAAGAATTAAAATCATAATCGTCAATGTCACTGCAAAACCGATAATCGTCATCATAATGCTTTCAAATAAAGCAATTTCTCTGAAATTTGTCTGATTGATATTATAATAAGAATACACTGCTGCGACAAAGCCATACATTAAAATGCCTACTACATAAAGTAAAATTTTTTCCCATTTTTCAAGCTTTCTATAATGCATTTCTTTTCGGAAATTCTTTCTCCAGTCTCTTCCGGATATGACAAAGCCGATTAAAATTAACCCTATCAGGAGATACAAGCCCATTGCATAAAGTTCTTCCGCATCATGATTTAACTTTAAAATTGTTACCGGAAGCGTTTCCAATGGCATCAGCAACCCATAGCACAGCCCTGCAATCGGAATAAATTTGCTTATTTTAAGATATTTTCGTCTTTTTCCTTCCGCCGTTAAAAAACAATATACTGCCATCGCAATTCCAATCATAATTGACCCTGCAACTGTTCCCGCAAAAAAACACATCAGCAAAATTGGTACATAAGCGCAGAATATAAATAAAAACTGCGGATTCATTAGCTGATGTTCTTTTTTCTTTAATGGCGGAATTAAAAAAATATATCTTGAAATCATCATCATCATAATGAAATCAAGCGTTAGTTTGGCACATTCATAAACATGTGTCTGCATACATATCACCCCTGTAATTTTCATCAAATAATCTACTACATGTTTATTATAGCATATTGTTTTCAAAATTGCAAGAGAAAATTCACATTTTATTCATAATATAAAAAATTCTGACAAGCTATTGCATTTTCTTGTAAAATATAGTATAATAGAATTATCATGTTGCATGAGGTGATGAATTTGCTGACAAAACTGCTTAGTCGGAATGCCTGCGCTGACTGCAAAGAATGCTGTGTTTTCAGTCGTTACGACACTTGGGAACAGCCTGCACTTAACTTTGAAAACCGTCAGAAAGCAGAACAACTTCTGCCAGAAGCAAAATTTATTTCTAAAGGTAAAGAATCTTTTTTATTTCGAATTCGGGAAGATTATCCGGACGACTTATTTCTGTGTCCCCTTCTTGATACCGAAAAAGGCTGTTTACTTGGAGAACAGAAACCGTTTGAATGTCAGATTTATCCGTTTCAAGTTTCTGCTATCAACGGCCGGACAGCAATCACTCTTTCACCACTTTGTGAAGTCATGATGCAGAAACCAATTGGAAATTTATTGGAATTTCTCAAACAGGAAGCTGCTGAACAAATTTTTGCTTATGCAGAAATGCACCCTGATGTCATTCGCCCTTATGATGACAGAAATTTAATACTATTTTGGAGGAATGAAACTCATGTCAAATCAAAGCTATGAAAGTCCCTTCTGCACCCGTTACGCAAGCAAGGAAATGCAATATTTATTCTCCGCTGATAAAAAATTCACTACTTGGCGGAAACTTTGGGTTGCGCTTGCCCGTGCTGAAATGAAACTCGGTTTAAACGTGACACAGGAACAAGTTGACGAACTGGAAGCCAATGTTGAAAATATTGATTATGCCGTTGCTGCGGAACGTGAAAAATTAGTCCGTCATGATGTCATGGCACATGTTTACACTTACGGTCAGGTATGCCCGAAAGCTGCCGGAATTATCCATCTTGGAGCAACGTCCTGCTATGTCGGTGATAATACAGATATAATTATTATGCGTGATGCTCTTCAAGTCGTAAAAAGAAAGCTTGTAAAAGTAATTTCACAATTAGCAAAATTCGCTGATAAATATAAGGCTCTCCCCTGCTTGGCATATACCCATTTACAGCCGGCTCAGCTGACTACTATCGGCAAAAGAGCTACACTTTGGTGCAATGAATTACTGATGGATTTAGAAGATTTAGATTTCAGAATCAAGTCTTTAAAGCTCTTAGGTTCAAAAGGTACAACCGGCACACAGGCTTCTTTCATGGAATTATTCAACGGTGATACTGACAAAATTAAAGAACTGGAAAAACTGATTGCTGAAGAAATGGGTTTTGATGCAGTTGTTCCGGTATCCGGTCAGACTTACTCCAGAAAAGTAGATTATCAGGTTTGTTCTGTATTAGCTGGAATTGCTCAGTCTGCAAGCAAATTCTCCAATGATATCCGTTTAATGCAGAGCTTCAAAGAAATGGAAGAACCTTTTGAGAAAAATCAAATTGGTTCTTCTGCTATGGCTTACAAAAGAAACCCCATGCGTGATGAAAGAATTACTTCTCTTGCAAGATATGTCATGTGTGATGTTCTGAATCCGGCTTTCACTGCCGGAACACAATGGTTTGAAAGAACTTTAGACGATTCTGCTAATAAAAGAATCTCTGTTGCAGAAGCTTTCCTTGGTGTAGATGCAATTTTAAATATTATGCTGAACGTAACTGACCCCGAAAATGGTCTTGTTGTCTATGAAAAAATCATTACAAAGCGTGTTATGGCAGAACTGCCTTTCATGGCAACTGAAAATATTATGATGGATGCTGTGCAGAAAGGCGGTAATCGTCAGGAACTTCACGAACGTATCAGAGAACTTTCCATGATTGCCGGAAAACGTGTAAAACAGGAAGGTCTTGACAATAATCTTTGTGAACTGATTCTGCAAGAACCTATGTTTATGATTTCCAAAGAAGAACTTGATGCAATTATGAAACCTGAAAACTTTATTGGCAGATGCCCTCAGCAGGTAGAAGAATTTATTGCTAACTGTGTTCAGCCTGTCCTTGATGCAAACGGTGTTTCTGATGATAAAGCTGAAATTAATGTTTAATGCAAAAATTAAGCTATCGGGTAGCACTCGGAGGAATTGTTTCTTCCTTCTGTCTGCTTAGCATGTTTTTAACAGGCGTTTTTCCGTTATTATATCTGGTTTTGCCGATGATTGCAGGCGTTTTGCTTTTAATTGTTGTCATGGAAACAGGCATTGAATGGGGCTGGGTAACTTACTGTGCAGTAGGACTGCTTTCCCTGTTTATCACCTATGATAAAGAAGCAGCATTAGTATTTATTATGTTTTTCGGAAATTATCCCTTAATTAAGTACTACCTGAAAAAAATAAATGCTAAACCTGTACAGCTGATTCTGAAACTTCTGCTGTTCAATCTCAGCATGATTCTGTATTTTTATCTGAATACTTATCTGTTCGGAATGCAGGAACTTTTGGAAGAATTACAGACTTATGGAAAACATGCCGGAAAAATCATGTTGATTTTATTAAATCCGTTTTTCCTGATGTATGACGGCTCTCTGGACGGGCTTTGTGAAATTTACATCAGAATTTTAAAGCCCAGAATTACTGGCAGAAATCAATAATTCAAACCGCCTGCATTTTACAGGCGGTTTTTTTGTGGCTGAATATTTAAATTCAAATGAAATAATTCTTTCTGAATTAACAGGTACACCGGACAGCATAACGCTGTAAAAAGCAGCATACTGATAATATTTTTTTCCGGTGCAGTATGCAGAATGTGAAACAGCATTTTAATAAATTCTTCTGACAATATGGCTGAAAAAACTGGAATTCCTATCAGCTTGACCGCAGAAAACTCCATGCCTGTTTCTTTCATGACTTTTCTTATGCGGTTCAAATTTCCAAAAATATTGCTTGCATAGTAAGATAATACAATTCCATAAAATCCCAATATTGGAATAAAAATTAACACACATGAAATTCTGACAATATATTCTGCTAAATAATTCAAAGAAGAAAATGCCTGTGCGCCAATGCCTTTAATAATGCTTTCCAGTACAATTTCAAGATAAATAAACGGCACAACCGGCGCAATCAAAGCAATTGTCCTTCCAGCCGTTTCTCCTCCGTCAAGAAGTAATCCAATTTTATTTCCAAATAATATTAAAATTTCTGTGACAAATACTGCAAATACAATTGTTTGTCTGATAATTTTTTCACTCATGCCTGTAATTTTCTCTTTATGACATCCGGCATTTTCTCTGGCGATTTCAGTAACTAAAATTCCAGAAAGCGATACTAATACTGTAGACGGGAAAAATAATACCGGAAGCACAATGGCTTCAAAAATTCCGAACTGACTTAATGCTTCTGCACTGGAATTTCCTGACTGTTTCAGTGTAACAGGGACAAGTGCATCATTTGCAGCACTTAAAAAAGAGGTTAAAGCAGAACCTGCCATTACTGGTATTGCTAATGTAATATATTTTTTTAATGAAATGGAAACATTTCCCGTTGCTTCCGTTTTACATGACGGCAGACAGCATAATAAATAGATTAGTGTAATCAATTCGCTTCCTATCGTGCAGAATGCTGTCATATAACAGATTCCTGCATGTGTTGAAGGCGGAAAAAAATATACTGCACAAGCCGTCAAAATTGTATGTGTCACAAAATTGACTGCATCTGATACCGCACAAATCCCAGCTTTGCAACAAGCATTACAATACCCTTTCAGACAAGCTGTCAATGTCACTAATGGCAATGCCACTGCCATGAACCGAATTGGATTCATTAAATCAGAAGATTTTAAAAACTGCTGACTGCACCATGGTGCTGTTACAATAATTAAAATACTTATTGCAAAACTTAACAATAAACTTACTTTCAAACAGTAGCCTAATACTTTTTTAGGATTTCTGCATTCCTTTCCTAACTCTTCGGAAATGAATCTGCTTGCACATAAAAAGACATTTCCGCTCGCAATCATGGACGCTAACCGGAAAAATGACCCTGTTAATGTCAGTACGCCCATTGCTTCTGAACCTAAATGCTTTGTCATAAAGGCATTTAACAACAGGCCAATTCCGTCAAGCATCATCTGAATAACTGTTAATAATACTGTATCTTTGAGAATATTCCGTTTCATGGGTTCACATCCTTTCCGGAAGATTCTGTTTTATTCTATGCCCGTCCTGAACAGAACATGCCTTTCTAAAATATTTTTCAAAAATTCCCCCTCTCAACTATTGACGGAATGCAAATTTTCAGATATAATATATAAAAGAGATTATATCATTTCGGAGGTAGGTTTTATTTTGAGTACAAAAATTTCAGCTTCGGTTTTAAGTGCCGATATGCTCCGCCTTGGAGAAGAAGTAAAACGTTTGGAACAGGCTGGTGTGGACTGGGTGCATTATGATGTCATGGACGGCAGATTTGTACCAAATATTTCATTTGGACTTCCTGTTTTGAAAGCCCTTTCCAAACAGACAGATTTATTTATGGACGTCCATCTAATGATTGAAAATCCCCTGTTTTATGTGAAAGACTTTGCAGAAGCCGGCGCAAACTTAATTACTTTTCATCTGGAAAGTCCTGTCAATCCGTTTGAAACGATTCAAAGCATCAAACAGCATCAGTGTCAGGTTGGCATGTCTATTAAACCAAATACACCTGCAAAAGCACTTCTGCCGTTTCTAGATGATTTAGATTTAATTCTTGTCATGACAGTAGAACCCGGTTTCGGTGGTCAAGGCTATTTGCATGACATGACTGCAAAAATTCAGGAAATTCGACATATGATTCAAAACAGAAATATTATTTTGGAAGTCGATGGTGGGATTGATTGCCAAACCGCTCCAGAAGCCCTTCAAGCTGGTGCAGATGTCCTCGTTTCCGGAAGTTACCTTTTCCGGCAGAATGACATGAAATCTGCTGTGGAATCGCTGAAACAGAAAAAGAAATAATCAGCAGAACAAAAGAATTTATCTGAAAGGAGATACCATGAAATTTTATGAAAATAAAACCAAAAGGCCGGAAAATTTACCGCCGGAAAGATAAAATTGCTTATCATAAAAAAATCCGGCATGATACCGGCTCTGCTGTTGTGACAATTCTCATTGCCGGTGTATTGGTGTTTTTAGGTTATAGTGCCGGAAAACCTGTTCTTAATTTTTTACAGGAAACAAATTTTCTTGCACCTCCGTCACATTATGCTGAAAAGGCTGATGCATATGAAACTTATCAAACTGTTTCTGAATCTTCTGTATCAAATGAAAACAGTTCCGAACTGCCATCAGAAGAAATCTCAGATATCCCGACAGATTCTGAACCTGAACAGGATGAAATCGGTTTCATACAGAAAGCCCCCTCTATGCAGGGCTATTCCCTTGACAGTTCTGATTTAATGACGGAAACCGCTTTACAATCTGCATTAGAAACAGTTCCGGAAGGCATTACACATTTAATCATTCCGTTAAAGGTTAAAGGCGGTAATATTTATTATGCTACTTCTGTGAAAGATGCTGTCAGATGTAATGCTGTACAGGCAGTTATTCCTTTACCAACTATCTTTCAGGACGTTTCAGCAAAAGGTTTTGAACCGGTTGCTCTTATCAATACATTGGAAGATTCTATTTTCCCCAAAAATAATCCTGATGCTTCTTATCTTTATCCGGAAACAGGAGAATTCTGGACGGATAAATCCACAGCACAGGAAACTTTATGGCTGTCACCGTTCAGCATTCTGACACAGGATTATCTTTCTTCCATCGCAGAAGAACTTGAAACAGCTGGCTTTCGTATCATTATCTGTGAAGGTGTAAAATTCCCCGTTTTCCCCAGAACGGAACTTAATGCACTTGACCCTAGATGCAGTGAATCGGAACGCTTTCAGTATTTAACAGCACTGCTTACGGAAATGCGTTCAAAAGCCCCTGAAACAGCATTTTTCATTCGGCTTGATGCAGACGATACTGAAACACTTTCAGCTGCTGAATCCTTTCCAGCAGACTGTCTGCTTGTCCCCGTCACAGAGCAGAATATAAACTCTTATTCTGAAATTTCTAATTCCGTTCCTATTATCCCTGAATGGCAGGGCGATGAAATCCCTAAAGAATCAAAAATCAAAAATTATGTACTGCATCCGCAGAATTAACACATAAAATTATTAAAGGAGCTGTCATTATGGCTGAAAAATTTACAATTTCTCTGAAAAAAATTATTGATGAGTTTAAACTCGAAGTCATTTACACCCCGAAAGACCCTGCTGAACTGCTTATTGATGAAAATGATGTCAATCGTCCCGGTTTACAGTTAATGGGCTTTTATGAGTATTTCAATCCGGAACGAATCCAAATTATCGGCAAAATGGAATTCGCTTATCTTTCCACAATTGACGAAAAAACCAGATATGAACGTCTTGAATTACTATTTTCTCAGAAACTTCCGGCTTTAATCATTACAAGAGAACTGCCTTATTTCTCTGAAATGCTGGAACTTGCTCAAAAATTTGAAATGCCTTTACTCAGAAGCAAAGAAAGTACTTCTAATTTTATGTCCGGTTTAATCGCCTTTCTGAATTTAAATCTTGCACCTAGAATCACCCGTCATGGTGTTTTAATTGAAATTTACGGCGAAGGTGTTTTTCTGACTGGTGAAAGTGGTGTTGGTAAAAGTGAAACAGCCATTGAACTTGTAAAGCGTGGTCATCGTTTAGTAGCAGATGATGCTGTGGAAATCCGTAAAGTTTCTAATATCAGCCTTGTGGGAAGTTCTCCCGACAATATCCGCCATTTTCTGGAATTGCGTGGTATTGGTATTATTAACGCAAGAAGGCTCTTTGGTATGGGTGCTGTTAAAATGACGGAAAAAATTGATTTAGTCGTAGAAATGGAGCTTTGGAATCCTGAAAAAATTTATGACAGAATGGGCATTGATACAGAATATGCTTCCATTCTTGGAGTAAAAGTTCCCTGTTTAACAATTCCTGTAAAACCAGGCAGAAATCTTGCTGTTATCCTTGAAGTTGCTGCAATGAATAACCGTCAGAAAAAGATGGGCTATAATGCTGCAACTGAACTGCTTGACCGTCTTGGAATGGATATGGAAGGCACAGAAACAATCAAGGATTATGATGCATTTTAATTGGAGGTCTGTTACGCATGAAAACAAAACTGAAACAGCTTTGTGACAGTTACCAGATGAAATTTCTTACAGATGTACCGCTCAGCGGACACACTACATTTCATATCGGCGGAAATGCTGATTATTGGGTAGAAATCAATTCTTCAAAAGCATTTAGTGCAATGCTTCAGTTCTGCTCTGAACAGAAACTGCCTTTTTTCGTCATGGGCAGAGGAAGCAATATTTTAGCATCTGATGCTGGATTCAAAGGAATTATTCTGCATATTGGGAACGCTTTTTCAGATATTGCATTTTCAGATGAAACAACACTGGTATGTCAAGCTGGTGCAATCCTTTCAAACGTTGCCAAAACAGCTATGGAACATGAGCTTTCTGGTATGGAAGCTTTAAGCGGTATTCCCGGCACTATCGGAGGAGCTTTATTCATGAATGCCGGAGCTTATGGCACAGAAATGAAAGATATTACAGTCTCCTGTACTTATCTGGACAAATCTGGCACAGAAAAAATTTTATTGCATAACGAATTAAATTTAGCATACCGGCAAAGCTATTTCACAGAACATTCCGGCTTTATCACGTCTGTAACCATTCAGCTCAGAAAAGATAATCCGGAAGCAATTTCTTCCAGAATGCAGGACTACTCTGAACGGCGCAAGTCTAAACAGCCTTTGAACTTTCCTAGTGCAGGAAGTACTTTTAAACGCCCGCAGGGCAGCTATGCTTCTCTTTTAATTGATGAATGCGGTCTGAAAGGCTATCAGGTCGGAGATGCACAAGTCAGTGAAAAACATGCTGGTTTTGTCATTAACTTAGGTCATGCGACTTGTAAAGAAGTATTACAGCTTTGTCATGATGTGCATGATAAAGTTTTGGAAAAAACAGGCTATATCCTTGAATTAGAACCTGTACTTCTGGGCATACAGAAGGAGGAAATTTCATGCAGTTAATCATTATTACAGGCATGTCCGGTTCAGGAAAGTCGACTGCTATGAAAACACTGGAAGATATTGGATTTTACTGCATTGATAACCTCCCTCCTCAGTTTATTTTAAATTTCGTGGAAGTTTGTAACCAGACTGGCGGAAGCCTGAATAAAGTTGCAATTGCGGTTGATATCCGCACCGGTGAAATGTTCTCAGAAATTTCTAAAGTCGTTAAAAAATTAAAGGCTGAAATGCCTCACCAGATAAAAGTTATTTTTACAGAAGCTTCTGATGAAATGCTGATTCAGCGTTATAAAGAAACTCGCCGGAAACATCCTCTTGCAGAAAAGCACAACAGCCTTTTAGGAGCAATTCAGGAAGAACGGGAAGCCCTTCTTCCGCTCCGGACACAGGCGGATTATTATTTTGAAACTTCCCGTCTCAGCACTTCACAGCTTGGCGAAGAAATCAGAGACATTTTTCTTGAAAATCATTCAGATTCTATTATCGTGAAAGTGATGTCATTTGGTTATAAATATGGTGTGTCTGCTGAATCAGATTTAGTATTTGATGTCCGTTGTCTGCCGAATCCTTTCTATATACCGGAACTTAAAATGCATACCGGCACAGAATCTTCTGTACGGGATTATGTCATGCAGTTTCCACAGTCTCAGACACTTCTGAATAAAATCAATGATTTACTTGAATTTTTGCTTCCGCTATATATTTCAGAAGGGAAAAGCCAGCTTGTGATTTCCTTTGGGTGTACTGGTGGAAAACATCGAAGTGTTACCTTTGCAGAACTTGTCGGCGATACCCTTAAAGAAAAAGGCTATCGTGTTTATAAAATGCATAGAGATATTAAAAAAGACAGACACTGAAAAGGAGCTGAAGAATTGTGAGTTTTTCTCATGATGTCCGTGAATGTATCCGCAATACAATTACAGACCATGACCGCAGATTTGCTTGTTTATACGGAATGCTTCTGTTTGGGCGTACTGTCACCCGTGAAGAAATTTGTATTAAAAGTGGCAGTGAAGTATTTCGTTCTGTGTTTCCTGTTCTTCTGAAAACTGTATTTGGCGCATCTGTTCCGCTTTCTATTGAGAATAAACCTCGCAAAGACGGCGGAATGCTGACAATTTATAAAATTCAAGGGTTAAAGCCCGTTACTGAAATTCGTCATACATTTCACATTCATGAAGAACGCTGTATTGATATGCGTAATCTTCCTACAAATAGTATGGGCGCATTTCTGGGAGGTGTGTTTCTGACTTGCGGAAGCATTACCGACCCTATGAAAGAATATCATTTGGAATATGCGATTCCGACACAGCAGCTTTGTCAGGATTTATGCGATATTCTTTACAGCATTGGTGTACATCCGAATGTCATGCAAAGAAAATATGCTTGGTCTGCTTATTTGAAAGCCAGTGAGGAAATTGAAGATTTTTTAACTTTTATCGGCGCACAGAAATGTACACTTCAGCTGATTGAAATTAAAATCAATAAGGAAGTTATTAACCAGATTAACCGCCGGAATAACTGCGATTTAGCAAACATTGATAAAACTGTTTCTGCTTCAGAAAGACAATGCCGTGACATTCAGGAGATTATTCAGCATGACGGGCTGAAAGAACTTTCTCCGGAATTACAGGAACTTGCACAGCTCCGGCTAGACAATCCGCATTTAAGCCTTTCTGAACTGGGACAGATGCTCTCGAAACCAATTGGACGTTCGGGAGTGAATCACCGCTTTCAAAAACTTGCCCAAATAGCACAGCATTACAGGGGGAGTTTATCATGAACATTCAGAATACAGATTTCGTACATCTGCACCTTCACAGTGAATACAGCTTTCCTTTTGGAATGTGCAGAATCAAAAATTTCATTCAGCAACTGAAAGACTCCGGACAAAAAGCAGTTGCTATTACAGATAACGGCACACTTTACAGTGCCGTTCTCTTTTATCAGGAAGCTGTAAAGGCAGGAATCAAGCCCATTATCGCCTGTCAGCTGTTTTGTACAGAACCGGAACAAAAATTTATTTTACTATGTGAAAACCAGCAAGGCTATTATAATTTAATTAAATTAGTTTCTTCTGAAAAACCTGTTGACTCGGCATTATTAAGAAAATATCATCAAGGGCTGATTTGTCTTTCTTCTGCTGAAAGTACTCAAAAAGCTTTATATTTTCAAAATTTAT
>JAZQIL010000168.1:0-8519 GCA_045541055.1 Oscillospiraceae bacterium
TATCAAGTTCTGTTTGCTGAATGATTTTTTCTGCATACTCTCTGTCGCTGTCTCCTAACTTTTCCGGCGGTCTTGAAAGTATTTTTTCTGCCTGATTCTCTTGTAGACTTAAAAATTTTGTTTGGGCGGTGAACTGTGATAACTCCTGATTATATTGTGCTTCTGCCTGTTTCTCACATTCCCTGATAGGACTGTAAGCAACTTTCAGACTTGCACTTTTTCGCTCTCCCGGGTCTGCTGAGATTGCAATAAAAAGAGGTAATTCTTCTTTATGTCCATTTCCGCTTGGGTGCGTAATATTAAAACGTCCTTGACATGCCAATGCACATGTAGCAAGAACTGCACTCCCTATCATAGCACGGTCAACTTGAATATGTTTGCAAGCAGAATCAATAAATTTTTCAATGTGTTCTGGGAAAACATCAACGGGAAATTTAAATTCAGGAAGTCGTTTAGATTTAACTATCTCTTTTACCTCTGTCCATGCAGTCAGCTGATTATTTCCGCTGGTCTGATTGCCGTTGAATTTCTCCCTCTGTGCTTTACGCTCTTTCAGTTCTCTGCTTTTTGCGTTCATGCTGTCAACATAGGATTGATAAGCAGAAGGATTAGAACGCTTGGCGGCTTCTTTTAATGTTCCGTCACTGCATCCGCCTTTAAGTCCGTTCCATGTGCGGCGGTTAGCTTCTTCATTATTGTGATGAAATTTTTGATTCCACTGCATCCAGTGTTCAAAAGATTGCGTTCCGGTTGAATAATACTTGTAAGAAGTTGAAACGGCAATCCAGCCAATTTCAGCGTCTGGATTGTATTCAAGGTCATCCGGGTCAATCATATCAAGTAATATATCTGGGTCAAAATCCGGTGAGATGGTCTTGTCTAATCCTCCGGAAGGAATAGGGGAGACAACAGAGGGGGAGAGATTCAATGGTAATTCCTGCGGCTGTTTCGGTTCTGTTGGGAAAAGTTTGTCGTACAGTTTCAGAAATACTTCTTTCTTGACTGTATCGAATTCAGCATAGCGAATTGAATTAGGCTTAGAACCGTAAAAAATGCGGTCAATGTTACTGCAAGAAGTGTCAACAGCTTTTCCGAAAATCTTCATAAGTACAGCTATGATTTTATTACGCTCGGTTTCATCCGTGACAGGTTCATCAATCAAAAATCCGACACGAAATTTTTCAAAGTCTGGTTTACTGCTGAAACTTTCATAGATAAAAGCTGCTGGAAGGTTATGTTCTCCTAAGATTTCTTCTAATTTTTCATAACTGATATAATCAGAATCAGGAAGTCGGCTTTTATCTTTGGCGGCATTGTCAAGGTCAGATAAGAATAACTGCTGTTCCATAAATTCATACTTCTGCTTGTAAAGCAGTTTTCCATTCTTGTCATGTCGCTGGTTACCGTCTTTGTCAAGGCTTGGACTGTTTAAATCATCCTCCGAATATGTCACACAAGGCTGAATTGTGCATCCGCTTGTGATGAAATCAATCAAAGTATTTGTGTCAATTTCTCTAAGGCTGTTCCGACTGTGGTTCTGATAAAGTCTGCATTTAATTTTTCCGGCTTCTGTTGCTTCTGGTTTGCTTGCATAATTCCAAACATCAACATGAAGTTTAATTTTCATAAATATACATCACTCCTGTAAAAATGTTTCACAGAAGGCTTGACAATTCGCTGAAAATATGGTACTATATGAATAGAAGAATTGAATTGTCAAACCGTTCTGTGCGTTCTCCTGATTCCAGTCAGGAGATTTTCTTTTTTCTATGTCAGGCAGTTACACCGCCGTGCAGTGCCATCAAAGAACGCTGTACAGCTGCATCAAGCTGAGACTCCGGCACATGTGCAGAAAGAATCTGCCTGAAAGTGTTTGATTCTCTGGTACAGTCATCACATAAAATGTCGCTGTCGTATGGGTCAAAATTTTCATCACAGCAGAATTCAAAGAAGTCAGGTACAGCGACTTCACGACCACAAACAGGGCATGTACAGAAAAATTCAAGGTCGATAACGTCAACTTTTGTTCCGCTTTTTGTCTTAACATACATGGTCAAATACGCTCCTTTTCAAAAACTTTTGTTGCCATCATCTGAGCAGCTGCATTGATAGCCGACATAAGAAGTTCGTCATCTGCTACTGGGTAGGCTGTTTTAAGTGCTTCGTATGCTCCTAAAGCAATTTCAGCGTTCGTACAAATTTCTTTAATCATCTTCAATTCAAAATCGTCATGCATAGAATATCATCCTTTCTGATTTTCCGGAGTAGCTCCGGTGGTCTGACTGGTCTGCTGTTCTGCTTTCATGCGTTCAATACGTCTGTTCCAGTAGGATTCACAATACATCCTGTTCTTTTCAGGATTCTTCTTTCTCCATTCTCTCAAATAGGCAGCCTGTGCAGCTCTGATTTCCTTCTGAGTTGCCATTGAATACACCTCTTTTCAGTTAGATTGAGAAAACAAAAAGCCCTCTGCGATTGCATCACATCAATCAGCAGAAGGCATAAACTCATAACTATTCATTTTACATCTGGTAAATCTTTCATTATTGTTTTTGTTGAAAACTTATGATTTCAATACATACTTTTTGTGCATCCAGACAAACTCACAGTTTTTGTGTTGACTTTTTGCGGCACATGATGTAAAATGAAAATAATGAAACTGTAAACCGTGGTAAGTAAACAGTTTTTATGTTTCCGCTGATACGACGGCAATCAAATCAGCATTTTTCAAGGAGGTCTTTTGCATGACGGCAATCATGCAAAGACTTTTTTGTTTTCTCTACTGATAATTCTAGCATACAAAAACATAAATGTCAAGGCTTTATTACATATTGTCATAAAAAAATCGGCATTTTCAGCACTTTGCACCGGAGGTTAGAATAAAATCATCTGATTATTGTGCATAGGAAATAAAAAAAAATTGTGCATTGTCAACATGTTGACAGCCTGTCAACTCGGTTGACTTGTGCATTTTGTCACCTTAGGTGACAGATATTAGAAATCCCCATCCAGCATATACCGGACGGGGATTTCTTATTTTTGGTATTGTCTGAGAATTCTCTCTTTTCTGATTTGTAACTGAAATTTAGTTGCAAATTTCTTTCTGCTGTGATATAATAGAATCAGAAAGGCGGTGCTTCGGTTGAGCAAACAGGAAAAACAGATTGAACGGTTAAAAAGTGTTCCTAAAGACTTCACTTTTGACGAAATGAAAAGTTTACTGTACTCTTTAGGCTTCCAGCTCTCCAACAAAGGAAAAACAAGCGGTTCAAGAGTGATGTTCGTCAATGGTCAAATAGTGATTGGATTCCATAAACCACATGCAAACAATAATATCATGAAGGAATACCAGCTGAAACAAATCATTGCAGTTTTAGAAATGGAGGGTCTTATATGAATAATGCGAATGTTCTGGAATATAAGGGGTATATTGGTACAGTCGAATTTTCCGCAAAAGATAATGTTCTTTTTGGCAAGGTTTTAGGTGTGAATGGCTTAGTTTCCTATGAAGGTGACAGCATCACAGAACTGAGAACCGATTTTGAAAACGCTGTTGAGGATTATATTGCATCCTGTGAGGAATTAGGCATAGAACCGGAAAAAAGCTATAAAGGCAGTTTCAATGTGCGTATTTCTCCACAGCTGCATAAAGCATTAGCACTATTTGCAGTAACGCATAACATCACGCTGAATGCAACTGTAGAAAAAGCCTTAGAGGAATTTATATCCAGCCGCTGATTCTCTTTCAGGTCAGGTACATGCTCCAGTGAAGGGCTGTACCTGATTTTTCTGTTATATGTCAGCTGTTTCCTGCTTTTCTTCCTTTACATCACCGTCAACAACTCTGAAAATGCTCTCTGTTCCGTCATCATTGAAAACTTTGATTGCATCCCCATCAATGCATTTATAGGCATAGCCTGTTTTGCTGTACTTTGTTATCAGATAGTCAGCTATTTTCAATTGAAATTCTGTCATCTTATTCGCTCCTTTCTGATTCTGCCTGTTTCAGCTCTTTCTTATACTTATAGAACGTTACAAAACTAACTCCTGCAAGTTTCATACATTCATCATCTGCAAGAGTACCGCCGAATGATTTTGAATGTTTCAGAATAATTGCTTTTGCTCCGGCTTCTTTCTTAGAAGTGTAGCTCTTTCCGGTTCTTGCCTTGCTGATTTTCTCACCAGCTCCAGCGGCTTTCATGCCTTCACGGGTTCTTTGCTGAATGTCCTTGACTTCCTTTTCAGATTGTTCAAATGCAAGCTGTATCTGCTTTTCTGCAAGTGTAAGCTGATACTTCTGCAATGCTTTCATGATACTTGAAATAAGTTCGTCTGCTGCTGTATCACCTGTAGAGATAGAATCAAGCTGCTGTTTCATTGCTTGTTTATAAGTTTCTGTGTTTACATACGGTTCTTTCAGAAATATCAGATTTACACCCATTTCAAAGAGGGCTTTATAATCCTGAAAACCTTCTTCGGCATTTCTTGACATTCTGGAAACGCTGTCGAAAATGATAGTATCACCTTCATGAACTGCTTTCAAGAGTTTCTGCCATTGTGGGCGGTTGCTGGTTGTTCCGGTGTATTCTTCGGAGAAACATTTTGCATCCGGATAAGCATTATGAATATTGTCCTGCTGTCTTTTCAGGCTCTGCTTTGTGGTGCTTACTCTGCAATAACCATAGAATTTCATATAATCAATCCTTTCAAATATTTATAATTTATTCGTTCGTCTGAATTATAAGTCAATTATAGCATATTTCAGAGTGTTTGTCAAACACTTTTTATAAGTTTTTTTGAAAGGTTTAAAATATAAGTTTTCAATACTTAAATTTATAATATTAAATTCAATCAATAATAGCTTTCTTAAATTGAAAATATAAACTTTAAGAAAAATTTACCAGATTTATTCTTTAGCAGCTGTCAGTGAATTCCTGTAAAAGAGAATTTTCAGGCTGTCAGCTCTGCATCCAGCTCCGGAGAACTGCTTCAAGCTGTGATGAAAGACTACTAAAGAAATTTTACTTAAAATTTAGAAATCAGAAGTCACAAAATATTTTGCAGATTTTCTCCGGCTCGGCTGTAAGCCATAGCTGTTATGATGGACTGTTTCAGACTGTCATAACTGCTATGGCGTTACTTCTGCCCTGCTGGTACAGTCAGAAGAATTTCTCCGGCAATTACCATTGAAACAATCTCTCTGCTATCAGGCTCGCTCTAATTGCCGTCTGCGACAATCAATGTGAGAATGGTTAAACCGTCTGCATCACAGTCAGGTACTTTCTCCGGCTCTGGTATCAATCCCACATGTACAGATATAAGAAATAAGAAGGCTGTCCAGCATCCGGACGGTTCTTTTTATTGTGTCGGAAAAGTCGCCTTTTATTGTTTCCAAAAATTACAGATACAGCATGATTTTTCAAGACTTCTGCCCTTTTTGTGAAATTTACTCCGAAAAATTCAGAATTATCAGTTCGATTGTGTTTTTAATAATCTATAATTTGAATTATGTTCCACGTGAAACAATTCAGCATATCAGATAAATTTCATTCAGATTTTTTGTGCATTCATACAGCACTTTTTGTTCACTTTTATAGCACGAATACAGCACTATTTCAGCACTCTTCTGATATATAGAACACGCTCTCACGGCGTTGTCACGGCTTTACAGCTGAATGTCAGAAGATTACACCTGTAAGAAGATAAGCCCGTCACAAGGCTGTCAAGGCATTTTTATAGTGAGGAAGTATTCACAATTCAACATTTTTTAACTTGTAGTTTTCTGTAGTAGCTTCAAACGTTAGTATTTGTTATCATTTCAGTTTTTCAATGCCATCATTTGACATCATGCAGAAAGTTAAGTTTTGTCAGTAGTTTCTTTTTTATAGAAAAAATGTCGGAAAAATTATACTGAATGCCGTTTTAAGGTTCTCACAGGCATTGTGGGGGCTTTTCTTCTGATACTGGTATTAAATTATCATGTAAGCTGTCAGGGGCTGTAAAAGGCTTGTACAGCTTGATTGAAATTTACTTGTATCGTGAGAAACTTTTGCAGTTTTTGCAAGTTCTTCTCTGGTTTCAATAGGCTTTTGTTCCGCAGAATTCTGCGGAAGGCTCTTTGTATACTGATTTACTCCAGAATACTGTTTTCCTTTTGCCTTCTATGCCTGTTGAGGTGCATAATTTACACAGTGCGTTCTTTCCATTGAATTCACTCTCTTTGTGACCGTTTCACAAGGCTGTCAGGGACATTTCTCACGGCTTCTGTGCAGCGAAATGTCAGATACATCATGCAGATTCAGAAGGGCTTGCAAGCTGTTCCTGAGGTATTCAAGAGTAGCTCCGAAATTTCAATTTTCCCGTGCTTCGCTCTTGCTTCGACATCCAGAAAATTGATTTTCTCTTTGTTCGCTCGGAGTTCATTTCTCGACCGGTTCACGACCGCTTCAAGCTTCTGTCAGATAGTTTTCCAGTACCTGTACAGCTTCCAGCCATGAATAACACACAGTTGTCTGAAATCCCTGTGCAGTCAGATTCTCAATCCAGAACTTTTGATTTTCTGAAACTTTGCCCTTTTCTGACTTCATTTCAATGTACAGTCCATGAAATCCAGCTCTTGCAACTGGTAAACACAAGTCAGGCACTCCAGAACGTACACCCATCAGCTTCATTTGTATGCCCTGCTGGGGGCTGCACTTTCTTTCATTTGGCACATGAAACAGAAGTTTCAGCTCCGGAAAATCTGCTTCATGCTCCTGCGCCCACTTCACAACTCGCTGTTGCTGTTGCCGCTCGGTAAACTTTTCGGCGGTGGCGGTTCTAGTTTTCACAGTTGTTGTTTCCATTGAATTCATCTCCTTTTTATAAATTGTCATAAACTGATACGCCTAGAACAAATGTTTCACATGTATCATTAGGAACAATCTAGGAATTTAGGAAAATCTAGGAATTCAAATTCCTAAATGTTTACTGCTATGTATAGCCATTTTTTTAGAATCTAGGAATTTAGGAACAAAATCGGGTATATAATTTTCATTTTTCCGTTTCGTGGTAATTTTCCAAATAATACCAAAAAAATTTAAAAAATCCTATATAGAAAAAATTCCTAAATTCCTAGATTCTATTTTTTTGGCTATATATTGGGCTAAAGATTTAGGAATTCAAATTCCTAAATGTTCCTAGATTTCCTAAATATTCCTAGATTCTACTTGTTTAGGCTTCACAAAAAGCTAGATTCTAAGGGCGTTTTAGCATATTTTAAGAATCTAGGAATTAAATTTCCTAAATAGGAAAATAGGAATTCCTAGATTTCCTAGATTCCTAAATAAGAAATACCCTCCGAAAAGTCAGAGGGCATTTTGATTAGTTCATGATAGATTTCATCCAGAACGGATTGACATATATATCTTTTCTCTTTCCGGTAGAAATAACCTGAATTTTTCCAGATTCTTCTATGCTGTCAAGGTAGCTATTGAAATCCTCTCTGTTACTAAAACAATTTTTTCCACTCATACGGATTTTTCTAACTTTCTGCCAAATATCACTTACTGTAGCTGTTTTCTTTCCGTGTTCCGTCAAGTCAATGATAACTGATTCAATCAGCTCTGTTATTTTATCTTCCATGTTGTCGGCGGTATCTACTTCAATTTCAGACTGTCGGAAATAATAGTCATGAAGTTCTTGGGCTTTCTCTGCCGTATCCATGGAGAGAGGTTCAATGGCATTTTTATTTTTCAATAAGTGCAGAATTCCGCAAATGCGAATATAACGTCCTGCCGCTTTTGCCGCATAATCGGTAGCTGTTTCCATTGTACCGCCTTTCTGCATGGTCTTTTCGATAGTGTTCATATAATCAGTAGCAAAATCAGCAGCTGTTTGTTCCCACTGGATTGTTGGAGGGTTATCAACGAACGGATTCTTCATAATTTCAAGAATCGTGTCAGTATATTGTTTCTTTGCTGTTGCATCAAGCTGAGTGTTGTTTCGGTGGTCGATTGTTCCGGCTCTTTTTTCCGGTCTGCATGTCAGGAAACGTGCTGAAAATCCTCTGTTTCTGAATGCTTCATTAGAAAGTAATGTACTGTATAATGCTGGCTGGACAAATGCACATATAGTCTGTGTAGGTGATTCAATGGTTTGTGTTCCTCTGGTAACTCTGTCACAAGTGTAAATTTCACGGTCATAAGATTTTAGAATCAAGTCAATATTTGCGTTTCCGTTGTTATACATTCCGGCTAAAATTTGAATAAATCCGGATTCAGCTGTGAATGTTCCGACATTTCCGCCTGTTTCTGTCATTCGTCTGAGAACGGCTTCTGGCGTTGCATCATCCATAAGAATACATGGATTTTTTGGTCTTTGTTTCTGTAAATTCAGTTTATCAAGTTCTGTTTGCTGAATGATTTTTTCTGCATACTCTCTGTCGCTGTCTCCTAACTTTTCCGGCGGTCTTGAAAGTATTTTTTCTGCCTGATTCTCTTGTAGACTTAAAAATTTTGTTTGGGCGGTGAACTGTGATA